>NZ_JBIMEZ010000002.1:0-664260 GCF_051262695.1 Aeromicrobium sp. CF3.5
GATCAACACCCAGGAATTCAGTTGAGCGCGGCGAGCAGCTGCGCCTTGGTCATCCGCGAGTAGCCGGCCACCTCGCGCTTCTTGGCCACGGCCCGCAGATCGACCACGGTCCACGAGGAGTCGGGCCCCACGACGAGTGGACTCTCGGTCTCGATCTCGCTCTCAGCCTCGGCTTCTGCCTCGGGCGCGTGATCGAGGATCGTGCTGACCGCCGACTCGGTCGCGGTCTCGGCCCGCTCTCGAGCGTTCATGATCTCCTTGCGCGCCCGCTTCTCGACCTTGCGCACGGCCTTGACCGCCTTCTTGCGCTGCTGGTCGACCGCACCGGCGAGCTCATCGCGCTCCTTCTCGAGACGACGGACCTGCTTGCTGAGCTTCTTGATCTGGGTCGAGAGGTCGTCGATCAGGACGTCCTTCTTGGACCGATCCGATTTCTTGGCCATGTGGGCTCCTAGGGTTGGAGACCACATCATGGCGCATCCAGGTGAACGCGCCATCGTGTCGAACCGTGGCTCAGCTGCTCACCTGAGGGAGATCGGCTGCGCGGACGGTGGTGCCGTCGTCCGCGACGATGCGCACGGAGGCGACGTCCTCGCGCATGATGGCGGCATTCATCGAGCAGTTGATCTGCACCTCCGACCCCAGGAACGAGCCGGCATCGATGGTCGATCCGCGCTCGTCGACGAACAGGACGTCATAGGTCCGACCCGTCTCGAGACCATCGACGGTCAACATGGCCTCGGTGCCCCACGTGTGCGCCACGACCGAGCCATCGACCTGGCCCGCACCCTCGGAGGCGAAGCTGATGTCCTCGGCGGCTCCGAGGGTTCCGGGCTCCCCCGACACGATCGAGGAGTGATCGACGACCCGCTCGATCCCGAGGGCCCCTCCTGCACCGGCCACCACCAGAGCCGCGGCAGCAGCGACTCCGCGCCACGGCAGGGATCGGCCCGTCGGGGATCGTCGGGTCGAGGGGCTCGCCTCGCGCCGGGTCGTCGCGCGACGACCGGTCGAGCGGTGTCCGGCCCGTGGCCGAATCCCGGACGCGGGCACGGGCACTGGCGCCGCGTCGGCGTCCGCGATGGCGGCGATCGCCGCATCGAGATCCGGCGACGCGGCGACCTCGGCCCAGTGGTCGAGGTCGTCGACGCGAGAGACCACGTCCTGCATCTGTTCGATCTCGGTGCGCACGGACAGGTCGTGCGTCATGAGCGCATCCAGCTCGCGCTGCTCGTCATCGCTGATATCGCCGGTGACTGCACCGATGATCAGGTGTTCGCGTCGTTCGAGTGCCGCCATCATGACCTGTCCTTTCTTCCCTCGTGGTCTGCTTCGTCGTGCTGTGCCCCGTCCAGGATGTCGCGCAAGGCTCTCAATCCGTGGAACATCCTGGTCCGCAGGGTGGCGACCGGTACCCCGTCGCGCTCGCTGAGCTGTTCGTAGCTGAACCCCTCGAGCCGGACCGCCACCACGACCCGGCGATGCAGCTCGCTGACCTGGGCCAACGCCCAGACCAGCGTCACGTGGTCGTCGACCTGACCCACGGTGGTGGGCGCGGCCACGTCCTGGCCCGCATCGGCGACGATGCGCACCGGACGCCTGGCTCGGGCCCGGAGGTGGTCGGTGATGACGTTGCGGGTGATGGCGAACAACCACGTGCGGGTCGAGGCCTGCTGCGGGTCGAACCGCTCACGCGCCTGCCAGGCCTTGGTGAAGGCCTCCTGGACGCACTCCTCGGCCATGCCGCGATCCCCGGTGGCGTTGATCGCGAAGCCCAGGAGGTCACGGCCATGCTCGGCGTAGGCAGCGCGCACGTCGAAGCCGACATCGGCCATCCTCGTGGTCCTCCTGTCACCGCGTGCGTGTGTCGTCACGGTATCTGAGACGAGCATCATTCTCGGCTCGGAGGTGGGCATGGCACTCATGACAGGATCTACGCCGGGAGTTGGCTCCGCGTTCACCGTGCCGATGTGATCTGCACCGCCTCAACCGGACGCGATCGTCGGGTCGCTAGAACAGTCCTGCTGTCTCGAGATCGAGCAGGGTGCGTTTGCGATCGATACCACCGGCGTATCCGGTCAGGGTGCCGTTGGACCCGATGACCCGGTGGCACGGCACGACGATCGGAATCGGGTTCGATCCGTTGGCCGATCCCACGGCGCGCGAGACGGTCGTGTCATAGCCCAGCTGGCGAGCGATCTGTCCGTAGGTCGCGGTCTGACCGTAGGCGATGGTGTTCAGCGCGGACCACACCTTGAGCTGGAACTCCGAGCCGTCGCGAGCCAGGGGGAGATCGAAGGTCGTGCGATCACCGTCGAAGTACTCGGTCAGCTGTCGCTGAGCACGATCCAGGAGAGGATCGGAGACCGGGCGGCCCACGGCCTCGGCGTCGAAGTCGATCGCGGTGATCAGGTCGGCGGAGGCGCGGATACGCAGCCCACCGATCGGCGAATCCATCCAGCGTGAGGTCATCGGGGATTCCTTTCGAGCGCGCCGCTGGCGCGCCACAGGTGCATGCCGGCGTAGGAGCGCCATGGGCTCCACCGCTCGGCCTGGTCGGGGGTGATGTTCTGCTTCTCCATCTCGCGGCGGAGCACGAGATCGGTGGTCAGCAGGATGTCCGGGTGCGCCAGGGCTCGCATGAGCACGTAGTCGGCCGTCCACGGGCCGATCCCTCGCATGGCGAGCAGCTGGGCGCGCGTGGCGTCGCGATCGACACCTGGGTGCAGGTCCAGCGAGCCGTCCGCGACCGCCCCGGCGAGGGAGATGATCGAGGCGGCGCGACCACGTGGCATGCCCAGATCGCCGGGGCCGGCCTGCGCGAAGGCGTCGGGTTCGGGAAAGGCATGGGTCAGACCGAACTCCGTGGCGATCCCGAAGTCGATCGGTGTGCCGCGCAGGGGGATCTGCCGACCCAGCACGGTGTTCGCCCCGGCGACCGAGACCTGCTGCCCGACGATGGTGCGCACCGCCACCTCGAAGCCGTCGACGTGCGACGGCACTCGTAAACCCGGGGTCGCGGCCACTGACGGAGCCAGCACCGGATCCGCGGCCAGCACCGTGTCGATCGCGACAGGATCGGCGTCGAGATCGAGCATGCGGCGAGCACGGTTGATGGCGACGGAGACATCACGGAAGTCGGCCAGCTCGAGCACGGCGTCGACGCGGTCGTCGTGCAGCGTCAGCGCCATCGCGCCGAGGCCGTGCGGCAGTCGCAGCGAACGGGCATAGGTGCGATCGCGGACCGTCTCGACGCCCGGAAGCACGTGTGCGGCCAGGAAGTCCAGCAGCGGGTCGACGGCGAAGGGCTGGCGCACGGGCAACCGGACCGCGACCCGGCCGGTGGGGGCGCCTCGACGTCTGCCCCGCATCTGTGTCGGTGTGAGGGCGTAGGACTGGCGGATCGAGTCGTTGAACTGTCGCACCGAGGAGAAGCCCGCCGAGAACGCGATGTCGGTCATCGTCAGATCGGTGGTCTCGATCAGGATCCGGGCGACCTGAGCCCGACGGCTGCGCGCCAGCGCGAGCGGCCCTGCACCGAGCTCGGAGGTGATCATGCGCTGCAGGTGCCGCTGGCTGTACCCCAGTCGGCTGGCAAGACCGTCCACTCCTTCACGCTCGACCACACCGTCGTCGATCAGTCGCATGGCCCGTCCGACGGCGTCGGCGCGCACATTCCACTGAGGCGAGCCCGGCGTGGTGTCCGGACGACAGCGGCGGCAGGCACGAAATCCGGCGTCCTCCGCCGATGCGGCCGAGGCGTGGAACGACACATTCTGCGGCTTGGGCGTCACGGCCGAGCACGAGGGACGACAGTAGATCCCCGTGGTGCGTACCGCCGTGTAGAAGACCCCGTCGAAGCGGGCATCGCGCGACTGGACGGCGCGATAGCAACGGTCGTGATCGGAGTGCATGGGTCCATCATGGCGCGCCGCACCGCACTGTTCTAGCGGAAATCGGACGTGCAGAGCTCACGGTGTCCGGCCCCGGACGCACAAACGCCCGGACCGAGGCCCGGGCCGTGATGCAGAACGTGCAGGTGTTGCCCTCTCCTTCACCAAGGTATAGCGCACCAGGGGGCTTGCCGCAAGCCCCCTGGTGTGCCCGAAAATCGTCAACCGGACCCCCACCCATCCTCCCCAGGAGCCTCGCATGACAGCAGATTCACCCCACGTGAACCGACTCGGCACCAGCGCATTCGATCTTCCCGACCGGCTCGCCGCCAAGACCGATCCGGCACTCATCGCCGACGACGAGGAACACTTCGCAGCCGTCGCGCGAAGTCTTCGACAGTCGATCGTCGAGGTGTCCGAGCGGCTCGACGCCGCGCTCAGGGCACCGGTCGATCCGGGGCAGGCAGCGATGGACCGCGATGACGAGGTCCGGCGCCTGACCACCCGGCGACGCCTGCTGCAACGATTCGGGCTCGACGCCTGTCTCGGACGCATGGTGGGCACGACGACCGTCTACGTGGGACGGCTCGGACTGACCGACAGTCATGGGCACCGACTCATGGTCGACTGGCGCTCCCCCGCGGCCGAACCGTTCTTCGGGGCGACGCATGCCGATCCGATGGGGCTCACCAGTCGCCGCAGGTACCGCTGGGCTGCTCGACGGGGCACCGAGACTCAGGTGAGCGACTACTGGGACGAGGTGTTCACCCCTGGTGGGCTCGACGGCCGCGCCTCGCTCGACGACCAGTCGGCCTTCATCGCCAGTCTCGGTCAGAACCGCTCCGCCCAGATGCGCGATGTGCTCGGCACGATCGCGGCCGATCAGGACGCCATCATCCGCGCCGGTTCACGCGGTTCCCTCGTGGTCGACGGCGGCCCGGGCACCGGCAAGACCGTCGTGGCCCTGCACCGCTCCGCCTACCTGCTCTACGCCGACACCCATGTCGGGCACCACCGAGGTGGTGTGCTCGTCGTCGGTCCGCACCAGCCCTATCTGGCGTATGTCGGCGACGTCCTGCCGAGCCTGGGTGAGGACGGGGTGCAGACCTGCACCCTCCGCGACCTGACAACCGAGGGTGCCACGGCCGCCCACGACCCAGATCCCCGCGTGGCGGCCCTCAAGTCATCGGTCGACCTGGTGCGCTCGGTCGAACAAGCGGTGACTTTCTGGGAAGAACCTCCGAAGGCGGCGATGGTCGTCCAGACCGGCTGGGCAGACCTGCCGTTGAACCCCGGTGACTGGGCCGAAGCCTTCGCAGCCGTCGACCCGGGGACTCCACACAACGAGGGCCGCGAGCAGATCTGGGAGGCGCTGCTGACGATCCTGACCGACGCCCATGACGGCGACGAATCAGCTGCGGTGGTGCGTCGAGCCCTGGAGCAGAACGCCGACCTGCACCGTGCCCTGCACCGGGCGTGGCCGATGATCGAGGCGACCGACCTGATCTCCGACCTGTGGTCGACACCTGCCTACCTGCGCCTGTGCGCTCCGTGGCTCACTCCCGACGAGGTCGGCTCACTGCGGCGCGACGAGGGTGCACCGTGGACCACGGCAGACCTCCCCCTCCTCGACGCGGCCCGGCGACGACTCGGAGACTCCGGAGCGTCGACGCGTGAACGTCGCAACGAGGCCCACGTCGAGCTCGAGCGTGAGCAGCACGATCGAGTGATCGAGGACCTGCTCGCCGCCGACGTCGATCGCGAGGAGGCCGTGACCGGATTCTTCTGGGGCCCGGACGCCGGTGACATGAGGGACACCCTGATCGACGAATCCGGACTGAGCACGGCGACCCCCGACGCGCTCGCAGGTCCCTTCTCGCACGTCGTCGTCGACGAGGCCCAGGAGCTCACCGACGCCGAGTGGCAGATGCTGCTGTCGCGCTGCCCGTCGCGCAGCTTCACGATCGTCGGCGACCGCGCCCAGGCCCGCCACGGCTTCACCGAGTCCTGGCACGAGCGCCTCACCCGGGTGGGACTCGATCGCATCACGCTGGCACCGCTGAGCATCAACTACCGCACGCCCACCGAGGTGATGGCCGAGGCCGAGCCCGTGATCCGCGCGGCGATCCCCGACGCCAACGTGCCCACCTCGATCCGGATCTCCGGCGTGCCGGTGGTCCACGGATCGATCGACGATCTTCCCTCGCTCCTCGACACGTGGCAGACCGAGCATCCAGAAGCAATCGCGTGTGTCGTCGGCGCCCCCTGGTTCGCGGCGACCGACCGGGTCCGGTCGCTGACCGCCGAGCTGTCGAAGGGGCTGGAGTTCGACCTCGTCGTCCTCGTGGAGGACACCTCGCACGCCGATGGCATCGAAGGCGTCGTCGACCGCTACGTCGCGATGACCCGGGCCACCCAGCAGCTGGTCATCCTCACGGGTCCCGTGTTCTGCGGCCGGAACGACGAGACCCCCTGACCTGCTCGCGCAGTTCAGGGGGTCTGACGTGTCTGTAGCCCCGACGGGATTCGAACCCGCGCTACCGCCTTGAGAGGGCGGCGTGCTAGGCCGCTACACAACGGGGCCCTAGCTGTCTTGCAACCGGATGCAGTCTACCAAGAGAGGCGACTGATCATCGCTGGGGTACCAGGACTCGAACCTAGAACGACGGTACCAGAAACCGCTGTGTTGCCAATTACACCATACCCCACAGGCTTCGGGACGAGCCCGAACCGAAACGTCACTCTACCCGACCAGTACCGCCGGTCCCAAACCGGCCGGCCGCTGGGGCCAGCGGCGTCTCAGGTCAGGACGGCGTCGAGGCGCGCGATGGTGAGCTCGTGGCCCAGCAGCTCCAGCGACTCGAACAGCGGCGGGGAGATGCGACTTCCCGTCACCGCAACGCGAACCGGCCCGAAGGCGAGCCGCGGCTTGAGCCCGAGGTCGTCGACCAGGGCGGACCTCAGGGCACCCTCGATGCTCGCGGTCGTCCACTCGTGCGTGTGAGCGACCTCGAGCGCGTCGCGTGCAGCACGCACGACCTCCAGGCCCTTGTCGTCGAGCTGCTTGGCTCGGTCGGTCGCATCGATCACGAAATCGTCGTCGGTCACGAACAGGAAGCGCAACATGTCGACGGCCTCGGTGAGCCGGTTCATCCGCTCGTGCACCAGGGGTGTGCCCGCCAGCAGGGTGGCCAGCTGGTCGGACGTCGGATCGTCGGCCATCAGGCCGGCTGCCTGGAAGTACGGCACGAGCCGCTGCTGCAGGTCCGTGGTCTCGAGCATGCGGATGTGGTCGGCGTTGATCGCCTCGCACTTCTTGAGGTCGAAGCGCGCCGGGTTGGGGTTGACGCTCTCGATCTCGAACGCCTCGACCATCTCGGCCAGCGTGAAGACGTCTCGGTCGCCGGAGATCGACCAGCCGAGGAGCGCCATGTAGTTGAGCAGCCCCTCGGGCAGGAAGCCCTGCGGCTGGTAGTCCAGCAGGTTCGACTCCGGATCGCGTTTGGACAGCTTGGCGTTGCCCGCACCCATCACGAAGGGCAGGTGGCCGAACTCGGGGGTGAATCCCCCGCCGACACCGATCTGCGCAAAGGCCTCGTACAGGGCGATCTGGCGCGGTGTCGAGCTCAGCAGGTCCTCACCGCGCAGCACGTGGGTGATGCCCATCATCGCGTCGTCGGTGGGGTTGGTCAGGGTGTACAGCGGCTGGCCGTTGGCGCGCACGATGACGAAGTCCTGCACGTTCTCGGCGCCGAAGGTGATCTCGCCGCGCACCAGGTCGGTGAAGGTCCAGTCCTTGGCCGGCATCGTGAACCGGATGACCGGCTCGCGGCCCTCGGCCTCGAACGCGGCCTGCTGCTCGGACGTGAGATCACGGTGCAGCCCGTCGTACCCGCTCGGGCGGCCCTCGGCCCTCGCCGCCGTGCGCCGCTCCTCGAGCTCTTCGGCGGAGTCGTACGCCTTGTAGGCCAGGCCGGCGTCCACCAGCTTCTGGGCGACGTCGGCATAGATGTCCATGCGCTCGCTCTGCCGGTACGGTCCGTGCGGGCCGCCGACCTCGATTCCCTCGTCCCAGTCCAGACCGAGCCACCGCATCACGTCGATCAGCAGCTGGTAGGAGTCCTCGGAGTCACGCGAGGCGTCGGTGTCCTCGATGCGGAACACGAACTTTCCACCGTGATGGCGGGCGAAGGCCCAGCTGAACAACGCGGTGCGGGCCATGCCCACGTGCGGGTTGCCGGTCGGCGACGGGCAGAACCGGGCCACGACGGGACGGATGGGCTCAGTCATGAGCAGAAACCACCTGGTTGGTCAGGGTGCCGAGTCCGTCGATGCTCACGCTGACCGAATCGCCCACCTCCATGGGGCCGACACCCTCGGGGGTGCCGGTGAGGATGACGTCGCCGGGCAGCAGTGTCATGAACGACGACACGTAGGCGATGATGTCGGGGACGGTGAACACCATGTCGGACGTACGCCCGTCCTGCTTGGTCTCGCCCGCCTGTCCCCCGCTGTCGAGCCCCCCGCTGCTGAGGACGGTGCGCACGCGCACGTCGGCGGGGTCGAAGTCGGTCTCGATCCACGGGCCGAGCGGGCAGAACGTGTCGAATCCCTTGGCCCGGGCCCACTGGCCGTCGGTGGCCTGCAGGTCGCGCGCCGTGACGTCGTTGCCGATCGTGTAGCCGAGAATGACGCGGTTGGCGTCCTCGGCCGACACGTCACGGCAGATGCGCCCGATGACGACCGCCAGCTCGCCCTCGAAGTGCACGTCGTTGCTCTGGTCGGGATAGAAGATCGGCTCGCCCGGCCCGATCACCGAGGTGTTGGGCTTGAGGAAGATCAACGGCTCGACCGGAACCTCGCCCCCCATCTCGGCCGCGTGCTTGGCGTAGTTGCGCCCCACGCACACCACCTTGCTCCGCGGGATCACCGGCGCCAGCAGACGCACGTCGGCCAGCGGGGTCTTCTGTCCCGTCAGCTCGATCCCCGCGTACAGCGGGTCGCCCTTCAGGTGAGCAATGGTCTGGACTCCGTTGTCGTCACCGATGACACCGAACTGGGGGTCGTCCTCACCCGCAAATCTCGCAATACGCACAGAGGTCACCCTATCGGCCGCACCGTAGGGTGAGCGCGTGAGTCAGACCCCGGGCATCTCAGGGCAGAACGAGTCCGGAGCGGAGCCTGCGCCGGTGACGATCGTCCGCGACGGCACGGGCTACACCGTGAAGGTCGGCGGTAACGACCAGTCGTTCGTCGACCTCGACGATCCGTATCACCTGATGTTCGACTACCTGGACCGGATGGCCACCGTCATCACGCTGCTCGCGCCGGCCGGCGAGCGGATGCGCTTCGTGCACATCGGCGGCGCTGCCATGAGCCTGCCGCGGTTCGTGGCCGCCAGCCGGCCGACCTCACCGCAGATCGTGCTCGAACCGGCCGAGCACCTCACCGCCCTCGTCCGCGAGGAGCTGCCCCTGCCAAGACGCAGCGGCATCAAGGTCCGGCCCCTCGACGGGCGCACCGGGTTGGCCGCAATGCGTGACGACCACGCTGACGTGATCGTGCTCGATGCCTTCGACGGACCACAGGTTCCAGCTGGCGTGGTCACCGCGGAGTTCTTCGCCGAGGTCGGGCGCGTCCTCGCTCACGACGGGACCCTGCTGGTCAACCTCGGGGACCGCGCGCCCTTCGCGTGGAGCCGCCGGGTGCTCGCAGGACTGCGCGAGGTGCTTCCCGCGATCATGCTCGGCGGCGAGGCCGCGACGCTGAAGGGCCGGCGCCACGGCAACGTGCTGGTCGTGGCGAGCCGCGCGAACCTGCCGGTGGCCGAGCTCACCCGAGCCGTGGCCGGGTCGCCGTTTCCCTACACGGTGCTGGCCCCGGTCGAGGCGGCGCAGCGATTCGCCGGCGGCGCTCCGTTCACCGACGCCGACAGCGAACCGTCGCCAGTTCCGGAGCGCGGATCCTCAGCCCACTTCGGTTGAGGGCACCACGTCGTCCGATGCGGCCACCGGCGGTTCCCCGTGAGCCACGAAGTCCTTCTGCCGGATCAGGGCCAGACACGCCACACCTGAGACGAAGGCGATGACCGCGCCGATTCCGACGATGTGGTTCAGGGCGTCGACCACGCCGGCCGTACCGACCTGGGCGACCAGGTCGAACGCCTGTTGCCCGGCAGCTGCTCCCCCGGACTGCTCGGCCGCCCGTTGCGCCCCGAGTGCCGCAGAACTGACCTGCCCTCCGGACAGCGCCGTGGTCAGGCCGTCGAGCGCCTCCGGCGGGACCTTGCCACTCAGCCCGGGCTGAACCGCATCGCTGACCTGTCGGGCGAAGATCGACCCCAGTGCCGCGATCCCCGTGGCGATGCCCACCTGTCGGAAGGTGGAGTTCGCGCCGCTGGCCATGCCGGCACGAGACGGCTCGACCACGCCCACCGCCGTCGAGGCCAGGGGCGGGTTGATCATGCCGATGGCGACACCGGAGACCAGTAGACCGGGAATCAGGTGCGTCCACACGGAGTCCGGCTCGATGCCGGTCAGCAGCAGCAGGCCGACACCGAGCACCAGGAAGCCGGGGCCGATCAGCCACTTGGTCGGCACCTTCTCGGTGAGTCGGCCGGCGATGACGGCGGCGACGAAGGAGGCACCCGACAGGAACAGGAATCGCACGCCCGTCTGGACCGCGGAGTAGTCGAGGACGTTCTGGACGTAGATGACCAGGTACGCCAGGAGGGAGAAGATCGACGCCGAGACACCGAAGGCGGCGATGAGTCCGCCGGTGAAGGTCGGTTTGCGCAGGAGGCCGAGATCGAACATCGGGTCACCCTGACGCACCTGGCTGATGACGAACACCGTCATCAGCACGACCGACGCCACCAGGGAGGCCACCACGAGTGGGTCGCCCCAGCTGCGCTGCCCCGCCTCGATGAGACCGAACACCAGCGCAGCGAGCGAGGTGCTGAACGTCGCGAAGCCGATCCAGTCGGGGCTCCCGGCCCGGGGATCCTGCGACTCCTGGACCCGCGTGCCGGCCACGGCGAGCGCCACCAGGCAGACGGGGATGTTGACGAAGAAGATCCAGCGCCAGGACAGTCCGCTGGTCAGTGCGCCACCCAGCACGGGGCCGAGGGCCACAGCCACCCCTGTGGTGGCACCGAAGGCACCGAAGGCGATGCCGCGCTCACGGCCGGTGTAGGCACTGGCGAGCAGTGCCAGCGCAGTGGCGAACATGGCTGCGCCACCCACACCCTGCAGCACCCGAGCGAGGCACAGGAAGACGACGCTCTGGGCGAGTCCGCAGGCGACCGAACCGGTCGTGAAGATCACCACGCCGATCAGGAAGACGCGACGTCGGCCATACAGGTCGGCCAGCGATCCGGCGGTCAGCAGCAGCGCGGCCAGGCTGAGGGCGTAGGCGTCGATGACCCACTGCAGCCCAGCCAGCGAGGCACCCAGATCGGTCTGGATGTCGGGCAGCGCGACGTTCACGATCGTCACGTCGAGCAGAAGCATGAACACGCCGGTGCAGACCGCGGCGAGGGTCCACCACTGCGAGCCCGAGGCCGGTGGTTCTACGGCGTGGGGGTGCGGTGCGGCGGAGTGACTCACGGGTGATCCTTCGACGGTTCGAGAATCGTCAAGGAGTTAACGATTACATGAGTTACGATACTCGGAGTCGAAGGATCGTCAAGTCATTAATGATTCGATGGAGGATGAACAGTGGGTGACGCATGCGCCAGTCGCGAGTTGCTCCCGGCCCTGCAGCAGGTACCCGGCCACCTGTTCTGGCGTGCCGCAGCACGGGTCACCGAGGCTCTCGGCGAAGAACTGCCCTCCGCCGTGGACATCCACACCTACGCCGCCCTGCTCGCCCTGGCCGGCGGCGTGACCCGCTCCCAGCAGGCGATCGCCGAGATGATCAGCGTCAGCCCCACCACCATGACGCGAGTCGCCGGCGACCTGGCCGACCAAGGACTCGCGCAACGGGTGCGCAACCCCGAGGACCGCCGCTCCTACGCCCTGACCCGGACCCTCGAGGGGGCGAACGCGGCGCGTCGGTGGCGACGGCACGTCGAGGACGCGGAGGGCGCGGTCACCGCGGGCTTCACGAATGTCGAGCGCGCGGACTTCCGGACCCTGCTGCTGACCCTGGCTCGCGACGGGCTCTCCGCCGACACCCCTGACCCGTTGTTGGTGAGCATCCCGTTCCTCATCCCCCGCATCCACGCCGCCCTGCACCCCACCGTGCTCGCCACCCTGGAGCCGGTCGGCATCGAACCTCGACACTTCGCCACGCTCACGGGACTGCGGTCGACGGGCCCGATCTCGCAGGCCGACCTGGCGCGGGTGCTTGGCGTCAGCCATCCCGCGGTCGTGCAGATCGTCGACGGCCTCGAGCTGCGCGGCCTGCTCGAGCGCCGACGTCTCCCCACCGATCGCCGCACCCAGATGCTGCACCTGACCGCGGCCGCCGAACCCGCCCTGGACCAGGCCGGCGGTCTCGTCGCCGCTGCTGGCCAGACCCTGCTGGCGGGGTTCTCACCGTCACAGCGAGCGCAGCTGCTCGACCTGCTGCGCCGCCTCGTCACGGCTCCCTGACCACCTCAGAGCGTCGCCATCGCCTGCTCGCGGACGCAGGTGGAGGCGGCCATGAGTCCGGCGGCCGCCGCGCCCGCCAGCGTCGGCATCGGTCCCGGAAGGTCGCCGTGGTGCGCCAGGTCTCCTGCGGCGTAGATCCCGGGCACGCTGGTCCGGCCGAAGATGTCGATCTCGATGCACCCGGACGCGTGCATCGAGAGCCCGAGCTGCTCGGCGAAGGGAGCTGACTGCTCGAAATCGGCGCGCACGAAGATGCCTGCCAGCTCCAGCGGTTCGGCCTGCGGGACCTGGACACGCAGCCCGCCCTCGATGCGTTCGATGCTGGTGACCTCGGGCAGCTCGATCGACTCGGCCACGACGGGCTCGAGCATCGCCGCGATGGCCGAAGCATGGTCCCCCATGCCGAGCAGCCCGACCCGACGGCCCGCGAACTCGTGGCCGTGGCAGAACGGACAGTTGGCCGCCTCCACGCCCCACACCTCGACGAGACCGGGGATGTCGGGAAGCTGGTCGCGCAGACCGGTGGCCAGGACCACCGCACGGGTCGCGAGCTCCTCGTCGCCGATCGTCACCGTGAAGGCCCCACCGTCGGATGCCTGGCCGACGAGGGACACGGCGTCGGCCCTGGCCCGGCGCACCTCGACCGTGTCGTACGCCGCGATGTCACGCAGGCCGCGCTCCCGGATCTCCGCCGGGGGCAGTCCGTCGAGGGTGAGGAAGTTGTGAGCGTGCTCGACCGTGCCGTTGCGGTACTCGCCGGAGTCCAGCAGCAGCGTCCGCCGGTGCATGCGGCCGAGGGTGAGCGCGGCCTGCAGACCGGCCGGTCCACCGCCGATGATGATCGCGTCGTACATGGTGTTCTCCTTCAGGTTGACTTGAACTGAAGGCCAGTCTGTGAGTTCATGTTGACATGAAGTCAAGCCCATTCACGATCGGAGATGTCGCGGCGCGATTCGGCCTGGCCACGCACGTGCTGCGCCACTGGGAGGATGCGGGGCTGCTCGATCCCGACCGCGATGCCGCGGAACGACGTCTCTACCGCGACGACGACCTCGTCCGGGTCGCGGTGATCCTGCGCAGCAAGGCCGCCGGCATGACGCTCGAGCAGATCGCGGTGCTGCTCGACGAGCAGGCGCCGTCGCGCCATCGGGTGCTCCAGGACCACATCGCCGACCTGGACCGACGGATGATCGAGATGCAGCGATCTCGCGAGATGACCGAGCACGCCCTGCGCTGCCGCTCGCACGACATCACCGAGTGCCATCGATTTCGTTCCCTGGTCGCCGACGTCGTGGCCGGGACAGGGACGTGGGCCGTTCCGGAGATCTGACCTTCCCGCGTCGCGCGCAGGTCAGGTGAGTCGAGCGAGGACAGACCGCTCGAGCACCGCGCCGGGCTGGCCTGGATCCTCGACCTCGTCACGCAGGACCCGCTCGAGGCCTTCGGGGACATCGATCGAGTCGGCCGACACGACGAACAGCAGTCCGGCCGGCGCCACCTGCTCGACCGCCGGCGCTGCGTCGATGGCCACCACCAGGTCGAAGCGGCGGCGCCACGGCTCGGGCAGCGCGGCAGGATCGCCCGCGACGTGGTGCACGTGCACGGCCTGCTCGGCGGCCCCGGCCGAGACGTCGTCGGCGTGCAGGACGAACACCTCGTAACCCAGGGTCGCGAGATGGATGCCCTCCGCGGTCGCGCCCTCGAGGACGAGGGCCAGCAGGCCGGTTCCGTCGACGCCGGCGCTGGTGGTCCAGTCGGTCAGGAGCCGCCGGGGCGACTGCCGCTTGATCCTGTCAGGCACTGCCATACCTCCGATTGCGCTCGGCGTAGATCTCGATGGCCTGCCAGAGTGCGCGCCGGTCGACATCGGGCCAGGCGATGTCGGTGAACACCATCTCGGCGTAGGCGGACTGCCACGGCAGGAAGTTGCTGGTGCGCTGCTCGCCCGAGGTCCGCCAGAACAGGTCGACGTCGGCCATGTCGGGTTCGTCGAGATAGCGCGCGAAGACCTTCTCGGTGACCTTGTCGGGATGGACGCGGCCAGCCGCGACATCACGGGCCAAGGCAGCCGCGGCGTCGGCGATCTCGGCCCGACCCCCGTAGTTGACGCACATCGTGAGGGTGCAGACCGTGTTGTGCTGGGTCAGCTCCTCGGCCGCTTCGAGCTCGCGGATCACCGAGCGCCACAGGCGAGGGCGTCGCCCCGCCCAGCGCACCCGCACACCGAGCTCGTGCATCTGGTCGCGGCGACGACGGATGACATCGCGGTTGAAGCCCATCAGGAACCGGACCTCATCGGGTGAGCGCTTCCAGTTCTCGGTGCTGAAGGCGTACGCCGAGACGGCCGTGACACCCACCTCGATGGCGCCTTCGACGACGTCGAACAGGGCCGCCTCGCCCATCTCGTGGCCCGCCGTGCGCGGCAGTCCCCGCTGCTTGGCCCAGCGGCCATTGCCGTCCATGACGATCGCGACATGCCCCGGAACCTGGTCAGGCGGCAGGTTCGGCGCCATGACGCCCGAGGGATGGGGCGTGGGAGAACGGGGGGTGTGGGGAGCTCGGGTCATCGATCGACGTGACTCAGCGATCGGAGGCCGTGCTCGAGATGCCACGACAGGTAGGCCGCGACGATCGATCCGGCCTCACGACGGGACCGGTCGTCGGCGGTCTCGACGACGGGCCAGTTGCCGGCCAGCAGCGCGGCCAGCAACGTCACGGTGATCGGCGACGGGATCGCAGATCCGGGCATGCGGTCGGCATCGCACAGCATGCCGCCCGAGGCGGCGTGGAAGTGCCGGTGCGGACCTGTCACACCGCAGCGGGCGCATGCGTCGAAGGTCGGCGCGTATCCGGAGATCGACAGCGCCCGCAGCTGGTAGGAGTCGAGGATGATGCTGGGCGGCTGGCGTCGTCCGGCCAGAGCACGCAGGGCCCCGACGAGCAGCTGCAGCTGCTGCACCGCCGGCTCACCGTCCTCCTGCACGAGCCGCTCGGCCGTCTCGAGCATCGCCGTGCCGGCGGTGTAGGCCGGGTAGTCCGATCCGAGATCCTTGGCGAAGGCGTCGATCGTCTCGACCTGCGTGATGATGTCGAGGCTGCGCCCCTCGGCAAGCATGAGCTGCACGTGCATGAACGGCTCGAGCCGTGCCCCGAAGCGCGAGGTGGTCTTGCGCACACCCTTGGCCACGGCTCGCACCAGACCACGATCGCGGGTCAGCACCGTGATGATGCGGTCCGCCTCGCCCAGCTTGTGCACGCGCAGCACGACGCCGGACTCGCGGTAGAGGCTCACCCGATCAGTATGGCGTGCTTGCCCGGAGGGCGGTGGACCTCGAGCGGTCTCAGCCGAACTCGACGCCTTGCGCGAGCGGGAGCTCGGTGGAGTAGTTGATCGTGTTGGTGGTGCGACGCATGTAGTTGCGCCAGGCGTCCGAACCGGACTCGCGCCCTCCGCCGGTGTCCTTCTCGCCCCCGAAGGCGCCACCGATCTCCGCACCGGACGGACCGATGTTGACGTTGGCGATTCCGCAGTCGGACCCGACGGCCGAGCAGAAGGTCTCTGCCTCGCGGACGTCGAGGGTGAAGATCGCCGACGACAATCCCTGCGTCACGTCGTTGTGCAGCACCAGGGCCTCGTCGAGATCACGGTAGGTCAGCACGTACAGCAGCGGGGCGAACGTCTCGGTTCTCACGATGTCGGTCTGCGCCGGCATGTCGACGATCGCAGGCTTCGCGTAGAAACCACCCTCGCCGACCTCGACCTGCGCACCACCGGTGACCAGCGTGCCGCCATCGGCCTTCGCCTGCTCGATCGCAGCGCCGAATGCCGCGAGCGCCTGCTGATCGATCAGCGGTCCGACCAGAGTCGTGTCCTCCAGCGGCGAGCCGACGGGCAGGGTCTCGTAGGCAGCCTTCAGACCGGCCACGAGATCGTCCTTGATCGACTCGTGCACGATGATGCGTCGCAGCGACGTGCACCGCTGGCCTGCCGTGCCGACCGCCGAGAAGACGATGCCGCGCACCGCAAGATCCAGATCGGCCGAGGGTGCCACGATGGCGGCGTTGTTGCCGCCGAGCTCGAGCAGCGTGCGGCCGAGACGAGCGGCCACTCGGGGAGCGACCTCCCTGCCCATGCGCGTCGAGCCGGTGGCCGAGACCAATGGCACGCGCGGATCGTCGGCCAGCACCGCACCGACCGAGCGGTCACCGATGATGACCGACGACAAGGACGTGGGAGCGCCGACCCGTCGCGCCGCCTCGGCTGCAAGAGCCTGGCACGCCAGAGCCGTGAGCAGGGTCTTCTCCGACGGCTTCCACACCACGGCGTCACCGCACACGAAGGCCAGGGCCGCATTCCACGACCACACGGCCACGGGGAAGTTGAACGCCGAGATGACACCGATGACACCCAGGGGGTGCCACTGCTCCATCATGCGGTGACCGGGGCGCTCCGTGGCGATCGTGAGGCCGTGCAGCTGGCGCGACAGGCCGACGGCCAGATCGCAGATGTCGATCATCTCCTGGACCTCACCGAGGCCCTCCGAGACGATCTTGCCCGCCTCGATCGAGACCAGGGCTCCCAGGTCGTCCTTGTGCTCGCGCAGCAGCTCACCGAGCTCGCGAACCATGGCACCGCGCACCGGTGCCGGGACCGAACGCCACTGCAGGAAGGCGTCGTGCGCCTGCCCGATCTGCTCGGTGACCTGCGCCGGAGTGTGTGATCGCACCGAGCCGATGACGGCGCCGTCGATGGGCGAGACGCACGAGAGGTCCCCCTCCTGGCCGGCGACGAAGGGGTCCGTGACCCCCAGCCGCTCGAGGATGCCGCGTGTCTGGCGGGCGATGGTGGTGGTCTCGGTCATCGTGCTCACACCCTTCCCAGGGTCTCGAAGCGGGCGCCGGCGATCGTGCCGAACACCTCGGTCATGACGATGTCTTCCTGGCGGATGAATCCATGCTGCGGCAGGCGCCCGTCGGCGACCAGCTCGACGACCGCGACGATCGAGGCCGCCGTGGTCCACGAGATGGCCCGCCAGGTGGTCCCGGCGATCTCGATCGGCTTGTAGCCGCGCACGTGGTTCTCCCGGAACGGCTGACCGTTCTTGACGCCCTCGACCGCGGCGTGCAGGTAGACGATGTCGTCGTTGACCGGCGGCTTGGCATCGACCAGGATCTGCCCGACCAGATCGCGGCGATCGCGCAGGTTGAGCTCTTCGAACAGGAAGCGCATCTGCTCGAAGTGGCCGGGATAGCGCATCGTCTTGTAGTCGAGGCGTTGGACGCGACCGTCGTAGGTCTCGCACATCGTGCCCAGACCGCCCGAGGTCAACGAGGCCTCGAGCTCGATGCCGCCGATGACGACCCGTTCGGTCTCGCTCATGGCCGGCACCATCTGGCGGCGCCCGGACCGCACCACCTCACAGTCGTTGAGGTACTCGTTGACGACGCCCTCGGCCGACCAGTTGACCGCATATCCGAGCAGACCCGTGGGGTTTTGCGGCAGCGCGCCGACCTTCAGCTCGATCGAGCGGATCTCCTCGAAAGTGGCGGCGATCGAGGCGCCGACGATGCCGATGAGCCCGGGCGCGAGCCCGCACTGGGGCGCGAAGACCGTCTCACCGGACGTCCCGGCCAGCTCGATGACCCGGTTGGTCGTCGGCACGTCCTCGGTCAGGTCGAAGTAGTGGGTGCTGGCGGCCGAGGCCGCCTCGGCCACGTCGATGTTCAGGTGGAAGGGCAGGCACGACACGACGGCGTCGAAGCCGCGCAGCGACTCGCGCAGCGCCTCGGCGTCCGAGACGTCGACGGCCCTGGTCTCGATGCCGAGACCCTCGCGCGGAGCGGCGTCATGACCGACGACCTTGAAGCCCGACTCCTCCAGCAGCACGGCGACCAGCTCGCCGACCTTGCCCAGACCGAACACGGCCACCTGGTTGATGATGCGCGACACACGCTCTCCTGAATTCGCCGAAGCCTGACGACCACCACCCTGTCGACTTAAACCTCTGATCGTCCAGAGGTAAGTTTTGCTAACCTCAACTCATGGCGACCCTCACCACGTCGCATCGCGACCTTCCTGATGCCACACGACTTCGATTGTTCGTCGACGTGGCGCACCACGGGTCCATCGCCAAGGCCGCTCGCGCGCATGCGATCACCGCCTCGGCCGTGTCCCAGCAGATCAGCCTGCTGGAGCGTGAGTGCGGCGTGACGCTGCTCGAACGGCTCCCCCGCGGCGTCGCCCTGACCGCAGCGGGCGAGGTGCTGGTCGAACGCGGCCGCACCATCATCCGCATGCTGCAGGGCGCCCGCGCCGATCTGGACACCTTCGACGAACGACTGGCGGGGCGCGTCCGGATCGGGACCATCGCCTCCGCCGCCGCGTCGATCGTCCTCCCGGCCATGACCCAGCTGGCCACGCAGCACCCCAACGTCGACATGACGGTGCGCGTCGACGAGCCTCAGGCGACCTTGACCGGTCTGCAGGAGGGCCGGCTCGACATCGCCCTGATCGATGTCTACGATCACGCCCCCACTCCCATCCCCGCTCGCCTCAGCGCCGAGACCGTGTGGTCCGAACCCCTGGTGCTGATCAGCAACCGCGACCACCGGACGCCGCCGAGCCTGTCGGACCTGGCCGACGAGGTGTGGGTCATGCCGCCTCCCGACACGGCATGCGGCCAGGCGGTGCGACACGCCTGCCGCCACGCAGGATTCGAGCCGACCGTCCGGTGGCAGACCGATGACTTGCAGCTGCTGTCCAGCGTCGTGGCAGCCGGGCACGGCATCAGTCTGCTGCCCCAGCTCGCCGTCGACCGTCGCTACCCGGGCCTGCGCACCGCCCTGCCCTCGGACTCCACCCTGCGCCGAGATGTTCGGGCCGTGGTCCGGACGACCGAGCGCAACCGAGCCGTCCTGCGCGCCGTGCTCGCAGCCATGCGGCCGCGCAACGAGCAGGACGACCCGGCCACGTCCTGACCAGCAGTCCCCGGTGGCCTTACTGGGGAATCGTGATCCCGACCGCGCGGTTGGCCGCCGACACCACGGCCATCAGCGACGCCTTGACGATGTTGACGTCGATGCCCACGCCCCAGACCGTCTCGCCGCCGATCTCGGCCTCGACATAGGCCGCGGCCTTCGCGTCGCCGCCCGACGACAGGGCGTGCTCGCTGTAGTCGAGCACGCGGATGTCCGAGCCCGCCTGCCGCATGCCGTCCACGAAGGCGTCGACCGGGCCGTTGCCCTCACCGGTGAACGAGCGATCCTGCCCGCGCACGACGAGGTTCACGACCTGCTGATCACGGCCCTCGACCGAGGTGGTCGAGCTGAACGAGGTGAGCGCGTACGGGTCGACGCGATCGAGGTACTCGCGCTGGAAGGTCGACCAGATCGCCGCCGGCTCGATCTCACCGGCCTCACCCTCGGTGAGGCCCTGAACGACCTGGCTGAACTCGATCTGCAGACGACGCGGCAGGTCCAGCTGGTGGTCGGTCCGCAGGATGTAGGCGACGCCGCCCTTGCCGGACTGGCTGTTGACCCGGATCACGGCCTCGTAGGAGCGCCCCACATCCTTTGGATCTATGGGAAGATACGGAACGGCCCAGGGCTGCTGCTCGACTCGTCTGCCGTCGCGTTGCGCGGCCACTTCAAGTGCCTCGAATCCCTTCTTGATGGCGTCCTGGTGCGATCCGCTGAAGGCGGTGTAGACCAGGTCGCCGCCGTAGGGGTGCCGTTCGGGCACTGGCAGCTGGTTGCAGTACTCGACGGTGCGGCGGATCTCATCGATGTTGCTGAAGTCGATCTGCGGGTCGACACCCTGGCTGAACATGTTCAGGCCCAGCGTCACCAGGCACACGTTGCCGGTGCGCTCGCCGTTGCCGAACAGACAGCCCTCGATGCGATCGGCACCAGCCATGTAACCCAGCTCGGCCGCGGCGACCCCGGTGCCGCGGTCGTTGTGCGGGTGCAGCGACAGGACCACGCTGTCGCGCCGCGGCAGGTTGCGGTGCATCCACTCGATCGAGTCGGCGTAGATGTTGGGCACGGCCATCTCGACCGTCGCCGGCAGGTTGATGATCAACGGCCAGTCGGGCGTGGGATCGATGACCTCGATGACCTTGCTGCAGACCTCGAGTGCGTAGTCCAGCTCGGTGCCGGTGTAGGACTCCGGGGAGTACTCGTAGGAGATCCGCGTGTCGGGGGTGTGGATCTCGGCGTACTTCAGGCACAACCGTGCGCCCTGCGTGGCGATGTCGGTGATGCCGTCCTGGTCCAGACCGAACACCACCCGGCGCTGCAACGTGGAGGTCGAGTTGTAGAAGTGCACGATCGCCTGCTTGGCGCCCACCAGCGACTCGAAGGTGCGGTCGATCAGCGGTTCGCGGCACTGGGTGAGGACCTGGATGACGACGTCGTCGGGGATGTGGCCGCCGTCGATCAGCTGGCGCACGAAGTCGAAGTCGGTCTGGCTGGCACTCGGGAAACCGACCTCGATCTCCTTGTAGCCCATCTGGACCAGCAGCTGGAACATCGCGAGCTTGCGGGCCGAGGTCATGGGATCGATCAGGGCCTGGTTGCCGTCGCGCAGGTCGACCGCGCACCAACGGGGCGCCTGGGTGATCGTGGCGCCGGGCCAGCTGCGATCCGGCAGGTCAACGGGGGCGTACGGCGCGTAGCGCTCGACGCGCATGCCGCTGGGCTGTTGCGGAGTGGAGACGTAGGGGTGCATCGATACTTCCTCGGGGTGTTCGTCGGCTCAGGGTGAGTGGTGCGTGGCCGGGACGTGACGAACTCCGCGCCGAGGGGTCCGACCTAGAAGAGGACCTCGACGCGGCACAGAAGAAGCGAGCGTGTGAACCGCATGATGTGGCTAGCCTAGCAGCGGCGCACGGCTCGTTCCTCACCGCTGACGGGCTGCGCCCGCGCGCCTGCCTCGCTGCGCTCGGCCCCATAGCCGCCGCGGCCGGTGCGGTCGCGTCCGGCCGGAAGCTTCTCCCGCTCGTATGCTGAGGGCCATGACCGACGATCATTCGACCAAGGGCGCCTACGTCAAGACCGGCGAGACCTTCGACCGCGACATGAACTACATCCCGGACCGCATCGTGACGTCCGACACCGAGGTGGACGAGGACACGCCGCGCTGGCCCGTCGAGGCTGATCGCTACCGACTCGTCGTCGCGCGCGCCTGCCCCTGGGCCAACCGGGCCATCATCGTGCGGCGCCTGCTGGGCCTCGAGGATGCCTTCTCGATCGGCTACTGCGGTCCGACCCACGACCAGCGCAGCTGGACCTTCGACCTCGACCCCGGCGGCGTCGACCCCGTCCTGGGCATCGAGCGACTCCAGGAGGCGTACCTCAAGCGCTATCCCGACTACCCGCGCGGCATCACGGTGCCTGCCATGGTCGAGGTCGCCAGCGGCGAGGTCGTCACCAACGACTTTCCGTGGATCACCCACGACTTCTTCTCCGAGTGGACCGAGTTCCACCGCGACGGCGCGCCCGACCTGTGGCCGGCTGATGTCCGCGAGGAGATGGACGAGGTCATGCATCGCATCTTCACCGAGGTCAACAACGGTGTGTACCGCTGCGGTTTCGCCGGTTCGCAGGAGTCCTACGAGAGCGCCTACGAGCGCCTCTGGACGGCGATGGACTGGCTCGAGGAACGCCTCACCGACCGCCGCTTCCTGATGGGCGACACCATCACCGAGGCAGACGTCCGTCTGTTCACCACGCTGGCCCGCTTCGACGCGGTCTACCACGGCCACTTCAAGTGCAACCGCAACAAGCTGGCCGAGATGCCCGCCCTGTGGGGCTACGCCCGCGACCTGTTCCAGACGCCGGGCTTCGGCGACACGATCGACTTCGAGCAGATCAAGCGCCACTACTACTTCGTGCACGAGGACCTCAACCCCACGCAGATCGTGCCGGCCGGACCGGACACGTCGGGGTGGGCCAGCCCGCACGGACGCGAATCGCTCGGCGGCCGCCCGTTCGGCGACGGCACTCCCCCGCCACCGCCCATGCAGGCCTGAAGCCCGCTGCCCGTTCCTCGCGGCGCGCTGCTCGTTCCTCGCAGCTTCAGCCGTTCGTTCCTCACGGCTGCCGGGCTTCGCCCGGGCGCCTTGCCTTCGCTTCGCTCGGCCCATGGATGCGCCTCAGGTGCGTCCAAGTCGCCCGGCCCGGGCCCTCAGGTGGCCGGGTTCGGCGTGGGTGCGGGGGCGGCTACGGCTGATCGCGGTCCGAGGGATCGGGGCAGCAGCGCTGCACGCCACCGCTCGAGGCGGGGGGCCCCCTCCTGCAAAGAGTCGATCACGACCCGGGCGTCGCCGGCCGCCTCGTCTCCCGAGACGGTCGCCGGAGAGTACCGCCGCCGCTCGACCAGGTCGAGCAGGCGATCCAGTGCGACCGAGTCGATGCCCGGCCGGACGGACAGGCGGCGTGCCAACCCGCGTGGGGTGTCCGCCACCGAGGTCAGCACACCGAAGTCACGAGCGGTGTCCTCGATCTCTCGCCACACCCGGTCGGGCTCGGCCTGCCGAAGTCGCCACGAGCGACGCAGGACACGCGCCAATCCGGGAAGCAGGACGATCGCGAGCAGTGCAAGCGCCACGGCCACGGCCGAGCGGGGTGCGGTCGACGTCGACTCCTCACTCTGCCCCGGAGCCAGCGCGCCGTCCTCGGAGCGGGGATTCTGCTGCTGCTCCTGCGGCTGCGCGTCCTCGACCCCCGACTCAGGCAGGGTCGAGTCCGGAGTGTCGGAGGCCGGCTCGGAGAACGCCGTCCCCTGACCGATGCCGGGCGTGGGATCGAAGCGCACCCAACCGACTCCGTCGAAGTACAGCTCCGTCCAGGCGTGCAGGTCGTCGGACATGACCTCGTACACCCGGCGTCCGCCGTCGAACTCACCGGTGAGCCCGCCGGGCGCGTACCCGACCGCGACCCGGGCCGGAATGCCCAGCGAACGCGCCATGACCGCCATGGCCGAGGAGAAGTGCACGCAGTAACCGGCCTTGCGCTGCAAGAACTCCGCGATCACGGTGAGCCCGTTGCCGTCGTAGTCCTCGGCCACGGGAGCGGTCTCGGAGTAGTCGAACTCACCGGACCTGAAGTAGTTCTGCAGGGCAACGGCGCGGTCATAGTTGTTGGTCGCGTCCTCGGTGACCTGAGTCGCCATGTCGAAGATGATCGGCGGAGCGTCCTCGAGCTCGGTGTAGCGGCGCAGGTCCGGAGTGACGCGCGGGTTCGCGCCCCGCAGCTGCTCGGCCGTCGGCTGCACGTCGATGCTCTCGGTCGTGTAGGTCTGCCCCGTGATGTCCGATCCGCGCAGCTTCACCGTGAGGCCGGTCCGCTCGACCTGGTAGGAACCCTCGAGGCCACCGATGTCGACCGTGGGATACGGCACCGGGAGCAGGTCGCTGCGCAGCTTCGAGACCGAGATCTGCGTCGCGGCACGATCTGCCGAGATACCGTCGCGGACCGCCATTTCCTCGAACCGGCCGTCGTTGAAGTTCTCGGCCGGGCGCCAGGTGCGGCCGGTGAAGTTGGGAAGGGTCGCCACCTTCAGGTACGGCGGTTCGTCGAGCGTCGTGGTGAGGGTCATGACCGGGACCGGTGTGTTGCGGCGCAGGTTCGTGCCCAGCTCGACGATCGGATTGATGCCGGGGCCGAACACCTGCGGCGGAGGATTGCCCCACGAGGCCGCGACCGAGCTGACATTGGGGGAAACGGCAGGAAATATCAGTGCAGCCACCAGACCACCGACGCCCAGCACCAGGGCTGGGACCTGCCGGGCAGCCCGCCGGGGTTCGCCCACAGAAGTGCGGACCACCGCGGTGCGGCGACGCAGCATGATCAACCACAGAGCCGCTGCCATGACGAACAGCACCCCCGACGGCGACGTGCCGGTGATCAGGCTCGGGGTGATGTAGATCGCGAGCAGCAACGCCCCGAGGACCACCACACCCTGACGCTGCTGGATCAGCAGATCCAGCAGAACCACCAGCGCGCCGAACGCGGCCGCCAGCACCAGCACGATCGACGCCGACGCAGCGACCGGAGCCTGCTCCTGGGCGATGATCGGACCCGCCTGCTCGATCAGGTCGCTGAATCCGGTGAGGGTCGCCGGGGTCGGGATCAGCACGACCAGCGTCGCCGGCACGAACACCCAGGACAGGACGACGACCTCGACGATCAGGGCGATCGGCGCGACCACGCGCCGCGCGCCGAGCTGACGCAGGACGATGGTCGCGGTGGCCACGAGAACACACACCAGCGCCGTGCTCACGAACCAGTCCACGCCCTCGACGACGGTCGTGAAGCCGGCGAGCAGGACCAGCAGCGCCGTGGTGCCCCAGAGCATGTCGGCCCATCCGCCGCGGACGGGCGTGCGTCCAGCGGATTCAACGCCTGGCATGCGCATGACTCCCGTCGAGGCTGGCCCAGGTCTCCGGGATGTCGGACTCGGGAGTCCAGGAGGTGCGATGCCAGCCGGCCGCGTCGGCGATCGTGATGGCGCCGGTTCGACTCGCCGATCCCATGAGGGCGTGCACCGAGGCGACGGGCCCGACCTCGGCTGCCCAGCGTTGGGCTCGTGCAGGCTCGAGGCGGCCGGCGAGGAGGAAGGTGGCCGGTTCGACCCGCAGGCGCCAAGTGTCGGCCTCGGCCGGACCGCACCGGGCGAGCGCCATCATGACGTGTCGCAGGGAGTCGTGCCCCTCGGAGACCTCCGCATCGATCTGACCGCAGGGCGACCCCACCGACACGACGTACCCGGCCTGGACGAGGTGGGTGACGATCGAGGCACCGGCGGCGATGGCCCACTCGAGTCCGGGCGAGTACTCCCAGTCGCCCCCGCGGTCACGGGCCGTGCCGTGAGAATCGGCGTCGAGGTCGATCAGCACCGCAGCGCGGGGATTCATCTGCTGCTCCTCCTGACGCACCATCAGCTCGCCGCGTCGGGCCGTGGCCTTCCAGTGCAGACGTTTGAGCGCGTCACCGGACTGGTAGGCGCGAGCGATGATGTCGTCCTCCCCGAGACCCACCTGGTGAGGTGCAGGCCTCGTGCTGCCGCCCTCGTCGCTGCCCGTGGGCCGGATCGCGGGCAGGTCGTAGCGCCGCGGCAGGACGGTGACCTCGTGGGGTTCGCCGAAGTCGCGCAGGCGCTCGATCAGTCCGAACGGGTCGACCACCCGCACTCTCAACGGTCCGACGCGGTGCGCGCCGCGCGTCGACGAGGACAGAGCGTAGTCGGCCGTGGCGCTGGCATCGCGGCTCCCCGCAGCGGCCAGCGACGGCATCGTGCCGGAGGCCGCGCCAGCGACCACCGACGGCAGCCGGTCCCTCCAGACCGACTCCGGGCACGGCACCGAGGACGTGTTGGTCACGACCAGACGCGCATGCACCTCATGGCCGGGATCGACGACCTGCGGCGAGAAGGTGCGCTCCACCCTGACCCGCGAGTGGCCTGCGACGACGAACACGAAGGCAAGCGCCAGCAGGCCGAGCAGCAGTCCGGTGGCGTACAGCAGAGCGGGTGCCGAGAGGGTCGGCGCAAGCACGAAGACCACCAGCGCCGCGACCCCGAACCCGATTCCTCGCCGAGTCAGGCGGAACGAGCGTGCCGCCAACCGGATTCGACGCGTGCGAGGTGGCACTGCTCGAGACGACATGGATCAGCCCGGATGCGCGCCGCGAGGCGCCTCGGACGGCACGGGGGTGCGGGCGATGATGTCGGCCACGACCTCTTCGGCGCTGGTCGCACCGCGATGGGCCACCAGCCGGTGCGGCAGCACGACCGGAGCCAGCGCGTCGAGATCGTCGGGCAGCACGTAGTCGCGCCCATGGATGGCCGCAAGCGCCTTGCCGGCGCGAATCATCTGCAACGTGGCGCGTGGGCTCGCGCCCAGTCGCAGGTCGGGGTGGTTGCGGGTCGCCTGGACGATCGCCACCGCATACTGCTCGACCGCCGACGACACGTGGACGGATCGTGCATGGGCGATCATCTGCTGCACCGTCTCGATCGACACGACGGGGCCGAGGGTGTCCATCGGGTTGTCGAGGTCCCGCCCCCGGACCATGGCCAGCTCGGCGGCGGCGTCGGGGTAGCCGACCTGGATACGCGCCATGAAGCGATCGCGCTGCGCCTCGGGCAAGGAGTAGGTGCCCTCCATCTCGTACGGGTTCTGGGTGGCGACCACCGTGAAGGGGCTGCCCAGCTCGTAGGTGGTGCCATCGACCGTGACCTGGTGCTCCTCCATCGCCTCCAGCAACGCCGACTGGGTCTTAGGCGAGGCACGGTTGATCTCGTCGCCGATCACGATGTTCGCGAACACCGCACCGGGTTTGAACTCGAACTCGCGCGTGGACGGCACGAAGACCGACACGCCCGTGATGTCGGAGGGCAGCAGGTCAGGCGTGAACTGGATACGACGCACGGCGCAGCCGGACGACTTCGCCAGTGCCTTGGCCAGCACCGTCTTGCCGACTCCAGGGACGTCCTCGATCAGCAGGTGTCCCTCGGCCAGGAAGACGACCAGTGTGGTCTCCACGACCTCCGGCTTGCCGTCGATGACCCGCTCGATGTTGTCGCGCAGGGCCTGAGCAGCCTCCGTGAAGAGCATGACCAATCGTAGACACACGGCCGCAAACGCGCAGGGGGATCTCAAGCTGTCGACGCAGGGTCCACTAGCGTCGAGACATGGTTCGCCTGCTCGTCGTTCACCACTCCCCCACCCCGAACACCCAGCATCTGCTCGATGCGGTGGTCGCCGGCGCGTCGGACGAGTCCATCCAGGGCGTTGACATCGTGGTGCGACACGCCCTGCAGGGCACCGACGCCGAGATGACCGACGCGGTTCTCGCGGCCGACGGCTACGTGCTCGTGACCCCGGCCAACTTCGGGTACATGTCGGGCGCTCTCAAGCACTTCTTCGACACGATCTTCCTGACCGCCGGGGGTTCGCTGGCCGATGACGGGTCAGCTGACGCCGGCCCCGCGGGCCGCAAGCCCTACGGCCTGCTGGTGCACGGTCGATATGACACGACCGGGGCCGTGCGATCGGTCCAGTCGATCGTGCAGGCCCTCGGGTGGCAGCAGCAGGCCGAGGTCGTCGAGATCCTCGGAGACGTCGACGAAGCCGGACGCGAGGCGGCCACGGAGCTGGGTGGCACCTTGGCCGCGCTCCTGAGCGACTGATCGGACCGGACCGGCCGCCCCGAGCCCATTCGGCGGTGTTGCTGCGTGTTCTCCACGTGGATGGGAAGATCGAGGGGTGAAGTCCCCCGATTCCCTCCCCACGTTGTCTGCAGGAGCCCACGACGCCGACACGGGGAACGCCTGCGTCATGGAGTACGTGTCGCTGTTGGCCGGGGAGGAGTGGAGCGATCGCCCCGAGTGCACGCACCCGATCCTGGCTCACGAGGCTCGCGTGGCCAACGATCTTCTCCTCGACGCCGACCGGCCCCGCCTGGTGCCGCTCATCGGCCGACTGTTCGGCACGACCGAGGACTCCTCGGCCATCCGGGCCCGGCTGCGGCTGACCCAGGCGCGACGCGTCGCGACCCTGGTCGACAAGAACGAGCGCTCCCGCATCACCGCAGCGATCACCCATGCCGAGGCAGTGCTGGACGGGCTCGAGGACGACCTGACGCACGATCAGCTGTACGCCCGTTGCATCGCGTTCCCCGTCGCCGAGGGCGATCTGGACGTCGATCACTGGCATGCGCACAAGGCGGCCTCGCGAGTCTTCACCTTCGGCACGAGCCCCGACCTCGAACCGGGCGAGGCGCATGCGCTCTATGCCCTGGTCGTGGCGCACCGCATCGCGGCCGGCCAGTGCCAGGCCGACTGCGGCGACGCCCCGTCCCGCGGTCGTCGCATGGTCAAGGACCTCGGCGCCCTGGTCGACACCTACGACGCGGCCACCGGCCGCGCCTCCGAGCAGCTGGACGTCGCCCAGGTCCGCGACCTCATCGCCCAGGTCCGCTGACGAGTCACGCAGAACCGCCGACGAGTCACTCAAACCCACTGACGAGTCACTCAGACCCGCCTGGGACCGGGCGGCGCCGCAGGACCATCACGATGGCTGCCGGTCTCCGTGACTCCTCGGCAGGTCTGCGTGACTCCTCGGCGGGTCTCCGTGACTCCTCAGCGGGAGGCGCGAGACCAGTTGAGGAGGCGATCGACGGGCCAGGTGGTGACGATGCGGTCGGGGTCGATGTCGTGCTCGGCGGCGCGAGCCGCCCCCAGGTCGAGGAAGTCCAGCTGACCGGGGGCGTGCGCGTCGGTGTCGATCGCGAACAGGCAGCCCGCTTCGATCGCGAGGTCGATCAGCTCATCGGGTGGGTCGCGCCGCTCGGGTCGTGAGTTGATCTCGACCGCCACGTCGAAGTGCGCGCAGGCCTCGAAGACCAGCTCGGCGTCGAAGGTCGATGGTGGTCGGGTGCCGCGACCACCCTCGACCAGCTGCCCGGTGCAGTGGCCCAGCACGTTGGTGTGCGGGTCGGACACCGCGCGCACCATCCGTCGGGTCAGAGCCGTGTGGTCCATCCGCAGCTTGGAGTGCACGCTCGCCACGACGACGTCGAGCCGATCCAGCAGCTCGGGCGACTGGTCCAGCGTGCCGTCGTCGAGGATGTCGACCTCGATGCCGGCCAGCAGGCGCAGGTCGGCGTGCTGGTCGTCGATCGAGGCGATCACGTCGATCTGGCGGGCCAGACGATCAGCGCTGAGCCCGTTGGCGACCCGAAGCCGCGGCGAGTGGTCGGTGATCACCTGGTACTCACGCCCGCGCCACGCCGCGACGCGCGCCATCTCCTCGATCGGAGATCCGCCGTCGGACCAGTCCGAATGGCTGTGCAGGTCGCCGCGCAGCTGGGCGCGCAGGTCGGAGCCCACATCGGTCAGCGGCTCGTCGTCGCGCAGGTCCGCCAGGTAGCCGGGCACCCCATCGCGCAGCGCTTCGGAGATCACCGTTCGCGTCCGCGGACCCAACCCCTTGATCTGGGCCAGCGTGCCGTCCGACCCCCGCCGAGCCAGCTCGCCGTCGCTGAGATCGGCGATGGCACCGGCTGCGGTCCGAAAGGCCTCGACGCGATGTGAGGACGCACGGTCGCGCTCGAGCCAGAACGCGATCTCGCGCAACGCATCGACAGGGTTCACAGATCGATCCTAGGACGACGAGCGAGTCTGACGGCGCGGATCAGAAGCCGAGCTTGCGCAGCTGGCGTGGGTCGCGCTGCCAGTCCTTGGCGACCTTGACGTGCAGGTCGAGGTGCACCTTGGTGCCCAGCAGCTTCTCGATCTGGGTGCGCGACGCGGTGCCGATCTCCTGCAGCCGGACGCCCTTCTTGCCGATGATGATGCCCTTCTGGCTGTCGCGCTCGACGTAGACGTTGACGCGCACGTCCAGCAGCGGCTTGCCCGCCGGACGGCCCTCGCGCGGCATGACCTCCTCGACCACGACGGCCAAGGAGTGCGGCAGCTCGTCGTGCACACCCTCCAGCGCCGACTCGCGCACGATCTCGGCGATCAGCGTCTCCTCGGGCTCGTCGGACAGCTGTCCCTCGGGGTACAACGCCGGTCCCTCGGGCATCGTGTCGACCAGCAGCCGGGCCAGCAGGTCGACCTGGTCGTCGGCGACCGCCGAGACGGGCACGATTTCGCGCCACGTGAGGCCAGCAGCCTCGCCGGCCTTCTGCACGGCCATCAGGTGGGCGCCGACCTTCTCGGGCGAGACCAGATCGGTCTTGGTCACGATCGCGAACAGGGGCGCGCGGGTGATCTCGGCCAGCTCACGCATCAAGAACTTGTCGCCCGGACCGACGGCCTCGTCGGCGGGCAGGCACATGCCGATCGTGTCGACCTCGGCCCACGTGGTGCGCACCAAGGCGTTGAGGCGCTCGCCGAGCAGGGTGCGGGGCTTGTGCAGACCGGGCGTGTCGACCAGCACGAGCTGGCCCTCCGGCCGGTGCACGACACCGCGAATTGCGTGGCGTGTGGTCTGCGGGCGCGAGGAGGTGATCGCGATCTTCTCGCCCACCAACGCGTTGGTCAGCGTGGACTTGCCGGCGTTCGGCCGGCCCACGAAGCAGGCGAACCCTGATCGGAAGATGCTCATGTGCTCAGCACCGATGCGGGTGTGCCGTCGTCGTCGGCCAGGACGATGTCGATGCCGTCGCCAGCCAGGTCACGCACGGCGTCGATGGACGGTTCTGCGCCGCCCACCACGGCCGCGGCCTCAAGACTGCGAGCTCCTGAAGACACCGCCATCGCGACGGCGAGGTCGAGGGCGTCGATGCGAAGAGAGGCCAGCGCGACGGTCGAGGCCGCGTAGGTCCGTCCGTCCTGGTCGCGCACGGCCGCGCCCTGCTCGGCGGCCGCCCGCGCTCGACTCGCACGAGCCAGGGTCACGAGCTTGACGTCCTCAGGATCCAGTTGCATGCGAGGAGGCTACCGCCGCGTCGTGGTCGGCCGGGTCGTCGAGGCGGGTCACGAGCACCCGACCGATGCGATTGCGCCGACCCGACGGGCTCTCGGCAGTGAAACGCAGACCCTCGACGTCGACCGTGCTGCCGGGGATGGGGACCTTGCCGAGGTGCTTGGCCAGCAGGCCCCCGACCGTGTCGACGTCGTCGTCGTCGATCGGGATGTCGAACAGCTCCTCGAGGTCGTCGACCTCGAAGCGGGCGCTGAGACGCCACGTGCCGTCGGAGAGCTGTTCGCTCTCGTCGGGCTCGAGGTCGTACTCGTCGGTGATCTCGCCGACGATCTCCTCGAGGATGTCCTCGATCGTGACCATGCCGGAGGTGCCGCCGTACTCGTCGACCACGATCGCCACGTGGGTGCGCGACGCCTGCATCTCGCGCAGGAGCTGGTCGGCGTGCTTGGTGTCGGGCACGAACAGGCACGGCCGCGCGACCGACTCGACCTTCTCGGTGGTCTCGGCGACGTGATTGTCGAAGACGCGCTTGGTGATGTCCTTGAGATAGGCCATCCCCACGACGTCGTCGAGGTTGTCCTCGACGACGGGGATGCGCGAGTAGCCGCTGCGCAGCGCCAACGACATGGCCTGCCGCAACGTCTTGGCCTGTTCGACGTAGACGAGGTCGGTGCGCGGCACCATGACCTCGCGGACGATGGTGTCGCCGAGCTCGAAGACCGACTGGATCATCTTGGACTCCTCGGACTCGATCAGCGAGCTCGCTGCGGCGAGGTCGACCAGCTCACGCACCTCGACCTCCGAGGCGAAGGGGCCCTCCTTGAAGCCACGGCCTGGTGTCAGCATGTTGCCCACTGCGATCAGGACACGTGGGACGGGCCCGAGCACGCGGGTGAGCACGATCACCGGCAGTGAGGACAGCAGCGCGAATCGCTCCGCGTGCTGGCGTCCGAGCGTGCGCGGACCCACCCCGATCGCGACGAAGCTGACCACGGACATGACGCCGACGGTGATCAGCACGCGCGGCCACTCGGCGGCGTCGATGACGACGACGGCGAACAGCACCACCGCTGCGGTCTCGGCCACGATGCGCATCAGCAGGACGCTGTTGATGTAGCGGGCCGGATCGTCGAGGATCGTGCCGAGCCGGGAGGCACCGGCGCGGCCTTCGTCGTGCAGCTCCTCGGCGCGCGCTCGCGAGAAGGCCGAGATCGCGGCGTCGACGCTCGCCAGAGCGCCAGCGAGCACGGTGAGCAGCGCGGTCAGGACCAGCAGCAACCAGGTCACGAGACGGCCTCGGGGTCAGCCCCCTGGACCAACCCGTGCCACTCCAGCAGCAACCGGCCCTGGATGCCGAACATCTCGCGGTGCTCCTCGGGCTCGGCGTGGTCGTAGCCCAGCAGGTGCAGGATGCCGTGCACGGTCAGCAGGTGCATCTCGTCGACCGCGGAGTGACCCGCCGCCGGCGCCTGCTGCTCGGCGACCTGGGGGCACAGGGCGATGTCACCGAGGTAGCCCTCGTCGGCGTCCTCGTCGTCGCTGCCGGGGGTCAGCTCGTCCATCGGGAAGGACAGGACGTCGGTGGGCCCCTTCTTGTCCATCCAGCGTTCGTTGAGCGCCGCGATGGTTTCGATGTCGACCAGCCGCAGCGTGAGCTCGGTGGCCGGGTGCAGGCGCATGCGGCTCATCGTGAAGCGGCACAGACGGGTCAGGTCGACGACATCGGCGTCGAACCCGGACTCATTGAGAACGTCGACGTTCACTGCTGTGTGGTGCCTCTCCCTCGAACTCGTCGTAGGCCGCGACGATGCGACCCACCAGCTTGTGCCGCACGACGTCCTGCGCCGTGAGCATCGAGAAGTTGATGTCGCGCACCCCGTCGAGGATGTCGCGCACGACGCGCAGTCCGCTCTTGTCGCCACGTGGCAGATCGACCTGCGTGATGTCGCCGGTGACGACCATCTTGGAGCCGAAGCCCAGGCGCGTCAGGAACATCTTCATCTGCTCGGCGGTGGTGTTCTGCGCCTCGTCGAGGATGATGAACGCATCGTTCAGGGTTCGGCCACGCATGTAGGCCAGTGGCGCGATCTCGATGACGCCCGAGGTGAGCAGCTTGGGGATCGTGTCTGGATCGAGCATGTCGTGCATCGCGTCGTAGAGCGGGCGCAGGTAGGGGTCGATCTTCTCGCTCAGGGTGCCGGGCAGGTAGCCGAGGTTCTCGCCGGCCTCGACCGCAGGACGGGTCAAGATGATGCGGCTGACCTCCTTGGCCTGGAGCGCCTGCACGGCCTTGGCCATGGCGAGGTAGGTCTTGCCGGTGCCGGCGGGGCCGATGCCGAAACAGATGGTGTTGGTGTCGATCGCGTCGACGTACTTCTTCTGGTTCAGGGTCTTGGGTCGGATCGTGCGGCCACGGTTCGACAAGATGTTGAGGCTCAGCACCTCGGCCGGGTGCTCCTCGGTCTCGGTGCGCATCATCGAGATGGAGCGTTCGACCGTCTCGGGCGTGAGGTTCTGCCCGGTGCGCACGATGGTGACCAGCTCGTCGAGCAGGCGCTCGATCAGCGCGGCCTCGGCTGGCGTCCCGTTGACCGTGATGGCGTTGCCGCGCACGTGGACGCGAGCCTCGAACGAGGACTCGATGAGGCGCAGGAACTCGTCGGCGGGCCCCAGGAGGGCGACGGCCGGAACGCTCGACGGAATGGTGAACGTGTGAGCAGGCGTGGTGTCGTCAGTCATGTGCTCTCCATGGTACGCAACTGCCTTGATCTCGCGCGAATCCGGCGCCGCGACCTCGGACCACTAGCTGGGCAGCGCGGCGTGCAGCTGGCCGCCGAGCACGTGGCCGTGCGCATGGAACACGGTCTGGCCGGCGGCCTCGCCGGTGTTGAACACGAGTCGGTACTGACCGCCGGCCTCGGTCTCGGCGATGCGCCGGGTCTCGGCGATCAGCGCGACCGCGACCTCAGGAGCCGCGGCAGCGAGGCTGGCGATGTCGGCTTCGTGGACCCGCGGCACCACCAGCACATGGACATCGGCCTGCGGATTGATGTCCCGAAACGCCACCGTGTGCTCCGTCTCCGACACCACATCAGCCGGAATCGAACCATCCACGATGGAGCAGAAAAGGCACTCAGAGCTCATGAACCATGTCTACCCCAAGCCAGGGGCCGAGCGCCCACGAAGGCCATACCCGGGCGGCGACCAAGGGCCGAGCGCAGCGAGGCAGGCGCCTGCGCGAAGCGCAGCAGCCGTGAGGAACGAACGGCTGGAGCAGCGAGGAACGAGCTGCGCGCCGCTGCGACGAAGGAGCCGCGCTCAGCGGAAGGCGTTCTTGATCTTGCCGAACACCGACTGGTGCTGCGGGTCGAGCACGGCCTGGGGGCGGTCCTCGCCGCGCAGCTGGGCCAGCTCGGTGAGCAGCTCGTTCTGGCGCGCATCGAGGTGGTCGGGCGTCTCCACGACGACCTGCACCAGCAGGTCGCCTCGGCCCGGACCGCGCAGCCGCGGAACGCCCTGTCCCTTGATGTGCACGACGTGTCCGGACTGGGTGCCGGCCGGGACCTCGATGGCGACCTCGTCGTCGTCGAGGGTCGGCAGGTCGAGGTGCGCGCCGAGCGCCGCCGCCGTCATGGGCAGGGTGACCTGGCAGTGCAGCTGGTCGCCCTGACGGTTGAACACCGGGTGATCGGCCACGTTGACCTCGAGGTACAGATCGCCCGCGGGACCACCACCGGGCCCCACCTCACCTTCGCCGGACAGCTGGATGCGCGTGCCTTGGTCGACTCCGGCCGGGATCGACACCGAGATGGTGCGCCGCGAACGGACGCGTCCCTCGCCCGAGCACTCCGAGCACGGTTCGGGGATCGTCGTGCCGAACCCCCGGCAGGCGGGGCACGGACGAGACGTGCGGATGTCGCCCAGCAGCGAGCGCTGCACCTGCTGGACGTCGCCGTGACCATGACAGGTGCGGCAGGTGACCGGCTCGGAGCCCTCGGCGGCGCCGCTGCCCTCGCACGTGGTGCACACGACGGCCGTGTCGACCTTGAGATCGTGATCGACGCCGAACACGGCTTCGCCGAGGTCGACGTTGAGGCGCAGCAGAGCATCCTGTCCGCGTTGGGTGCGCGAGCGCGGTCCCCGGCCTCCACCTCCGGCGTTCTGGCCGAAGAAGGCGTCCATGATGTCGTCGAAGCTGAAGCCCTGGCCGTATCCGGCGCTGCCTCCGCCGCCGCCCATGGGGTCGCCGCCGCGGTCGAAGACCGAACGCTTCTGCGGATCGGACAGCACCTCGTAGGCCACCGTCACCTCCTTGAAGCGATCGGCTGCTTCGGGCGCGTCGTTGACGTCGGGGTGCCACTGCCGGGCGAGGCGGCGGTATGCCTTCTTCAGCTCGTCAGCGGTGGCCTCACGGCTCACGCCGAGGGTGTCGTAGTAATCGGTAGCCATCTCAGTCCAGTCCAGTGTTCGTCACAGAAGTCAGGTGGTGCAGGTGCATCGTTGCAGGATCGTCAGGGATCGGGCGTCCAGTGCTCGGTCAGGATTCCGCCCACGTAGCGCGACACCGCGGCAACTGCCGCCATCGTCGAGGGGTAGTCCATGCGCGTGGGACCCACTGTCCCGAGTGTGGCAAGTGCCTGCGCCTCGCTGCCGTAGGGGGTCGCCACGACCGTGGCCGCGGACAGTCCCTCGTACCCAGTCTCGTGCCCGATGCTCACCGAGAGTCCACCGGTGGCCTCTCCGAGCAGCTTGAGCAGCACGACCTGTTCCTCGAGTGCTTCGAGGACCGGCTTGATGGAGCCGTCGAAGTCGGCACCGAAACGGGCCAGGTTGGCCGTGCCGCCGATCGCGATGCGCGCATCGGAGCGCTCGTTGGAGAAGGTCTGGGTCAGCGTGGTCACGATCGCCGTGACGACGGGGCGGTGCTCGGGACGGAAGGTGTCGATCAGCTCGGCCAGTCGCAGCGAGGCCTCGGGCAGACGCTCGCCGACCGTGGCGCCGACGATGCGTCGGCGCAGCTCGGCGAGGAGGTTGTCGTCGGGGGCCTCGACCAGCTCGACGAGACGCTGCTCGACGCGACCGCTGCTGGTGATGACCACCAGGAGGACGCGGGCGGACTCCATCGGGACGATCTCGATGTGCCGCACCGAGGACCGGGTCAGCGACGGGTACTGCACGATCGCGACTTGCTGCGTCAGCTGCGCGAGCACCTTGACGCTGCGCTGCACGACATCCTCGACGTCGACCGCTCCGCCGAGGAACGTCTCGATCGCGCGCCGCTCGGGCGCGGACAGCGGCTTGACGGTGGCCAGCCGGTCGACGAAGACCCGGTAGCCCTTGTCGGTGGGGATGCGGCCGGCGCTGGTGTGCGGCGCGGTGATGTATCCCTCGTCCTCGAGCACGGCCATGTCGCCACGGATGGTGGCTGGCGAGACGCCGAGCTGGTGGCGCTCGAGCAGGGAGCGCGAGCCCACGGGTTCATGGGTGGCGACGTAGTCCTCGACGATCGCGCGCAGGACGTCGAGCCGACGTTCGTCGGACATGATTCACCTCCGCTGGGGATCGTGCTGCTGGTTGAGCGGCCCCTCGTCGGGCGTGTTGTCTGGCACTCGTGCAGGGCAAGTGCCAGTCTAGCGAGATGTCTGTCGTGATCACGGGTGGCGAGCGAACCCTCACCTACAACCCGACCAAGATCACACTCGACGACGGCACCGACCTCGTGCACACGTCGCGCGGCGGTGACCTCGAATCGGTGTGGGCCGGTGATCTGGGCGACCTGTACGTGGAGGTCACCCATCTCGGCGACGGGCCCCGTGGCGGAGAGCTGGTGCTGGTGGTGCCCGACCGCGATCTGGTCGCCATCGGCGATCTCTACGATCCGGCGCCGACCCAGGTGGCCCCGGCGTGGCCCGTGACGATCGACCTCGTGCTGGGCCTCATGACCGCCACCACCACGGTCGAGACGAGCCACGGCGCCATCGATCGCGAACGGCTCGAGGCGTTCCACCAGGAGCTGCTGGCTCACCTCCACGGAGGGAGCCTCCATGGCTGACCGCTACGGGCCCGATGTGTTGTCCGGTGACTGGCGCAAGCCCAAGAACGGGCGCACCACCGATCATGCGGCCGATCTGGGTCTGATCATCGAGGACGCGGAGACCGGGTTCTGTGGCGAGCTGGTGATGCTGGAGAACGGCATCGTGGTGCTGGAGGATCGTCACCTCAAGCGACGCTCGTTCCCGCTCGGGCCGGGGTTCCTCCTGGAGGGCAAGCCGGTGCGGCTCGTCACTCCTCCGCGGGCTCAGCGCCGTCCCACCCGCACGGCCTCGGGATCGACCGCGGTGCACGACGCCCGGGCCAGGGTGGCGCTACCGAGCCGCATCTGGGTCGAGGGTCGCCACGACGCCGAGCTGGTCGAAAAGGTGTGGGGCGACGACCTCCGGGTCGAGGGCGTGGCCGTGGAGTACCTCGGGGGCATCGACGACCTCGCCGGCGCCGTCAAGGAGTTCGGCCCCACTGCAGACCGCCGGCTCGGCGTGCTGGTCGATCACCTGGTACCGGGGTCCAAGGAGTCGCGCATCGCCGACACGGTGTCGGGGCGGGCGAACGTCCTCGTCGTCGGTCACCCGTACGTGGATGTATGGCAGTCGGTCAAGCCCGACCGCCTCGGCATCGAGTCGTGGCCGGTCATCCCCCGCGGCACCGAGTGGAAGCACGGGATCTGTGCCGCCTTCGGGTGGCCGCACGCCGACCAGGCCGACATCGCGCGAGCCTGGAAGACGATCCTGGGCCGGGTGAGCTCCTACGCCGATCTCGAGCCGTCGTTCCTCGGCCGCGTCGAGGAGCTGATCGACTTCGTCACCGTTCCCTGAGCGCTAGGTCAGGGGTCAGGGAACGAGCTCGCGGACGACCGCGTCGGCGAGCAGACGCCCGTCGCGAGTCAGGACCAGACGGTCCTCGTGCTCGATGAGCATGCCGCGTCGGGCCAGCTCGGGGATCTTGGCGAGCGCCTCGGGGGCGAGCTCGGCCATCGACAGCCCGGACCGCAGCCTGGTCATCAACATGATCCGCTCGACCTGCGCGGTCGGCGCGTCGATGGTCTCGCCATCGTGCCGCGGCGACTCGCCTGCGGTGAGCCGCTGGGCGTAGGCGGCCGGGTGCTTGACGTTCCACCAGCGTTCGCCGGACAGGTGGGAGTGCGCTCCGGGGCCGATCCCGAACCAGTCGTCGCTGTTCCAGTAGCCGATGTTGTGCCGGCAGTGTCCGGCCTCAGACGTCGCCCAGTTGGACAGCTCGTACCAACCCAGTCCGGCAGCGGTGAGCAGGTCGTCGGCCAGGAGGTACTTGTCGGCAGTCTCGTCCTCGTCGGGCATGACGAGCTCACCGCGACGCACCTGCCGGGCCAGCGCCGTGCCGTCCTCGACGATCAGAGCGTAGGCGCTGACGTGGTCCGGCTCCAGTGCGATGGCCTGCTCGAGCGTGGTGCGCCAGTCGTCGAGTGACTCTCCCGGCGTGCCGTAGATGAGGTCGACGCTGACCTGCTCGAACCCGGCCTCGCGCGCCCAGCGCACGGCGTCGGGGACGCCCTCCGGGTCGTGGGTCCGGTCCAACGTGGCCAGCACGTGCGGCACCGCGGACTGCATGCCGAAGGAGATGCGGTTGAAGCCGCCCGCCCGCAGGGCCGCGAGCGACTCCGGGGTGACGCTGTCGGGATTGGCCTCGGTGGTGACCTCGGCACCGTCGGCCAGACCGAATCGGTGGTCGATCGCCGACAGCATCCGCACCAGGTCGCCAGCCGGCAGCTGGGTGGGCGTGCCTCCGCCGACGAACACGGTGTCGACCCGTCGGTCCCCCACGACCTCGCGGGCGAGGTCGATCTCGAGGATCGCGGTGTCGGCGTAGGACGCGCGCGTGGCACCTTCGCCGAGCTCGTCGGCCGTGTAGGTGTTGAAGTCGCAGTACCCGCACCGCACCGAGCAGAACGGGACGTGAAGGTAGACGCCGAAGGGCCGCTCCCCTGCGGAGAGCGGCCCAACAGAGGTGTTCATCGATCAAGCGTAGAAGGAGTCCAGCAACTGCTTGTTGTTGGACTCCACGACCGCTCGCTTGACCTTCATGCTGGGGGTCAGCTCGCCGCTCTCCGGCGACAGGTCGTGATCGAGGATCGCGAACTTCTTGACCTGCTCCCAGCGATTGATCTTGGTGTTGAGCTCGTTGATCTGACCCTCGATGATGGCGTGGATCTGCGGCGACGACACGACCTCGGCGTACGACTTTCCGGCCATGCCGTTGTTGGCCGACCACTCGGCGACCGCGTCGGTGTCCAGGGTGATCAGCGCGGTGCAGAAGTTGCGCTCGTTGCCGTGCACCAGGATCTGGCTGGTCAGCGAGCTGATGCCCTTGAAGACACCCTCGATGTGCGGCGGTGCGACGTACTTGCCGCCCGACGTCTTGAACAGCTCCTTCTTGCGCCCGGTGATGAACAGGAAGCCGTCCTCGTCGATGCGGCCCTCGTCACCGGTGTGCAGCCAGCCCTCGTCGGACTTGGTGGAGGCGCTCTCGGTGTCGAGGTTGTGATACCCCTCCATGACGTGCGGCCCCTTGATCATGACCTCGCCGTCCGCGGCGATCTTGGCCTCGCTGCCGGGGAACGCGCGGCCCACGGAGCCGATCTTGTAGGCGTCCGGGCTGTTGACGAAGGCGCCGGCCGAGGTCTCGGTGAGGCCGTAGCCCTCGAGGATCAGCACGTTCGCGGCATGGAACCACTCGGCGATGTCCGGCGAGAGCGCGGCAGCACCGGAGATGAAGAAGCGCACGCGGCCGCCGAAGCGCTCACGGACCTTGGAGAAGACCAGCTTGTCGGCCAGGCCGTGCTGGAACTTCAGGACCGGTGAGATGGACTCACCGGCACGGGTCTTGCGCGAGTACTCCAGCCCGACCTTCTCGGCCCAGCGGAAGATCTTGAGCTTGGCGCCGCCCTCGGCCTCGGTCATGCCGATGATGCGGCCGTAGGCCTTCTCGAAGATGCGCGGAGCCGCACCCATGAAGGTGGGCTTCACGATGGCGAGGTTGTCGACGATCTTGGGCACGCGACCGTCGATCGCGGTCGGGAAGCCGATCAGCAGCTGCGTCGTGGTCAGCACCTTGCCGAACGAGTGCGCCATGGGCAGCCACAGGAACTGCAGGTCGTCGGGCGTCAGGATCCCCTGCGCCTGGATGACGGCGGCTTCGTAGGTCCAGCTCTCGTGGCGCAGACGGACGCCCTTGGGGCGACCCGTGGTGCCGGAGGTGTAGATCAGGGTGGCGAGCGAGTCGGGCCTGGTTGCTGCGACCCGGTCGGTGATGGCGGTCGGGTTCTGGGCGAGGTGCTCCTCGCCCAGCTGCTCCAGGTCGTCGAGCGAGATGACCCAGTCGCCGTCGGTGGCGCCGTCGGTGACGACGACCTTGGTGATGGCCGGCAGCTCGCTGCGCTTCTCGCGCAGCTTGGCGACCTGCTCGTCGTCCTCGGCGAAGACCACGCGGCTGTCGGAGTCGGACAAGATGTAGGCCACGTCGTCGGGGATCGTGGTCGGGTAGACGGTCGTGGTGGCAGCGCCGGCAGCCATGATGGCCAGGTCGGCGAGGATCCACTCCAGCCGGGTGCCCGAGGCGATGGCGACGCGCTGCTCGGCCTCGACGCCGAGCGCGACCAGGCCTGCTCCGAGTCGGGTGACCCGCTCGCCGGTCTGGGCCCAGGTCAGCTTCTGCCAGACCTCGTTCTCGTCGGGGAAGCTGAACGCCTCGCGGTCGGCGAAGGTGTCGACCCGGTCGAAGAACATCTGGTTGACCGTGGCGGGTCGGTCTTCGATGACCTTGAGCTCTGCGGCGGTGGCCTGGGGGGCTGGCATGTGCGTCCTCAATCAATCGGGGGCGTTGTGGTGCGTGTCACTTTAACCTACCGACCAGTCACATCAGGCGTGGTTGCGATATGCATGCACCGCTCGGGCGAAGGCTCTACCCAGGCCCGGCTCGTCAGCGAAGCGATGCAACTGATCGGGCTCGGTCATGCGGGCGCGGAAGGCAAGCTCGACGGTGAGACCGAGATCGCGGTGCATCTCGACCACGATGTCGTCGCCGGCGGCCACCTGCCCCTCCTCGATCACCCGCAGGTAGGCGCCCGGCACTCCCTTCTCGGCGAACCGGCGGACCCACCGCTTCTCACCGAGGAATCCGGCGAAGACGCTGCACGGAATGCGGACGTCGCACACCTCGAGCAGCGTCGTGCCGATGCGCCACCGGTCGCCCATGCTCGCGTTCTGGATGTCGATGCCGCAGGTGGTCAGGTTCTCGCCGAACTGTCCGTTCACCAGGTCTCGATCGAGCTCGACCTCCCAGGCGTCGAGGTCCTCACGGGCGTAGGCGTAGACCGCCTGGTCGACTCCCCCGTGGTACGTGAGGTCGGCGATCTCGTCGCCGGCCAACCCGAGCCGGCTCACGCCGACCGGCCCCTCGACGGGGTGCTTGTCGATCGCGCTGCGCTTGACGCGACCCCACGTCACCTCGGCGATGGTTCCAGTGTTGACCGAGATCAGGTGCGCCTTCATGCCGGGAGCGTATCGATCACCACACCGGCGCAGAGACGACAGAGGTGCGATTCTGGGCGCATGGAGCAGCGCACGGACGTGGTCGTGGTGGGCGCCGGGCTGGCCGGACTGGCGTGCGCGGCGCAGGTGCAGCGCGGCGGTCTCGAGACCCGGCTCCTGGAGGCCTCCGACGAGATCGGCGGCCGGGTGCGGACCGAGGTGGTCGACGGACACCTGTGCGACGTCGGATTCCAGCTGCTGAACCCGGCCTACCCAGCTGTCCGCGAGCTGGTCGACACCGACGCACTGGACCTCCAGCCGTTCGCGGCCGGCGTGCGGGTGCGCCGCGGCGAGACCGACGTGACGCTCGGCGATCCGCGCCGCGAGCACCGTCTGCTGCCCGCGACGCTGCGCAGCGGCATGCTGGAGCCGCGCGAGATCGCCGCACTGACCCGCTGGGCGGCACCGATCCTGCTCGGACAGAAGCGCATCGTCAGCGGTCAGGACGTCTCGCTGGAGGAGTCCCTCGACGCAGCTGGGGTCGCGGGGCCGTTGCGCCGGCAGGTGCTGGAGCCGTTCCTCGCCGGTGTGCTCGCCGACGACACCGGGACCACGTCGGCCGCTTACGCCCGACTGCTGATCCGATGGTTCCTGCTCGGCACGCCGGCCCTGCCGGCGCGAGGCATGCGCGAGCTGCCCGCGCAGCTCGCCACCCATCTGTTGCAGCCGGCCGAGACCGGAGTCCGGGTGAACGACATCTCCAGGGGGACCTCGGGGGTCACCGTGCACACCTCGTCGGGATCGATCTCGGCTCGCGCCGTCGTGATCGCCACCGATGTCCACGACGCCGCCGACCTGGGAGCAGCGCACGGCGCGGCCCCGATGGGCGGGCTGACCACGTGGTGGTTCAGCACGCCCACCCCGATGCCGCAGGATCGACTCCTCGTCGTCGACGGAGACCGCGGCCCGGTCGTCAACACGGCCGTCGTCTCCGCTGCAGCCCCGACCTATGCCCCGGCCGGGCGCCACCTCGTGCAGGTGACGACGCTGTCCGGCGCCGGGCTCTCGGACGCCTCGGCCCGGGCCGAGGCGGCTCGTCTGTGGCACGCCGACGTGAGCGACTGGGACCTGCTGGTACGCCACGACGTGACGCGGGCGCTGCCCCGGTCCCGCCCGCCGCTGGACATCACGGCCCCGGTGCACCTCGGGGACGGGCTCTTCGTCTGCGGCGACCACCGCGACACCCCGTCGATCCAGGGCGCCCTCGCCTCAGGGCGCCGCACGGCTCGCGCGGTCAACCGGGCTCTCGATGCACAGTCCGCCACCGCATGGCCAGGATGACGAGCGTGCTGACCACCAGTGCAAGGCCCGCCACGCCCTCGAGCAGCGAGCCGCCCCCCAGCCAGGCCGCGACCAGGGCGATGCCGAACAGCAGCAGGAGCAGCCGCACCAGGACGAACCCCGTCCTCATCCCCCTGACGCCCAACACCTGACGGCCTGTGTCGTCCTCATGGGCAGGTCGGGGCTCGATCGTGGTGGCGCCGGGCAGCGTTGCCACGACCGTGCGGCGCTCGAGCACGTCGACGATGACGGGCGGCAGGTCGAGCAGGGCCGCCAGCTCACCCAGATCAGGCACCTCACGTCCCATGGCGGCCTGCAGCCGGTGCACCTGATCTTCCCTCAGCCCGAGGACGTCGCCGAAGACCTCGGCGTCTCCGGTCAGCTGCGGGTCGCGCAGGTCGTCGAGGTCCCGATGGCCGAACGGCGTCCACGGCACGGTCCAGACGTGGGCCGCGGCGTGCCGGCCCTTGCGCAGGGCGTGCAGGGCGACCTGGCCGCCCACCTTCCACAGCACGACAGTGCGGCCCTTCGCGCCTCCCAACGCGTCGACCAGCACGTCGAGCGACGGGCCGCGCAGCTCCTGCACGCCGATCACGAGACGGTCGTCGACGTCGGCCATGTGGAACGTCGTCCCCGACGCCGAGGCGAAGGCACCCAGCGCGAGATTCGTCCGCGGCGTGACTGCGACCGACGCGCGCGGCTGGCTGACCGAGGCCAGCACGGGGTCGAAGAGGTCATGGCGGTCGAAGACGTCCGCCCCGACCAATGTGCCGGGCCACCGGCCTGCCAGCTCGGCGGCGATCTCGGTCAGCTCGATGCCCTCGCCCGGGTCGTCCGGGTCGCGCCGCACCCAGACCTCGTGATCGTCACCGGCGACCCGCGCCAGCACGACTCCAGCAAGGCCCAGCCGACCACCATCGACAGCGGCGCCGACCAGACCGCGCGCGCCGAGCCGATCGACGACCTCGGCCACGGTCGCACCCGGCACCGATACCGGGATGAGGGCCGATTGCACGGCCACGGCTACTTGGCCGCGGGCGCCGAGTCGCCGGTCGAGAGGGCCGCGATGAACGCTTCTTGGGGAACTTCCACACGGCCCACCATCTTCATGCGCTTCTTGCCGTCCTTCTGCTTCTCCAGCAGCTTGCGCTTGCGGCTGATGTCACCGCCGTAGCACTTGGCGAGGACGTCCTTGCGGATGGCGCGAATGTTCTCGCGGGCGATGACCCGGGCACCGATGGCCGCCTGGATGGGTACCTCGAAGTGCTGGCGCGGGATGAGCTCCTTGAGCTTGCCCGCCAAGGAGACGCCGTACCCGTAGGCGTTGTCGCGGTGCACGATCGCGCTGAAGGCGTCGACCACCTCGCCCTGCAGCAGCACGTCGACCTTGACCAGATCTGCGGCCTGCTCGTCGGTGGGCTCGTAGTCCAGGGACGCATACCCCTTGGTGCGGCTTTTCAACGCGTCGAAGAAGTCGAACATGATCTCGCCCATCGGCAGCGTGTACCGGATCTCGACGCGGTCCTCGGACAGGTAGTCCATGCCCAGCAGCTGGCCACGCCGTGACTGGCACAGCTCCATGATCGCGCCGATGTACTCCGACGGGCTGAGCACGGTGGCGCGAACGACCGGCTCGAAGATCTTGTCGATCTTGCCGCCGTTGGGGTACTCGCTCGGATTGGTGACGATCTGCTCGGTGCCGTCCTCCAGGAGGATGCGGTACACGACGTTGGGTGCAGTCGAGATGAGGGCGAGGTCGAACTCACGCTCCAGCCGTTCGCGCACGATCTCCAGGTGCAGCAGGCCCAGGAACCCGATGCGGAAACCGAAGCCGAGCGCGCCGGAGGACTCCGGCTCGTAGACGAGGGCGGCATCGTTGAGCTGCAGCTTCTCGAGGGCGTCGCGCAACGTGGAGAAGTCGTCGCCGTCGATCGGGTACAGGCCCGAGAACACCATGGGGTTGGGAGTCTTGTACCCGCCCAGCGGCTCGGTGGCGCCCTTGGAGTTGGAGGTGACGGTGTCGCCCACCCGGGACTGCCGCACCTCCTTGACGCCGGTGATCAGGTACCCGACCTCGCCGACGCCGATCTCCTTGGCCTTGACCGGCTCGGGCGAGATGACCCCGACCTCGAGCATCTCGTGCACGGCCCCGGTGGACATCATCTTGATGCGGTCGCGGTGGCTCAGCTTGCCGTCGACGACGCGCACGTAGGTGACCACGCCGCGGTAGGTGTCGTACACCGAGTCGAAGATCAGGGCCCGCGGCGGCGCGTCGGGATCGCCGACCGGCGGGGGGACCTCGTCGACGATCAGGTTGAGCAGGTCCTCGACGCCCTCGCCGGTCTTGGCCGAGACGCGCAGGACGTCGGCGGGGTCGCCCCCGATGATGCCGGCGATCTCCGCGGCGTACTTGTCCGGCTGCGCGCCGGGCAGGTCGATCTTGTTCAACACGGGGATGATGTCGAGATCGGCGTCGATCGCGAGGTACAGGTTGGCCAGTGTCTGCGCCTCGATGCCCTGCGCGGCGTCGACCAGGAGGACGGCCCCCTCGCACGCCTCGAGGCTACGACTGACCTCGTAGGTGAAGTCGACGTGGCCGGGGGTGTCGATCATGTTGAGCACGTAGTGGGTGCCTGCGTCCTCGCCGTTGGACTTGGTGAACGGCATGCGCACGGCCTGGCTCTTGATCGTGATGCCGCGCTCGCGCTCGATGTCCATGCGGTCCAGGTACTGCGCCCGGGCGGCTCGGTCGTCGACCACGCCGGTCAGCTGCAGCATGCGGTCGGCCAGGGTCGACTTGCCGTGGTCGATGTGGGCGATGATGCAGAAGTTGCGGATGATCGACGGATCGGTGGCGCCCGGCTGCGGGGCTGCTGAGGGGGCCTTCGTCATGATCCACCCATCCTCCCATCACACGCCAGCATCACTGGCATCGGTCGATTTGGGAGCCCCGTCCCGCGCTGCTAGAGTGACGGGTCGCGTGTTTCGGCATGCCCACACACTTCTGAACCAGCCGTCGAGAGAAACAGGACGCCCCGTGGCGAACATCAAGTCGCAGATCAAGCGCAACCTCCAGAACGAGAAGGCGCGTCAGCGCAACATTTCGGTGCGTTCTGCGCTGAAGACCTCGATCCGCCGCTTCACCGACGCCGCTGAGGCTGGCGACAAGGACCAGGCCAAGGCGTTCGCCGCCGAGGCCACCCGCAACCTGGACAAGGCCGCCTCCAAGAGGGTCATCCACAAGAACCAGGCCGCGAACCGCAAGTCGGCCATCGCCAAGAAGGCCGCCGCGCTCTGACGCACCTCTGACGGCCCCGTTCTCGAGCTCACTGCTCGACGGACGGGGTCTTCGTCGTGTCCGGGCCCTCGCTGTCGGCCCGCCGAGGCCGGGACAGCCAGCGCATGACCGTCTCGAGCGGTCCGCGGCGCAGGCGCCAGCGCCACACGGTCGCTGCCGCAACCAGCGCGACGACCTGCAGGGCCCACGGTCCCCAGCCGCCCTCGTCGGGGACCGGGTCGTCGAGCCGCAGGCGCCAGGTCCAGAGAGCATGAACGGTGTAGAGCGTCAACGTCATCGAGCCCGCTGCGGCCAATGGCCACACGAGCTTGGCCACGGCTGGAACACGTGCGAGCATGACGCACAGTCCCACGACCATCACGGCGCTGCCCATCGCTCCGATGACGTTCAGGGGCATGGACGAGTGCGGACTCGTGACCCACACGTCGGTCCAGTCCACCGGCGTCGACGGGTACAGGTCGCGGGCGAACAGCTGACGCCAGTCCGGCTCGAACAGTCTGCCGATCGCCAGCGTGGCCGACGCGAGCGCCAGCCCCCCACCGAACAGCTGGGCACCGACCTGGCCGTCGCTGAGGTCGAGTCGGCCGACGAGCAGGCCCGCGAGGACGAACGCCACCCACACGATGGCCGGGTAGCCGCCCCACAGCACCACGGTGCCGATCAGCTGCGATGGATGCTGCAGGTCCGGCCAGGTCGGTTGCTCGACCAGCACGGGATCGCGGGAGATGCGCAACGCCAGCAGTCCGATCGGCGCCAGCACCGACCACGCGACGGTGAGCCCCAGCAAGGGCCGGGTCGGCAGGTGCCGGGCCGGAAGCACGGCAATGATCAGGACCCCGTAGACCGCCAGGATGATCAGGATCGGCATGTCGCGCAGGGAACCGAGTGCCAGACCCAGCAGCACGAGCAGCACGCCGCGAATCACGGTGGCGCGCACCGACCCGACGCCGCGGGGATCGCGGCGGTGCACCAAGGTCAGCGCGACGCCGGCGAGCAGCGCGAACAGGGGAGCTGCCCGCCCGGTGCTGAGGAGATCACCCACCGGCGGAGTGCCCTGTCCGGTCCAGGACGTACCGAGATGGGCGAGCATCATGCCGATCAGGGCGATGCCGCGGGCAAGATCGACCGCGACCAGACGACTCGTCGTCATGGGAGCCTCACCGGACCGCGCATCACGCGGATCAGCGGACTCTGCCTCATGCGGATCAGCGGACTCTGCCTCATGCGGATCAGCGGACTCTGCCTCATGCGGGTCAGCGGACCCGGTGGTTGGCGACCTCGAGGACCATGCGCTCGACGGCGTAACCCGGATCGGCTCCCCCACCCTTGACGGCCAGATCGGCGTCGGCGACGGCCCGGATGGCGTGGGCCAGACCGTTCGCGTTCCAGCCGCTGAGCTGCTGGCGCAGGATGCGCAGCTTGAACGGGGGTGCCCCGACGATGGCCGCGAGGTCGGCGTCGCGCAGGCCTTGCGGAGCGGACTCGAGCTTCGCGAGCGAGCGCAGACCCGAGGCGAAGGCGGCGGTGATCAGCAACGGCGCGACCTTGGCGGTCTCGGCCCAGCGCACCTGCTCCATCGCCACGTGCAGCTGGCCGTTGATGGCGGCATCGGCGATCTCGTAGCCGCGGACGTCGGCGCGCCCGCCGAAGTACTGACGCACCAGGTCGAGGTCGACCGACTGGCCGTCGTCGAGGCTGGCCACGAGCTGGTCGGCAGCCCCGGCGAGGGCCCTCAGGTCCTGACCGACCGATGCCACCAGGGCTGCGGAGGCCTCAGCATCGGTGCGCGACCCCAGGGCACGGATCTCGCGCTGCACCCAGGCGGCGTAGTCGCGCTCGTACTTGGGCTGCTCGACCTTGACCTCGGTGACGGACGGGATCTTGCGCAGCTTGTCGAGCAGACCCTTGCCCTTCTGCCCACCACCGTGCACGAGCACGACCGCGACGTCGGGAGACGGATCGACCGCATAGTCCAGCAGCTCGGCCTGCGCATGGTCGGGCAGGTCCTGCAGGTCGGTGAGCACGACGGCCGTGGAGTCGCTGAACAGCGACGCACTGGTCAGGCCGATCAGCTCGCCGGCCTGGAGTCCCGAGGCGCCGGACTCGGTCAGCTGGCACTCGGGCTGCAGGTCCATGACCGCTGAGATGGCGCGCCGGCGGGTGCGGTCGGACTCGAACTCAGCCGAGCCGGTGACCAGGAGGATCTTGCCGAACGGAGTCGCCACGCAAGCAGCCTATCCGCGGGTCACGACATGACGGCGAGACACACGTCAGATCCGCTCAACTCACCAGCCCCGCGACCAGGGTGTCCACGAACGAGTCGGGTGCGTCATCGGGTCCGTTCATCAGCCGCCCCGTGAGCAGGACGGCGACCAGGTCGTGCGCGGGATCGACGTAGAACATGGTGCCGGTCCCACCGATCCACCCGAAACGACCCGGGCTGTGCCACACCTGCTCGGGCGCCACCCCCTGGTCCAGGGGGACGTCGATGCCCACCCCGAGCCCCCACGACGATCCCGGCTCGATGAACGGCGCGGCTGCGGCTCGCTGCTCCCCGGTCAGCGCGTCGGACGTCATGACGGTCAGCTGGGCCCGCGACAGGACCGGGCCTCCACCGTCGAGCAGCGTGCTCCCGAGGCTGAGCAGATCGGCTGCCGAGGACAACAGGCCGGCTCCGAGGCCGGGAAATGCGGGCGGGCGTCGTGGGTCCGGCGCCGGCACGACGTCGACCTCCCCCGACGAGTGGCGGGAGTGGATGTCGGTCACCTCGGCTGCCGTTCGCGAGGGATCACCGAAACCGGTGTGCTGCAGACCAAGGGGTTGCAGCAGCCGATCGTCGAGGAGCTCGGGCAGCGGCCGGCCGGCGACACGGGCCAGCAGCACGGAGAGCACGTCGTGCGGCACGTGATAGCGCCACTCCTCCCCCGGCTGGGAGGCCAACGGGAGCGCGGCGAGCCGCGCGATGAAGTCGTCGGGATCGAGGTCGGCGGCGAACGGGCCGGGCGAGACACCCATCTCGATCATGGCCGAGAACAGGGGTGGTGGCGGGTCGGCGAAGCAGTCGGCCGCCATGCCCCATCCGAGCGTCCCGGCCAGGAGATCGTGGACCGTCGGCGGCCGCGCGGCCGGAACGGTGTCCTGCAGGGCTGCAGATGGGTGGACCAGCACTCGGGGCGAGACGAGCTCGGGCAGCCAGCGCTCGAGCGGATCGTCCAGGGACATGGCGCCGTCCTCCAGCAGCACGTGGGCGAGCACTGCGCCGATCGGCTTGCTCACCGAGGCGAGCCAGAAGGGCGTGTCGGGCGTGACCGGTACGCCTCCCTCGAGGGCTGTCACCCCGACGCAACGCACCGACTCCTCGTCACCGAGTCGAATCGCGAACGCCGCGCCCGGCGTGCGTCGCTCGTCGACGAGCCGTGACAGGTCGTGCTCGAGTCTGCCCAGCCAGGCCTGATCCATGCCGCAAGGGTAGGCGCTGGCGGATCTCATCGTTGGGTGACGACACGCATCTGGCCCTCACGCACCACGACCGCCACGTCCCCGTCCTGATCGGTGCGCCAGACCTGGGTGTCGCCGTCGCGCAGCAGCGCCAGCGCCGCTCCCGCCGGGTGGCCGTAGTCGTTGTCCTCGCCGGAGCTGATCGTCGCGATGCGCGCGTCGACCGCCTCGAAGAATTGCCGAGACTGCCGAGCACTGCCATGGTGCGGCACCTTCAGGACGTCGGCCGCAAGGGGCACACCCGAGCGCACGATCGCGTCCTGCGCCTCGGGCTCGATGTCGCCGGTGATCAGCAGCGCGACGCCCCGAACCTGCACACGCAGCACGATGCTCGCGTCGTTGAAGGTCGATCCGTCTGCGCCGGCGGGCAAGGCCTCGGTGTCCGCCGGCCAGACGATCTCAGCCTGCACGTCCCCGACCGAGAAGGTCGCACCGGCCTGCAGGTGCAGGGCGCCAGAGTCCTGCACCTCGGGTCCGCCACTCGGCCCGACGGCGACTCGATCCACCGCGCGTCCGCGTCGGGCACCGGACCACCCGGCGGTGTGGTCGGCGTGGCTGTGGGTGAAGATCGCCAGCGCGATGTGATCGACACCCAGCCGGTCGAGACATCCATCGATCGCGGTGGGGTCGGGCCCGACGTCGACCAGCACCGCGGTCGACGGTCCGGCCCGCAGCACGGTCCCGTCGCCCTGCCCGACGTCGCACGCCACCATCACCCACCCCTGAGGCGGCCAGCCCGGCGAGGGTGGGCGGACCGTGGCGGCCACGAGCCCGAGCACCACCCCCGCTGCGAGAACGGGACGACTCGCCAGTGCCAGCACCAGAACCGTTGCGACGGGGGCGAGCACGAGCATCAGCTGCCACGGTGCGGACCACGGCACCGAGGCGCCGTCCAGACCGGCGCTGTGCCGCGCCACCGCGACGATCCAGGCAGCACACCACCCCGCTGGCTGCGCGATCAGCTGGCCCGCCACAGGAAGCGGCACGGCGACGAGCCCCGCAGCAAGACCCAGCACCGTGGCCGGGGCGACGGCGGGAGCGGCCAGCACGTTGGCGATCACCGACACCGCCGACACCTGTCCTGAGATGGCGGTCAGGGCCGGGGTGCAGGCCAGCTGCGCGGCGATCGGGATCGCAACGGCCAGCGCGGCCCACCGTTGCATCCACTGCCCGAGTCGGTCGGCCAGTGGTGGGGCCAGCAGCAAGATGCCGGCGGTCGCGCACACCGACAGGACGAAACCTGGTGACCGGCCGATCCACGGGTCGATGAACAGCAACGCGATGACTGCGAGCGACAGCGCTCGCATCCCACCCGATCGTCCGAAGCCGAGTGCCGCCACACCGACGATGCCCATCGCGGCGGCACGCACGACGCTGGGATCGGGTCTGGCCATCAGGACGAACGCTGCGACCGTCAGACCACCGATCACCCACAGCACGCTGCGCCGCCCCAGGCCGACCCCTCGTACGAGGGCAAGCATCACGCCGAGCACGATCGTCAGGTTGGTGCCCGAGACTGCCATCAGGTGAGTCAGCCCGCTGCGCTGGAACTCGGTCTCCATCTCGGCGTCGACCCGGGCGTCATCGCCGTTGACGAGCGCAGGGAGCAGGGCCCTGGGCCGCGGAGGCAGGGGCTCGGACGCATCCCGCATCCCTTGTCGGAGGCGTTCGGCGCCCTCCCACCAGGTGGCGCCGGCCGACACGTCGCCGCGACGGGTGACGTCGAGCACCGCGACCTCGCGCGAGTGGTCCGACGGAGACAGCCGGGCGACGGCGGTGAAGTGACGCCCGACCACCAGGTCAGCTGCGTCGCCCTCGACGAACGCCGTGGCCCGGCCCGCGTCCGCGATCCGCTGACCGGCGACCTCGGCTTGCCGGATCGTGACCTGGACGACCGCCTGAGGTGCTCCGCGCTGGTCGAAAGCGATCGCGTCGCGGCTCACCGAGAGCTCGAAGGTGCCCGAGCGGTGCCGCTCGGCCAGGTCGTTCAGCGGCGACGACTCCGCGACAGCCGTCCGCCACGCGCACGAGACGGCGACGACCGTCAAGCAGCCCAGGACGAGCGCCAGCGGACGCCACCGCGTCACCACCGCGCCAGCCAGGACCACCGCAGTCGCCGCCACCACGACCGACGGCGTGGACCCACGTGTGGTCAGCCAGGCCGAGACACCCCAGACGACCACGGCTGTCGGCAGCAGCCGGACGTCGTGACCGCCGATCACGGCCCTGCCCGCATCAGACGGCGGGCATCAGGGGGTCACGAGATCGCGGAGCTCGGCGAAGGTGACATCGCCGATACCCGTGACGTCGAGCAGATCCTCCACGGAGGAGAAGGAGCCGTTCTCATCACGCCAGGCGATGATCGCAGCGGCGGTGACCGGCCCCACTCCCGGAAGCGTGTCCAGCTGCTCGACGGTGGCCCGGTTGAGCGAGATCTTCGCGCCCGTGGCACCGGTACCACTCGGCGCACCCCCGGTGCCGGCAGCAACCTCCGGCGCAGGACCGACGATGATCTGCTCGCCGTCCTCGAGCACCCGGGCGAGGTTCACGCCCGAGGTGTCAACCTTGCCGTCCAGGCCCCCGGCCGCCTCGATGGCCTCGTAGACGCGAGATCCACGCGGCACCGTGACGATGCCCGGCGTGGCGACCTCGCCGATGACGTCGATGACCAGCTCGGCGGGCTGGTCGGCAGAGCCCGAGGCGAACTCCTCACGGGAGCCTGCGGCGGTGTCCCCGCTCACGGACAAGGGTGCGATGTCCTCGCTCGCCTCGGGTCGCCCCGACAGCAGCAGGGCACCGAGCACCACGACCGCGGCGACCCCCAGCGCTCCGACGACCCGCAGGTGGGCCGCCGACACTCGCGCGACTCGCGGCACGGTTGCTCGCGCCCTGCGGGTTCCTCCGCGCGAGGCCGGTACGTCGACCTCCGCAGGCGCCACGTCCACAGGCGCGACTGGCACAGCCGGCTCCGCCTCGGCCGCGCGAGCCGCCACCTCCGCCTCGAAGGACGCCGCGAGCTCGGCCAGCCTGCGCCGGGCCACCTCGGCCCTGGTCTCCTCGGGCCGGGTCTCCTCGGGCCTGCTGGGTTCGGATTCCTCGCTCCTCATGCTCGCGACGCTAGAAGCCCTCCGGCCGTCGCGGAACCCACTCGAAGGCGCCTGTGGACGGGGCGGGCTGTCCGAACCCCCTGTGGATCGAGGGACCGGGCATCAGGGGGCTGGCAATCAGTTGCCGATGGGAGCGAAGTCCACCAGCGTCCACTGGGTGGCGTCCCAGCGCAGCGTCACCAGCATCGGCCCGTCAGAGGCCGGCACCGTCTCTCCCGCTGAACCGGACGAGCCGAGCTCAGGAAACTCGACGCGCAGGCGCACGGTGGTGCGCGCTCCGGTTTCGTCGACGACCTGCGCGTCGCTGGTCGAGACCTCCGCGTCGCTGACGAGCTGGTCGCCGGACGATGCCGCGGCGGCGATCGTCTCCAGGGGCTGCATGCATCCGAAGCACAGCTCCAGATCGGCGATGTCCTCCAACGGGGCAGGATCTGCGGTGCCGTACGCGAACTGCAGCACCTCGAACACGTACCCGGCGAAGGAAATGGCCCCCGCCTCGGTCCGTTGGTCAGCCGGTCGTTCAGGCGCGGCGAGATCAGGGGCCTGCGTGCCACCGGCCGACGCCCCGTCGGTGCTGTCGCCGGTCGTGCACCCCGCGAGCGTGAGCACGAGCAGCACGCACAGCGCGACGCCTCGACGCATCATCGGGGTGTCACCGTCACCGAGACCATGCCGGGCCCCACGTGGGCGCCGATCGCGGCTCCGACCTCGTCGACCGGGACGGAGTCGCGCCCTAGCTGCTCGGCCAGGTGGCCCGCCACCTGCTCGGCGACCGCCCGATTGGCCAGGTGCTGCACGCCGACGTCGTAGCCGTCCTCGCACGCCTCGACCGCCGCGACGGCGAGCGCCTCGAGCCGGCCCAGCGCACGCGCGGTCGTGCGCACCCGCTCCAGCGGCGCCACCTTGCCGTCGGCGAGGGTCAGGATCGGCTTGACGGCGAGGGCCGAACCGATCAGCGCGGCAGCCGATCCGACCCGGCCACCGCGGCGCAGGTACTCGAGTGTGTCGACGTAGAGCAGGACGGTGGTGGACTCCCCCGCACGCTCGGCGGCGGCCACGACGTCATCGACGTCACCGCCAGCGTCTCGGGCAGCTGCGGCACGACCGGCAGCGAATCCGACACCGAGCCCGACCTGGCGCGAGTCGACCACGAAGACCGGGATGGGCGACCTGTCCGCGGCGAGTCGTGCGGAGTCGCACGTGCCGGACATCTTGGCGCTCAGGTGGACCGACACGATCGCGTCCGCTCCCCCGGCCGCCAGCTCTTCGTAGACCGACAGGAAGTCGTCCGGAGTGGGACGCGACGTGCTGACCGGCACGAAGGTCGCCAGTGCCTCGGCGATCATGTCGGCCGTCACGTGGGGCGAACCCTCGTCGTACGTGTCGGCTCCGAGCACGACCTTCAACGGCACGACGCGGATCTGTTCACGCTCGGCATCGGCCACGGCCAACGACGACGAGGAATCGGTCACGATCGCGACGGAAGGCATGCCGAGATGCTATCCGGCCGTGCGCTCACACGACGATGCTCACCAGCTTCGGCGCGCGCACGATCACCTTGCGGATCTCGCGGCCGTCGATGGTGCGCACCACATTGTCCTCGGCCAGCGCCAGGGCCTGCAGGTCCTCGTCCCCGATCTGGGGGTCGACCTCGAGCTTGCCGCGGACCTTGCCGGCCACCTGCACGACGCAGGTGACGGTGGCCGCCGAGAGGTGCGCCGGGTCCGCCTCGGGGAACGGGTGGTGGGCCAGGGACTCCGAGTGCCCCAGACGCGACCACAGCTCTTCAGCGACGTGTGGCGCGACCGGCGCGGTCATGAGCACGAGCGGCTCCAGGACGCTGCGGGCACGCACCTGGTTCTTGGTCAACAGGTTGGTCAGCTCGATCAGCTTGGCGATGGCGGTGTTGAACCGCATGGCGTCCATGTCAGCCCGCACGCCGTCGATCGTGACGTGTAGCTGGTGCAAGGTGCCTGCATCGACGTCGGCCGCATCGTCGACCAGCACCTCGCCGGACTCCTCGTCGACGAACAGCCGCCACAGGCGCTGCAGGAAGCGCTGCGACCCCACGACCGCGCGCGTCTCCCACGGGCGTGACGCGTCCAGCGGCCCCATGGACATCTCGTAGACCCGCAACGTGTCCGCGCCGTACTCGGCGTACATCTCATCTGGGGTGACGGCGTTCTTCAGGCTCTTGCCCATCTTGCCGTACTCGCGATCGACCGGACGGCCCTCGAACGTGAAGGTCCCGTCGTCTGCTTCCAGGACCTCCTCGGCCGGCACATAGACACCGCGCTCGTCGGTGAAGGCGTAGGCCTGGATGTAGCCCTGGTTGAACAGCTTCTTGAAGGGCTCCTCACTGCTGACGTGACCGAGGTCGAACAGCACCTTGTGCCAGAAGCGGGCGTACAGCAGGTGCAGCACGGCGTGCTCGACGCCACCGACGTAGAGGTCGACTCCGCCGGTGTCGCCCTCGCCACGGGGACCGAGCCAGTAGGCCTCGTTGGCGGGATCGACAAGGGCGCCCTCGTTGTGCGGGTCGGCGTAGCGCAGCTCGTACCACGACGATCCGGCCCAGTTGGGCATCGTGTTGGTCTCGCGACGGTACTGCTGGGGTCCGTCGCCGAGGTCGAGCTCGACCTGGACCCAGTCGGTCGCACGGGCCAGTGGCGGCGCCGGCTCGCTGGACGCGTCGTCGGGCTCGTAGGTGCGCGGCGAGTAGTCAGGCACCTCCGGGGACTCCACGGGCAGCTGGTCGTCGGGCACGGCGTGCGGCTGGCCCTGGGCGTCGTAGACGATCGGGAACGGTTCGCCCCAGTACCGCTGGCGGCTGAACAACCAGTCGCGCAGGCGGTAGGTGGTCGTTCCCGCGCCGTGGCCGTGATCCTGCAGCCAGCCGATCATGGCGGCCTTGGCGTCGTCGACGCTCATGCCGTCGAGGGTGATCGAGTCGTTCGAGGAGTTGATGATGGTGCCCTCGCCGGAGTACGCCGCGTCGTGGCCCTCCTGCTCGGCCAGCGTCGACACGACCGGCAGGTCGTAGGCCGTGGCGAACTCGAAGTCTCGCTGGTCACCCGACGGGACCGCCATGATGGCGCCGGTGCCGTAGCCCATCAGGACGTAGTCGGCGATGAAGACCGGGACGCGTTCGCCGTTGACCGGGTTGGTGGCGTAGGCGCCGGTGAAGACCCCGGTCTTGGCGCGACTGGACTCCGACGAACCGGCCTGGCGCTCGACGTCGGTCTTCGCGGCCGCAGCCTCGCGGTAGGCCGAGATCGCGGATCGCGGATCGGACACTCCGTTGGTCCAAGTGCGCGGCACGTCGTCGGGCCAGGCCTCGGGAGTCAGCCGCCCGACCAGCGGGTGCTCGGGGGCCAGGACCATGTAGGTGGCGCCGAACAGCGTGTCGGGACGGGTCGTGAAGACCTCGATCGGGGTGCCCGCCTCGGTCGCGAAGCGCACGTGGGCGCCGGCGGATCGACCGATCCAGTTGCGCTGCATGATCTTGACCGACTCGGGCCAGTCGACCCGGTCGAGATCATCGATCAGGCGGTCCGAGTAGGCGGTGATGCGCATCTTCCACTGCCGCAGGTTGCGGGTGAAGACCGGGAAGTTGCCACGCTCGCTGCGCCCCTCGGCGGTGACCTCCTCGTTGGCCAGTACGGTGCCCAGGCCCGGGCACCAGTTGACGGGAGAGTCGTCGACATAGGCCAGACGTGCGCCGTCGACCAGGATGGAGCGCTCCATCGGTTCGAGATCGGCCCACACGGTGCCGTCGGGGGCCCTGCGCTGACCCGACGCGTACTCGGCGCGCAGCTCGCTGATGGGACGCGCGCGACCGGCCACGTCGTCGTACCAGGACTCGAAGATCTGCACGAAGATCCACTGGGTCCAACGCATGAAGTCGAGATCGATCGTGGCGAAGGAACGTCGGTCGTCGTGGGCGAGGCCGAGGCGGCGCAGCTGGCGCCTCATGGTCTCGATGTTGGCCAGCGTGTTGTCCCGGGGGTGCTCACCGGTCTGGATCGCGTGCAGTTCGGCAGGCAGGCCGTAGGCGTCATAGCCCATCGTGTGCAGCACGTTGTCGCCCAGCATGCGCCGGAACCGGCCCACGACGTCCGTGCCGATGTAGCCCAACGGGTGGCCGACGTGCAGGCCCGCGCCCGAGGGGTACGGGAACATGTCCATGATGAAGAACTTCGGGCCGAGGTCGAGCTCGGCGGCCGCCTGATCAGCCAGGTCGCCGACCGGATTGGGCGCCCAGAAGGTGCCGTCGCTCTCCCAGCGGTCCTGCCAGCGACGTTCGATGTCGTCGGCGAGCGCCGCGGTGTAGCGGTGGGGAGCCGCGTCGGTGCCTGAAGTGCTGTCTGCCGTGATCACCCGCGGAATGTTACCGGGGCCCTCGCTCAGCTGACGAAGGCTCGGCTAGGACATCAACCGATGGTTTGTTCATGACGTCGCGCAGAAGGACTCGACCTTGGCCGTGGGTCCCGAGACGATCAGCTCGTCGTCGGGTCCCAGCGTGGTGCCGGCCGTGGCGTACTCGAACTCACCGCGTCCCGACTTGACCGCCACGATCGTGACGCCGAACTGGGCGCGCAGCTGCGCGTCCTGCAGCGTCTTGCCGTGCGATGCCTGGGGAGGAGCCGTGCGGGCGATGGCGAAGTCGTCGAACTCGACGAAGTCGGTCATGGCGCCGGCGACCATGTGAGCGACCCGCTTGCCCATCTGGGACTCCGGACGGATCACGCGGGTCGCACCGACGCGTTCCAGGATCGCCGCGTGCTTGCCGCTGACGGCCTTGGCCCACACCTCGTCGACTCCGAGGTCGAGCAGGCTCAGCACGGTCAGGACGCTCGCCTCCAGGTCCGTGCCGATACCGACGACCGCGACGTCGAACTGCTCAGCGCCGATCTGGCGCAGCGCCTCGGTGTCGGTGGCGTTGGCACACACCACATGGGTGAAGTCGCTGGCGTACTGCTGGACAATCTCGGGACGGTGATCGACCGCCAGCACCTCATGACCCTGCTGGGTCAGCGAGCGCGCGACAGCGAAGCCGAAGCGGCCCAGCCCGATCACCAGCACGGAGTCTCGGGACGGCATCTTGCGGCCGTTGAAGGTCTTGTCCTGATTAGCCAATGATCGGTTGCTCCTCGGGAAGGTGGAAGCGAGGTGTTCGCCTCCGCAGGACGAATGCTCCGGCTGCTGCCATCGTGCCCACTCGGCCGACGAACATCAACATGATGATGACCCCTTGCGATCCGACGTTGAGATCCGGGGTGATCCCCGTGCTCAATCCGGCGGTCGCGAACGCCGAGGTCACCTCGAACAGCACCTGGTCGAAGCGGAACTCGGTCATCAACATGATGGCCCACGTCGAGCTGGTCACCAGCATCACGGCGAGCAGGGCGATCGAGACCGCCGTGCGCACCACCCTCGAGCCAATCGAGCGGGCGCCCACGGTGATCTCGGGGTCGCCGCGCAGCTCGGCGAGGATGACGTAGGCCAGCAGCAGGAAGGTCGTGATCTTGATGCCGCCCGCGGTGCTGGCGCTGCCGCCACCGATGAACATCAAGATGACGCCCAGGTTCAGGGTCTCCGGCCGGGTCGCGCCCCAGTCGAAGCTGGCCAGGCCGCCCGACCGCGTCATCACGCTGCCCTCGATGGCAGTCACCAGCTTGTGGCCGACGCTCTCGGTGCCGATCGTCGTGGGGTTCTGCCACTCCAGTGCGAGGAACGCTGCTGCGCCGACGACGAGCAGTCCGATCGATCCCCACACCGTCAACCGTGTGTGGATGGTCCACTTGCTCGGACGCCTCCACCCCTGGAACAGCTCGGCCAGCACGGGGAATCCGACCGCGCCGATGAACACGGCGGCAGAGATCGGCAGGATCACCAGTCCGTCGCCGGCGTACAGACCAAGGCTGTTGGAGTTCAGCGAGAAGCCGGCGTTGTTGAACGCCATGACGGCGTCGAAGAGCCCGTGCCACAGCGCGGTGGGCCAGTCGTCGAAATAGGCACCGCGGTAGCGCGCGGACAAGACGACAGCGGTGACGGCCTGGAAGAACAGCATGGTGACCGCGACGCGGCGAAACAGCGGCCGCACTTCACCGATGTTGACCACGTGCATGTCGGCCTGGGCGACCAGTCGGGTGCGAATGCCCAGACGACCGCCGATGAACAGACCCAGCACCGTGGCCAGGGCGACGATGCCCAGACCACCGATCTCGACGAGGATCAACATGATCACCTGGCCCGCAGGCGTCCAGTACTCGGCGGTGTCGACCGTGGCCAGACCGGTGACGGTGACCGCCGAGGCGGACGTGAACAAGGCCGGCATGAACTCGGCGGAGGTGTCGCCCGCCCGGGCGAACGGAAGCAGCAGCGCCGCGGTGCCGATCGCGATCAGCACGAAGAACGTCAGCGGGAGAAGCCGCACCGGGTGCGCGATGGCTGCAGGGATGCGCAACCGCGGTGGTCCGGGCATGCGGGCGACGGTATCGCACCTGCGGCGCTGCGCCCCGTGACATCGCTGATTTCTTGTCCCCCGTGTTAAATCACCGCACCGTGGGTACGGTGCAGACATCAGCCCTTTCGGGGGCCTCGATCAAAGGAGTTCAGCATGGGATTGTTCGACAAGGCCAAGAACAGCGCCGAGAAGGCCAAGGGCCACTCCAAGCAGGCCGTCGGTGAGCACAACAACGACAAGGACCTGAAGGCCGAGGGTCAAAAGGACCAGGCCAAGGGCAGCGCCAAGAACATCGGCGAGAACGTCAAGGACGCCGCCTCTGACCTCAAGAAGGGCCGGTCCTAGACCGTCCCCGGACAGTATCTGAGCGCCACGACGCCCTCGACGCCATACGCTGGTGTCGGGGGCGTCGTCATTTCCGGACACGTCACCGTTCCGCTCGACCAGGAGGACCGATCGTGAAGTTTGGCCGCAACAAGTCCGAGTCCGACGACGGTTCCACACCCTCGACGACACCGAAGGCAGCTGGCACGACGCCACCGCCGCGCAGTCGCGAGCCGCGCGAGTCCATCGCCCCGCGCGAGTCCATCGCCCCGCGCGAAACGACTCAGCGCGAGGCCAGAGCGACCCCACCCGCTGCGGCGTCGGGACCCGCGAGTCCCTCCGACACTCGACCCATCCCCGAGCGAGCTGCTCCGGACCAGCCAGCGGCCGACGAGCCGGTCCGGCCGCACTCCGGGCTGACCGACAAGAACAAGGTGCGCGGGACCCGCGTCAGCGGCCTGTGGGTCGGCCTGGTCATCGCGGCGATCCTCGCCGTGTTCTTGCTGATCTTCATCGCCCAGAACTCCGAGAACGTCGCGATCAAGTTTCTTGGCTGGGAGGGCAACGTCCCCCTCGCCGTGGCCATGCTCGCTGGTGCCGTTGTCGCGGTCCTGATCGTCGCCGTTCCCGGCTCCTTGCGCATCGCTCAGCTGCGTCGGGCCCTGCGCAAGAACGCCAAGCGCGAGGACAAGCCTGCGCACTAGTCCCGACCGGGACTGCGCACGAAACTCGCGATGGCGGTGCCGCAAGACGTCAGTGGCTCGTGAGTTGCCGAAGCCATAACGCCGTGGGTCATCTCGGCCGGACGTGACTACGTACCGGATCGAGTTGCGCCCGTTGATCGTGAGCTGTGCGGTGCCGTCTGGCGTAAGAGACGGTCACGAGGGCGAGCAGTGGGCCCCAGGCCACCAGGGGCAGGTACAAGAACCCGACCAGGTTCGCTCCCGTTGACGTCATATCGGGGTGCGGAATGTGCCACCAGAAGAGCATCTGGGCCCACAAGACGGTGAGAACCAGTGCGCTGGCCGACGCGACCACGACGACCGGCTTTCGTGCGATCGAGCGTCCGCCAAGGTAGGGAACCCATCGCGGAAAGGCGTCCCCACATGGCTGCACGAGACCAAGGGTGAGGAGCGCGAGCACCTCAGTGAGCACGCTGAGCACCACCAGCGAGATCCACCCCAATCCAGAAACGTTCAGGTTGACCAGACCCTGCTCCGTGTAACCACCCGAGAAGCCCAGGACGAGGGAGAGGCGCCACAAGGCAGATGGCAGAGGTGTCAGCGCTGCGGCATGTGCGGCCACGCGTGCCCACCGGGGCGGCGGTGCGGGTGCGGGGCGTGTCATCGACACGCATGCGAGACAGGCATGAGACCACCGTATGCGCGACTAGCGTGCCCCGGCATCGTCCGAAGGTCTACGCCTGGAACGCACACGTCTCGGACGCGCTGACAACGGTGCACGGATCTCAGTGGCCGTGGTCTGACGGCGTCACCCGGAGCCTGCCTCCTCCCATGTGCCGACCTACAACCCGCGCCGCGATCGCGGCAAGACGCTAGTCGTCGAGCACGGGTTCACCCTCGAGCAGGTCGGTGGCGAGCCTCAGGCCGTGATGGTCGAGGCGTCGATCACGAAGCGATACCGCACGTCGCTGTTGACCACACGGTCGTAGGCCTCGGTGACCTCATCGGCGCCGATCGTCTCGATCTCGGCCCCGAGCTGGTGCTCGGCGCAGAAGTCGAGCATCTCCTGGGTCTCGCGGATGCCGCCGATCTTCGAACCGGACATGGAACGACGCATCCCGGCCAGGCTGAAGGCGTGGAACGAGTCGGGGCTGTCGGGGATGCCGACGTTGACCATGGTGCCGTCAAGACGCAGCATGCCCAGGTAGCGATCGACCGGCAGGTTGGCTGCGACGGTGTTGACGATCAGGTCGAACCGACCCCGCAGCTGCTTGAAGGTCTCCTTCTCGGCGGTCGCGTAGTAGTGGTCGGCGCCGAACTTCTTGCCGTCCTCCTGCTTCGACAGCGTCTGGCTCAGCACCGTGACCTCGGCGCCCATGGCGTGCGCGATCTTGACGCCCATGTGACCGAGTCCGCCCATGCCGACGATCGCGACCTGCTTGCCGGGGCCGGCGTTCCAGTGGTTGAGGGGCGAGAACACCGTGATGCCAGCGCACAGCAGCGGAGCCGCCTCGTCCAGCGAGATGCCCTCGGGGATGCGCAGCACGTAGTTCTCGTCGACGACGATCTGGGTGCTGTAGCCACCGAAGGTGGGCTCGCCGTCGTACTCCTTGCCGTTGTAGGTGGGCACCTCGCCCTTGAGGCAGTACTGCTCCTCGCCGGCCACACAGTTCTCGCACTCGCGGCACGAGTCGACGAAGCAGCCGACACCGACACGATCGCCGACGGCGTAGGAGGTGACGTCCGCACCGACGGCGCTGACGGTGCCGGAGATCTCGTGGCCCGGAACCATGGGGAACAATGCCTTGCCCCACTCCTCGCGTGCCTGGTGGATGTCGGAGTGGCAGATGCCGGCGTAGGCGATGTCGATGACGACGTCGTGGGCGCGCGGATCGCGGCGCTCGATGGTGCCGCGCTCGAAGGATGAGTCGGCAGAATGGGTCAGGAGTGCGTCAACTGTGGGCATACCTTCCAGCCTACGGTCCGGTGGTCAGCGTCCGCTCAGCGACGATCAGGTCGATCGGCTCGGTGACCTTGATGTTCGCGGCATCCCCGGCCACGACAGCGATCTCGACATCGGGCCGGTACCGCAGCACCACGGAGATGTCGTCGGTGCTGCTGACGCCTCTCGTCGAGGTGTCGGCCTCGGCCCGGGCGTAGGCGTCGCGGATGACCGACAGGTCGAATCCTTGCGGGGTCTGCACCCGCCGCAGCAGGTGGCGATCGAGCTGGGCGGCGATGACATCGGGGCGGCCGGGCTCGGTCGGGTGGACCTGCACGATCGTGTCCGTCGACGGCACAGCGGTGTTGACGGCTCGATGCGTGGCGAGAGCGGCCACGACGTCGGCGATGATCGCCTGGGTCACCAAGGGGCGGGCCGCGTCGTGCAGCAGCACGCGACACTCCTCCTCCCCCTGCGCCCCGAGATGATCGAGGGCCGCCCGGGTCGAGCCGTTGCGGGTCGTGCCGCCCTCGATGACCTGGGAGACCTTGTGGTGGCCGCCGACGCGCACGATCTCGCGGACCGCGTCGAGGTGTCCGGGCATCATCACGACGACGATCTCGTCGATCAGCGCAGACGCCTCGAAGGCGGCGATGGTGTGCTCGATGACCGACTTCCCGGCCACCTGCACCAGCTGCTTGGGCAGCTCACCGCCGATCCGGGTGCCGCTGCCGCCGGCCAGGACCACGGCGACGTGTCGCATCTAGGTGACCTTCGCCTGCTCAGACTTCCAGACCCGGAAGCCCTCCTCGGTGGCCCCGCGGCGCCAGTAGGCCGAGGCCGAAAGATCACGACGCTCGACCTCACGGTCGTTGCGCACATGAGCGCGCACGGTCTTGAGCAGCCCCGACTCACCGTGCACGAACGCCTGGGCGCGACCGGGCCACCAGTCCCACGCCCGAACGGCATCGTCGAGCAGCGTGGTGGTGCCGTGCTCGGCGCCACCACGATGCAGCCAGTGCACGTCCAGATCGGCCTCGGTGCTCCACTCGACCTCGTCTCCGGGGCTGTCGACCTCGATGAAGACCGCGGCCCTGTCGCCGGCTCCCAGTGCCTCGAGGGCTGTGGAGATCGCCGGGATGGCGGTCTCATCGCCGACCAGCAGGTACCAGTCGGCCGACGGGTCGGGCGCGTAGTCGCCGCCGGGACCGCGCAGGTGCATGACGTCGCCGGGCTGAGCGCGCTGCGCCCACGGGCCGGCGATCCCTGCAGCGGGATCGTCGGGGTCGCCGTGCACCACGAAGTCGATCGCCAGCTCGCGGGCGTCAGGGTCGATCCAGCGGATCGTGTAGGTACGCAGCACGGGTGCGGCCGCATCGGGCATCTCCTCGCGGACCACGTCGAGGTCCAGCGGCTCGGGGTAGTCGTACCCGTCCGCCAGGAACACCAGCTTGACGTAGGTGTCGGTGAACTCCCCGAGATCGCGGTGTCGCTGCAGGTAGGTGCCGAAGCCGTCGCCGCCGAACACCACGCGGCGCATCGACGGGGCGACCTGCTCGGTGCGCACGACGGTCAGGCGGGCTGGCTGGGACTTGCTCATGGCCTCATTGTGACCGGGCTAGCCTGTGAGCGTGAACTCCGGTAGCGACACCCCTGATCTTGACACCCCCGCTCTCGACACTGGCGCGTTCGACCCTGAGGTCCGGGTGCAGGACGATCTGTTCCGCCACGTCAACGGCCCGTGGCTGGCCAACACCGAGATCGAGGCCGACCGGGCAGTCGCCGGTGCCTTCGTGGACCTGCGCGACGAGTCTGAGCTCGTGGTGCGTCGCATCATCGAGGCATCGGCCGCGGACGCGGGGTCTGATCCTGATGCCCAGCGCATCGGAGACCTCTACGCGAGCTTCATGGACACCGCACGCATCGAGGCGCTCGGCGCCACTCCTCTGACCGACGATCTCGCGGCCGTCGACGCGATCGACTCGGTCGAGGCGCTCGTGCGCACCTGCGGAGCGCTGGACCGCCAGGGCGTGGGCGGCGTCTTCGGGCTGTACATCGCCCCCGACCGCGGCCAGCCGGACCGCTACGTGACGCACGTCGTGCAGAGCGGCATCGGCCTGCCCGACGAGTCGTACTACCGCGAGGACCAGTTCGGGCCCGTTCGCGACGCCTATCTGACCCACCTGCGCACCATGTTCGACGTGGCTGGTCTCGATGACGCCGACGGCCGGGCGCAGCGGGTCATGGACCTGGAGACCCAGATCGCCTCGTTCCACTGGGATCGGGTGGCGTGCCGGGACGCGCAGAAGACCTACAACCTGCTGGACCTGGCCGGCGTGCAGGCGCTGACTCCTGCCTTCGACTGGTCGGCGTGGGCCGAGGCCGGGCAGATCCCCGATCCCGTCGTCGCCGAGCTCGTGGTCTCGCAGCCGTCGTTCCTCGCGGGGGTGCAGACCTTGCTGACCGACGACCTGCTGCCGGCGTGGCAGGACTGGCTGCGCTGGAACGTGGTGCACGGCGCCTCGCCGTACCTGTCGGAGCAGTTCGTGCAGGCGAACTTCGAGTTCTACGGCCGCACCCTGCAGGGCACCGACGAGATGCGGCCCCGCTGGAAGCGCGGGGTCGGATTCGTCGAGGGAGCCATGGGCGAGGCGGTCGGACGCATCTACGTCGAGACCGAGTACCCGCCGGCGGCCCGTGAGCGCATGGCCGAGCTGATCGACCACCTGCTCGCGGCGTACCGGGTGTCCATCTCCGAGCTGTCGTGGATGAGCGAGGAGACCCAGGCGCGCGCCCACGACAAGCTGGGGGCGTTCACACCCAAGATCGGGCATCCCGAACGGTTCAAGGACTACTCCGAGCTGCAGACCGATCCGACCGACCTGGTCGGCAACGTGCAGCGCAGCATCGCGATCGAGACCGACCGGGAGCTGGCCAAGATCGGCGCCCCCATCGACCGCAACGAGTGGTACATGACGCCGCAGACGGTCAATGCGTACTACAACCCGACGATGAACGAGATCGTGTTCCCGGCCGCCATCCTTCAGCCGCCGTTCTTCGACGCCGACGCTGACGACGCGGTCAACTACGGCGCGATCGGTGCGGTCATCGGTCACGAGATCGGCCATGGCTTCGACGACCAAGGGTCGCAGTACGACGGCACTGGCGCCCTGCAGAACTGGTGGACCGACGACGACCGCACCGCCTTCGAGAAGCTCACGGCCACCTTGGTCCAGCAGTACGACGACCTGTCCCCCGAGGGCGCCGACGGCCAGACCGTCAACGGATCATTGACGATCGGCGAGAACATCGGCGATCTCGGTGGTCTCGGCATCGCCTACCGCGCGTTCCGGATGAGCCGGGCCGAGATGAGCGAGCCTGGCGAGGAGAAGATCGATGGCCTCACTCCGGACCAGCGCTTCTTCCTGTCGTGGGCGCAGGCGTGGCAGGGCAAGACCCGCCCCGCCGAGACCGTCCGTCGCCTGACGGTCGACCCGCACTCCCCGCCGGAGTTCCGCTGCAACCAGGTCGTGCGCAACATCGATGCCTTCTACGAGGCCTTCGGCGTCACCGAGTCCGACGACCTCTGGCTCGACCCCGCCGACCGCGTCACGATCTGGTAAGTCCTTTCGTCGCGGCGGGACCACCCTTCACGGGGACCTCGTCGGGAAGTGTTGGAGTAGCCGTGGGCTCTCGGGCGGGGACGAGCGCCGTCAGTGAGCCGGGGCGGCTTCGCCGCTGTTCCGTCACGTCAGTGCCTGCGGACGGCCGTGCTTGCTGTCGTCCATCACTAAACTGAGTCCGTGACGACGACGGACCCGACGACTGCGGCGGTGCAGGCGCGCATCGTGCGGACGCTGGCGACCGCGCAGGTGATCGGCGGGATCGGGAACGGCGCCGGCATCTCAGTGGGAGCCCTGCTGGTCAAGGACGTCAGCGGGTCCTCGGGCTGGGCCGGCACCGCCGTCGTGATGCTGACCCTCGGTGCGGCCATGTTCGCCGTGCCGTTGTCGTCGCTCGCCGACCGGGCCGGACGCCGCCCCGCGCTGACCGTGGGTTGGATCAGCGGCGCCGTGGGCGCCGCCGTCGCCGTACTCGGAGCCCAGACCCGACTGCTGCCCGTCGTGCTCCTCGGGCTGCTGCTGTTCGGGGGCAGCACTGCTGCCAACCTGCAGTCGCGCTTCGCTGCAGTCGACCGTGCCGAACCACAGCATGTCGGACGCACGCTGTCGCTCGTCGTGTGGTCGACCACGATCGGCGCCGTCGCGGGGCCCAACCTCACCGGCCCCGGCGCCTCGGTGGCCCGATCCCTCGGCGTCCCCGATCTCGCGGGTCCCCTGCTGTTCTCCTCGGCCGGATTCGCGCTGGCGGCGCTCGTGACGGCCACGGCGCTACGCCCCGATCCTCTGGTGCGAAGCGGCGACGGGCCCCGTGCCGGGCGAGGGGTGCGGGCCGCTCTGCCACACCTGCGCGGTCGCACGCTCGTGGCCGTGCTGACGATCGCGACCTCTCATGCCGTGATGGTGGGTGTCATGGCGCTGACACCCGTGCACATGCAGGACCACGGGTCCGGGTTGCAGATCATCGGGCTCACGATCAGTCTGCACATCGCCGGCATGTACGCGCTGTCGCCGGTGATGGGTTGGGCGAGCGACCGGTGGGGCCCCGAGCGGGTCGTGCTGACTGGTCAGGCGATCCTGCTGGCGGCCGTGACGGTGGCCGGCACGTCGGCCGAGTCCGAGCTGCGGATCACGATCGGACTCGTGCTGCTGGGCATCGGCTGGTCGGCGTCGGTCATCGCCGGTGCGGCGATGCTCTCGGCGTCGGTCAACCCTCCCGAGCGTCCACTCGTTCAGGGATTCTCCGACCTGGCCATGAACCTCGCCGGGGCCGCCGGTGGTCTGCTCGCCGGGGGCGTGGTGGCTCGGAGTGGCTTCGGCACGCTGAACGCAGCGGCGACCGTCCTGGTGATCCCAGTGGTGGTGATGGTGCTCAGCGCCGCACGCGCTGACGAACCGAGTCCACCAAGTCACGCGAACCGTCCCTGACACCCGCGACCACGCTGTTCGTGCTGGAGTCGACCCGATCGGCGACGGCGTCGACGATGTCCAGCACCCGGTTCTCCAACGCCTCCCACGTCGACTCGGACACGAACAGCACCGTGACCGCCACGACCGCCAGCTGGGACCACGGTGCAGCGAACAGCACAGCGAACAGGACCGAGACCACGACGGCCGAGCCGATCACCACGGGACGCGAGTAGCGCGACAGCAGCAAGGGAGCGAAGAACAGCTGGGTGAGCAGGATCAGGTACGTCACGAACGCCAGCACGAGCTCGCTGGAGCTGAACAGGTCCGACAGTCCCGGATACGGCCGCGACTCGGGCAGCTGGAGCGTGAAGTACAACGCGGTGCCGTTCTGCCAGATGTCCTGGGCGATCTTGCCGAGGCCGGCGGCGGTGTAGGCGAGCATCGTCTGGATCGCCAGGGCCGCGAGGCCCGTGTTGTGCAGCAGGTTGGAGATCCAGGCGGGCAGGACCTCGGCCTCGTAGGCCTTGGCATCGGCATCTCCGCGAGCCAGCTTGTCCTTGCGGCGCGCATCCAGCGACCAGTGGTCGGCGGTGCGCATCAGCAACAACCACAGCAGTGTCAGCCGCAGGAGGTTGTCGCCCTGTATACCCACGACCGGGTTCTGCGCGACGATCGCGATGAACCCGATATAGGTGATGACGTTGGCCGCCTTGGTGCGCCAGCCGAGAGTGAAGGCGACGGCGGCCAGCAGCGTCAGGACGTACACGACGCTCAGGACGTCCCCACTGACGTCGCGCAGCAGCGCGAGCTCGGGGAAGGTGCTGATGGAGCGGGCCGGCTCGGCCCACACCGAGGCCTGTCCGACCCACACGTCGCGGGTCGTGAAGTTGGAGAGCAGGAGCCCCAGCACGGCGAGACCGGTGCCGATGCGAACCGCTGCCGCGCCGCGTCGGGCGTGGCGTTCGTCGACCATCCACCGCTCGAACCCGCGACGGAGGTCGCCGAGAGCATCCGAGAAGCGCCACCACAGATCGGTCACAGTGCGTCTCCGTGCAGGTAGTCGTTGAATGCGGCGCGCGCCTCGGGGTTGGCGCGGTAGGCCGCGCGCCAGCCGATGTCGAAGTAGTCGAAGTCGGTGTCGGTGATCTTCTGGGTGACCCGGTCCGCGATGTCAGGCACCACGCGGCGTCCCACGCGGTACTGCACCTCCAGCAGCTCGACGTCGTCGTACAACGCGCCGAGCCACAGCGAGGAGAGCTGGGTGGCCATCTGGTCCTGAGCCATGAAGTTCTGCACGGCGCCTGCGCTGGATCCTTGCTCGTTCAGTGCCCGCTGCAGACGGACGACAGGCACGTTCGCCTCGGTCTCGGCAATGGTCTCGCGCTGGGCGGTGTCGAGCCCGAACACGGCGAAGTTCATGTTGGTGGCGACCCGGCGGGCCATCTGGTGAGATCGTGACGGACCCAGCTCGCCCCGCACGGCGCGCAGCTCCGTGGCGGTGACGTCGATCCACTCGGTGACGAACGGTTCTCCCCCGCCCTCGGGCTGCACGCGGGCACGCAGTACCAGGGATTCGTCGACCTGGTTGGAGCCGACACCGACGACGTCGTTGCCCTGCTGGAAGTACGGATCGACGTAGGTGGCGAGATTGCCGGCGCCGACGGTGTCGCGGATGGGGCTCGACGGGGCGAGCCACAGGGCCAGGAGCACGGTGTGGGCCACCAGCACGACGCCGAGGACCAGCACGACCAGCCGTTGCCAGCGGCCGAGATGGCCGGCTACGGAGACAGGTTCGGGCATGGCGTCAGAATACGGCGAGTGCCGGCATCCCGAGGGATGCCGGCACTCACGCGTTCAGCTGATCAGGCGAGGTTGTCCGAGCTCGGAAGCCCGAGTCGACGACGCTCGTTCAGCAGCACCGCGAGGCCGAAGGCCAGCAGTGCGATGCCGAGCAGGAAGAACGGCAGCAGGTTCGGCGCACCGGCGTTCGGCAGGCTGGCCTGGACGTCCGCGTCAGCGGCGCTGTCCGCGTCGGCGATCGACGCGACGGGAGTGCCGTCGTCGTTCGCGTCGGCGTCAGCCACTGCGTCAGCGTCTGCGTTGGTGCCGTCAGCAACCGGTCCGTCGACGTCAGCGTTGCCGTCGTCGTCATTGTCGACCTGAGCAGCACCGTTCGGTCCACAGCTCACGCGGGCGATCTGCAGGTTGGCACCAGCCGGAGCGGCTTCGGAGTTATCTCCGAAGAAATCGCCAGCGCCCTCAAGTCCCAAGATCGTGAGATCCAGGGCGGTGACCTCGATCGACTCGCCGTCATCGCCGACGACCTGCTTGTTGACGGTGCCCTCGAAGAGCGGCGCCACGGCATCGCTCAGGGGTTCGAGGATCACGTCAGCCTGATCGAGGATCTCGGCGATGACCTGATCCTGGACCTGCCCCACGAGGTCTGCCAGCGGACCGGCCTCACCATCGAAGCTGGTGTTGAGGGAGTCTTCGAGGCCCTGCGTGATCCCGTCCGAGATCTGGGTCAGCGCGATCGAGCCGATCAGATCGGAGTTGGGGTCGGTCTGGATCGTCACAGGGATCCGGATGTCAGTGTCGCCACTGTCACCGAGCTCGATCACGATGTCGATGCCAGCGATGGACGAGGTTCCCGTGGCGTTCTGACCGGCCTGAGCCGTGCACTGGCTGGTGACCGCACCAATCTCGATCGAGACGGGCAGAGCGTCGTCGAATGCCTCGGCGATGGGGTCCACTGCGTTGTCCTGCAGGGGATCAAGGATCGGCTGCAGAATGTCCGAAAGATTCTGGACGTCTGACTCACTCAGATCGCCCAGACCCAAGTCGTTCAGGAAGTCCAGCTGCTCTGGGCTCAGGTCGCCGAGTCCAAGGCCATCCAGACCTCCGGGGAACAGGTCGCCCAGATCGGGGAGGCCGCCGCCGCCTCCGCCGTCGTCTCCGCCGCCGAACAGCGCTCGGACGATGTCATCGAGGGCGGTGCTGGTGTCGATGTTCTGCAGGTCCGTGGGGATCGTGCCCAGATCGATGGTCGTCAAGCCGTCGATATCGACTGATTCGACTTCCGCCGCGGCGGCCGACGTACCACCGTCACCGGTGCTGGCGTTCTGGTTGAAGGTGCCGGTGCCCTGCGTGGCCAGTCCCGTGCCACAGGTGCCGGTGCCGGTCGAGGCACCGTTGGTCGACATGGCCTCGCAGATCCCCGTGTCAATGAGATCAGCGAACCCGGTGGCCGTCAGGGCCGAGGCGTCGCTCTGGCCCGTGGAGGAGTCCGCACCGAAGGCGGAGAAGGAAAGACCCGTGGTCACCAGCAAGGTGGTCAACCCTGCGGCGATCGAGTTCTTGGCAAGTCTATTCATCGAGTGGTTTCCCCAGTCAGGAGTGGTCAGTGGTGCCGGAGCAGTCCTCGTTCGTCATATCGGACTCTCAGGCACCATATAGGTCTCGCGGCCCGGAGTGGGATAAAAGTCACAAAAACTCAAAATGCGCTAGATCTCGGAATGAAGCTCTCGCGCACGACGCACCCTACCCGTGATGTATCTCACAGTCACCATGGCCCTCCTCCACGACTGATCACTGACCAGGATCATGTCGACAGCGATCATCACCAGTGAGAAGTACAAGATGCCCATCAGCAGGCCGATGCCCAGATGCATGCCGGTGATCACGATCAGGGCCAAAAAGCGCGTCGGTCGATAGATCAGGAACACCGGGAAGAACAGCTGCACCACCAGCGCCACGTAGGTGCCCCCGAGCACGAAGGGCGACCAGGCGATCAGGGGCTGCAGCAGGTCACCCCACGGCGAGAACGCCTCGGTCTGCAGCGGGTAGTAGACCGCCGTGCCCTCGGTCCACAGCGGACCGGAGAGCTTCCAGAACGCCGATCCGACGTAGACCATCACGACCTGGTGGATGATCAGCACCAGCGCCAGGTTGTGCACGGCCGAGGACATCCACGACGGCACGAAGGGGCGACGTGGCTCCCGATCTTCTGCCGCACGACCTGCGCGCCGCTGCTCCCGCCGCGCATCGAGGGACCAGATGCGTCCGGCATCGGTGAAGCACAGGTACAGCAGCACCATCCGCAGCACCGCATCGCCGCCGGACCCGACGAACGGGTTGGTCACGTACAGCGACATCCACAGCACCAGGGTCAGCACGGCACTGGCGCGGGTGAACCAGCCCAGCATCAGCGAGACGCCGGCCACGATCGTCAGCAGGTACAGGGCGTCGAAGCCACGACCTGACAACGCGTCGAACGCCCCGAGGAAGCTGGGCCAGCCCGCCTGGTCCTGCACCGGCGAGGTCCAGCGTGCGCCGTCGCCCCACGTGTACTGGCGGTCGGGCCAGTTGGCCACCAGCTGGCTCCACACCACGAACCCCAGGATCATCCGGGTGACCGAGATGCCGTACAGCGAACGCTTCTGGCCGGTCAACCACTCCTCGGCCCGGCGCAGACCGGTCTCCATGGCGCCCCGGCGCGGCGATGTCGTCGTCATCGGTGCCTGCTGTCGAAGTCGCCGACCACGGCGCGCTCGGCCGCCGAGCCCGTCAGCGGCGCACGCCAGCCCGATGCGCGCTGCGTGGGGTCGGGGCGGGCAGCTTCGCGCTCGGCCTTCGTTCCGCCTCGCTGGGCATACGGGGTCACCGCCTGCGTCTCGATCGCGTACCGGATCGCGACGATCTCGCGGTCCGGCAGCCGTGCGGCGGCGATGTCGCTGCCCAGCCTCACCACAGCACGCTCGTACCGCAGATAGGCCGACAGGGCCACCGACTCGCGACTGGGATCGGTGCCGGACTCGATCAGTTGGGAAGCCAGGTCCTCCCACGCCGGCGGTGGATCCTCGGGCGCCTCGTCGGCCACGCGCCGCTGGGCGTCGGTCAGCGTGCGGTACCGGCTGCCGAGCGACGACGTCATCTTGTTGGTCGTGTATCCGGCGCGACCACCGACGATCCGGTGCCGTACGAGATCGAGCTCGACATCGGTCCAGTCGATCCACTCGGTCTGCGCCAGGGTGCCTGCGTCATCGCGGTAGCTGACCTGGAACTGCACGACCCGGTCCTGGGCCACCGGGTTCGGCGCGAACAGTCGCCAGTTCTGTGCAAAGTAGGCCCCCAGGTAGCCCGTGCTGGGCGCGACCGCATTCGAGTACCGGTTGGGCGGCACGGCCGCGAAGGTCACGGCGGTCAGGTGAACCGCCACGAGTCCGCTCAGGACGGTGAGGAACGCCACACGTCCCGAGAGCCAAGCCATGGGGGTGAGCATAGGAGACGCCCCACCGGACACACGTCTGGCCAGTTCTGGATGGGTTCTGGGTCTTCGAGATCGGTCGGACACGTGGTCGCGTCCGAGCGCGCGTGCATCCGGCCTGGTGATCCCAGGGTCACGAAGGTGGGACCGAGGCGAACGCACGCAACCCCGATCTCGCCAACGAAGAACACCGACCCTGGAGCCCCTTCTTCCATGGCCCGACGAGCGACCATCACGAAGGGTGTGACTCCTCAGGGCCGCTCCGCGGACACTCCAGGAAGGTCAGCGAAACGAGCCACCGCATCACCACTGAGCAGCAGGCGTTCGGACTGCACCGCGTGCGCGGCAACGATGAGGTCATGAGCACCGCGGGCCCGTCCCGACCGCCGCGCATAGGCGATCAGTCGAGCGTGATGGACCGCGGTAGCCTCGGTGTACTCCAGCACTTCGACCACGCTGACGATTGCGGCCAGGGCTCGCGTCCGGGCGGCGGCACGCTTCGACGTGTCCGCCAGCTCGATTCCCGTCCTGTACTCAGCCACCGTGATGGCGGCGATAGCCAGCTCGTCGTCGTCGAGGGCAGCGCGATCCAGGACGCCGCGCTCGTAGTCGATCAAGACGTTCGTGTCGAGGATCACGCGCCTTCCCACGGGTCCGCCTCCTCGTGGGTCAAGTTCTCGACGGCATCGGCAATGTCGGCGGCGAACCGGTCATCAGGTGGCGACGCCTCTACCAGTGCTGCCCGAAGGTCGCGCCCGGTGCGATGGGGTGCGGGTCGTATCTCTGCGATCGCGCGGTTGCCCCGGGTGACAGTGACGGTGTCGCCCGCCTCGATCGAGTCGAGCAGGTCGGAGAATCGTCGGGAGGCCTCGGTGGCGCTGACCATACGCATGACACCATGGTATCTGATAATCAGATCTTTACGGGCTGTTACCCACAAAGAAGGGCCCCGCACGCTGTGCGGGGCCCTTCGATCACCGGTGGAGCATAGGAGATTCGAACTCCTGACCTCTTCCATGCCATGGAAGCGCGCTACCAACTGCGCCAATGCCCCGGGGGGACCGCACCACCTTATCGGAGGTCTCTCCCGTGTCCCAATCGGGCCCCTGATCGGGTCACTGGTCGTCCGAGAGCACGGGCCGCGGCACGTTGTCGGCGTTCCACTCCGTCATGCGCCAGCGCGACCACTGCTCGTGCCGCGTCTCCTGCAGGACCGACCACGAGCAGTTGTCCAGGCCCCCGAACAGGCCCCACGTCTCGAGGGGAAAACCGAGGAAGGCGCAGGCACCCGACCGGATCACGCCCCCATGCGCGACGACCACGACGACCTCGTCGTCGGTCTCGGCGAGACGCTCACGCAGCCCTTCGGTGAACCGGTCCCCCGCGCCTCGATGGGTCTCGCTGTCGGGAATCTGCGTCTCGTCGCCACTGACCCAGGCCTTCATGCCGACGGGGAACTGTTCCCAGGCCTGCTGCCAGGTGAGCCCCTCGCGCGCCCCGAAGTGGATCTCGCGGAAGCGGGGCTCGAGCTCGACCTCGACACCGACCACGGCGCCCAGCGCCTGCGCCGTCGCGTGCGCGCGCACGAGGTCCGAGCTGATGATGCGGGTGGGCCCGAGCGCGGCGAGCCGTTCTGCGGCCTCACCGGCCTGTCGTCGGCCGACGTCGTCGAGCTCGATGTCGCTGGTGCCCTGCACCCGGCCGGCGAGGTTCCATGCCGTGCGTCCGTGACGCCACAACACGACCTGGCGCGTGTTCATGAGAGCTGCACGGCCTGGCGCGTGTTCATGGGCGCTGCACGACCTGGCGGGTGCTCACGCCGTGAGGGCGACGACGGGGCAGTCGCTCCACAGCCGCTCGAGCGAGTAGAACGACCGCATCTCGGTGTGCTGCACGTGGACCACGATGTCGGCGAAGTCCAGCAGCACCCACTGGGCCTCGCGCTGGCCCTCGCGGCGCACCGGCTTGGACCCTTCGGCCAGCAGCGCCTCCTCGACGGCGTCCTGCACGGCCCTGACCTGGCGCGGCGTCGACGCCGAGCAGATCACGAAGATGTCGGTGATCGCCAGCTGGTCGGACACGTCGAAGGCCACGATGTCTGTGGCGAGCTTGTCGTCGGCTGCGGTGGCGGCCAGGCGTGCCAGCTCGACGGCTCGGTCGGTGGCGGTCATGGGTTCTCCTCGGATGGATGCGGGTCGTGGTACAGGCTCTGCTCGTCTTGGCCTCGGTAGAGGCCGTGCTTCCCGATGTACTGCACGACGCCGTCGGGAACGAGGTACCACACCGGATCTCCCCGATCGACGCGCAGACGGCAGTCGGTCGAGGAGATCGCCAGGGCGGGGATCTCCAGGATCGTGATGCGATCCGACGGCAGCCCCTCCAGGGAGGTCTCGTCGAGCTCGTGTCCGGGCCTCGTGCAGCCCACGAACTGCGCCAGGGAGAACAGCTCGTCGTGGTCGCGCCAGCTCAGCAGCGCGGCCATGGCATCGGCTCCCGTGATGAAGTACAGGTCAGCATCGGGATGCCGGTCGGCCAGGTCGCGCAGCGTGTCGATCGTGTAGGTCGGTCCGTCGCGATCGATGTCGACACGACTGACCGAGAAGTGGGGGTTGCTGGCCGTCGCGATGACGGTCATCAGGTAGCGGTCCTCGGCCTCGGAGACCTCGCGGTCGGCCTTCTGCCACGGACGCCCGGTGGGCACGAAGATGACCTCGTCGAGGTCGAACCAGGCTCGCACCTCGCTCGCGGCCACGAGGTGGCCGTGGTGGATGGGGTCGAACGTGCCACCCATGACGCCGATGCGCCGACGACGACCGTCGGAACGCTCAGGGGCGACGGCGGTGACGGTCTGGGACATGCCCGCGGCGGTGGTGCTCAGGAGTGCTCGCGTCCCTTGCCGAACTGCAGCAGGCCGAGCAGCAGCGCGATCAGGGCCACCAGCGCGATGACGCCGACCAGCCACGGCTCGATGCCGATGTCACGCAGCGGCTCCTCGGACGTGGCGAAGGAGGTCATCAGGTTCGACGTCATGACCACAATCTAGCCGACGCCGCCGCCGACCGACGAACACGGGCAACCGTCGTGACCACGGGCCGAGCGTCAGCGAGGCAGGCGCCTGGGCGGAGCCCAGCAGCCGCGAGGCACGAGCGGCTGGAGCGGGGAGCGGAGCGACCCGCGCGCCTCAACGGACGTGACCGTCGCCGGTGACGACGTAGGTCGTGGTGGTCATCTCGGGCAGACCCATGGGTCCGCGGGCGTGCAGCTTCTGCGTCGAGATGCCGATCTCGGCGCCGAAACCGAACTCCGCTCCGTCGGTGAAACGGGTCGAGGCATTGACCATGACGGCCGCCGAGTCGACCCCCGCCGTGAAGCGCTGCGCCGTCGCGAGCGAGCGGGTGACGATCGCCTCGGTGTGGCCCGAGGAGTAGCGGCGCACGTGGGTGATGGCCGCGTCGAGGGTGTCGACCACGGCCGCCGAGATGTCGAGGTCGAGGTACTCGGTGGCGTGATCCTCCTCGGTCGCCGCGACCACGGCGGGCGAGACCGCCTGGAACACCTCGTCGCCGTGGATGGTGACCCCGGCGGCCTGCAGGGCCTCGACGACCGCCGGAAGGAACTCCTCGGCGACCGCACGGTGCACCAGCAACGACTCGGCCGCGTTGCAGACGCTGGTGCGGTGCGTCTTGGAGTTCAGCACGATCTGCAGCGCCATCTCCAGGTCGGCATCGGCGTCGACGTACACGTGGCAGTTGCCCGTGCCGGTCTCGATCACCGGGACCGTCGACTCGGTGACCACGGTGCGGATCAGGCCCGCTCCCCCGCGCGGGATGACGAGATCGACCAGGCCACGGGCACGCATCAGGTCAGTGGCGGTGGAACGGTCATCTGCTGGCACGCCCGTGATGAGGTCCTCGGGCAGGCCGACGCGGGCGACGGCCGATCGCATCACGTCGACGATCACGTGATTGGACTGGGCCGCTGACGACGACCCCCGCAGCAGGACCGCACTGCCGGCCTTGAGGCAGATCGCGGCGGCATCTGCGGTCACGTTGGGGCGGCCCTCGTAGATCATGGCGATGACGCCCATGGGGGCGCGCAGCTGCTGCATCCGCAGGCCGTTGGGCAGCGTCGACCCGCGAACCACCTCACCCACCGGGTCGGGCAGCGCGGCGACGTCGCGCACCCCCTCGGCGAAGGCACGCACCCGGTCGGCGTCGAGCCGAAGGCGATCGATCACGTGCTCGCCCGTGCCGGCCGCGCGGGCCGTCTCGACGTCCATCGCATTGGCCGCCACGATGCGGTCGGTGGCCGCGATCAGGTCGTCGGCCATGGCCACGAGCGCCGCGTCCTTGACCGATCGAGTCGCCACCGCGAGCTCGATCGCCGCTGTTCGGGCGCTGCGGGCCAGGTCATGCACGATCGTCATGCCCGAAGTCTAGGCAAGCGACCCGCTCAGGTCAGCGCGGTCTGGTCAGCACGGTCAGGGCGTCGCGGTGGACGACGGCACGGTCGTATCCGGGCCCCAGCTCGGCTCCGAGGTCACGGGTGTCGCGTCCGAGCAGGCGCGGCAGGTCGACACTGTCGAAACCGACCAGACCGCGCGCGACGACCCTGCCGTCGGGCGCGAGGAGGTCGACAGGATCGCCGGCGTCGAACTCGCCGTCGACCGTCGTGATGCCCGCAGGCAGCAGCGATGCCTGACGACCCGTGATGGCACGCACCGCACCGGCATCGAGGTGCAGGCGTCCCTTGGACTCGCTCGCGTGCTCCAGCCACAACAGGCGGGTGGACCGCCGGCGACCGGTGGCCGCGAACTGAGTCCCGACCTGGTCGCCGCGCAGTGCTCCGTCGATCTTCTCGGCCGAGGTCAGCGTGACCGCGATGCCGGCACCGGTGGCGATCCGGGCGGCGTCGACCTTGGTGATCATGCCGCCCGTCCCGACCTTCGACGCGCTGACCGTCGAGATGTCGATGCCGCCGAGATCCGCCGGATCCTCGACTCGCTCCACCAGTCGCGAGCCGGGCCGGTCCGGCGGACCGTCGTAGAGGCCGTCGACGTCGGACAGCAGCACCAACCGGTCGGCGTGCACCAGATGAGCCACCAGCGCCGCGAGCCGATCGTTGTCGCCGAACCGGATCTCGCTGGTGGCCACGGTGTCGTTCTCGTTGACGACCGGCAGCACGCCCAGCTCGTGCAGGCGGGCGAACGTCTGCTGCGCGTTGCGATAGTGCCCCCGCCGCGTCACGTCGTCGACCGTCAGCAGCACCTGGCCGACCACCAGGCCACGAGCCGCGAATCGTTCGGTGTAGCGCGCAACGAGCGCGCCCTGGCCCACGCTGGCCGCGGCCTGCTGGGTGGGCAGGTCCCGGGGACGACGCGACAGTCCCAACGGACCCAGCCCTGCCGCGATGGCGCCCGAGCTGACCAGGACGACCTCGTCGCCGCGATCGCGCGCGCCGGCGATCGCATCGACGATCGCGTCGACCCGAGCGGGATCGAGGTGGCCCTGTCGGGTCGTCAGGGACGAGGATCCGACCTTGACTACCAGCCGAGTCATCGGCCCCGTCCCCTCACAGCCCCACGCCTGACATGGTGGCGACCATCATGAGGTGGACTCGTCGTCCTCGTCGTCGAAGCTCCAGTCGGGCGTGGCGGGGTCGTCGCCGCGCTCTCGGGCCTCGCGGGCACCAGCCTCGAACTCGCGCTTGGCGGCCAGCTCCTCGCGCCGCTGCTGGTTGGTGCGTCGATCATTGGGGTCGAGGCGCTCGTCCTCGCCGCGTCGACCGAGCACCTCGGCGCCGGCGACTACGTCGGGAGCGAAGTCGAACACCACGGCATCGTCCTCCTCGCCGATGAGGACGTCGTCGCCGGCTTCTGCACCCATCTTGAGCAGCTTGGCCTCGACGCCGAGCCGGTTGAGGCGGTCGGCGAGGAAGCCGATGGCCTCGTCGTTGGTGAAGTCGGTCTGACGCACCCACCGGCGCGGCTTGTCGCCCTTGACGACCCACTTGCCGTCGATCTGGGTGATCGTGAAGTCGTCGCCGACACCAGCCTCGGCCGGTGGCCGCAGCACGATGCGGGTGGCCTCGGCGTGTGGCGCGGCTGCTCGCTTGGATGCGACCACCTCGGCCATCGCGAAGGACAGCTCACGCAGACCGGCATGGCTGGCTGCCGAGACCTCATAGACGTCGAGACCGCGTTCGTGCAGGTCGGCGCGCACGAAGTCGGCGATCTCGCGGGCGTCGGGCACGTCGGTCTTGTTCAGTGCGATCAGGCGAGGACGGTCACCGAGATCGGACCCGGTGGCCTCGGCGTAGGCCCGCAGCTCGTTCTCGATGACGTCGAGGTCGGTCAGCGGGTCGCGACCGGGGTCCACCGTCGCGCAGTCGATCACGTGCACCAGTGCGGCGCAGCGCTCGACGTGGCGCAGGAAGTCGTGACCGAGGCCGCGACCCTCGCTGGCACCCTCGATGAGCCCCGGGACGTCGGCGACGGTGAACGTGGTGGATCCGGCGCTGACGACACCCAGGTTGGGCACCAGCGTCGTGAACGGGTAGTCGGCGATCTTCGGCCGCGCCCGCGACAGGGCCGCGATCAGGCTGGACTTGCCGGCGCTCGGGAAGCCGATCAGACCGATGTCGGCCACGACCTTGAGCTCGAGCGTGATGGTCAGGTCCTCGCCGGGTTCACCCTTCAGTGCGAAGCCGGGCGCCTTGCGCTTCGACGAGGCGAGGGCGGCGTTGCCCAGCCCGCCACGGCCACCGGCCGCGATGACCATCTCGGTGCCGGGACCGATCAGGTCGGCCAGCACCTCGCCGGTCTTGGACTTGACGACGGTCCCGTCGGGAACGCGCAGCACCAGCGTCTCGCCGTTGGCGCCGCTGCGGTTGTTGCCCGCGCCAGGTCCGCCGTTGCCGCCCTTGCGGTGCGGTTCGTGGTGGTAGTCGATCAGCGTCGTGACGTCCTGCTCGACGCGCAGGATGATGTCACCGCCGTGGCCGCCGTTTCCGCCGTCGGGGCCTCCGAGCGGCTTGAACTTCTCACGGTGGACCGAGGCGACGCCGTGGCCACCTGCTCCTGCAGCGACGTGCAACGTCACGGTGTCGACGAAGGTCGGGACGGCCATGACCTGCTCCTGGGGGGGGTGTGAATTGACACGAGGGGGCGGCCCGCTGCTGCGGACCGCCCCCTCGTGGATGAGGTGTGTGCTCGGTTACTCCGCCGCGCCAGCGAGGACGGGGGCAGCGACCGGAACGATGTTGATGACCTTGCGGCCACGACGTGTGCCGAACTCGACCGCACCGGCCGAGAGGGCGAACAGCGTGTCGTCCTTGCCACGGCCGACGTTGACGCCGGGGTGGAAGTGCGTGCCGCGCTGGCGGATGATGATCTCGCCCGCGTTGACCTTCTGGCCACCGAAGCGCTTCACGCCGAGGCGCTGGGAATTTGAGTCGCGGCCGTTCTTGGTAGAAGCGGCGCCCTTCTTGTGTGCCATGCCAGTCCCCTACTTCTCGATACCAGTGATCTTGACCTGGGTGTACTTCTGACGGTGACCCTGGCGCTTCTTGTAGCCGGTCTTGTTCTTGTACTTCTGGATGACGATCTTGGGGCCCTTGGTCCCACCGAGCACCTCGGCGGTCACGTTGACCTTCGCCAGGGTGTCGGCATCGGCCGTGACGGCGTCGCCGTCGACGTGCAGCACCGCGGGAAGCGACACCGATGCTCCGACCTCGGCGGCCTGATCGATCTCGATGACGTCACCGACGGCGACCTTTTGCTGGCCTCCGCCACTGCGCACGATTGCGTACACCACGGGAATTCCTCTACCTCGTCCAATGAAATGGGGCGCGACTAAACGCGCACGACGATGCGACAAGCGCACCGACGGTTCAGTCTACGGAGCCTCACCCTCGCTGGTCAAAACGGGGGGTGGCGGGCCGGCCGGCTTGGAGGCCGCCCGACGCCGCACGGGCTTCTTGGTGGGCTCCTCGGGAGTCGCCTCCCGGGGCTCTGCCTGCGGGGCGGGCACAGCGGCAGGAGCCTCGACTCGAGGAGCCACAGGCGCCTGGTGCTCAGGTGCCGAGACCTCGGGGGTCGTCTCCGCCGGTGCACTCGCGGGCACCGAATCTGCAGGCGCTGAGTCTGCAGGCGCTGAGTCCGAAGGCCTGGGGTCCGCAGGCGCGGAGTCCTGAGGGGCCGGGTTGCGCGGGGCTTCGGGCTTGGGATGGTTGCGACCGCCATTGCGGTTGCCGCCCCCACCGTTGCCTCCCGCATTGCTGGATCCGGAGCCGTTGGATCCGGAACCGTTGGGCGCATCACTACCGCCCCCACTGCCGGCTCGTCCACTGCGGCCGCCGCCGCGGCCACCGCGCCGAGGACCGTCGTCCTTCTTGGGCTCGACGGGAGTGTCGGCGATGACGACCCCACGTCCCTTGCAGTGATCGCAGTCGACGCTGAAGGACTCCAGCAGGCCGGTGCCGATGCGCTTGCGCGTCATCTGGACCAGGCCGAGCGAGGTCACCTCGGCGACCTGGTGACGGGTGCGGTCTCGGCCGAGGCACTCGACCAGGCGACGCAGCACCAGATCGCGATTGCTCTCCAGCACCATGTCGATGAAGTCGACGACGATGATGCCGCCGATGTCACGCAGCCGCAGCTGGCGCACGACCTCCTCGGCCGCCTCCAGGTTGTTCTTGGTGACGGTCTCCTCGAGGTTGCCGCCCGAACCGGTGTACTTGCCCGTGTTGACGTCGACCACGGTCATGGCCTCGGTGCGGTCGATGACCAGGGAGCCGCCCGAGGGCAGGAACACCTTGCGGTCGAGCGCCTTGTGGATCTGCTCGTCGATGCGGAAGCTGGTGAAGGCGTCGGTGTCGGCGTTCTCCCAGCGCGAGACTCGCTCGGCGAGATCAGGTGCGACGTGGTCCACGTAGCCCTTGATCATGTCCCAGGAGTCGTCGCCCTCGACGATGAGTCCGGCGAAGTCCTCGTTGAACAGGTCACGCACGACCTTGATCATCAGGTCGGGCTCGGAGTACAACAGCTGCGGCGCCTTGCCGTCGGCGACCTTGGCCTCGATGTCGGTCCAGCGGGCCGTGAGTCCGCCGACGTCGCGGGTCAGCTGCTCCTCGGACGCCCCTTCGGCGGCCGTGCGCACGATGACACCGGTGCCGTCGGGCAGGACCTCCTTGAGCAACGCCTTGAGACGGTTGCGCTCGTTCTCGGGAAGCTTGCGCGAGATCCCACTGGTCTGACCACCGGGTACGAGCACGAGGAACCGACCGGGCAGGCTGACCTGGCTGGTGAGCCGGGCGCCCTTCTGGCCGACCGGATCCTTGGTGACCTGCACGAGGATGACCTGACCGGGACTCAGCGCGTCCTCGATCTTGCGGGCCTTGCCGTTGCCGACCGAGCTCCAGTCGACCTCGCCGGCGTAGATCACGGCGTTGCGGCCGGCACCGATGTCGACGAAAGCGGCTTCCATGCTGGGCAGGACGTTCTGGACCTTGCCGAGGTAGACGTTGCCGATCAACGACGTCTGGGACTCGCGGGCCACGTAGTGCTCGACGAGCACCTTGTCCTCGAGCACGGCGATCTGGGTGTAGTCGTCCTTCTGACGCACGACCATCTGGCGATCGACCGACTCGCGGCGGGCCAGGAACTCGGCCTCGGACACGATCGGCGCGCGACGGCGGCCAGCCTCGCGACCTTCCCGGCGGCGCTGCTTCTTGGCCTCGAGACGAGTGGAGCCGGCCACACCGGTGATCTCGTCCTCGGCGCTTCGGCTCTGCCGATCATCGGCGCTGCGGCCCTTGCGAACACGGACGACGGTGTTGTCGGGATCGTCCGGCGCGGAGTCCGACTGATCGCCGGCACGCGCCCGGCGGCGACGGCGGCGCGTGCCGCCATTCGCACCCGAGTCGTCGTCGGATTCGTTGTCATCGCCACGTCCGCCGCCAGAGCTCTGACGGCCCGACTCCTGACGACCTGCGTTGCCGCCCCCCGCGCCGGATCGGCCGGAGGTGGACGGTTCGGAGTCCTCGTCGCTGACCTCGCCGTCGGAGTCACCGTCTCCCTTGCGACGCCGACGTCCACCACGGCTGCGGCGACGCCGCTTGGGCGCTCCCTCGTCGTCGTCCGAGTCGTCGTCCGTCTGGTGGCGACCGTCGCGGTCGTGGTCGATCTCGTCCTCGTCGTCGTCATCGCTCTTCGATGACTGGCGCGCCGGAGCGAGCCCACCGGCCGGAGCCCGGAACATCGCTGCAGCGGAGGCTGCGGCGGCCGGCTTGCGCACCGGGGTCTCGTCGGCCGAGGCGTCAGAGGCCGGCGACTCGACGGTGTCGTCGGAGTCGCTGTCGACCGATCGCGCCTTTCTGGCTGGGCGCTTCCGGGGCGCCCGCTGCTGCGGCGCTCCGTCGGCATCGTTCGCGTTGGCAGCATCGGCATCGTCCGCGTTGGCAGCAGACCCGGCCCGCTCAGGAGTGGCACTGGCGGGACTGGTGGCCGGAGCCGAGAAGCTCACGGCCGCCGGAGGGCCAGCGGCACGGCCCGCCGCGCGGCGGCGCTTGGGCGCCTCATCCGCAGCGTCACCCTCGGTCGAGGTGGTGGGTGTGTTCGAGTCGTCGTCGAGCATCTGCTCTCCTCCCGGATGCTCGACCTCGGTCGAGCGTCCGGCGTGTGTGTGGCCCGCAGGACGGGCCAGAAGCTTGGTCAGGTCGACGCATGCGGCCTGTCACTACGGCGAACCACTGGTCCTGCCGCGGTCAGCACCCTGTGGGGCGCGTCGCGGTCGGGCGCGGTGTGATCCGCCTGCCGTGTCGTCTGGTGACGAGTATCGCACATGACCATCGCGCGGGCCGTCCGATCCGGCCCACGTGCACCCCTCGCAGCGGTGGCGCCACACTATTGCGGTGCCCTCGAACTCCCGTCTGCCCTGGTGGTGGGCCGTCGCCATCATCGCGCTCGCCCTGAACCTGCGGGTGGCCGTCACCAGTGTCGGCGTGGTGATCGAGCCGCTACGAGACGACCTGGGCATCGGGACCGGTCTGGCCGGTGTCATCACCGCCCTGCCCGTCCTGTGCTTCGCTGTGTTCGGCGCGCTGACCCCCCGCCTCGTGCAGCGTCTCGGTCTCGATCGCACCGCGGTCGCGCTGCTGGCCATCGCCGCCATCGGGCTGGTGACCCGCGCCCTGGTCGACTCCGCTGCCGTCTTCGTGGTCCTGTCGATCGTCGCACTGGGCGGAGCCGCCGTGGGAAACGTGATCCTCCCGGCGCTGGCCAAGCAGCACGTGCCCGATCACCTCTCCTCGATCGGTGCGGCCTACGGTGCGGCGCTCCTGGGCGGCGCTGCCCTGGCCTCGGCAGCGACCGTGCCCCTGTCGGACACCTTCGGCGGGTGGCGCAGTGGCATCGGCGTGTGGGCGCTGCTGACGCTGGCTACTGCAGTGCCATGGGTGCTGCTGTCGCGCCGGAACTCCGCCAAGCCGGTCGAGCTCGGCACCCGCACGATCGGGATCACGAGCCTGGCGCGCAGCAAGAGTGCGTGGATCATGGCGGCATTCTTCGGCACCCAGTCAGCCCAGGCGTATGCCCAGTTCGGCTGGTTCGCGCAGATCCTCGACGAGGCCGGCCTCAGCACGGCAACCGCAGGTGCGATGCTCGGCCTGCTGGCGGCCGTCGGTGTGCCGATCACCCTGGCCCTGCCGCGACTGATCCGCCTGACCGGTGACCGCCCGATCCTGCCGTGGGCGTTCTCGCTGCTGGTCGTGAGCGGCTGGCTGGGCGTGCTGCTGGCGCCCACCGCCGCGCCGTGGTTGTGGGCGTCGATGCTGGGCGCCGGTGGCGTGGCGTTCCCCTGGTTCCTCACCCAGATCAACCGTCGAGCCCGCACCGTCGACGGCACGGCCGCGCTCTCGGGATTCGCGCAGAGCATCGGTTACCTCATCGCCGTCGTGGGACCTCTGGGCGTCGGGATCCTGCACGAGGCGACCGGGAACTGGGACGTCGCGGTCATGGTCCTCGCCGCCGCGGGCCTGCTGGTCGGCGTTCTCGGTACCTTCGTGGCCCGTCCCGGGGTGATCGAGGACGAGCTGTCCCCGCGCCCGTAGGCTCGGGGGGTGAGAAGACGCCGCTCGCGCGAGCCTGCACCCCTGGACATCGAGTACAAGGCCAAGTCGACCGACGACTCCCCCGACCAGACGCTGACCATCACCAACAACACCGAGACGGCCGTGCGCCCGACGCTCGAGTTCGTCGCGTTCAACATGTACGGCGCCGAGATGCCCGACATCGAGGTCCGCACCGTGCTCGGTACCCACCTGGGCGCAGCCCTGCTGCCTGGACACGCCACGATGCAGGACATCCTGCGGTTCGACGGTCCCGCCGCCCGCGACGTGCGCGGCGTACAGGTGCGGCTGGTCGAGGTCGAGGAGGTCGAGCACCCGACGCTCGACGAGAACCTGCGCGCCGTGATGGTCGACCTGGACCAGAAGGCGACCCTCGAGCCCGAGGACTTCTGGGGTGTGGGGGTGGCGAACGCCAACCCGTTCGGGGTCCAGGTCCGCGTGGCGCTCGTGGCCTTCGAGGACAAGGTGCGCGACAGCCCCCAGCAGGTCGAGGACGTGGTGACGCTGGAGGGTGACATCGAGCTGGCATCGCAGTCGCACGAGGTGGTCTGGCTGCCCGACAACGTGCGCGGACTGTTCCACCACGTGGCCTGGTGTCTCGTGCCGCAAGATCTGGTCTGAGTCCAGGTAGTGCCCGATCTCAGTCGAGGTCGAGCTCCTCGAGCGCGGCCGCCACGGCCGATCGAAGCGGGCCGCCCAGCGAGTCGGGGACCTCGTGCGTGCTGTGCTCGGACAGCCCTCGGGCGGCCTGGGTCGCCGCTGACAGCGCGACGGCCAGGCTGCGGGGGTCCGCGGCGGCGAGATGAAGACCCGGCACCCACGCCGCGCGGACTCCGACGAACTCGTTGGTGACGGTCGGGATCCCACTCATGGGCAGCTCGAGTGCCAGGTGTCCTGGATGCGGGCTGAGCATCAGCGCGAGTCCGACGTCGGTGTGCTGGAGCTCCTCGTAGTAGCCGGCATAGTCCAGCTTGCCCAGCGTGCGCGTGGTCACGTTGTCGCCGAGCAGGGGCGGAACACTGATGCTCTCGCCGGACAGGGAGACCGTGGCCCGCACGCCGTCGGGGAGCCCTTCCGCCCATCGTCGGAGGGCGTCGATGCCCGTGTCGTACATGTTGCGCGGCTTGGACGGGCGCGCGTAGAACAGCACCCGGATCTCCCCGTCCGCTGACGGGGCCCACGCAGCGGAGGCCCGGTGCACCGGCGCGCTGTCGACCTCCGGAGCGAAGACGCGCCTGTCATCGACGTCGGCGACGCCCTCCTGCACGAGGTGGCGGGCCAGGGTCGATGAGTTCACCAGCGGGACGAACCCCTGCCGGTACGTCGACAGGGCCTGGGCGTGCTGATGTCCCCACGCGTAGAACCCGGGCTCGTAGTCCTGGATCAGGTAGACGACCCGGTCGCGGTCGATGAGGTTCTTCTCGATGGCGTCGGCCACCGCGAGTGCCGTGGTCCAGTACGTCACCATCCACAGATCGGCCCGGTGGTGCTGACGACCACAGTCGTCGGGACGGGTGAGGCGCAGGGAGTCAGCAATCTGCCCGAGACCCTGACCGCTGATGATCGCGCGCAGCTCCGTGTGCAAGTCATCGACGTCACCGTGGCTGTCTCCGGCGAGGACGATGTGCAGGGGACGTCGCGTGAGATCGGCCATCGTCGCTCCGGCCACCACGGCGGTTCGGATGCCTGCGAACGCCTGCCCGGCGCTGAGCCCCGGAAGCACCAGCACCACGGCCGGCGTCTCGCCCGTGACCTCCATGTCCGAGACGATGTCGATGGCGAGCTCGGCCGGGTCGTCCGGCCGGCGTCGGCCCGACGACGACGCGACGTCCGTCGAGGACACCGTGACGTCACCGGTCCCGGTCTGCTCTGCCGTGTCGATCTTGCGCAGGAATCCCCCGGGGTTCTGGGTCAGGAAGTAGCGCTCACCCCTGGGGTCGATGTCGAACTGGTCCGTCTCGGCCAAGAACTCCTGCACGGCCTCCCACGGTCCGGGGCCGTGGGCTGGAGCGACGGGATGACCGTTGACATTGGTGTCCTCGACGATCAGGTAGGAGCCGGGAGTGACGAGGGGGGCGTAGGCACGCAGCTCGTCGAGGACGTGCTGGTGCGAGTGGTCCGAGTCCAGGATCACGACCACGGGCGAGCCGTCGGTCGGAAGTCGCCGTCGGATCTCGGCCAGCAGGTCGGGGGCCGTCGAGGACGCGATCAGATAGCTGAGACGCGGATGCTGCGGCTGATCGGGCAGCTCGGTGATGTCCACCGTGACGACTTCTCCGTGTCCCAGGAGATCAAGACGGTCGGCGATGAACGAGGCGCTCCCGCCCCGGAACGTGCCGGTCTCCACGACGAGTCCGGGGCGCAGGTCATCGATGATCTCCTGATAGACCCACATGTCGGTGGGGCACTTGTACAGGCGCGTGCCGCGGTACCACGTGTCCTTCCACGTGCGATCCGAGACGTGGTAGTACAAGCGGTTCATCTGTCGCTCGATCACCTCGCGCACCACCGGCTCTGGCGGCTCGACCGGCTGGTGAGGCGGTTGCCACAGGCGCTCGAACGCCTCGGCCACGGCGGTCCGCAGCCACGGAGCCGCAGCAGGGTCGACCCGGTGCAGCTGACGCTCGACGATCGGTCTCGACGCACGATCGACGGCGCGGGCAGGCCTGCGCCGAGCGGCGCGCACCACTCGGCCCATCGGCGCATGCCACCGAACAGGGAGCGAGCGGCGCGCCAGGTGCTTGATTCCAGCTCTGTTCACATCCACGCCACGACCCTAGGTCACACCCGACTGGCCGTGGAGTCCTGACGCCCAGCCGACCCGTGCTCAGCGACGCTCGGCCCATCGTCGCGCGGCGTGCTCCAGCAGCACTCCGGCACGAGCATCGAAGGAGTGGTCGCGCATGACGTGGATCGCGTGGTCGCGCAGCGAGGCAGCGTCAGGAAAGACCGCACCAGGATCATTGGCCAGTCGTCGCAGATCGTCTGGGGTCTCGAAGAACTGGACCTGCTCGCCGAAGACGTCGGCGATGCCGTCGACGTGGTCGCTGACGATGCGCGCTCCGCTGGCCGCCGCATCGAACAGGCGGTTGGACATGAAGCCCTCGCGCTTCATGTCGTCCCAGTGATCGTTCAGGGTGAGCCCCGCCGAGGCGTAGAGCGCGCCGACCTCGCCGTTGGGCACGTAGATGCCGGCGATCGCCGCATCGGGCAGGAACTGCTCCCAGTGCTCGCCGTAGAGGGTGAGATCGAGACCGGCATCCCGGGCGGCCCGGACGGCGAGTCGGTGGACGCCGCGCGAGTTGCCGACGAACAGGACAGGGGGCCCGGTGTCGTGCTCGGCCAGATCGGGATGGAAGACGCTCGGGTCGGTGCACTGCAGGAGCGGACTGACCGGGACTCCCCACTGCTCGGTCATCCGCTCGGACCACGCGGCACTGGCCGCGAAGACGATGTCGAAGCCTCGGGCCTCCTGGGCCGAGACCAGATCGGGATGGCTGATGATCCACTCGATGTTGACCAGCGCGGGGCGAGGCTCAACGCGGTCCAGACCCCGCAGCACCAGCATCACGTCATCGAGATCGCGCGTCGGTCGGTGACGACCGGCATGGGAGTCCACCGACACCCGCTGGCCGCGCCGCTCGAGCGCGGCCGCCAGCGCGCGCCCGAAGTGCACGTCGCCCCAGGACTCTCCGCGAGGTCCCGGCGGCGAGGCGAGGTCGATGGTCCAGCGCAGGGCCGGGAGCCGTTCCTCCCCGACCTCGAGACGCGGGTGTGGTGTGGCGACCGGCGTTCGAGCCGCGGACGGCTCGGACGTCGTCAGGTCGAAACCCGCCAACGCATAGAAGTCTCTGGTGATCCGATCGGCTTCGACATCGCCGACCAGCTCTCGACCGAGGGGCGCGACATGATCGCCGTGGCGCGTCACCCTGACGTCGGGGCACAGCATCACCGGACCCTCGACGCGCAGACCGATCTCGACCACGGCGGCGTCGGGCGACCGGTCCGGCCCGAAGCCCTCGGTCGCCAGCAGTGCTTGCCGGTCCACCGCCACGAGATCGCCGAGGGGAGCCGCGATCTCGGCGTGTCCTGCGGCTCGCGCGTCACTGATCGCGTGTCCGGCCAGCAACGGAAAGGCGTGACCACCCTGGAGGAAGCCCGCGCCGGCGCTCACCACCAGCTCGTCGGGGCTCACCACCAACGGCTGGACCATCGACGCAGCATGATCGCGCACACAGCCGGCCAGACGAACAGGCCCGTCGACGTCGAGATGCTGTCCCGGTCCGGCGAGGATCAGGACCCGACCGCTCGACGCGGCGGCCCCGGCGTTCCAGCCGTGGGCGACGGTCGATCCTGCCGGGACCGGAACCACCGACGTGACCGCGTCGGCCGCAGCCAGCAGGTCCACCAGCACCTGGTGGGCCCGCGTCAGGCCGACCGTGACGAGGACCAGCTCGATCGTCTCGATGTCACCACCGACGTCTGCTCGGCCCTGGCGCCACCAGCTCGCTGCGTCAGCGATGCTCTCGTCGGTCACCACCACGACGACACTGATGGTGGCGGACGGAGGACGTCGGGTCGCCTCCACCGCGCGTCCCGACGCCACGGTCTCCGCTGACCATCGCCGGACGTCGGACCAGGTTGCGGGCTCGACTCCCGTCGGCGACGGGAGCACGGCGTCGTCGGTCACGGTGGCCAGCCAACCGGCCACGGGTCCCTGCTCGTGGGCGGCCGCATCGGGGTGCCGTTCGCGCAGCACGTCGACGTCGATCAGCGGGTGGGTCGAGCCGAGACGCCGTTCACCGTCATGGACGAACACTTCGAGCGGAGACCCGCCGTTGGGCGTGTCCGCGGCCTCCAGACCCACAGCGGCCGTGTCGAAGAGCGGGTGGGGCGACAGGTTCGCCGCATCAGCCCCGTAGGCCCGGACGGCCTGGCGAATGGAGAGCGGACGGCCCACCTGCGCCGCGACCCACTGCGGGTCGAACAACGGCGAGGTGCTCAGGGCGCTGAAGGCGCGGCGACGACGCAGCAGTCGATCTCGCACCAGCCGGGCGAGGATGCGGAGCCTGCGCGGCGTGGGCCAGACCAGGAACCTACGCAGCACGCTCACTGCCGCCTCCCGATCCTCGGCGAGGGCCGGTCGCGGGCCATCCTCGCGACACCCGTCAGGCCAGGTCGGGGAACCACAGGGACATCTCGCGCGCTGCGGACTCCTCGGAGTCCGAGGCGTGTACGAGGTTCTCGCGATTCGACAGCGACAGGTCGCCGCGGATGGTGCCGGGGGCAGCGGCCCGACCATCGGTGGCTCCGTTGAGCGTCCGCACGACCGAGATCGCCTCGTCGCCCTCGAGCACCAGAGCCACGAGGGGCCCGGAGATCGCAAATTCGCGCAGCGGCGGGTACCAGGGCTGGTCGACGTGCTCGGCGTAGTGGGCGTCGGCCATCTGAGCGTCGATGGCTCGGTGCTGCATCGCCACGAGGGTGAGGCCCTTGGCCTCGAACCGGGACAGAACCTGTCCGGTGAGTCCGCGGCGAACCGCGTCGGGCTTGATCAGGACGAGCGTGCGCTGGGTCATGTGTGCAACTTATCGGGCTTCGACGGGCTCCGGACCGGCGGGAGAGGACCCCGTCCGGCGACCGAGCAGCGCGCCGCCCAGCACACCGACGAGCACCGCGAGGGCCGGAAGGTAGGACTGAGGTCGCTCCAGCATGAACCACAGGATGTAGACCGCACGGTCCACAGCCTCACCGACGACGTCCGCGGGCTCTGATGGCCGCAGCATCGGGGTGACAAAGTCGAACACGCCCACCGTCAGTGGAAGGACGACGACACTGACCGTCGCTGCCGCCGCCGTGATCCAGGCTCCACCTCGACCGATCAGCACCCCGACAGCGACGAGCGCGACGAGCGCGACGACACGCGTCCAGGCCAACCCCAGCACTCCGCCGTCATCGAGCGATGTCCCCGGAAAGGAGGCCCAACCGCTCAGCCACGGACCGAGATACCAGGCGCCAATCACCCACGCAAGGCCTTGGCGTGCGACCGACCGACCTCGTAGCGCCAGGGCGCCAATCACCAGACCGATCGTGGTGCCGAGTCCGAACAGCACCAGGCCACCCGCGATCAGTCGGTCGTCCGTGGCATAGGCACCTGCGCCTGCTCCGACCATCCCGCTGAGCTCGACCACGGTGAGCACCACGGCCAGCGCCGCAACCGGAGCGATCAGCACGAATGCGCGCCGTGAGAGCAGCCCGGCGACGGCGCCCCCGACGGTCGGTCCGATCAGCAGCACCGACCACGAGCCCGGCATCAACGGCAGCACCACGAAGGTCGGGAAGACGAAAGACGTGGACGCGTCGATCTGGGCGAACCGCACGACCGTGGGCGCGAACGCGACCAGGTACCAGACCACCACGACCGCCATGACTGTGGCGAACACGCGTGCGGCTCCATCCCGAGTCTCAGGCATGCGCCAGACCATACAGTGGCCGTGTGGCCGAGTCTCAGTGGTGGCGACATGCCGTCATCTATCAGGTGTACCCGCGGTCGTGGGCTGACAGCGACGGTGACGGGATCGGCGATCTCGCCGGTGTCACTCAGCGCCTGCCCCACCTGGTCGATCTGGGCGTTGACGCGGTGTGGCTGTCGCCGTTCTACACGTCGCCGCAGCGCGACGGCGGCTACGACGTCACCGACCACACGGACGTCGATCCCCTCTTCGGGTCGCTCGCGGACTTCGACGCACTCATCGAGCGCGCCCACGGCCTCGGCCTGCGGGTCATCGTCGACGTCGTCCCCAACCACTCCTCGATCGACCACCCGTGGTTTCAAGCAGCACTGGCCTCCGAGCCGGGCAGTGCCGAGCGGGCGCGCTACCTGTTCAGAGACGGCGCTGCACCACCTAGTGCTGCACCTCCCAACGCTGCACCTCCCAATAACTGGACCAGCGTGTTCGGCGGCCCGGCCTGGACCCAGGTACCCGACGGTCAGTGGTACCTGCACCTGTTCGACCCCAGCCAGGCCGACTTCGACTGGTCCCATCCCGAAGTGCGCGAGCACATGGAATCGGTCCTGCGGTTCTGGCTCGATCGCGGCGTCGACGGGTTTCGCATCGACGTGGCGCACGGCATGGTCAAGGCCGAGGGCCTGCCGGACACCGACCTGTCACTGGACCCCAATCACTCCGACACCGCCCTGTCCCCCATGTGGGACCAGCCCGGGGTGCACGAGATCCATCGCAGCTGGCGCACCCTGGTCGACACCTACTCCACGGCCACCGGCACCGCTCGCATCCTGTGCGCCGAGGCGTGGGTCGAGCCGCCCGAGGCGTTGGCCCGGTACGTGCGCCCCGACGAGCTGCACCAGTCGTTCAACTTCAACTTCCTGCAGACCCCGTGGAACGCCGAGGCTCTGAGGGCGTCGATCACCTCATCCCTGGACCACGCCCAGGCCGTCGGAGCACCCCAGACCTGGGTGCTGTCCAATCACGACGTCGTCCGACACGCGACCCGGTTGGGTCGCGCCGGGGCCACCGACGTGGTCGACACGCTCGGCATCGGGATCGGGGATCCACAGCCCGACGCCGAGCTGGGCCTTCGTCGCGCTCGGGCCGCGACCGCGCTCATGTTGGCGCTGCCGGGGTCGGCCTACCTGTACCAGGGAGAGGAGCTGGGACTCCCCGAGGCAACCGAGCTTCCTGACGAGGTGCGCGAGGATCCCACGTGGGAGCGCAGCGGCCACACCGTTCGCGGACGCGACGGATGCCGCGTGCCCGTGCCGTGGGAGTCCGGTGCGCCCGGTCTCGGATTCGGGCCGTCCGGGCGCACGTGGTTGCCGCAGCCCGCCACCTTCGGCGACCTCGCCCCGGACCGGCAGCACGGCGTCGAGGGCTCGACCCTCGAGCTGTACCGATCTTTGCTGCGCCTGCGCCGCCAGTACCACCTCGGCGACGGTTCGCTGCGATGGGCGGCTGCCCGGCCGAACCTCCTCCAGCTCGACAACGGCGAGGTGACCGTGATCTGCAACCTGGGCACAGATCTCGCGCCTCTCCCACCACGGGCCACCGTGATCGCCGTGTCGGCGCCGCTCGAGGGTCAGCATGTGCCTCCCGACGTCACCGCGTGGGTCCTCGTCTGACTTTTTGCGCGATTCTTGCGCGTGGCCCACCGCGGCGATACGTTCAGTGAGCCCTGTGCGGTGAGTCACACTCACTGGGGCTCGGATGGGGAGGTCCACATGGTCCAGCGACCAGACACATCGCGACTGGGCAGAACACGACGCCGGGGGTTCGCTGCGTTCGCAGCCCTGGCCGTGAGCACCTCGATGCTGGCGGCCTGTGGCGGGGACGATGGCAAGCCGACGCTGAACTGGTACATCAACCCCGACGGCCAGGACACGCTCAACCAGCTGGCCGAGGACTGCAGCACCGATGACTACGACATCGCGATCCAGCTGCTGCCCGCGAGCGCCACCGACCAGCGCACCCAGCTGGCCCGGCGGCTTGCCGCGGGCGACACCTCGACGGACCTGATGAGCCTCGACCCCGTCTTCGTGCCCGAGTTCGCCAACGCCGAGTGGTTGGCGCCGTTCGAGGGCGAGGCCGGCGACACCGTCCTCGACGACGACGTGCTCGCCGGGGCGGCCGAGACCGTGACGTGGGAGGACGAGGTCGTGGCAGCACCGCAGTGGGCCAACACCCAGGTGCTCTGGTACCGCAAGTCCCTGGCCGAGGCGGCCGGACTCGACATGACCCAACCCGTCACCTGGGACCAGGTCATCGACGCCGCCGCAGACAACGGCGCCACCGTCGGCGTCCAGGCCGACAAGTACGAGGCCTACGTCGTCTGGATCAACTCGCTGATCCAGGGCGCCGGAGGCAACATCCTCGACCCCGACACGGTCGAGGAGGGGCGCGACGCCGAGGTCACGATCGACTCCGAGGCCGCCGAGGCAGCCGCAGGCGTCATCGAGAAGCTGGCAGACTCCGGGGCCGCTCAGCCCGACTTCTCCACCTCGAACGAGGGCACCAGCCTCGGCGCCATGTTCCCCGAGGACGGGCCGGGTGAGTTCATGACCAACTGGACCTTCGTCTACCAGAACTACCTGGGCCTGCTCGGCCAGCCCGGTGGGCCGGCCGACGAGGCCGAGCTCGACGACCTCGGCTTCGCCCGATACCCGCAGACCGTGGCCGGCGAGGAGTCCCGCCCACCGATCGGTGGCATCGACATCGGGGTCGGCGCCTTCTCGGAGTACCCCGAGTTCGCGCAGGAGGCCGCCATCTGTGTGACCGACAGCGACGCGCAGGCCGCTCTCGCGGTCAACGAGGGCCTGATGCCGTCCCGCGAGTCCGTCTACGACTCCCCCGAGCTCACCGAGGTCTACCCCACCGAGCTGCTGGCTCTGTGGCGCGACAGCATCGACTCCGGCGGGCCGCGGCCCAAGAGCGCGTTCTACAGCCAGGTCTCCAGTGCCGTGCAGTCGCGGTGGCACTCGCCCAATGCTGTGGGTACCGACACTCCCGCCGAATCGGCGGCCTTCCTCAAGGCCGTTCTGAGCGGAAAGGCACTCCTGTGACCACGACACTGGATGAACCGAAGAAGAAGACACCCAAGCCGCCAGAGTCAGATCGCTCGAAGGCCGAGACCTCGCTGGCCCGCAAGCTCGTCGCGCCAGCTCTGGTGATGATGCTGTTGGTCACCGCGTTCCCCATGCTGCGCGCCCTGTACCTGTCGCTGTTCAACTACTCGTTGACCGCGCCGGACGACCGTGAGTTCGTCGGGCTGGCCAACTACGCGACGGCCCTGACCGACGCACTGTTCTGGCGCGACACCGCCAACACCGTGATGATCATGATCGTCACGGTCGCTGTCGAGCTGGTGATCGGTTTCGCCTTCGCGATGGTGATGCACAAGGTCATCTTCGCCCGCGGCCTGATTCGCACCTCGATCCTGATCCCCTACGGCGTCATCACCGTCGTGTCGGGCTTCGCGTGGCAGTTCGCCTTCTCCAACACCAACGGCTTCGTCAACAGCTGGCTGCCGTTCGTCGGTGCCGACTTCAACTGGTTCGCCGAGTATCCGTCGTCGGTGCTGGCGATCATGGCCTCGGAGATCTGGAAGACCACTCCGTTCATGTCCCTGCTGCTGCTCGCCGGCCTGGCGCAGGTGTCCGAGGACATGCTCGAGGCGGCCAAGGTCGACGGCGCCACCTGGTGGCAGCGGCTGACCAAGGTGATCCTGCCGAACATGCGGGCCGCGATCATGGTCGCCGTCCTGTTCCGCGCGCTCGATGCGTACCGCATCTTCGACAACATCTTCGTGATGACCGCGGGCGCCAACGGCACTGAGTCGATCTCGTTCCTCACCTACCGCCAGGTGATCGAGCAGTTCCAGCTGGGGATCGGATCGGCCCTGTCGGTCCTGCTGTTCATCTCGGTGCTGGTGGTGGCGTTCGTGATCGTCAAGCTGTTCAAGGTCAATCTGGCCGACGCACGGCAGGAGAGCTGAGATGAATAAGCAGCTGAAGAGCAGGATCGGCACCGCCCTCGGTGTCGGCGTGATCCTGGCCTGGTGCCTGTTGCCGGTCGCGTGGATCATCTCGCTGTCGTTCAAGAGCCAGGCTGCGGTCACCAACGGCAGCCCCGGATTCTTCCCCTCCAGCGGCGGCGGCGCCGGCTGGACGAACTACGTCGACGTCCTCCAGAACAGCCAGTTCCGGCGCGCGATCATCAACTCGATCGGCATCTCGCTGACCGCGACGATCCTGTCGGTCATCTTCGCGACGCTGGCCGCGTACGCCATCGCTCGTCTGGAGTTCGCTGGCAAGAAGTTCGTGCTGACCACGGCCCTGGTGATCGCGATGTTCCCGGTGGTCTCGCTGGTGGGTCCGCTGTTCGACCTGTGGCGCACGCTCGGCATCTACGACACCTGGCCCGGCCTCATCATTCCGTACATGAGCTTTACGTTGCCGCTGGCCATCTGGACCCTCTCGGCGTTCTTCCGGGAGATCCCGTGGGAGATGGAGCAGGCCGCCCAGGTCGACGGAGCCACGTCCTGGCAGGCGTTCCGCAAGGTGATCGTGCCGCTGGCCGCACCCGGCGTGTTCACCGCCGCGATCCTGACCTTCTTCTTCGCGTGGAACGACTTCGTCTTCGGCATCTCGCTGACCTCCACCGAGAGCGCCCGTCCCATCCCCGCCGCGTTGTCGTTCTTCGTCGGCGCCGATCCGTTCAACCGGCCCGCATCGCTGCTGGCCGCGGGTGCCGTGGTCGCCACGGTCCCCATCGTCATCCTCGTCCTGTTTTTCCAGCGCAAGATCGTCGCCGGCCTCACCGCCGGCGCAGTGAAGGGTTGATCTCATGGCTGCCATCGAGATGAAGAACATCGTCAAGAAGTACGGCGACGGCTTCCCGGCCGTCAACGACGTCAGCATCGACGTCGCCGACGGGGAGTTCATGATCCTGGTCGGGCCCTCGGGCTGCGGCAAGTCCACGCTGCTGCGCATGATCGTGGGGCTCGAGGACATCACCGAGGGTGACATGGTCATCGGTGGCGAGCGGGTCAACGATCTCGCGCCGCGCGACCGCAACCTGTCGATGGTGTTCCAGAACTACGCGCTCTATCCGCACCTGAGCGTCTACGAGAACATCGCGTTTCCCCTTCGTCTGGCCAAGACGAGCGAGAAGGAGATCGACGCGAAGGTGCGGGAGGCCAGCAAGACGCTCGACCTCGACGAGCACCTTGAGCGCAAGCCCGCCAACCTGTCCGGTGGCCAGCGCCAGCGCGTCGCCATGGGTCGCGCGATCGTGCGCGAGGCGCAGGCGTTCCTCTTCGATGAGCCGCTGTCGAACCTCGACGCCAAGCTGCGCGGGCAGATGCGCACCGAGATCGCACGTCTGCAGAAGAAGCTGGGCATCACGACCGTCTACGTGACCCACGACCAGACCGAGGCCATGACGCTCGGTGACCGCGTCGCCGTCATGAAGCGCGGGAATCTGCAGCAGCTGGCCAGCCCCCGCGAGCTGTACGAGCAGCCCGTCAATCTCTTCGTGGCCGGCTTCATCGGATCGCCGCCGATGAACTTCCTGCCCGCCACGGTCGAGAACGGCCAGGTCACGCTGCCGTTCGGCACGTTCCCGCTGCCGGCAGACAAGGCCGCCAAGGCCGAGGGCAAGGGCCTGCTGATGGCCGGGATCCGCCCCGAGCACTTCGAGGACGTCTCGGTGATCGAGGAGGGCAAGGTCGACTCGGCGCGCACCTTCGACGCCCACATCGACGTGCGCGAGTGGCTCGGGGACCAGCAGTACGCCTACGTGCCGTACGAGGCCGAGGCCCAGGTCCAGGACCAGCTGCGCGAGCTCGCCCGCGAGGGCGATGGCGACTCCCTGCGCACCCAGCTCGTGGTCTCGCTCGACGCAGCCAGCACCGTCACCGCGGACGACAACGCCACCTTGTTCATCGACACCGACCGGATGCACCTGTTCGATCCGGCCAGCGGCGAGAACCTGACCGTCGGTCTGTAACCCCCCCCCCCCCCACTTTTGTAGCGTTACGCAGGTCTGGGACCGGTTCTGACCTGCTTACCGCTACAGAAGTTGGGGCCTTTTCCCGTCAACGCTTGCGGCGACCCTTGCCCTTGACCTCGTCGAGGACCTCCGCATTCCACGCGTGCTCGCGGATGAGCCGGTACCGCTCGCAGGCGACCCGCAGGTAGGCCTCAGCGGGTCGCTCGTCGTCGCCGCGAACGCCGGCCTCCTCGATCATCTCGACGACGGGCTTGAACTCCTCGGCGTACCAGCGGGCCGCCATCGTCTCCGGATCCATGTAGGCCCCCTCGGCATGCATGGCGCGAGACGCCCAGGCCTCTGCCGCCTCCGCGAGCTCGCCGTAGGCGGCGGGGCGGCTGACGGCCACGGCGGCCCGGGCCTCACCGGTGAAGGGCACGCGCTGCAGCATGATCCGCCGCCAGAACTTCAACTCGAGGTCGGCTCGACCCTCGATCCCCACGGGGGTCAAGAAGGTGTCGATCGCGGTGATCCTCGCCTCGATCAGCTTGGTGCCGAGGCTGCGGGCCACCGACACCCGGTGGTGGCCGTCGCGCACGAAGTACACGTTGCCGATCCGGTAGACATCGATGGGAGGGATGATCTCGCCGGTGCGATTGGCGCGCGCCAGACGTTCCCATCGCTGTCGACTGCGCGTCGAGGTCGGACGGAAACGACGATCGAAGTCGCGCACCTTGTCGACCGATCCGACGATGTCATCGAGCGCGATGACCTTGGTTCCGGCGTAGTGCTCGCCACGTCGGCCGAGCGCTTCGACCACGTCGTCGAACGACATCGACTGCACCACGTCATCGGTGGCGCCACGCAGCCGCGCCGCGAGGCTCGAGAGCACCTGGTGACGTCTGGCCCGCATGAAGTCGCTCTCGGCGTCGACGCGGGGCGATCCTGAGTTGCTGACCATGAGTCAGGCCTTCCGTCGGGGTTCGATCTCGAGCAGCGACCACGGGATGACGTTGCGGATGGTTGTCGCGCCGAGGGCGCGGTCGGGCTTGTGCATGCCGTGCGGGTGGAGGTGGCCGTGCAGGTGCCACGTGGGGCAGAGCCGTTCGATCACGGCGTGCAATGCCGCGATGCCCCGGTGGCTCGGGTCGGTGTCGTCGCCGAGCCCCAGCGGAGGCGTGTGGGTCACCAGCACGTCGAGCGGCTCGCCAGCGGACTCCACGGCCGAGCAGAGGGCAGCGGCACGCGCCTCGTACTCCTCCTGGGTGTACTGGTGATCGCCGCCGTTGTACCGCACGCAGCCACCGAGACCTGCGAGGCGAAGCCCCGCGACCTCGACCACCGCACCATCGAGACTGCGCATGCCGGGCGGAGCCGTCATCTCGCCGGCCCCGCTGGGCGGTTCGTGGTTTCCCGGCACGAACAGCGCGGGAGCACCGGTCACCGAGACGACGTGCTCCAAGTGGTCCCATGGCAGATCGCCGGCCGAGACGACGAGGTCCGGGATCAGGGACCGCAGCCGGGCGTCGGACAGCAACGGATCCACTTCGTCGGCGATGGCCAGCATCCGCACCATGGCCCGACGGTACTCGGTGCCTCGACCCCTACCGCACAACCGCCGGACAGTGATAGACATCACACACGCCAGTACGCATTGCCGACGGAGGTCTCTTCCATGACCCAGCCAGACACCACGGGTTCCAGCGCACAGTTCGACGTGATCGTCGTGGGAGGTGGATCGGCCGGCGCCGTCATCGCGACACGACTGAGCGAGGACCCCACGGTGCAGGTGGCACTGATCGAGGCCGGCGGCCCCCCTCCCCCGCACGAGGCGATGCCCGCCGCGGTGGCGTCCCTGCAGCTCGACCCCGAGGTCGACTGGATGTTCACCGGCGACCCGGGCGGTGCCGGCGAGGGCCTCGCCGATGGCCGCATGATGGTGCCACGCGGCAAGATGTTGGGCGGCTCCTCGGGCCTCAACTACATGGCCTACGTGCGCGGGCACCCGGGCGACTTCGACAGCTGGTCGGCTGACGGTGCCAAGGGGTGGGCCTACGACGACGTCCTGCCCTACTTCATCAAGAGCGAGGGGCTGGCCGACCCGAACGGAGCCGGCTCACCCGACGGCGACGAGGTCGTCATCGACGAGGAGGTTCACGGCACCGACGGACCGCTCGGGGTGTCGGTGCGCGCACCGCGCACCGTGGCCGCCCAGCAGTTCGTGCAGGCCGCCGAGGCAGTCGGCATCCCCCGCGGCGACTACAACGGCCGCGATCGTGGCGGTGCCGTGGGTGTCTCGTCGCTGTTCCAGACCTCGACCCGCGACGGCAAGCGGTCCTCGACCTTTCACGCATTCCTCGAGCCGAATCTCGACCGCAGCAACCTGACGATCATCACCCACGCGCAGGTCGAGCGGATCCTGCTGGAGTCCGGCGGTGCCGATCCGCGCGCCACCGGCGTGCAGTACCGCGACGCCGACGGCGCCTCCCACACGGTGATGGCCGACGGCGAGGTGATCGTCAGCGCCGGTGCCATCGGGTCGCCGCACCTGCTGCTCGTCTCGGGCATCGGTCCTGCCGACGAGCTGGCCGCGCTCGACATCGACAGCGTCGTGGACAACCCGCACGTCGGCAAGCACCTCAAGGACCACCTGCACGTCCCGCTGGCGTTCCCGGCGCCCGGCGTGGCCCTGACCATGACCGAGATCGCCATCGGCCTTGGCCCCGACGCCCTGCGCGAGCCTGCGGGCCCGTTACCGGCCGACCCGGCCGACGACGTGAACCTTCCGCCCGAGCTGGCCGCACTGAAGGCCGAGGCCGAGCGTCAGGTCACCGAGTGGGCCACCACCGGCAAGGGACTGGCGTCCTCGTCGTTCTACGACGCCGTGGCCTTCTTCTCCACCGGCCTGGGTGACGAGCACACCCACGACGCACAGATCGGCGTCCTGGCCTGCGGGTACACCCCCGACATCTGGCAGCACGTGTTCCGCATCGACCCGGCCACCTACTTCCCGGACCCGGCCAGCGCGTTGTCGCCTGACGCACAGACCATCGTGATCCTGCCCAACCCGGTTCAGCCGCACTCCGAGGGTGAGATCACCCTGACCAGCGCCGACATCGCCGATGCGCCGAACATCAGCCTCAACTACTACGGCGATCCGCACGACATGTCGGTCATGCTGGCGGTGATCCGCCGCGCCCTCGACATTGCCAGGCACTGGCCCGGCGACGGCATCGGCGCCCTCATGGTGCCGCCGGCGCTGGCCGCGAAGCACGGGCACGAGGTGGGGGCCGAGCCCAGCGACGAGCTGCTGCAGGACCTGGCCCGGCACTACTCGATGACCGTCTACCACGAGACGTCGACGTGCCGCATGGGCAGCGTCGTGGACGCGGAGCTCAAGGTGATGGGGGTGGCCAACCTGCGCGTCGCCGACGCCAGCGTCATGCCCACGGTGGTCAGCGGCAACACCAACGCGGCCAGCATCATGATCGGCGAGAAGGCCGCCGAGATGATCGCCCAGGAGCACCAGTGGTCCCTGGTGCACATGGTCGGTTGACGCTCAGTCCTCCTCGGCCTCGCGGGCCCACCGGGCCTTGTCGGCCTCGATGCGGCGGCCGAGGAGGAAGGCGCTGATCCACAGCAGCGCGAACAACGCCCCGACGAAGAACATCGGCGTGCTCAGAAAGCCCAGCCCGATCGTGGCGACCTGGGTGGCATGGCCGATCCAGTACGCCCAGGGGCGGCGCAGCATGCCGGCCGTGAGCACGCAGAGCAGCGCGAGACCCAGACCGAGCGGCAGAGCCAGCGACGGCTCGACGTCCTCGACCGAGATCAGCACGGGCACGGCCAGGCCCACGATGATGGCCTGCAGCGTCAGCATCGCCGCGCACATGCCTCTCATGCCCAGCCCCTCACGACTGGCCCCTCATGACTGACCCCTCATCGCTGATCGTCGTCCCGCTCGGGGCCGCCGAAGAGCAGGCGCGCCTCGCCGACGGTGATGACAGAACCGGTGACCAGCACTCCCCCGCCGCCGACCTCGTCACTGAAGCCGTCAGCTCCATCGGTCATCACGACCGCCCGCTCCAACGCGTCGTCGAGGCGCGGCGCGATGGTGACGCGCTCCTCGCCGAACAGGTCGATGGCGATGTCGCCGAGCTCGGCGGCCGACATCGATCGCGCGGAGCTGCTCTGGGTGATCACGACGTGGGCGAGCACAGGTTCCAGAACCCGCAGGATCGCGTCGGCGTCCTTGTCGGCCATGATGCCGACGACACCGATCAGCGGGCTGAGGTCGAAGGCGTCCTGCACCGTGTCGATCGCGACCTGCGCTCCGGCCGGGTTGTGGGCGGCGTCGAGCAGCACCGTGGGGCTGCGGCGCACGATCTCGAGGCGGCCCGGTGACGTCACCTGGGCGAAGGCATCCCGCACCAGATCGGGGTCGAGCTCACGGCCGTCGGTGAAGGCCTCGACCGCCGCCAGCGCGTAGGCCGCGTTGTGCGCCTGGTGCGCGCCGTGCAGCGGCAGGAAGATGTCGTCGTAGCGGCGCGAGCCCATCTGCAGGTCGATCTGCTGACCGCCGACGGCATTGACCCGCGAGGCGAGCCCGAAGTCCACACCCTCGCGCAGCGGCTTGGCGCCCACCTCGAGCACCCGGCGCATCAGGACGTCAAGCACCTCGGGCTCCTGCTCGGCGATCACCACGGAGGCGCCAGCCTTGATGATGCCGGCCTTCTCGATCGCGATGACCTCGGGCCGGTCGCCGAGGTACCGCGCGTGGTCGACCGAGATCGGCGTGATCACCGCGACCTCGCCGTCGACGACGTTGGTCGCGTCCCAGGACCCGCCCATGCCCACCTCGACGACAGCGACGTCGACCGGGGTGTCGGCGAACGCGGCGTACGCCATGGCGACCATCGTCTCGAAGTACGACATCGGTGGTCCGCCGGCGCTCATGGACTGCTCGTCGACCATCTGCGCGAAGGGCGCGATGTCCGCGAAGGCCTCGACGAACAGCTCCTCGGTGAGGGGCAGACCGTCGACCGTGATCCGCTCGGTCATCGACTCCAGGTGTGGGCTGGTGAAGCGCCCGACCCGCAGGTCGAGGGCCCGCAGCAGCGTGTCGATCATGCGACTGGTCGACGTCTTGCCGTTGGTGCCGGTCAGGTGCACGGCGGCGAACGACGCCTGCGGATCGCCCAGCAGATCACAGATCGCACGAATGCGATCCAGCGACGGTTCGACCCGGTTCTCGGGCCAGCGACCGAGCAGCGCCTGCTCGACCTCGGTGTAGGTGGGATTCATTGCTCCCATTGTCGCAGCAGGCCATCGGTCGCGTCTGCGTCGCATCGATCGCCGCAAGGAACCCCGCCATGCCTGAGGCCCCGCTGGTCACATGATTCCCAGGAGAACCCCGAAAGCTGGCACGTCACCCTGGTTGCGACAAGGGAGAGGCGTCAACTTTCGGGGTTCTCCTGGGAAACTTCCACCTCGCTCGCCCGGGGATGGGGCGAGACGATGACATGCTGACTTCGTGGATCTGTGGAGCAATCTGACGCACCAGTACCGCGCCTTCGCGCTCCAGGCCACGGACTCGCCCTGCTTCTCGGCCTGGTCAGCAGCAGTCGCGCGGGATCTGGAGGTCCTCGACTGGTTGGCCACGCTGCCGCGGATCAAGCAGCAGCCCAATCTCGTGTTCGCGGCGGCACGCTGGCACGGTGTCGAGGCGCCCGGACCCTACGACGGCTTCCGTGCGGCCGTCCTCGGAGACGTTGGCGACGCGATCCGCCACACCATCTTCGATCGCTCGACACAGACCAACGAGGTCGGTCGTCTCGCTACCCTGGTTCCCGCGATGGGCCTGCTGCAGCCCGATGCATCCTCGCCGGCCCTGTCCCTGATCGAGATCGGCGCCAGTGCAGGCCTGTGCCTGTACCCAGATCGCTACCGCTATCGATGGTCGACCGATCAGGGCGACGTGGTCCTCGGCCGGGGTCCCGAGATCTCCTGTCAGGTGCGCGGGCCGGCTCCCCTTCCGACGCAGCCCGTGCGCATCGCGCGACGCGCTGGACTCGACCTCAATCCGCTCGACGTGACTGACGACGAAGCAATGCGATGGCTCGAGAACTTGATCTGGCCCGAGCACGACGATCGTCGATCGCGTCTGCGCACAGCGATCGAGATCGCACGCCACGATCCACCTCGGCTTACCACCGGTGACCTGCTGCGCGGGCTGCCGGACCTGATCGCCGAAGCAGGCCGCCACGGTCCGGTCGTGGTGTTCCACAGTGCCGTCATCGCCTACCTCGACGGCGCCGAACGCACCTCGTTCGACCACCTCATCAGGGACCTGGTTGCCGACGACGCATGCCACTGGATCAGCAACGAGTCGATGGACGTGTTGCCCTCGGTCACCTCGACCGGTCCTCGTCCCGCACAGGAGACGTTCGTCCTCGGAATCGATGGTCGGGCCGCTGCCTGGACGCACGGGCACGGCAGGTCGATGCACTGGCTGGAGCGCCCGTAGACTCACTCCTCGTGAACCGCGTCCCCGAAAAGCCCGTCCTCGAAGGCCTCGAAGCCACCTGGTCCGCCCGCTGGGCCGAGCAGGGCACCTACGCCTTTGACCGCTCCAAGACCCGTGACGAGGTCTTCTCGATCGACACCCCTCCCCCCACGGTCTCGGGATCGCTGCACGTGGGGCACGTGTTCAGCTACACCCACACCGACCTGATCGCCCGCTACCAGCGGATGAGCGGCAAGGAGGTGTTCTACCCGATGGGCTGGGACGACAACGGCCTGCCGACCGAGCGCCGGGTGCAGAACTACTACGGCGTCCGGTGCGATCCGTCGCTGCCGTACGAGGCCGACTACACGCCGCCAGCCGAGCCCGACGCGAAGAAGCAGGTGCCGATCAGCCGGCGCAACTTCATCGAGCTGTGCAACCAGCTGGTCGAGACCGACGAGCAGGTCTTCGAGGAGCTGTGGCGCACGCTCGGCCTCAGCGTGGACTGGACGCAGACCTACACGACGATCGGCGACGACGCCCGGGCCACCAGCCAGCGGGCGTTCTTGCGCAACCTCGCTCGCGGCGAGGCGTACCAGCAGGACGCCCCGACCCTGTGGGACGTCACCTTCCAGACCGCCGTCGCGCAGGCCGAGCTCGAGGCCCGCGAGTACCCCGGCGCCTACCACCGGGTGGCCTACCACCTGCCTGACGGCTCGAAGGTGCACGTCGAGACCACGCGGCCCGAGCTCACCGCGGCGGCCGTCGCGCTGATCGCGCACCCCGACGACGAGCGTTACAGCCACCTGTTCGGCACCACCGTCACCTCGCCGATCTTCGGCGTCGAGATTCCCGTCATCGCGCACACGCTGGCCGATCCCGAGAAGGGATCGGGCATCGTGCACTGCTGCACCTTCGGCGACCTGACCGACGTGCAGTGGTGGCGCGAGTTCGCGCTGCCGAACCGCACCGTGATCGGTCGCGACGGCCGAATCCTGCCCGACGTCCCGGCCTGGATCACCACCGATGCGGGTGTCGCCCTGTACTCCGACCTCGTCGGCAAGACCATCTTCACGGCGCGCGAGCTGACCGTGGCTGCACTGTCCGAGTCCGGTGACCTCGACGGCGAGCCGAAGCCCACCCAGCGCATGGCGAACTTCTTCGAGAAGGGCGACAAGCCGCTCGAGATCGTCTCGACGCGCCAGTGGTACCTGACCAACGGCGGCCGCAACGCCGACCTCCGCACCCAGCTGATCGCTCGCGGGGGCGAGATCGAGTGGGTGCCCGCCTACATGCAGTCGCGCCTGACCAACTGGATCGACGGCCTCAACGGCGACTGGTTGGTCTCGCGCCAACGGTTCTTCGGCGTCGCCTTCCCGATCTGGTACCGCCTCGACGCGGCCGGCGAACCCGTCTACGACGACCCGATCCTGCCCGCCGAGGCAGACCTGCCCATCGACCCGGCCGCCGAGGCACCCGCCGGTTTCACCGAGGATCAGCGCGGTCAGGCGAACGGCTTCATGGCCGACCCCGACGTGCTCGACACCTGGGCCACGTCGTCGCTGACCCCGCAGATCGCCTGCGGTTGGGAGCGCGACGCCGACCTGTTCGAGCGCACCTTCCCGATGGACCTGCGCCCCCAGGCCCACGACATCATCCGCACCTGGCTGTTCTCGACCGTCGTGCGCGCCGATCTCGAGCACGGCGTGGCGCCGTGGAAGCACACCTCGATCTCGGGCTTCGTCGTGGACCCGGACCGCAAGAAGATGAGCAAGTCCAAGGGCAATGTGGTCGTGCCCGACGAGATCCTCGCCAGCTACGGCGCCGACGCGGTGCGCTGGCGTGCTGCCGGAGCCCGCCCGGGCACGGACTCTCCGTTCGACGAGGCCCAGATGAAGGTCGGCCGTCGTCTGGCGATGAAGGTGCTGAACGCCAGCAAGTTCGTGCTGGCCGCCGAGGACCAGTACGGGCTCGGCGCAGGCGTCGACGACCTCGACCCGGCACGCGTCACGATGGCTCTCGACCAGTCGATGCTGCAACGGCTTCGCAGAGTGGTCGCCGAGGCGACGCGACACTTCGAGTCCTTCGACTACGCGTCGGCCCTGGAGGTCACCGAGAAGAACTTCTGGGACTTCTGCGATGACTACCTCGAGCTGGTCAAGGAGCGAGCCCGCCGCGACGACGAGGGTGGCTCCTCGGCCCGCAGCGCCTTCGCGATCGCCCTGTCGGTGCAGCTGCGCCTGCTGGCGCCGTTCCTGCCGTACGTGACCGAGGAGGTCTGGTCGTGGTGGCAGAGCGGCTCGATCCACCGGTCGGCGTGGCCCACCCTCGACGACATCGCGACGACCCCGGCCGATCCGGCCCTGCTTCCCACCGCCGCCACGGTGCTGGCCGGCATCCGCGGCGCCAAGTCGACCGCCAAGGTCGGCCAGAAGACCCAGGCCACCCGGGTGCAGGTCACCGCGGCACAGGAGTCGCTGGACCTGCTGGCCCTCGCCCTCGATGACGTCCGCGCCGCCGGACGAGTCACTGGCCCGGTCGAAACCACCACGGGTGGCCCTGAAATCCTCGTCGAGGCCACGTTGGACTTGCCGAACTCCGACTAAATCTCACAAGAACTCACAATGTTCTTGACAAAACCACACAATCGGGCATTTGATGTTCTCGTGACGCAGATCACTACGCGGTAGTCCCGCGGCATCCCGAGGAGAGCACATGTCCAACTACACGCCCATGGCAGCGGGCACCGGCGTTCGCGCCAACATCCAGAGGTTCGGTGCCCATCTCGCCGGCATGGTCATGCCGAACATCGGTGCCTTCATCGCCTGGGGCTTGATCACGGCACTGTTCATCCCCACCGGGTGGTTGCCGAACGAAGGCCTCGCCGCACTCGTCGATCCCATGATCCTCTTCCTCCTCCCGCTGCTGATCGGTTTCACCGGCGGCAAGATGCTGCACGGTCACCGCGGCGGCGTCGTCGGGGCCGTGGCCACGATGGGCGTCATCGTCGGCACCGAGGTGCCGATGTTCCTCGGCGCCATGATCATGGGCCCGCTCGGCGGCTACCTGATCAAGAAGTGGGACGAGCGGATCGAGGGCAAGATCAAGCCCGGCTTCGAGATGCTGGTGGACAACTTCTCCTCCGGCATCATCGGCGGCGCGCTCGCGATCGTCGGCCTGAAGGGCGCCGGCCCCGTCGTGCAGTGGATGACCGATCGCCTGGGCGAGGGCGTCGACGCTCTGGTCGAGCGCAACCTTCTGCCGCTGGCCTCGGTGGTCATCGAGCCGGCCAAGATCCTGTTCCTCAACAACGCGATCAACCAGGGCATCTTGACCCCGCTCGGCGCGATCGACGCGAAGGAGACCGGTCAGTCGATCCTGTTCATGCTCGAGTCCAACCCCGGACCCGGCCTGGGCATCCTGCTGGCCTACATGTTCTTCGGACCGCGCCTGCTGCGCCAGAGCGCCCCGGCTGCGATCATCATCCAGTTCCTCGGTGGCATCCACGAGATCTACTTCCCGTACATTCTGATGAAGCCGAAGCTGATCCTGGCCGTCATCGCCGGTGGCGCCGCGGGCGTCGCGACCTTCCAGCTCACCGGTGCAGGACTCGTGGCGTCTCCATCTCCGGGCAGCATCTTCGCCTACATCATCCAGACGCCCAAGGGCTTCGGCAACTACGCCGGCATGATCGCCGGCGTCGTGATCTCCACCCTGGTCTCCTTCTCCGTCGCTTCCGCGCTCATGGGATTCGGTCGCAACGCCGAGGGTGATGAAGAAGCCATCGAGGAAGACATGCAGGAAGCAGGCACCGCATGAACACCATCGACGCCTCCGCGATCAGGAAGCTCGTCGTGGCCTGCGACGCCGGCATGGGCAGCAGCGTGATGCTCGCCAGCACCCTGAAGGGACAGCTCAAGAAGTCCGGAGTCACGGTCGAGCACACCCCCGTGGTCTCGATCCCGGACGACGCGGACGTGGTGATCTGCCACCAGGGCCTGGCCGATCGGGCCAGGGCCACCGCCCCGGGCACGCCGATCGTGCCGTTCCAGATCTTTCTGGGTGATCCGGCCGTCACCGCGCTGGTCAAGAAGATCCTGATGGGTTCGGGACAAATCAGTGGCTGATCTGCTGAGCCGCGAGGCCGTCGTGATTGACGCAACGGCCTCGACGGCCGAACAAGCGATCCGCCTGACCGGCCAGGTCCTGGTCGACGTCGGTGCTGTCGAGGCGTCCTACGTCGAGGCCATGCTCGCCCGCGAGCAGTCGGTGTCCACCTACATGGGCGAGGGCTTCGCCATCCCCCACGGGACCGTCGAGAGCAAGGGCTCCGTCCAGCGGGACGCGCTCTCGTTCGTGCGCTTCCCCGAGGGCGTCGACTGGAACGGCAACGACGTGCGTATCGCGATCGGCATCGCGGCTGCGGGCGACAACCACGTCGGCATCCTGTCGAAGCTGGCCAGCATCCTGGTCGACCCCGAGAGCGCCCGGCAACTACGAGAAGTAGCCGACGCCGACACGGTGCTCGCGCTGCTCCAACCCGACGAAGGAGAATCCGACTGATGAAGGTGGCACGCTTCTACGCCCCCGGCGACCTGCGCTACGAGGACGCCGACGAACCAACGCCCGGTCCCGACGAGGTCAAGATCAAGGTGCACGCCTGCTCCACGTGCGGCACCGACGTCAAGATCTTCGGCGCGGGCCATCAGAATCTGCACCCCCTCCCGCGCGTGATCGGTCACGAGATCGCCGGCGAGGTCGTCGAGGTCGGGTCCGCGGTCAACGCGACTTACGGGTCTTCGTGGGCACCGGGCGACCGGGTGCAGGTCATCGCCGCCGTTCCCTGTGGGGACTGCGACGAGTGCACCCGCGGCCGGATGTCGGTGTGCCCGAATCAAGTGTCGATGGGCTACCAGTTCGACGGTGGCTTCGCCGAGAACATGATCGTGCCGCGGGAGGTGCTCAAGGTCGACGGCCTGAACCAGATCCCCGAGGGCCTCTCCTACGCCGAGGCGTCGGTGGCCGAGCCGTTCGCATGTGCTATCAATGCGCAGAATCTCGCCCGCGTCGGCGAGGGCGATGACGTCGTCGTGGTCGGATCAGGCCCCATCGGATGCCTGCACGTTCGCCTAGCGCGGGCCAACGGCGCCAGGCGCATCACGCTGATCGAGCTCAACCGCGGCCGACTGGACCAGGCAGCCGATCTGGTTAAGCCCGACGAGACGATCTGCGCCGGCGAGGTCGACGTCGTCGAGGCCGTCATGAAGCTGACCGGCGGACGCGGAGCCGACGTCGCCATCACAGCGACCGCTGCCGGCATCGCCCAGGAACAGGCGGTGCAGTACGCCGCCCGGCAGGGCCGCATCAGCTTCTTCGGCGGACTGCCCAAGGACAGGCCCACCATCAGCCTGGACTCCAACCTGGTGCACTACCGCGAGCTCAGCATCGTGGGCGCCAACGGCTCGAGCCCTGCAAACAACAAGGACGCGCTCCAGCGCATCGCCTCCGGTGCAGTGCCGGTCGGCGACCTCATCACCCATCGGTTGCCGTTGAGTGATGTGCTGAAGGCCATCGACATCGTCAAGAGCGGCGCAGGCATCAAGGTGACCATCGAGCCACACGCCTCCTGACAGACACGTCGACACCACGGACCACGAACCACGAACCACGAACCACGAACCACGAAGGGCGCCTACCGCAAAGGAGGCGCCCTTCGTGCTGTGCAGCCAGTGGCGCCGAGATCAGGACAGGGCGGCGCGGGCAGCCTCTCGACCCTCCGCCGGCCCCGAGGCGGACAGCGCCCCGGCCGCGGCCTCGCGGCACTGCTGGAGCGTCGCCGCGCCGATCGTGGCGCCGACCAGCGGCGCCGCCGTGGCTGCCGCCGACAACGAGGTGACGCCCAGTCCCACGAGGACGCACGCCAGCTGCGGGTCCGCCGCCGCCTCCCCGCAGACACCCACGGGCTTGCCCGCGGCGATGCCGGCGTCGGCAACCGTCCGGATCAGGGCGAGCAACGCCGGCTGCCAGGGATCGGTGAGCCGCGCCAACGACGGGGCCATCCGGTCGGCGGCGAAGGCGTACTGGCTCAGGTCGTTGGTGCCGATCGAGACGAAGTCGACGTGGCGCAGGATGCGATCGGCCAGCAGCGCAGCGCTCGGGATCTCGATCATCACCCCCGGCACCAGGCCACGGTCGCGGACCTTGGCCCCGAACCATGCGGCCTCGTCCTCGGTGGCGACCATGGGCGCCATGACCCAGACCGGTCCGGCTGCTGTACCGGCAGCCTGGGCGATGGCGTCGAGCTGCCGGTCCATCAGACCCTCGTCGCGCCAGCCGAGCCGCATGCCCCGAACACCCAACGCGGGGTTCGGCTCGTTCGTGATGGTGGCGAAGCTGACCGGCTTGTCCGAGCCGGCGTCGAGCGTGCGGATGACCACCTTGCGGCCCCACATCGCCTCGAACACCTCCCCGTAGATGCTCGCCTGCTCCGACACGGTGGGCTCGACGTCCCGGTCGAGGAAGCACAGCTCGGTGCGGAACAGGCCCACTCCCTGCACCTGGGTGCCGGCGGCGCGGCGCGCACCGGCGCCGTCCTGGACGTTGGCCAGGACGTCGACTCCGTGGCCGTCACGGGTGCGACCGGGCGAGCGCCAGGCAGCAGCGGCCTCGCCGGCGGCGGTTGCCGCCTCGAGGCGGGTCGCGACGAGATCTGCTGCGGGATCCAGGACGACCTCGCCGAGTGCGCCGTCGACGAGCACATACGTGCCCACCGCAACGTCGCCGAGCCCCACCGTTCCGACTACACAGGGGATGCCGAGCTGCCGGGCGATGATCGACGTGTGACTGGTGGGCCCACCCAACGAGGTGGCGATAGCGACGACCGTGGCGGGGTCGAGCCCGGCGGTGTCGGCCGGGGCGAGGTCGTCGGCGCACAGCACCGAGGGCACGTCTGCCGTCGGGATGCCGGGCTCCGACTGCCCGATCAGCTCGGCGATGATCCTGTCCTGCACGTCCCGCAGATCCGTGACCCGTTCAGCCATCAACCCGCCGGCAGCGGCGAACATCGCGCTCAGCTCGTCGATGGCAGCCACCGTCGAGGCGCACAGCCCGGTGCCGTCACCCAGGTGCTTGGTCACCAGTGCGACCAGGCCGCGGTCGCGGGCCAGCGTTGCCGTGGCCATCAGCACCTCCGAGGCGGCGCCGCTGGCGTGATTCGCCCGTGAGGCGAGACGATCGGCCACGGCAGTGGCGGCAGCGGTGAACAGCACGGCCCCCTCGTCAGGCTGTACCGGCTGCTCGTCGGCCGGCACCGTGGGTCGCGGTATCGGCCGCACCACCGGTCCGGCACCAATTCCGGGGACCACACCGTTGCCGAGCAGGACCGTCATCTCTGTTCATCCTCCTGGAAGGCCCGTTCATGGCCGAATATGTGACTGAACTCACGCATATCCTTGACTTTACTCCGATCGGGCACGTAAAACTACGGGTAAGAGGTTGAAAACCACACAATCTCACTTATTCGGTCGTCAGACCGTCTGCCCGAGGGGGGCACGTGTACGCACCTGAACGTCAACAACTTCTGGCTGAGCGCCTACAGGTCGACGGACGCCTCGTGGTCGTCGACCTGGCCCGCGAGCTCGACGTGTCCAGCGAGACCATTCGGCGCGATCTGGCCGCTCTCGAGCGCGACGGCCTGGCCAAGCGGGTCCATGGCGGCGCCGTGTCTACCCGGGCCCTGCGCATCCTCGAGCCGGGTCTGACCCAACGCACCTCGACCAACACCGACCTGAAGGCGCGCATCGCCAGGGCCGCTGCCGACCTGTTGCCACCCGAGGGCGGTAGCATCGCCCTGGACGCCGGCACGACCATCAGCCACCTGGTCGACGAGATCCCCCTCGACCACCCGCTGACAGCGATCACCCACGCGATCCCGATCGCCGCCAAGCTCACAGCCATCCCGTCGGTGAACCTGCACATCCTCGGGGGGCGCGTGCGCGGCGTGACGGCCGCCGCCGTGGGGCAGAGCATGATCGACGCGGTCAACGAGATGCATGTCGACGTCTGCTTCCTCGCGACGAACGCCGCAGGACCCGAGTCCGGTCTCAGCACGCCCGACGGCGAGGAAGCTGCGGCGAAACGGGCCCTGGTGCGCTGTGCGACCACTGTCGTCGCTGTGTTCGACTCCTCCAAGCTGGCCGAGCGCCACGTCTTCACCTTCGCGACGTACGACGACCTCGACATCGTGGTGACCGACGACGGCATCTCGGCGGAAGACATCGCGGCCCTCGAGGCGCACCACGTGAAGGTCGTCATCGCATGATCGTGACCCTCACGCCCAATCCCAGCATCGATCGCACGATCACCCTGTCGGAGCCGCTGGCCCGCGGCGAGGTGCTGCGGTCGATCTCGACCCACGACGATGCGGGCGGCAAGGGCGTCAACGTGGCGCAGGTGGTGAGGCAGGCGGGACAGCTGGCTGTCGCCGTGCTGCCCGGCGACCATGACGATCCCCTGCTGGTCCGACTCCGCGAGCTGCGGCTCACCCATCGAGCCGTCCCCACCGGCCTGGCGTCCCGGATCAATCTGACCCTCGCCGAGCCCGACGGTGTGACCACCAAGGTGAATGCCCCGGGTTCGGCGCTCGACCCCGCACACCTGGACGCGCTCATCAACGAGGTCGCACGCGAGACCCCCGGCGCCCGCTGGGCGGTCCTGTCCGGCTCCCTGCCCCCCGGTGTCCCTTCTCACTGGTACGCCGATGTCATTGCCCGCGTGGCGGGGGACGGACTCTCGATCGCCCTGGACACCTCGGGCGAACCGTTGCGCGAGGCCGTGCGCCGACAGCCGCACCGCATCGACCTGATCAAGCCCAACGAGACCGAGCTCGCCGACCTCGTCGGGGTCGACGCGTCGACCCTCACGACCGTCGATGCCGTGGTTGCCGCGGCGATGCCGCTGATCGATGCCGGGATCGGCGCCGTCCTGGTCACTCTCGGACCAGCGGGCGCCGTTCTGGTGTCCGGTGAGGGCTCATGGCACGCCGATGCTCCCAGCGTCGAGGCGCGGAGCACCGTCGGTGCAGGCGACTCCGCACTGGCGGGCTACCTGCTGGGCGCTCTCGACGGCCTGGATGCGGCCAAGCGGCTCAGCCTCGCCGTCGCCTACGGCAGTGCCGCAGCGGCGCTCCCCGGTTCGACCATGCCCCGACCCGCAGATCTACCTCCCCTGCCCGATGTGCACCACTGGAACGAAGGATGAACACCATGACCAGCAAGACCATCACCGTCGGATCAGCGGTCGGCCTGCACGCCCGACCAGCCGCCCTCATCTCGCAGGCGGCCTCGGCCGCCACCACACCCGCGACGCTGTCGAAGTCCGGCGGCACCCCCATCGATGCCGGCTCGGCGCTGCTGATCATGACGCTGGGCGCCAAGCAGGGCGATTCCATCACGGTGGAGAGCGCCGACGCCGACCTCGTGGACCAGATCGCTGATCTGGTCGGCCAGGACCTCGACGCAGAGCAGACTGCCTGACCAGCTAGATGGTGCGGAAGGTGATGCCTGCGGCCTGCAGCCGGCCGATCAGGGCGTCGCCCATGGCCACCGCAGTCGTGGTCTGCCCTGAGACCTCGGGCAGCTCATCGAAGGCGAGGCAGAGCGCTGACTCGCTGAGCATCTTGGCGGTCTCGGTGTAGCCCGGATCGCCGCCGCTGACCTGCGTGATGACGGACTGGCCGCCGCCGGTGCCGATGAGGCGCAACGAGAACCACGACTTCTCACGCCTGGCCTCGTCAGGGCCGTCGCCCTGGGTCTTCAGCTTGAGCAGCAGGGCACGGGTGGGCGCCAGCTGCGCACCGGCCAGCATCACGCCGCCGCCGACCAGGGTGGCCGCCAGAACCGGCAGCCTGGTGAACTGCGCGAAGTGCTGATAGCTGAACTCGGGGCCGTAGCGCTCGAGTGCGCGTGCCGAGCGCAGCACGATCTGCGGATCGATGGTCGGCAGCGGCAGCCCCCATCCCTTGCCGGCGGCACCGCGACCGATCGTGCCGCCGCCGCGAATCGTGCGACCCTCGGGCCGCGTCTCGCGCTGCTTGCGCTCGGCTGCGATCTTGCCGGCACCGCGGATACCGGCAAACGCCCCGATGGCGGAGTGATACGTGCCGCCCGACGCCGTGCCGCCAGCACGGATGTAGCCACTGACGGACAGGGGCACTCCCTCAGGCAGCTGGCGCACCGTGAAGAGCACGCCGAGGTCGTACGGGATGGAGTCGAACCCGCACGCGTGGATGAGGCGGGCGCCGGACTGCTGCGCGACATCGTGGTACTTCAGCCACATGCGGTCCACGAACTCCGGCTCACCGGTCAGGTCGATGTAGGCGATCCCGGCCTCGGCTGCGGCCTTGACGGCGGCCTCGCCGTGCTGCAGGTAGGGCCCCACCGTGGTGGCGAGCACGCGGGTGCTTCCAGCCAGCGCCGACATCGAGCTGGCGTTGGTGCTGTCCGCCGAGATGATCTCGGGCCGCACACCGCCGAGTGCCTCGACACGATCAGCCACCGTCTCCAGCTTGGCCTGGTTGCGACCTGCGATGGCCCAGGTGGCGCCGTCGGGCAGGTGCGTGGCCAGGTAGTCGGCCGTCAGGCCGCCGGTGAAGCCGGTGGCGCCGAGCAGAGCGATGTCGACAGAAGTCATGCAAGCCAACCTAGACGCCGACCCGATGGGGTCCGAACTTGCCATGAAGACGAGCACGCCTACCGTGGGACGTGACCGAGCACGACACTCCCCCTCCCGAAAGGTGACCATGACGTCGTCCACGGACCGTTCCCATCTCACGACCGATCTGCACAAGGCTGACTTCGGCACGATCTACGACCAAGACGATCCGCGGGCGTACTACTCGACCCTGGCGGAGTTCGACTACCAGATTCCTCAGCACGGAGCCGACATCTTCGACCAGCTGTTGCGCGTCGCCAGCCCTCCCCAGGCTGACAGGCCCACCGTGCTCGACGTGTGCTGCTCGTACGGGATCGTCACCTCGCTGATGACCACCGATCTGTCGATGGACGACCTGACCGCTCACTACCGCGCAGCGCAGCGCGAATCGTTGTCCACCGACGAGCTCATCGCAGCCGACCGTGGCCTGCTGCGCGATCACCGCCGCCACGACGCGGTCGAGACCATCGGCATCGACATCGCCGAGCACGCCGTGCAGTACGCCGTCGAGGTCGGTGCCCTCGACCACGGAGCGGCGGAGAATCTCGAGACCGACGAGCCTTCGCCGCAACTCGCCGAGCTGCTGTCCGGGGTCGACCTCATCACCACCACCGGTGGCATCGGGTACGTCACCGGCAAGACCTTCGAACGACTGCTGCGCCACGCTCCGCCCACCGTGACCGTCGCATCGCTGTGCCTGCGCACGTACGACTACGCCGCCGTGCAGAACACCCTGGCTGCCCACGGACTCGTGACCGAGCTCGCGGAGGGGACGGTACGCCAGCGGCGCTTCGTCAGCGACGACGAGCAGGCATGGGCGATCGAGTCAGTGCGCGACCACGGCCACGACCCGACGGGCCGAGAGGACGACGGGTACTACCACGCTGAGCTGTTCGTCTCGCGCCCCGAGGACCGGGTCAGCGCCGCACCGCTGCGCGACCTGATCACTCTGCCGTCACCGGTGACCTGATCACTTGCCCTCACCAGTGACCTGATCATCCTGTCCGCACGGGTCAGGAGGCCTTCTTGGCCACGTCCTTGTGCGTGAGGATGGTCGGCAGCTGGTGGTCGGTGACCGTCTCGGCCGTGACGACGACTTTGGCCACGTCGTCGCGGCTGGGCACCTCGTACATGACCGGTTCGAGGACGGCCTCGATGATCGAGCGCAGACCACGCGCACCCGTGCCGCGTGCCAGGGCGAGATCGGCCATGGCCTCGGCGGCACCCGGGCCGAACTCGAGCTGGACGTCGTCGATCTCGAACAACCGCTCGTACTGCTTGGTCAGCGCGTTGCGGGGCTCGGTCAGGATGGCCACCAAGGCCTCCTGATCGAGGTTGTCGACCGCGGCCACGACAGGCAGACGGCCGATAAACTCGGGGATGAGGCCGAACTTGAGCAGGTCCTCGGGCAGCACCTTGGAGTACATCTTCTCGGGAGCAGCGACATCTGCGGGTGCCGGAGCCGCCCCGAACCCGAGACTCACCTTGCCGCTGCGCTGCTCGATGATCTGGTCGAGGCCCGCGAAGGCCCCACCGACGATGAACAGCACGTTGGTGGTGTCGATCTGGATGAACTCCTGGTGCGGGTGCTTGCGTCCGCCCTGCGGGGGCACCGAGGCGGTGGTGCCCTCGAGGATCTTCAGCAACGCCTGCTGCACGCCCTCGCCCGACACGTCCCGGGTGATGGAAGGGTTCTCGCTCTTGCGCGAGATCTTGTCGACCTCGTCGATGTAGATGATGCCCGTCTCGGCCTTCTTGACGTCGTAGTCCGCGGCCTGGATCAGCTTGAGTAGGATGTTCTCGACATCCTCGCCGACATAACCGGCCTCGGTCAGGGCGGTGGCGTCCGCGATCGCGAAGGGGACGTTCAGCATGCGCGCCAAGGTCTGGGCCAAGTAGGTCTTGCCGCAACCGGTGGGGCCGACCAGCAAGATGTTGGACTTGGCCAGCTCGACCTGGTCGTCCTTGCCACGACCGGCGGCACTCTGGGCCTGCACGCGCTTGTAGTGGTTGTAGACCGCGACCGCCAGTGACTTCTTGGCGTTGTCCTGGCCGACGACGTAGCCGTTGAGGAAGTCGAAGATCTCGTGCGGCTTGGGCAGCTCGCCGAGGCTGAGCTCGACGCCTTCGGCCAGCTCTTCCTCGATGATCTCGTTGCACAGCTCGATGCACTCATCGCAGATGTAGATGCTGCTCGGACCCGCGATCAGCTTCTTGACCTGTTTTTGACTCTTGCCGCAGAAGGAACACTTCAGCAGATCGGCAGTCTCACCAATGCGTGCCACGTGGATGTTCCTCTCGTCGGTACTGAATTCTTGGGTACAGCTTCTTGGGTGCAACACCCGTCGGGTACTGCGCGGGTTCGGAAGACTTCACACTAACCGCCCGGGCGCGCTCACGCGCCTGCATGAGCCGCGCTCGGGGGGCGTGTCGTCAGACTGCGGGGGTCTTGAGGGTGTCGAGGACCTCGTCGACGATCCCGTACTCCAGCGCCTGCTGGGCGGTGAGGATCTTGTCGCGATCGACGTCCTTGCTGACCTCTTCGATGGACTTGCCTGTGGCCTCGGCCAGCATCTTCTCCATCAGCTCACGCATGCGGAAGATCTCGTTGGCCTGGATCTCCAGGTCGGAGATCTGACCGCCGGTGCCCTCGGTGTACGGCTGGTGGATCAGGATGCGGCTGTTGGGCAGCGCCAGACGCTTGCCCGGGGTACCCGCGGCCAGCAGGATCGCAGCGGCCGAGGCCGCCTGACCCAGGCACAACGTCTGCACGTCGGGCTTGAGGTAACGGATCGTGTCGTAGATGGCGGTCAACGCCGTGAACGAGCCGCCGGGGCTGTTGATGTAGATGCTGATGTCGCGGTCGGGGTCCATGGCCTGCAGGCTCATGAGCTGCGCCATGACCGCGTTGGCGACGTCGTCGCTGATCGGGGTGCCCAGCATGATGATGCGGTCCTCGAACAGCTTGGTGTAGGGGTCGATGCGCCGGAAGCCGTACGACGTGCGCTCTTCCCACTGCGGCATGTAATAACTCATGACTTGACCTCTCCAGCGCTTGCGACGACGTGGTCGATCAGGCCGTACTCCTTGGCCTGCTCGGGTGTGAACCAGCGGTCGCGGTCCGAGTCGATCTCGATCTGATCGACCGTCTGGCCACTGTGGTGCGACTGCAGCGCGTTGAGCTGCTTCTTGAGCAGGACGCTCTGCTCTGCCTGGATCTTGATGTCCGAGGCCGATCCGCCGATACCACCCGAGGGCTGGTGCATCATGATCCGCGCATGGGGCAGGGCGTACCGCTTGCCGGCCGTGCCGGCCGCGAGCAGGAACTGGCCCATGGATGCGGCGAGGCCCATGCCGAAGGTGGCGACGTCGTTGCTGATGAACTGCATGGTGTCGTAGATCGCCATGCCCGAGTCGACCGAACCGCCCGGGCTGTTGATGTACAAGAAGATGTCGGCCTGCGGGTTCTCCGCGTTCAGCAGCAGCATCTGTGCGCAGATCGCGTTGGAGTTCGAGTCGCGAACCTCCGACCCGAGAAACACGATGCGCTCACGCAGGAGTCGCTGGTAGATGTGCCCGTCGAGGTCGGACGGTCCGGCGTCGCCGGCCATGTCCTGGATGTCTGGTGTGTTCACGTTCTCGACCCTAGACGGCGAGTCCGACGAACACACGTAAACCACGCCCTGTTCGCCACGGGCGTAGCGACGAGACCGCCGGTCACGTCCGGCGCGAGGGGCCGGGAGCGGCTTCGGCGTGCAGTCCTATTTGTAGGTATGTCTTGACATGGATGTGAACCGTGTCACATGATGCAGGTCAGAGAAAATGTCGTGAGAGGACACAGATGAAGATCGCCGTCATCGGCACGGGACGCATCGGGATGATGCACGCCCGCAACCTGGCTCGAACCGATCAGGTCGATACGGTCCTGCTGCATGATGAGGCAGCTGGGGCCGCGCACGCCGCTGCTGAACGGCTCGGCGACGGGTACCTGGCGTGCTCCTCGCTCGAGGAGACTTTCGAGTCCAGCGACGGCGTCGTCATCGCCACCCCCACCGCCACTCATCCACAGATCGTGCGGGCAGCCGTCGCAGCGGGCGTACCTGCGCTCTGCGAGAAGCCCATCGCCTCGGACCTGGCCACGATGACCGAACTGGTCGAGCACGTCGAGGCCCACGCGGGCACCGTCCTCGTCGGATTCCAGCGCCGCTTCGATCCGGAGCTGGCCGAGCTCAAGCGACGTATCGAGGGCGGGGAGATGGGCGACATCCTGGTCGTCCGGACCACCGGATGCGACGCGACGCCCCCTGACCCCTCCTACGTGCCCACGTCGGGCGGCATCTTCCGAGATCTGCTGATCCACGATCTCGACGCGGTGCCGTGGCTGGTGGATCAGCGCGTCGTCGAGGTCAGCGCCCAGGGATCGGTGCTCATCGACCAGATGTTCGCCGACGCCGACGACGTGGACGTGGCCACCGTCACACTGACGTTCGACAGCGGCGCGATCGCACAGCTGTCCGGCACCCGCCTCAACCCGATCGGGTACGACCACCGCATCGAGGTGCTCGGTTCGCGCGACTCCCTTGCCGTCGGGCTGTCCGATCCCCGCCACACCCCTCTGGCCTTCTTGGGCCCTGAGGGCCGCACCGTCGCACCCGAGCCGTTCAGCGGATTTCCCACCCGTTTCGCTGCGGCGTACGCCGCTGAGATGGCTGCGTTTTGTGATGTCATCGCGGGCCGAAGGGCAAACCCGTCGCCGGTGCGTGACAGTCTCATCAGTCTCGAGCTGGCCGAGGCCTGCGAGCAGAGCCGCCGAAGCGGTGCCCCCATCCACATCGCCGAGCCCAGCACCACGTCTCGCTGAACACGACAAGACAGGTACCGCACATGACCACGACTGCAGATCCCCCCTCAGCCTCCCCACCCGCTGGACCACGCAGCGGAGCCAGCCGCAGGGTCAAGCTCTCCCTGTCCCTCGTTCGGCTCGGCCCGCTGTTGATGCTCGGCGCCATCGTCGTCATCATGACGGCGGCCAGCCCGGTGTTCCTGACCAGCCGCAACCTCGGCAACGTCGGACTCGAGGCATCTGTCGTGGCGATCCTGGCGCTGGGCCAGCTGATGGTCATCATCACGGCAGGGATCGACCTGTCGCTCGGCTCGCTGATCGCGTTGACGAGCATCACCGGTGCGCTGTGGATCCGCGACTTCGACATCGTCTCGGGCTGGTTGATGATCCCGACGATGATCCTCACCGGCGGGCTCGCCGGGGCGATCAGCGGCACGTTGTTCGTGAAGGGGAAGATCCCCCACCCGTTCCTTCCGACGCTCGCGATGTATCTCGCGGCCCGGGGCGTCGCGTTGCTCATCTCGGGAGGCACCCCCATCACGGGCATGCCCGCCAGCGTCCGCAATCTCGGCTCGGCCCGCATCGGCGACCTGCCGATCGCAGTGCTGCTCGTGGTCGCCCTCGGCCTGCTGGTGCATCTGCTGCTGAGCCGCATCACCTGGGGCCAGTGGATCTACGCCATCGGGAGCAACCGCGAGGGCGCCCGCCGGGTCGGCATCCCCGTCGACCGGGTCCTGATCTCGGTCTACGTGCTCAGCGGCATGTCAGCCGGCGTCGCCGCCATCGTCGTCTCCGGTCAGACCAACTCGGCCTACCCCACGGCCGGCCTGAACCTCGAGCTCTACGCGATCGCCGCCGTCATCATCGGTGGCGCCAGCTTCTTCGGCGGACGTGGCACGGTGATCGGGGCGCTCGTGGGCGCTCTGATCCTCGGAGTCATCCGCAACGGCCTCAACCTGCTGGGCGTCGACACCGCCTGGCAGCTCGTGGCCCTCGGCGTCGTGGTGGTCCTGGCCGTCGAGCTCGACGTGCTGCGCGGCCACCTCGAGACCAAGCTCCGCACCATCCGCACCGACGAGAAGGAGGCCTGAGATGACCGACGTCCCCGTCCTCGAGGTCCAGGGAGCGGTCAAGCGCTTCGGCGCCGTGACGGCGCTCAACGGTGTCGACCTCAAGCTGCACCGACGCGAGGTGGTCGGTCTGCTCGGCGACAACGGCGCTGGCAAGTCGACCCTCATCAAGTCGATCACCGGGGTGCACCCGCTCGACGGCGGTCAGCTGCTGATCGACGGCAAGCCCGTGGCCATCCGCACGCCCACCGAGGCTCGCGAGCACGGTATCGAGGCCGTCTACCAGGACCTCGCACTGTTCGACAACCTCGACATCGTCACCAACCTGTACATCGGCAACGAGCTGACCAAGCCCCGCGGCCTGCGCGGGTTCGGCTGGCTCGACCGCAAGGCCATGCGCAAGGACGCCGAGGAGCGCCTCGACAAGCTGCAGGTGCACCTGCCCAGCTGGAACAGCTCGATCGGCCTCATGTCCGGCGGACAGCGCCAGGCCATCGCCGTGGCCCGCGCGGTCGCGTTCGCGAACCGCGTGCTGATCCTCGACGAGCCCACCGCGGCCCTCGGGCTGCGCGAGACGAAGAACGTGCTCGACGCCGTCCGTCGCCTCCCCGAGGAGCACGACATCTCGGTCATCTTGATCTCGCACAACATGGACCACGTGGTCAAGGTGTGCGATCACGCCGTCGTCATGCGCCAGGGGCGCGTGGTCGGCACCTCCAAGCCGACGGTCGACACGATGCAGGACATCGTGGGCATGATCGTCGGCGCCCAACCCGAAGGAAAGTGAATCCCCCATGACCAACTCTCGCTCCCGACTGCTGGGCCTCGGCACAGCCGTCGCAGCCCTGTCGATGGTGCTCAGCGCCTGCGGCTCCGACTCCGACTCCGGGGGCGACGGCGGCTCTGCCGACGGCGCCCGCGTGGCCGTGGTTCTCAAGACCCTGACCTCGCCCTACTGGCTGCAGGTCAAGGGTGGTGCCGAGGCCGCCGGTGAGGAGACCGGCGCCGACGTCACCCTGGCCGGCGCCACGCAGGAGACTGCGGTGCAGGAGCAGATCGACAAGGTTCGCACCGCCATCACCCAGCAGGTCGATGCCCTCGTGGTCGCACCGACCCAGGCCGAGCAGCTGCAGCCGATCCTCGAGGAGGCCGTGGCCGCCGACATCCCCGTGCTGCTGGTCGACACCAACATCGACGGCTGGGACGGCGCCCTGACCTTCATCGGCACCGATAACCTCAGCGCCGGCCAGCAGGCCGGAGAATTCATCACCAGCCAGACCGACAGCGGCGAGGCGCTGCTGATCAGCGGCGTGCCCGGCAACCCGTCGACCGACGACCGTGTCACCGGCGCCCAGGAGGTCCTCGAGGCCGCCGGCATCGAGGTCGTGGCAAGCCTGTCGGGCAACTCCGACCGCGCCGAGGGACGTTCGGTGACTGCTGACGCCCTGCAGGCCAACCCGGACATCCGCATCATCTTCGCCGCGAACGACGACATGGCGCTCGGCGCGACCGAGGCCGTCAAGTCCGCAGGCCTCGACCCCGCCGAGTTCACCATCGTCGGCGTCGACGGCACGGGCGACGCCGTTGCCTCGATCGAGGCCGGCGAGCTCACCGCCACCGTCGCGCAGAACGCGTTCACGATGGGCGAGACGGGCGTGCTCGAGGCGCTCAAGGTCCTGGACGGCGAGACCATCGAGGAGCGCATCGACACCGGCGTGACCCTCGTGACCGCCGACAACGCGGCCGACTTCGCCGAGCAGCTGGCCGACCAGGAGGGCTGATCCTCCCCAGCTCCACACGATCGGTGGCGGTCATCCCTCGGGGTGGCCGCCACCGCCGTATCAGCGGTCCACGAGGGTGACCTCGAACGCGTACAGGTCGGGGCGGTAGGCGTGCGAACCGTGCTCGATCGCCACGCCAGCGTCGTTGAACGCCGTGCGCGACATGGTCAGTAGGGGCGCCCCCTTGCGCTGGGCGAGCAGCCGGCCCTCGGCCTGGTCGGCAGGTCGCGCCCCGATCCGTTGGTGCGCGACGCGCAGGTGGATGCCGAGTCGGCGCAGCTCGCCGTACAGGCCCACCCGGGTGAAGTCGATCGACGACAGGTCCACCATGGCGGCCGGCAGGTGGTTGGTCATGATCGCGAGCGGCTGCTCCTTGACCCAGCGCAGCCGGCGCAGGCACCAGACCTCGTCGCCCGCGGCGATCTGCAGGGCAGCGGCGACGTCCTCGTCGGCGGGGCCGCGGGCGAGGCCGAGCACGTCGGTGTGCTGCTGCTCGCCGGCGCGGGCCAGGTCGTCGTACAGGCTGGTCAGCTCGACCGATCGACGGATCTCGCTGCGCACGACCTGGGTGCCCACGCCGCGCTTGCGCACGAGCATGCCCTTGTCGACGAGGGTCTGGATCGCTTGGCGCATGGTGGGCCGCGACAGTCCGAGCTCGGTCGCGAAGGCGACCTCGTTGTCGATCTTCTGGCCCGGCGACAGGCGGCCGTCGGAGATCGCCCGCTCGATCTGCTCGGCCACCTGGAAGTACAGGGGTACGGGGCTGGACCGGTCGACGGAGATCTGCAGGGACTCTGACACGGCGACAGCCTAGCCGCGAATCATGTTCCTACGTCAATATGTCAAGACAAAGTATTGACAGCACGGAGCCACACGACGGAGACTGGACACGGGGCCGATCGTGTCCCGCTTCGTGCCAGAAAGGACCCATCGTGCTCACTGATCGCATCGCAGGTGCACCAATCTCGTGGGGCGTCAGCGAGACGCCCGGCTGGGGACACCAGCTGCCCGCCGACCGCGTCCTCGCCGACATGCGCGACCTCGGCCTGGCGGCCACCGAGTTCGGGCCTGACGGATTCCTGCCCGACGACCCGGCCGAGAAGGCGGCGGCCCTCACCGGGTACGGCCTGCGCTCGGTGGGCGGCTTCCTGCCGGTGCTGCTGCACGACGCTGGGCGCGACCCGCTGCACGACGTCGATCGCTTCATCGACGCCCTCATCGCAGCCGAAGCCTCCGTGCTCGTGCTCGCCGCCTACAGCGGGGTCGACGGCTACGACGACCGGCCCGTGCTGGACGAGGCCCAGTGGGACACCCTGCTGGGCAACCTCGACCGACTCAGCGACCACGCGGCCTCCCGCGGCGTGACGGCCGCGATCCACCCGCACGTCGGCACCATGGTGCAGACAGCCGACGAGGTCGACCGGGTGCTCACGGGCTCGCACGTCGGCCTGTGCGTCGACACCGGCCACCTCATGGTGGGGGGCGCCGATCCCGTCGCGATCGTGCAGCAGCACACGGACCGAATCGTCCACATGCACCTCAAGGACGTCGACGCCCAGATGGCCGTCCGGGTCCGCGACGGCGAGCTTGCCTTCGGCGACGCCGTGGCCGACGGCCTGTTCCAGCCCCTCGGCGACGGCGACGTCGCGATCGAGCGCATGATCTCCACGCTCGAGGAGTCGGGCTACACCGGGTGGTACGTGCTCGAGCAGGACCTGCGCATGGCGCAGGCCCCGGTCGACGACGGCCCCCGCGAGAACGTGCGCCGCAGCCTCGAGTTCCTGCTGGCCATCCGGGTCGGCGCATGAGCGGTCCCCCCGACGCGTTCGACGTGATCACGATGGGTCGCGTCAGCGTCGATGTGTACCCCGAGCAGATCGGCGTCGGCCTGCCCGACGTCACGTCGTTCGGCAAGTTCCTCGGTGGCAGCTCGACGAACGTGGCAGTGGCAGCCTCGCGGCTCGGTCACCGCGCCGCGACCATCACCCGCACCGGCGACGACCCGTTCGGCACCTTCATCCACCGCTCGCTGCAGGGATTCGGCGTCGACGATCGATGGGTCACCCCGGTCGCCGGGCTGCAGACACCCGTCGTGTTCTGCGAGATCTTCCCGCCCGATGACTTCCCGCTGTACTTCTACCGGGGCCCGAAGGCGCCCGACCTGCATCTCGACCCCGATGACCTCGACTACGACGCCATCCGGGCCGCCGAGGTCTTCTGGGTCACCGTGACCGGTCTGTCGCAGGAGCCCAGCCGCGAGGCCCACCTGGCCGCGCTGGAGGCCCGCGGCGGCCGGACCACCGTGCTCGACCTCGACTACCGCCCCATGTTCTGGGACTCCCCCGCCGACGCCACCGCCCAGATCGAGCGGGCCCTGCCTCACGTGACCGTCGCCGTCGGCAACCGGGAGGAGTGCCGCGTCGCGATCGGCGAGTCCGAGCCGGAAGCGGCGGCCAAGGCCCTGCGCGACGCGGGCGTCGAGCTCGCGATCGTCAAGCAGGGACCTGAGGGTGTGCTCGGGGTCCGCGGCGAGGAGTCCGTGGTGGTCCCGCCCGTGCCGGTCGACGTCGTCAACGGCCTCGGTGCCGGCGATGCGTTCGGCGGGGCACTCGTGCACGGCCTCCTCACCGGGGCGCCGCTGGACAGCATGCTCCGCGCCGCCAACGCCGCCGGGTCCTTCGTCGCCGGACAGCTCGCCTGCGCCGACGCCATGCCCACACTCGCCGAGCTCACCGACCACCTGCAGAAGGGTCAGACCCGATGACGGTCGTCGACACCAACGCACTGCGCCGCATCGTCGAGATCCGCAGCACCCGACCCGGGCACGTCGCCGAGCTGCTCGCGCAGCGCAGCCGTCCCGACACTCTCGTCGGTGCCACGGGCCGCCTCATGCTGATCGCCACCGACCACCCCGCCCGCGGCGCGCTCCGCGCCGGCTCGGACGCCCTCGCGATGGGCGACCGCGCGGCCCTGCTCGACCGCATCGTGCGCGCCCTGGCCCGCCCCGGCGTCGACGGGTTCCTCGGCACCGCCGACCTCGTCGAGGACCTGGTCATGCTGGGTGCGCTGGAGGACAAGGTCGTCATCGGCTCGATGAACCGGGGCGGCCTCGCCGGCACCCGCTTCGAGATCGACGACCGCTTCACCGGTTACGACGCCGACACCATCGCGGCGACCGGGCTGCAGGGCGGCAAGATGCTGTTCCGCATCGACCCGGAGGACCCGGCCACGGTGCAGACGATGCAGTCCTGCGCCCACGCCGTCGGCGACCTGGCCCAGCACGGCCTGATGGCCATGGTCGAACCCTTCATCTCCGGTCGCAGCACCGATCATGGAGGCGACGGGCGGGTGCGCAACGACCTGTCGACCGAGGCCGTCGTGCGCTCGGCCACCGTCGCCGCGGGTCTCGCACCCACCTCGGCCCACACGTGGCTCAAGCTGCCCGTGATCGAGGACATGGAGGCCGTCCTCTCGGCGACCACACTCCCGGTGCTGCTGCTGGGTGGCGAGGTGGGGCCCGACCAGGGCGCCCAGTTCGCCGCCTGGTCCAAGGCGCTGTCCAGTCCCATGGTGCGCGGCATGGTGGTCGGCCGCTCGCTGCTGTTCCCGCCCGACGGAAATGTCGAGGCGGCCGTCGACGCCACCGTGGAGATGATGTGAGCTCACACCTGGTCCGGGCCGGCGAGTCGTCCACCGACTCGTACACCCTGCAGATCACGCCCGAGAGCGCCGGCTGGCAGTACTGCGGCCTGCGTGTCGCGACTCTGTCCCCCGGCGGATCGGTGACGTTCTGCCTCGAGGACTCCGAGGCGGTCGTGCTGTCGCTGTCCGGCGGCGCGCAGGTCGCGTGCGACGGGCGGACGTTCACCCTCGCCGGCCGCCGTGACGTGTTCAGCGGGCCGAGCGACCAGGTGTACGTGCCGCGCGGCGCCGAGGCGACCCTCACGAGCATCGACGGTGGCCGCTTTGCCATCGCATCGGCCCGCTGCGAGGCCGTGCTGCCCGCGCGCCACATGGAGGCCTCCGAGATCCCGGTCGAGCTGCGTGGCGCGGGACAGGCCAGCCGCCAGGTCAACAACTTCGGCGTCCCCGGCGTGCTCGACGCCGACCGGCTCATCGCCTGCGAGGTCCTCACCCCCGGCGGCAACTGGTCCTCGTACCCGCCGCACAAGCACGACGAGGAACGCGATGGCGAGACCGAGCTCGAGGAGATCTACTACTTCGAGGTCGCCCCCGGACCCACTGGTCCGGGCATCGCCTACCAGCGCGTCTACGGACACGAGTCCGCCGAGATCGACGTGCTCGAGGAGATCCGCGACGGCGACGCCATCACGATTCCGCACGGCTGGCACGGCCCCTCGATGGCCGTACCCGGCTACGACCTGTACTACCTCAACGTGATGGCCGGCCCCGGCTCCGAGCGCGCCTGGCTCATCTGCGACGACCCCGCCCACGCGTGGATCCGCGACACCTGGGCCGAGCAGCCCGTCGACTCACGCCTGCCCTTTTCTGGAGGACGCCCATGAGCACCACCCGCCTGACCGTCGCCCAGGCGACCATCCGCTTCCTCGAGGCCCAGCACGTCGAGCGCGACGGCGAGCGGCACCCGTTCTTCGCCGGCTGCTGGGGCATCTTCGGTCACGGCAACGTCGCCGGCCTCGGCGAAGCGCTGCTCGAGCGCGAGGTGCTGCGCAACGAGGGCGGGCCCACCGACCACGAGCCGCTGCGGTACTTCCAGGGCCGCAACGAGCAAGCCATGGTTCACGCCGCCGTCGCGTACGCCCGGCACCGCGACCGCATGCGGGCCTTTGCCGTCACCGCCTCGGTCGGCCCGGGCGCCACCAACATGGTCACAGGCGCCGCTCTGGCCACCATCAACCGTCTGCCGGTCCTGCTCCTGCCCGGCGACACCTTCGCCACCCGCGTCGCCAACCCGGTGCTGCAAGAGCTCGAGGACCCCGCCAACGGCGATCTGTCGGTCAACGACGTGTTTCGACCCGTCTCGCGCTACTTCGACCGCATCGAACGCCCTGAGCAGCTGCCGTCCGCGCTGCTGCGCGCCGTGCGCGTGCTCACCGACCCCGTCGAGACCGGCGCCGTGACGCTCGCGATGCCGCAGGACGTCCAGGCCGAGGCCCACGACTGGCCCGACGAGCTGTTCGCCACTCGCACCTGGCACGTGGCCCGCCCGCTGCCTGAGCCCGACGCGCTCTCGCGCGTCGTCGCAGCGATCCGCCGGGCCGAACGACCCCTCATCGTCTCCGGCGGCGGCACGATCTACGCCGGTGCCGATCGCGCCCTGCGCGCCCTCGCCGAGGCCACGGGCCTCCCCGTGGCCGAGACCCAGGCCGGCAAGGGATCGCTGCCGTTCGACCACCCGCGGTCGGTCGGCGCCATCGGGTCCACCGGGACGACCGCAGCGAACGCGCTGGCGGCCGAGGCAGACCTCGTGATCGGCGTCGGTACCCGGTACAGCGACTTCACCACGGCGTCGCGCACCGTCTTCGCCCACCCCGACGTGCAATTCGTGAACCTCAACGTCGCCGCGTTCGACGCCCACAAGCTTTCCGCGATTCCCCTCGTGGCCGACGCGCTACGCGGCCTCGAGGCCCTCACCGAACAGCTGGCGGGCTGGACCACCGACGCTGACCACACCGCGCGGGCCACCCAGCTTGCCGCGGAGTGGGACGCCATCGTCACCTCGGCCTACCAGCGCGACGAGCGTCCCCTACCCGCGCAGTCGCAGGTGCTGGGGGTCGTCAACGAGCTCTCGGCACCGGCCGACGTCGTGGTGTGCGCCGCCGGCTCGATGCCCGGCGACCTGCACAAGCTGTGGCGCACGCGCGACCGCAAGGGTTACCACGTCGAGTACGGATTCAGCTGCATGGGCTACGAGATCGCCGGCGGCCTCGGCGTGGCCATGGCAGCGGACGACGCCGGCGAGGACCGCGACGTCTTCGTCATGGTCGGGGACGGCTCCTACCTGATGATGAACACCGAGCTGGTCACGGCCGTGCAGGAGGACCGCAAGATCATCGTGGTGCTCGTGCAGAACCACGGGTTCGCCTCGATCGGTGCGCTGTCGGAGTCACTGGGCTCACAGCGGTTCGGCACGCGGTACCGCGCCCGCACCGGCTCCGGGCTCGACGGCGACATCCTGCCCGTCGACCTCGCCGCCAACGCCGCGAGCCTCGGCGCCGACGTGATCGTGGCACGCGACATCGACGAGTTCCGAGACGCCATCATCCGGGCCCAGGCCGCCACACGCACCACCGTCGTCCACGTCGAGACCGACCCCATGATCCCCGCCCCCGACTCGCCCGCCTGGTGGGACGTCCCGGTCTCGGAGGTCTCCGGACTGGAGTCCACCCAGCAGGCCCGGATCGTCTACGACCGGCACAAGCAGCACCAGCGTCCGCACCTGGCGACCCCTGCGCCCACCCCCGAGGAGAACGACCGATGAGCAGCTACCAGCACTGGATCGACGGCGCCCACACCGCCGGATCGGGCACCCGAACCGCGGACGTCTTCGACCCCGCCACCGGGCAGGCCTCCGGGCAGCTTCTGCTCGCCGAGCCCGCCGACGTCGACACCGCCGTGTCGGCCGCGTCGCGTGCGTTCGAGACGTGGGGCCAGAGCTCGGTCACCACCCGCGCACGGATCATGTTCGCGTTCCGCGAGCTGCTCGTGCAGCACGAGGACGAGCTGGCGGCGGTCATCTCGGCCGAGCACGGCAAGACCATCGACGACGCCCGCGGCGAGGTCGTGCGCGGCCGCGAGGTCGTGGAGTTCGCGTGCGGCATCCCGCAGATGCTCAAGGGCGAGTACAGCGACCAGGTCTCGGGCGGGATCGACTCGTTCTCGTTCCGGCAGCCGCTCGGCGTCGTCGCCGGCATCACGCCGTTCAACTTCCCCATCATGGTCCCGCTGTGGATGCATCCGATCGCGATCGCGACCGGCAACACCTTCGTGCTCAAGCCGTCCGAACGAGTCCCGGGCGCGTCCGACCTCGTGGCCCGCCTGTACCAGCAGGCCGGCCTGCCCGACGGCGTCTTCAACGTCGTCCACGGTGACAAGGTCGCGGTCGACGCGATCCTCGACCATCCCGACATCGCCGCCGTGTCCTTCGTCGGCTCGACGCCGATCGCCCAGCACGTGCACGAGGGCGCCAGCCGCACCGGCAAGCGCGTGCAGGCCCTCGGCGGCGCCAAGAACCACGCCGTCGTGATGCCCGACGCCGACCTCGACTACGCGGCCGACCACATCGTCGCGGCCGGGTACGGATCGGCCGGACAGCGCTGCATGGCCATCTCGGCCGTGGTCGCCGTCGGCCCCGCCGCCGACACCCTGGTCGACAAGATCCGCGAGCGCACGCGCGCCGTGCACGTCGGCGTGGGCACCGACCCCGACACCGAGATGGGCCCCGTGGTCACGCGTGCCGCACGCGACCGCGTGGTCGACCACATCGGCCAGGGTGAGACCGCAGGCGCGACGGTCGTCGTCGACGGCCGCGACCTGGTCGTCGACGGGCACGAGGAGGGGTTCTTCGTCGGGCCCACACTCCTCGACCACGTCACCACCGACATGAACGTCTACACCGAAGAGATCTTCGGCCCCCTGCTCGCCGTGCTGCGCGTCGACGACCTCACCCAGGCGCTCGACCTCATCAACGCCAACCCCTATGGCAACGGCACCGCGGTGTTCACGTCGTCGGGCGAGATCGCGCGCACGTTCCAGCGCGCCGTGCAGGTCGGCATGATCGGCATCAACGTGCCGGTGCCCGTGCCCATGGCGTTCCACTCCTTCGGCGGCTGGAAGAACTCGCTGTTCGGCGACCACCACATCCACGGTCCCGAAGGCATCCGCTTCTACACGCAGGGCAAGGTCGTGACGACCCGCTGGCCCCACGTGGACGAGGAGTCCCTCGCCCAGCTCAACTTCCCGACGGCCAAGTGAGGCGCGCCATGAACGCTCCCCTGCGCATCGGCATCATCGGCGCCGGCGCCATGGGCGCCGACCACGCCCGCACCCTGCACCGGTCGGTCTCGGCCGGTCGCGTCGTCGCGATCCAGGACTTCGACACCACGAAGGCCGCCGACCTCGCGGCCGAGCTCAGTGCCGACGTCGCCTCGTCAGCCGAGGACATGATCGGCTCGTCCGACGTCGACGCCGTCGTGATCGCCTCCCCCGACCCCACCCACGCCGGACTCGCCACGTCGGCGATGGCCGCAGGCAAGCACGTGCTCTGCGAGAAGCCACTCGGCATCTCCGCCGCCGAGTCCCACGCCGTGGTGGAGGCCGAGGTCGCCGGCGGACGCCGACTGCTGACCGTCGGCTTCATGCGTCGCTTCGACCCCGGCTACGTCGCCCTCAAGGCAGCCATCGACCGTGGCGACCTCGGCACCCCGCGCCTGGTGCACAACGTGCACCGCAACCGCGTGGGACACCCGTCGGCGACCACCGAGGGCATCGTCGTCAACTCCATGATCCACGAGCTCGACGTCGTCCCGTGGCTGCTCGGCAGCCCCGTCGCGTCGATCGAGGTCCGCTCCCCCGTCGCCGAGGGATTTCGCGATCCGCAGCTGGCCACCGTCGAGCTCGCCGACGGCACGCTCGCCTCGATCGAGGTGTTCATCGAGGCCACCTACGGTTATGACGTGCGGTGCGAGGTCGTCGGCACGACCGGCACCGCGAGCCTGACTCCGCCGTCCGCCGTGACCTGGTCGGCTGCGGGGATGACGGGCCAGTCCGTGCCGCAGGACTTCCGCCCGCGCTTCAGCGACGCCTACCGACTCGAGCTCGACGCGTGGACGGCCTCGGTGCTCGCGGGTGACCCCGTGGGCCCCACCGCCTGGGACGGCCACCTGGCCAACCTGGTGGCGGCCGCCGGCGTCGAGTCCCTGCGCACGGGGCGACGCGTCGAGGTCTCGTCCACCGCTCGTCCCGACCTGTACTCATGACCTTCACCCATCAGCTCGCGCTGAACACCTCCACGATCGTCGACCCCGACGGCGACATCCCACTCGAGGACGAGCTCGCCGGCGCGGCCGCGGCCGGGTGGACTCACGTGGAGCTGCGCGGACCCCGCATCGTCGGTCGCGACGACCTCCCGGACCTGATGACCCGCCACGGGCTCTCGGCGCTGTCGATCAATGCCGTCGAGCTCGCTCGTGGAGCCGATGCCCTCGTGCAGGCCGAGCAGTTCGCACGTGCCGGCGCTCTGGCCGAGGCGCCCTACCTGCTCGCGGTCAGTGGCACCGTGCTGGACGGCATGGCCGACCAGGTCAGGGAGGTCAAGCGGATCGGCGCCTCCCACGGCCTGCGGACCGCCTTCGAGTTCCTCGGCTTCGAACGATTCGCCGTCCGGGACCTGCTCGGTGCGATCGAGATCGCACGGGCCGCCGACGTCCAGATCGTCATCGACTTCCACCACTGGTTCAGTGGCGGATGCTCGCTCGACGACCTCGCGCGGCTGCGCGACGACGAGCTGGCGATCGTGCACCTCAACGATCTTCCGGCCGGCGACCCGCTGTCGTTCGACGACGCGGATCGCCAGCTACCCGGCGAAGGTGGCTCACCGATCTCGGAGGTTCTCGCCGCGATCGAGGACACCGGCTACAGCGGACCGGCCTCGGTCGAGACGTTCAACCCCGCACACTGGGAGCTCGGCCCCCGGCGGGCGGCCGAGCTGGCGGCCACGGCGACCGCCGCCTGGGTCGACGGTCTGTGACCTTCACCCTCTCGGTGTGCTCGGAGATGGTCTACACCGCTGTGCCGCACCTCGAGCGAGTCGCGCGGATCCATGAGCGTGGCTTCGCGGCCGAGATTTGGGACTGGACCGACAAGGACGCTTCCGACCTCGCCGCGACCGGGGCCCGGTTCACGTCCATGACCGGCTACGTCACGGGCGATCTGGTCTCGGCCCGCGGGGCTGACGACCTCCTGTCGACCGCGGAGGAGTCCATCTCCTTCGCGCGCCAGATCTCCTGCCCAGCGCTGAACCTGCACGGCACGGGCCTCGGCGAGGGCGGCCTGCCCGTTCGCCCCGTCGAGATCGTCACGGGTGACATGTGGTTGACCGCCGTGCGGACCTTGTCACGAGTCGCCGAGCTCGGGGAGCAGCACGGCGTCACCTTCGTCCTGGAGAACCTCAACACCCAGGTCGACCATCCCGGCACCCCCTTCGCGAAGGCTGCCGACACCTTGGCGCTGGTGCGCGCCGTCGACAGCGCACACCTGAAGATGAACCTGGACCTCTACCACGCACAGATCGGCGAGGGGAACCTCGTCGACCTGATCCGCCGCGCCGCGCCCCACCTCGGCGAGGTCCAGATCGCCGACGTCCCGGGGCGGTGCGAGCCGGGTACCGGTGAAGTGCGGTGGTCCTTCATCGCTCGAGCCCTGGCCGACGTCGGCTACGACGGAGTGGTCGCGCTGGAGGCCTTCGCCTCGGACCCGTCCGTGGGAGGTTCGGACCGGGCTCTCGAGGCCTTCCGGAGCGCGTTCACGCTCTGATCAGTCGGTCAGCTCGCGCTTGATGGCGTCGAGGGTGATCTGCATGCCCTCGACGAGCTCGACGTCGTGGGCGTCCTGGCCGCCGAAGCCGATCCGCGCAGCTCCACGCACCAACGCACCGGAGTCGATCACTGCGGTGCGGCGCTGCGTGAGCAGCGTGCCGTCGGCGTGCGGCTCGACGACGTAGGACCACTCGACGTCGGTGGGCCACACCGTGAATCCGAACACTCCGGCGCGACCGGCCTCGGGACGCACCCACTGGCTGACCCGGCTCGTGGTCGGCCAGACGAACCAGCCGTTGCGGTTCAGGTTCACCGTGAAGCGGCCCTTCCTCGGCGAGCCGAGGAACCACATGCCCACCAGCTCGGGGCTGCGTCGGCGCATCGCCTTGATGTCGGTGACCGCGGCCCAGGTCTCCTGCGGGGTGGCCGGCACGACGACCGACACTTCACGTGCGGGCTGATTTCCCATCAGGCTCTCCTCGGAGACGGCAACGCACGCGGTGATCGTGTGCGCGCATTGATCCACTCGACCAGCCAGTCGCCGATCCGCGGATGATTGAGCAGCGCGAAGTGGTGGGCGCTGGGCAGGTACTCAAAGCGTGCACCGTCGACGATCGCGCCCTGGCGACCCACTCCGGTGGCCGAGCTGAAGTGCACCAGCAGGTCACCCAGCACCGAGCTGAAGGGGTGGCCCTGGGTGGCTCCGAGAGTCGAGGCGACGAAGTGGTACTCCGCGTGCGCCAGCGGTGCCGCGGCGATCCGGTCCAGGCCCCACTGCTCGGTGAGGTCCTGGCCCTCCCACTCCTCGGCGCTGATGTAGCCGTGGCGCAGGTCCACGATCCCGGCCGACCGGGAGTCCAGCAGCGTGCTGAAGGGCCGGGACTCCGGCCAGAACCGGAGGAGACGCGATCCCATGTGGGCGGCCTTCTCGAGGTTGGCACCTGCGTGCGGCGTGCCGAGGCAGACCACGTCTCGCACCAGCTGGTGCCACAGCGCCCCGGCTGCCGTCGCGTGATTCGTGGCGGCGCGAGCCACCAGTCCGCCCATCGAGTGTCCGACCAGCGTGATGCGAGTGACCTCGGTGGGCCACGCCTCCACGAGGGCGCGGATCAGCTGATCGAGGTGCTTGCCGTTCTCGGAGATGTGCAGCCCGGTGTTGTAGCGGACCATGACCGGCGTGCCATCGGTGTCGTCCGCGACCCGTCGGGCGTAGGTGGTGCCGTGGACGCGCGCACCGTTGTCCCAGGACTCGTCGTTCTCGCACAAGCCGTGCAGGAAGATCACCGGATGGCTGGTCGCTTCGCGGAAGACCTCGCCGATCGGCCAGGGGGTGACCGGTACGTCGGCTCCTTCGGAGCGCACCGCCATCGTGATGGCCTGCGGGTCGTCGAGCATGCGCAGCTCGTCGCCGATCAGACCGTTGATGGCCGCCACGACCAGACGACCTCGCGCGCTGTTCTCGACCGGTCGCCCGACGCCTCGACTGGCCAGGGCGCGCACGGTGCCGCTCCCGACGCGCAGACTTCCCGAGATCGCCCCGTACACCGACGTGACGACGGCATCGTGCAACGACTCCGGCACCCGGCCACCCACCAGACGCGTCGCGCGGAAGGCCCGCGAGGAGATCGCCTGATGCATCTCGCGCACCGTGCCCACCACCAGACGGTCGCCGTACTCGAGAGCGAGTGCGGCGACGTCCGTCGTGCGAGCGGGTGCGGGGGACATGGTCACATACTGCCGGTATCCGAGCACGGTGTGAACCGCGAACCGGCCGAAAGCGGCAGATCTCACAGACTTCTCAGTCCGTGGACCTGCCCGCCACGGTCAGGACTTGTCGTCTGCGTTCTCGGCCTCGTCGGCCTCGTCGGCTTCTTCGACCTCAGCCGCGGCCGGGTCGGCGATCGTTCCATCGGCCTGCAGGTTCGACAGGTCGATCGTGGCGCCGGACTCGTCGACGACCTTGGCGCCCTCGACCAGCGATGCCAGCGCCTTGCCCCGCAGGACCTCGCTGACCATCTCGGGCACGTGGTTGTGCTCCATGATGTGTTGGATGTAGGAGTTGGGGTCCTCACCGGACTGCTGGGCGCGGCGCATGATGTGCTGGCTGAGCTCGTTGTCGTCGATGCCGAACTCCTCGGTCGCGACGATCTGGTCGAGCACGAACTGGGCGACCAACGACTCGCGGACGCGCTTCTCCAGCTCGGCCTCGAACTCGTCGGCCGTCTGCTCCTCGTCGTCGAGGTAGGTCTCGAACGAGACACCGGCCTGCGCGAGCTGCTGCTCGATCTGCTGGCGGCGTCCGTTCATCTCCTCGGTGACGAGGGCTTCGGGCAGCGGTGCCTCGATCTGGCTGACGATCTCCTCGAGCACCAGGTCGCGGGCCTCGGCAGCCTGCTCCATGCGCTTGCCGCGGGTGACGCGGTCGGTGAGATCGGCGCGCAGCTCCTCGACGGTGTCGAACTCCGACGCCATCTGGGCGAACTCCTCGTCGAGCTCGGGCAGGTGCTGCTCCTTGACGTCCTGCAGCACGACGGTGACGTCGACCTCCTCGCCCTTGCGGTCGCCACCGACCAGCGTCGTGGAGAAGGTCGTGGTGGCGCCCTTCTCCAGGCCGGTCAGGGCTTCGTCGAGACCTTCGAGCATCGTGGCCTGGCCGATCACGTAGGGCAGACCCGGAGCCTGCGCCTCCTCGATGGCGGTGCCGTCCTTGCTGGCTGCGGACAGGTCGATGGTGACCGAGTCACCGTCGGCTGCGGCGCGCTCGACCTCGGTGAAGGTCGCGAAGCGCTCCTGCAGCGCGGTGAGCTGCTCGTCGACGTCGCCGTCGGCGACTGCGGCGTCGGACACCTTGACCTCGATGGTGGACAGGTCAGGCAGCTCGAGCTCGGGGCGCACATCCATCTCGGCGGTGACCTCGATGGGCTCACCGTCGACGAACTTGGCCAGGTCGATCTCAGGCTGGCTCAGCGGCTGGAGGTTGGTCTCCTGGATCGCGGCCGAGTACCAGCCGGGAAGGGCGGAGTTGATGGCCTCGTCGAGCACGGCGCTGCGGCCCAGACGCTGGTCGACGATCGCGGCCGGCACCTTGCCCTTGCGGAAGCCGGGGATGGTGATCTGCGAGCCGATGGTCTTGTAGGCAGCCTGAAGGCTCGGCTCGAACTCCTCGAACGGCACCTCGATGGTGAGCTTGACGCGGGTGGGCGTGAGGTTCTCGGTCGTGCTCTTCACGTGACTGGACTCCTGCGGTTGACGATGGGGAGGAACGATCTGGGGGCCGTGATCGACGGTAAAGCACACCGGAAACGGCCGTATTCCAGTCTCTCACGCGCAGACGAAGGGGCCGAATCCGGCTCGACGCTCACCAGGTGTCGAGTGGTCCCGGACGACGGGGACCGACGGTCGAGCTGGCGAGCCCCCGGACCAGCAGTCCGCGGGTGTCGGCCGGATCGATGACGGCATCGATCTCGAGCATCTCAGCCATCGAGATCGCACTGCCGCGCTCGTAGGCGGAGGCGAGGAGGCTGCCGAACAAGGCATCGCGCTCGGGTCCCTCGGTGGCGGCCTCGAGCTCCTTGGCGAATCCGAGCCGGACGGCACCCTCCAGTCCCATGCCGCCGAACTCCCCGGTGGGCCACGCGAGGGTCATCGAGGGCGCGTGAAGGCTGCCACCGGCCATCGCCATCGCGCCGAGGCCATACCCCTTGCGCAGCACGACGGCGAGCAGCGGGACCCGCAGATGGGCGCCAGCGACGAACATGCGGCTCGCGTGACGGACGTGGGCCTGCGCCTCGACGTCGGGGCCGACCATGAAGCCGGGGGTGTCGATCAGCGACACGATCGCGAGACCGTGCACGTCGCACAGGCGCATGAACCGCGCTGCCTTGTCCGCGGCGTCGGCGTCGATCGCTCCACCGAGGTGGGTGGGGTCGTTGGCCAGGATGCCGACCGGTCGGCCCTCGATGCGTGCCAGTGCCGTGACGACTGCCGGCGCGAAGTCACGCCTCAGCTCGAGCACCGAGTCGACATCGGCGAGGCCGTGCACCACGCGACGCACGTCATAGGTGCGGACCCGATTCTCCGGCAGCGCGACGCGCAGGTCGATCGACTCCTCGGCCGCCCACTGCTGCGTCGTTCCCTGGAAGTAGCCCAGGTAGCGGCGAGCGGCGTCGACGGCCGCGGGCTCGTCGTCGACGAGGACGTCGATGACACCGTTGGCGGACTGCACGTGCGAGGGTCCGACCTCCTCGGGGGTGTAGACGCCCAGACCGCCGCCCTCGATCATCGCTGGCCCGCCCATGCCGATGGTGCTGTCGCGCGTGGCAATCACGACGTCGCAGCAGCCGAGCAGAGCGGCGTTGCCCGCGAAGCACCGCCCGGACGCGATGCCGATCATGGGCACCTGGCCGCTGAGCCGGGCGTGCGCCGCGAACGTGTGCAGGTCGAGCCCGGCCACCTGCGCGGTGTCGGTGTCGCCGGGGCGCCCTCCCCCGCCCTCGGCGAACAGCACCAGAGGCAGTTGTTCGGCCTCGGCGATCTGTAGCATCCGGTCGGTCTTCTGGTGGTTGCGCATGCCCTGGGTACCGGCCAGCACGGTGGCGTCGTAGGACAGGACGACGCATCGGTCGTGGCTGGCCGCCGTGGCTCCGTTGACGGTGCCGACTCCGGCCACGAGGCCGTCGGCGGGCGTGTTGCGGACCAGGTCGTCGAGCTCTCGCCGGGCGCGCTGCGCGGCGTAGGCCAAGGCCCCGTACTCGACGAAGGTGCCGTCGTCGCACAGGTCGGCGATGTTCTCGCGAGCGGTGCGTTGTCCGCGGGCTCGGCGTCGGGCCACGGCCTGGGGCCGGTTCTCGTCGAGCGTGAAGGCGTGTCGATCGATCACGGCCTGCAGGTCGGGCCGGATTCCAACGGCCGCCACCGACTCCTCGACCACGTCATCGCCGTCTGCGAGCGAGGCGGACGGGTCGAGCGTCACCAGTGCCTGGTCGACCACCACGGAGTCACCAACACCGACGACCACGGACTCGATCGTGCCGGGCTCGTCAGCACGCACCACGTGCTCCATCTTCATCGACTCGATGATGACGAGGGACTGCCCGGCGCGGACGGTCTCGCCGGGGGCGACGGAGGCCTGCACGACGGTGCCGGCCAGGGGCGAGGTGATGGTGAGGTGAGCCACGGCGTCACTGTCTCACTGCGTGCGTGTCACTGTCGCGAAGGCGGCGAGGATCGGCCGGATCGGTATCGGTGGTTGCGTTGCCAGTGTTGGTGGCCGGGTAGCCGCAGCTCGACTGTGCCGTCGTCGGGCGAGATCCGCAGTTGCCACCCGTGGTCGTGGACGACGTGGTGGTGGAACGGGCACAGCAGTGCACCGTCCGAGAGATCGGTGGGTCCGTCGTCGGACCAGGGGGTGATGTGGTGCGCTTCAGTCCATGGTGGGGGTCGGTCGCAGCCGGGAAACACGCATCCGCCGTCGCGCATCGCGAGCGCGATGCGTTGTGTGGGGCTGAAGAGGCGTTGGGTGCGACCGAGGTCGAGTGGCAACGAGGTGCCGCCGAGAACTGCGGGCAGGATGCGGGCGCGGCAGGCGAGCTGGCGAGCCTGGGAGGCGCTGACTCTCGTGCCCGTGCTGAGGGTCGCGGCGCGCAGCTGCCCGCGCAGTGCCTCGAGGTCGAGGGTGACAGTGACCGTGGCGCCGGAACCGCCTGCCGATGGGAGGCCGTCGGTGGGGAGGTGGTCGCACAGGTCGGCGAAGGCCATGCCCATCCGGTGGGCGGTGTCGGTGGGCCTGGCGTCTTCGTCAGCGAGGTGGGCCCGACGGGGTGCGGCGATCGCGTCGACGGCGGCCTTGAGCCGGTCGGCCTGCGCCTCGGGGATCTTGAAGTCGCCCGAGCAGGTGCCGTCACGGTTGTCCCACATCCGGAACTTCGCCGAGGCCCGCGCACGGCGTTCACGGTCCTGAATGGTCTCGTTCTCGGCCGCGTCGGCCTCGTCCTTCGGCGCGTAGGTGTCGCGGACACGGTCGGCTCGGCGACGCAGATCCTTGATCGACAGCTTCTTGGCGTCGCGGATCAGAGCGGCCTCGGCCAGCGCTCGCTTGTGGTCCGGAACTCCGGCCAGGGCGCCGCCGACGATCTCGGCCTGCCCCAAGGAGACCTCGCCGGCGTCGAGCGCGGCCTGGGTGGCCGATGCGGAACCGACCTGCTTGCTGGCCCGCACGAATCGGTCAGCAGCACGTCGGTCGCCGCCGAAGTCACCGGCGAGCAGATCACCGGTCGACGTGGCGCCGGCGGCCTTCGCGGCACCAGACGCTTCCAGGCGGGCTGCTCCGCGCAGTTGTTGCGCCTGCACGCGAGCCTGGACGCGGGACAGATCGGCCACCACGGCGCGGGCGGCGCCGGCGTCGAGCGAATCCCACGCCCCCGATGGGATCGAGTCGATGACGCGATGCAGCTCGGCGGCGCACACCACCAGCGGGTGCGGTTCCACCAGCTCTGCTGCCATCGATGTGTGATGTCTCAGGACATCGGTGACAGTTGTGCATCAGGACATCGGTGACGGGTGATGTCTCAGGACTTCGGTGACGTTTCGTCGGTCTTGGGGCGTGGGCCTCGTGGTCTGCCATTGCCGACGTAGGTGACGCCGACTGCGGGTCGGTTGTGCTCGATGAGAATGACGCCGTCCATGTCGGTGACGGTGATCCCGTCGTTGTCGGCGACGACCAAGACGTGCTGGTATCCGTGCTGTCCGCCGACCATGTAGGTGACCTTCTCCAGCATGAAGGTGCCGACGCTGGTCAGCTTTCTGGCGGTGGTGCCGGCGGGCAGATCGGCCAGTGACGGCATGGGGTGCTTGAGTCTGACGGGCTGCTCGAGCCTGGGCCGACCTGGGTTGGGACGTGGCGCGTCGGCCTTGGCGGTGGCGTCCCACGCCGCTAGGGGCGTGATGCGTCCCGGAAGACCCTGGTGGGGTCGTTCGGTGTTGTAGATGTGGTCGAACTGGTCGACTTGGGCTTGCAGTTCGTCGAGCGTCTCAGCGAGCGGCTGCTTGTCCAGGTAGCGGAACAGGGTCTGATGGAAACGTTCGTTCTTGCCCTGGGTGGTCGGCTTGTGGGGTTTGCCGGTGATCGCCTCAACACCCAACGAGGTCACATAGATCACGAGCTGGCCTTCCCAGCCACGCCTGCTGGGGTTGAGAGCCAGACCATTGTCACTGAGCAACCGCTGCGGGACACCGTGGGCGGCAATGCCCTTCTTGACCACCACGAGTGCACCCTCGGCGGTCTCACCGCCAGCGACATGAGACGCAACCGCGAGCCGAGAGTGGTCGTCGATCAACTGGAAGATCACGCACTTGCGGCCATGAGTGAGCACGTATTCGGTGGCATCGAGCTGCCAGCACGCGTTCGGTGCCGGATAGACGAACCGGCGCCAGGCCGAACGCGGTCTCTTCTTCGGCTCAAGACGAGCGACACCGGCTTGCCGGAAGATCCGCGCCAGCGATGCGATTGAGGGCACCTGATCCAGCCCCATCGCGTGCATCTTGTCGTGCACGCTGACCGGCCCGTGGTCCAGCCCGGAAACCTCCAAAGCAGCCCTCACCTGCAACGCCTGCTTCTTGATCTCATCGGTCAGCTTCGACGGGCTCGACCTCGGACGCCGGGACTTGGGCTCAAGCACCGCAGCCGGCCCGTCGACCTCGACGCGCTTGCGCAGCTCGTAGAACGACTTGCGCGAGATGCCGTGCTCGACACAGAACGTCGACACGGCCCCGCGAGGGGCATCGGGCGGCCATTGCGAGATCGCGAGACGGACACGGGGATCAATGGGCTCATTGGCAGACACCGCCGCAGCCTCGCGGACCAAGTGTCACCACCAAGACCGCCCACAGTGTCACCGATGTCCTGATACAGAACTGTCACCGGTGTCCTGCGACATGACACTGCTGCCATCGATGCCTCCGGAGATCATTCGAACTTGTGTTCGACTATACCTCGGGGCCCTGACAGAATGACCTGTTTCCACAAGCGAAATCAAAAACTCTCGAACCCGCGGTGCAGGTTCGAGAGCCCTCGATCAGTCAGTCGGGATGACAGGATTCGAACCTGCGACCCTCCGCTCCCAAAGCGGATGCGCTACCAAGCTGCGCCACATCCCGTCGTCGCCCCCACTGTAGTGCGCACTGCGATCATCATCGCGCCCGCCCGGACCTGCCGCCCCTGCCACACTGGCTCACATGCCGACCCCGAGAGAGTCGACCGAGCACCTCGCCGACCGTCTGCTCGCCGAGATCGCTCGCCGTCAACCGACTTGCGGCGCCACCCGGGTCATCGCGATCGACGGCCCCAGCGGGTCGGGCAAGACCGACCTCGCCCGCATCCTCGCGGCCCGGGGCGACGCCGCGATCGTGCACCTCGACGACCTCTACCCCGGCTGGCACGGTCTCGACGCCACTCCCCCGATGGTCGCTGACCTGCTCGGCGCGATCGCCGTCGGCGAGGTCGGCACCGCCGCCCGATGGAGCTGGGTGCGCGACCGACCCGGCCTCGTGCTGCGGGTTCTGCCACAGCCGCTGATCGTGCTCGACGGCGTCGGGTCGGGCGCCGGAGTCGTGCGCCCGTTCCTCAACCTCCTGGTCTGGGTCGACGCCCCCGAAGCCGTGCGGCACGACCGAGCGATGGCCCGCGACGGCGACACCTACGCGCCGTGGTGGGACGTCTGGGCCGCACAGGAGCAGCTCCACCACCGACGCGAACAGACCCAGACACACGCGGACGTCGTGGTCCGCACCTGATGTGTCATCATGGAACCGCTGGTGAGGCCAGCATGCGGACGTAACTCAATTGGTAGAGTCTCTGCCTTCCAAGCAGAATGTTGCGAGTTCGAGTCTCGTCGTCCGCTCCACTTCTCACTGCGTGAGGTTGCCCACCGGATCGGTGCGCGACAGCAGCAGGATCGCCCGGTCATCGCCGGCGTCGACCTCGTCCATGACCTTTCTGGGCAGCTCGTCGAAACCGGCGGCCACGAGCTCACCGGCGCGACCGCGCAGCCACTCGATCCCGGCCATGACGTCCTGGGACCGTGACTCCACGACACCGTCGGTGTAGAACATCAGGGCATCATCGACGGCCAGGGTCCCGGTCGTCCGGTCGAAGGTGGGATCCTCGGCGATCCCCAGGGCCAGCCCTCGTGCACCATCGATCTCCCAGGTGCCCGTGGCATCGCGCCAGCGCAGCGCTGGCGGGTGGCCTCCGCTGATGATCGTGTAGTCACCGCTCGTGAGGTCGACCTGGACGTGCACGGCCGTGGCGAATCCGTCGTCCCAGTTCTGCCTCAGCAAGAAGTCGTTGGCCGCCTCGAACAGCTTGACCGGTTCGAGCGCGCCGATGAGACCGCCCAGCGCGCCGGCCAGCTGCAGGGACCGCGTGCCTGCAGCCACGCCCTTGCCGCACACGTCGACCAGGACCATCTCGAGTACGTCGCGTTCCGTCTTGTTGGCCACCATGAAGTCACCCGAGAAGCGGGCGCCCCCGGCGTACTTCATCGCCGAGCGGGCACTCCACCCCGCCGGCAGCTCGGGCACGCTGCCCTGCGCCTGAAGCCGGTCACGGAGATCGACCAGCATCGCCTCCCCGATCGTGCGGGGCAGGCCACTGCGTCGGTGACTGGAGTCGTACATCACGATCACGGCGATGACGATCATGGCGATCAGCGTGCTGATCCGGCCCGCCGTCATGCCGTTGATCATCGACTCCCGCGTCACGGTGACGGCGACGCAGACCGCGATGAACGCAAGCAGCCCCATCAGAGGCTGGTGCCGCAGCGTGAGTGTCCCCAGCAGCATCGGCACCGCGAACCAGGCAGCCGCGGCCAGGCGGTAGTCGATCAGCGACACGAGCAGGAACACCAGCGTCAGCCCGGAGAGCACGAGGCACACGGTGCGTTGCCCCTCGCTGCTGCCGGTCCGCCAGCTCACGATGCGGTCGTCCACGTAGCCCTCGATGGTGGGACGCAGATGACTCAGCGAGGACATGCGCTGACCCTATCCGCGAGCGGCGCTGTCGACCGATCGCCTCAACGACCGCGCTGGCACGACGGGCACCAGAACAGGTTGCGCCCGGCCAGCGGCCTGGTGCGGATCGTCGTGCCGCACAGGAAGCAGTCCTGACCGTCGCGGCGGTACACGTAGACCTCGCCGCCGTGGTCGTCGGCGCGTGCATCGCGCCCCATCACCTCGGGTTCGTGCTCGGGTCGAACCGTGTCGATGCGCCGCGACTCGACTCCCTCACCCATCAGGGCGACCAGGTCGTCCCACATCGCCTGCCACCGCACCTTGCGCAGGCGCCGGCCCGCGGTCATCGGCGCGACACCATGACGGAACAGCACCTCGGCGCGATACACGTTGCCCACTCCCCCGAGAACCTTCTGATCCATCAGCAACGTGGCGATGGGCGCCGCAGAGGCGTGGATCCGCTGCCACGCACGGTCGGGGTCAGCATCGGGTCGCAAGGGGTCTGGCCCGATGCGCGCCAGCAGCACGTCGACCTCGGGCGGGGTCAGCAGCTCGCACGCCGTGGGCCCACGCAGATCGGCGGTGCGCGGATCACCGGGCTCGGAGGACTCCAGACGCCAGCGCACCTGCCCGACCACGGGGTGGCCCGTACCGGGCCTGATGGCGAAGCTGCCGTACAGACCCAGATGCACGTGGGCGACCACGTCCTCGACGTCAACCAGCAGATGCTTGCCGACCGCGTCGGCGCCACTCAGCAGCCGACCGTCCAGCAGCTCGGCACCGGCGAACCGACCTTGCGGACTGCCCGACCGAATCGCCTGACCACCGAACGCCTCGCGCAGGTCACGCGCCAGGCGGTGGAGGGTGTGCCCCTCAGGCAAACTCGCCGGTCTCCTCGAATCGCAGCAACAGGTCGATGCGACGCTGGTGCCGTTCGGCCTCGCTCCACGGCGTCGTCAAGAACGCCTCGACGATCGCCTCCGCCTCCTCGAGCGTGTGCATGCGGGCACCGATCGACATGATCTGGGCGTTGTTGTGCTGTCGAGCCAGGGACGCGGTCTCGGTGCTCCAGGCCAGGGCGGCACGTGCGCCGGCGACCTTGTTGGCCGCGATCTGCTCACCGTTGCCGGACCCACCGATCACGATGCCCAGGGACGCCGGATCGGCGACCGTCGCCCCAGCGGCCGCGACGCAGAACGGCGGGTAGTCGTCCTCCGGGTCATAGGCGTGGGCCCCGTGGTCGACCGGTTCGTGACCCTGACCGGTCAGCCAGGTGATCAGGTGGGCCTTGAGCTCGAAACCAGCGTGGTCGGCTGCGATGTGGACGCGCATGACGTCAGTCTGACAGCCCACTCACCGCCGCGATCGGCCCACCCGCGGACGCGATCGGCTAGAGTTCAGCTGAAGTCGAGATCACCGGTGCGGGTGCGCTTGAGCTCGAAGAAGTCGGGGTAGCCGGCCAGCAGACGGGCGCCGTCGAACACCTTGCCGGCGTCCTCACCCTTGGGGATGCTGGTCAGCACCGGACCGAAGAACGCGGTGCCGCCGATCGCGATGACCGGGGTACCGACGTCCTCGCCCACTCGGGTGATGCCCTCGTGGTGGGACTTCTTCACAGCCTCGTCGAGGGACTCGTCCTCAGCCGCCGCGGCCAGCTCGGTGGGCAGGCCGATCTCGGCGAGGACGGCTTCGTACAGCTCGGTGGAGAAGTCCTGCTTCTCGTTGTGGTGCTTGGTCCCGATGGAGGTGTAATACTCCCGCAGAGCCTGCTGACCATGCCCGTCCCGGATCGCGACCGCCAGGCGCACAGGACCCCAGCCCTTGGCGATCATCTCCTTGTAGTCCTCGGGAACATCCTTGCCGGAGTTGAGCTCGGACAGGCTCATGATGTGGAACACCGTCTGGACGTCGCGCTGCTGCTCGACCTCGAGCATCCAGCGCGAGGTGATCCAGGCGAACGGGCACAACGGGTCGAACCAGAAGTCGACGGTCTCAGTTCCGGTGGTCTGCTCAGAAGAAGTCATGTGTGGTGCAACAACGGACGTCCCCTGCGCATTTCCTCGACGAGGGACTGGACCACGGTGTCGAGGCGTCCATCGTTGCGCTGCGCCACGGCGGTCTGGCGCTGGTAGGACGCACCATCGCGCATCATGTCGGTGATTCCCGCGAGCTCCGTGGCACACCCGAGCCGCTCGGAGATCGGTTCGAGGACGCCGAGCAGTCGGTGCAGGTCGTCGGTCACGAGTCCTTCGTTCGCCTGCTCGTCGAAGATGAGGATGGCGTCCATGCCGTACCGGGCGGATCGCCACTTGTTCTCCTGCGCGAACCACGGTTGCAGGTCAGGCAGGGTGCGTCCCGCGTCGAGCTCGTCGGAGAAGTGCTCGACGAGGCAGTGGATCAGTGCCGAGACGCTCATGAGCTCGCTCATCGTCGGGATGCCGTCGCAGACCCGCACCTCCAACGTGCCGAACTTGGGGGCGGGTCGCAGGTCCCAGCGGATCTCGTCATAGACGTCGATCACTCCAGTGCGGGTCAGGTCGTCCACATATCCCTCCAGCTCGTTCCAGCTCTGGAAGTGGAAGGGGAGGCCGGCGGTGGGCAGCTGCTGGAACATCAGGGCCCGGTTCGAGGCATATCCGGTGTTCTTGCCACCCCAGAACGGCGATGACGCGCTGAGCGCCTGCAGGTGCCCGTAGTAGGACAGCATCGCGGCGCTGATCGGCAGCACCTTGTCGCGGTCCTCGATGCCCACGTGCACGTGCACGCCGTAGATCAGCATCTGTCGCCCCCACCACTGGGTGCGTTCGATGAGGGTCGCGTAGCGCTCCTGATCGGTCACCTTCTGGTTGTCCCAGCGCGCGAACGGATGCGTGCCGGCGCACATCAGCTCGACCCGCAACGGATCGGTGACGGTGCGAATCTCCTCGATGGCCCGTTCCAGGTCTGCACCGGCCTCGCCGACCGTGCGGCACACCCCCGACACCACCTCGACGGTGTTGAGCAGCAGCTCCTGACGGATGTGCGGGTGGCGTTCGGCGCCGGGCGGGAGCACCGCGTCGAGCACGGTCTGGGCGACCTGACGCAGGTCACCGGAGTCCTGGTCGACCAGCGCGAGCTCCCACTCGATGCCCACGGTGGATCGCTGCGACTGCGCGAAGGGGATCTGCATGCGCCCATCCTCCCTCAGAGCGCGGACCGGGGGCCCGCACCTAGGCTCGAGCCATGCCATCGGATGCACGCCGCGCCTGGAGCGTCGATCACCCCTGGGCCCGGGTGTACGACGCGATCGCCGACCACGACCGGCTCGGCCGGGCCGTGTGGAAGATCGGCCTCGGTGCAGACCTCGGCCTGCTGCACCGCACGACCGCTCGCGAGCTGGCGACGTTGCCACCCGGCGCTGCAGCGCTGGACGTGCCTTGCGGCGGCGGGGTCACCCTGCGCGACGTGCCCACCGACGCCGATCTGCGCTTCGTCGCAGCCGACATCTCCCCCGCCATGTTGCGTCGCACCGCCGACGAGGCCGCCCGCCGCGGCATCGAGATCGAGGCCGTCCTCGAGGACGTCCAGGACCTGACCTTCGGCGACGACACGTTCGACCTCGTGCTCGCCTTCACCAGCCTGCACTGCTTCCCTGACCCCGAGCAGGCCCTGAACGAGCTGACCCGGGTGCTGCGGCCCGGCGGACGCATCGTCGGCAGCACGATGCTGCGCGGCGGGCCACGTCTGGGGAACGGCGGCCTGCGGGGGCGGCTCGGCTGGATCGGCGGATCGGCGATGGGCGTCCTCGGGCCGGGCTGCACGGTCGAGGAGCTGGGCCAGTGGCTGGATCGGTCCTGCACCGACGTGCGCCTCACGGCATCAGGTGGCATCACGTACTTCTCCGCGACGGCCCAGCCCCCATTCCGCCCCCATCCATCACAGTGACAAAGTGAGATCATGCCTGGAACCAACCTCACCCGCGACGAAGCCCAGCAGCGCGCGTCGATCATCGCCACCCACACCTACGACGTCGAGCTCGACCTCACCCTCGATGACCCCGACCGGTTCGGGTCGATCACGACCATCACCTTCTCGGCCTCCGAGGGCTCGGCGACCTTCGCCGACCTCGTGGACGGCCAGATCTCGTCGATCACCCTCAACGGCAAGCCAGTCGACGTGTCGGCCTACGCCGACAGCCGCATCGCGCTGACCGGTCTGGCCGAGTCCAACGAGCTGCGGGTCGAGGCCACCTGCTTGTACTCGCACTCCGGCGAGGGCCTGCACAAGTTCATCGACCCCGCCGACGACCGCGTCTACCTCTACACGCAGTTCGAGGTACCGGACGCCCGCCGCGTGTTCACCACCTTCGAGCAGCCCGACCTCAAGGCCGTCTTCACGTTCCACGTGACGGCGCCATCGGACTGGGCCGTGGTGTCCAACTCCCCCACGCCCGAGCCGGTCGCCGCCCACGACGGTGCCTCCACCTGGCACTTCGAGCCGACCAAGACCATGTCGACCTACATCACGGCCCTGGTCGCGGGTCACTACCACCGCGTCGAGGACGTGTACTCCGGCGAGCGCGGTGAGATCCCGCTGGCCGTCTACTGCCGCCAGTCGCTGGTCGAGCACCTCGACGCCGACGACATCTTCCTCATCACCAAGCAGGGCTTCGCCTGCTTCGAGGGTCTGTTCGAGATGGCCTACCCGTTCGGCGGCACCTACGACCAGCTGTTCGTGCCCGAGTACAACATGGGCGCGATGGAGAACGCCGGATGCGTCACGTACCGCGACGAGATGATCTTCCGCAGCCGCCAGACCCAGGCCGCGTACGAGTCACGCTCCAACACGATCCTGCACGAGATGGCCCACATGTGGTTCGGCGATCTGGTGACCATGAAGTGGTGGGACGATCTGTGGCTCAACGAGTCGTTCGCCGAGTTCGCCGCCGCGTACGCCAACGTGAAGGCGACTCGGTTCACCGAGGCCTGGACGACCTTCACCAACTCGCGCAAGAACTGGGCCTACCGCCAGGACCAGCTGCCGTCGACGCACCCCATCGCGGCCGACAACTTCGACCTGCGCGCGGTCGAGGCGAACTTCGACGGCATCACCTACGCCAAGGGCGCCTCGTCGCTCAAGCAGCTGGTGGCGTGGGTCGGCGAGGACGACTTCTTCGCCGGCCTGCGGTCCTACTTCGACAAGCACGCCTTCGGCAACACCGAGCTGTCGGACCTGCTGACCGAGCTCGAGGCGGCCAGCGGCCGTGAGCTGCGCGAGTGGGCCGCGGAGTGGCTGCAGACGTCCGGCGTCAACACCCTGCGCGCCGAGTTCGAGACCTCCGACGGGGTCGACGGCGAGCAGTTCACGTCATTCCGGGTCGACCAGACGGCCATCGAGGCCCACCCGACCCTGCGTCGCCACCGCATCGCGATCGGCCTGTACGACCGGGTGGACGGCAAGCTCACGCGCACGCACCGGGTCGAGACCGATCTCAGTGGCGCCTCCACCGAGATCGCCGACCTGGTGGGCGTCAAGCGTCCCGACCTGATCCTGCTCAACGACGACGACCTCACCTACGCCAAGATCCGCCTCGACGAGCAGTCGTTCGCGACGCTGATCGAGTCGATCGCGACCTTCGATGAGTCGCTGCCTCGCGCACTGTGCTGGGGATCGGCGTGGGACATGACACGCGACGCCGAGCTCAGCTCGGAGGCGTTCGTGACCCTGGTGCTCGCGGGCGTCGGCACCGAGAACGACCTGACCGCGGTCGCCTCGCTGCTGCGTCAGGCGAACACGGCAATCAACGTCTACACGTCCGCGGCCGATCGCCCGGCCCTGGCCGAGCGCTGGCAAGCCGGCCTGTCCGAGCTGGTCGACGCGGCCGAGGCCGGTAGCGACCACCAGCTCGCGCTGGTGCGCGCACTGGCCGCTGCCTCGTCGACGCCCGACCGGTTGCGCGAGATCCTCGGTGGGGCGCTGCCCGGCCTGACCGTCGACACCGACCTGCGCTGGAGCATCGTCACGGCGCTGGCTCGCATCGGCGACGCAGATGACGCCGAGATCGACGAGACGCTGGCGGCGGACAACACCATCAGCGGTCAGGAGCGAGCCTCCGCGGCCCGCGCGATCCGGCCCACCGCCGAGGCCAAGTCCGAGGCGTGGCGCGTCGTCGTCGACGAGAAGGCCACCCCCAACGAGACGCGCCGCCAGACCGCGTACGCCTTCCAGGTCACCGGCCAGGGCGACCTGCTCGAGTCCTACGTCGACCAGTACCTGACGATGGCCGAGACGATCGTCGAGGACAAGGGGGTGTGGATCGGTCAGGTCGCTCTCGTGGCCCTCTTCCCGTCCGCGAACCCGTCGGCTGACGCCCTGGCCAAGGTCGACGCCTGGCTCAAGACCACCGAGACGGGCCCGGCCGCACGCCGCTACGTGATGGAGGGTCGCGACGACCTCGCCCGCGCACTGCGCGCCCAGCAGGCTATCTAGGGAGTCGGTGCCGGACCAGCGAGCTGCGAGTCGCTGGTCCGGCCTGGGCGAAGCGGCGGACTGCCCGGCACGAGCAGGGCGGTGGCGTTCGCAGTGACGATGAGGGCGATGCCGACCCATTCGATGGGCCCAAGGTGCTCGTCCAGCAGCATCGCGCCGATGAGGGCAGCCAGGACCGGGTTGATGCTCATGAGTATCCCGAACAAATTCGCGGGAATCCTCCGCAGAGCGATCAGGTCCGCCACGAACGGGACGGTCGAAGCCAGGACTCCCGCACCGACCGCGCACAGCAGCGTGAACGCGTCCGGGCGGGTCGTGATGAGCACCCAGGCGCCGACGGGAAGGAAGGCAGCCGCGGAGACCCCTGCGGCGGTGGCGGTGCCCTGCACTCCGGGGATGCGAGAACCGATGGTCCTGTTGAGCAGGATGTACGCGGCCCAGCTGCACGCAGCAACCAGCCCGAGCCCAATTCCCAGGTAGTCGGTCGTGGGTTGCGGTCGGAGGATGGCGACGACGCCTGCGCCTGCGCCGAGGGCGCAGATCGCACTCGTCCTGGTCCGCGAGCTGAGGAGGGCGACCGCCAAGGGCCCACAGAACTCCATCGTCACCGCCACGCCCAGACCTATGCGTTCGATGGCCACGTACAGGCTGACGTTCATGGTCGCGAACACCAACGCCAGGAGCAGGACCGGCCACCACTGCGCCCGGGTCAGGTCGCGGACCCGTGGCCGCACGACCGGGAGCAGGATCATCGCGGCGACGATCTGACGAACGGCCACGACGCCGACCGGTCCGATGACCGGGAATGCGAGCGACCCGCTGGCCGCACCGAGCTGGTTCGAGAGCGTACCTCCCAGGGCGGTCGCGACACCAATGGTTCGGCCGCCACCTGCCTGTCCATCCATCGTCATGACGAAACTGTGCATCCCGATCACGCTGTGCTCACAATGCATGAATGTCCGCACTGATGCGACATGCGCATGGATAGACTGCCGGGATGGATGTGGAACTGCGTCATCTTCGATCCTTGGCCAGCGTCGTCGACGCCGGCACCTTCACCGACGCAGGCATCGAGCTCGGGATCTCCCAGACCGCTGTCTCGCGCCACGTCGCCGCCCTGGAGTCCGTCCTCGACGTGCGGCTCCTCAACCGGACCACCCGCAGCGTCGAGCTCACTCCGGCCGGTGTGCGGGTGCTCCGCCACGTACGTCGCGCCCTGTCGGTCGTCGACGATCTGCGTCAGGAAGCTCGGTCGGGAGCAAGCACGATCACGATCGGGTACGCGTGGTCCGCCCTGGGCCGACACACCCCTGAGTTCCAACGCAGATGGGCAGCAACCCTCCCGCACCACGAGCTGCGCCTGACCCGAACCAACACACCCACCGCAGGACTGCGAGAAGGCATCAGCGACTTGGCGATCCTGCGCCGCGTGCCCGAGAACACGGACCTCGAACTGGTCCTGATCGGGGCCGAGAAGCGCTACTGCGCCATGTCCTCCGACGACCCGCTGGGCACGAGACGCACCGTCACCCTCTCCCAGGTCGCAACAGTTCCACTGGCAATCGATCACCGCACCGGAAGCACCCGGCTCGACCTCTGGCCCGAGCACGACCGTCCGCGCAACACCATCCCCACCCATGACATCGATGACTGGCTCACCCTCATCGGCAGCGGCGCGGCCCGCGGCATCACGGCAGAATCGACGGCGCACCAGTACCGCCGCCGCGGCCTCACCTACCGAGCCGTCCGCGACGCACCTCCCGTGCCGGTCTACGCCGCCTGGTCGAAGACCGACCCGCCCACCATCGCGCAGGACATCATCAATCTCCTCGCGGGCCTCTACCGCTGATCAGGCCATGATCGGTGGTGCCTTGCGCTCCGGGAGCCCATCGCCACACGGAGCGTCCAGGCAGTGGGCTCAGGGGCCGGAAGTACGCCCCGATACCGCTCAGTGCTGGGCGGGCGTGTTGCCCGGCGTGGTGGCGAGCTCCCGGCTGGGGGGCGGCGGAACGTAGTTGTTGCGCGCGGTCAGCAGGCCGAAGAGGGCGACGACGGCGAACAGGGCGAGCGTCCCACCGCCGAAGACGACGAGATTGCCCAGGACGCCGCGACCCTCGGCGGCCGGCCAGTCATCGCCCACCGGCGCATCGGCGAAGGCCGCAGTGGCTCCAGCGATGAAGGTGATCAGGAACGTGGCGGCCAGCGTGGAGGCCCGGCGGACAGTCGTCGAGGCAGTGGTCATGGGTTCATCCTAGTGGCCCGTAGGCTGGAGACATGCGTGCCCTGGACTGGAAGTTGCCCGAAGGCACCGCGTGGGAATGGTTCGTCGCCACCCCCGGTGCGATTGTGCTGATCCTCGCCATCGGTCTGACCCTGCGGTGGTTCGTCCTACGAGCGGTCGATCGTCTGATCGAACGCACGGCGAACGGTAGGGCGCCCGGATCCCTGGGAGCCAGGGCCGGAAATCTGCTGGCTGACATGAACCCCGCCGCAGCGGCCCGCCGTCATCAGCGCGCCAGCACCATGGCGTCACTGCTCAAGAGTGTCTCGACCGGCGTCATCATGACGGTCGTCGTGGTGATGGTGCTGTCCAAGGTCGGCATCGACATCGCACCGATCATCGCCAGCGCCGGCATCATCGGGGTGGCTCTCGGCTTCGGCGCACAGAACCTGGTGAAGGACTTCCTGTCAGGCATCTTCATGATCCTCGAGGACCAGTACGGCGTCGGCGACGTGATCGACACCGGTGAGGCCATCGGCACCGTCGAGGCCGTCAGCCTGCGCGTCACGCGGTTGCGGGCCGTCGACGGAACGGTCTGGTACGTGCGCAACGGCGAGATCCTGCGCATCGGCAACCAGAGCCAGAACTGGTCGCGCAGCGTGCTGGACATCACCGTCAGCTACGACTCGGACCTCGCTCACGTGCAGGCGGTCCTCGCCGACGAGGCCATGCAGCTGGCGGCGGAGGACGAGTTCGTCTCCCTGATCCTCGAGCCGCCGTCGGTGTGGGGCGTGCAGGACTTCGCCAACGACGGGGCCGTCATCCGTCTGGTGCTCAAGACCGCTCCCCTGCAGCAGTGGTTGGTCGGTCGGGCGATGCGTCAGCGCATCAAGGCCCGTTTCGACGCCGAGGGCATCGAGATCCCCCGCACCTTCATGTCACCGATGGGGACCGAATGAGCGGCGACACCAGCACGGCCGCGAGCTTCTACGACCAGATCGGTGGCCACGACACGATCGAGCTGATCGTGCGGGTCTTCTACGAGGGTGTCGCCGACGACGACGTGCTGCGACCGCTGTACCCCGAGGCCGATCTCGGGCCGGCGGAGGAGCGGTTCCGGATGTTCCTCGAGCAGTACTGGGGCGGTCCGACCACCTACTCCCAGCAGCGCGGACATCCACGCCTGCGCATGCGCCACGCCCCGTTCGCGGTGACCATGCTCGCCCGCGACCGCTGGCTCCTGCACTTCCGCGCCGGCCTCGACGCGGCCAACCTGTCGCCGGAGCACGACGCGCAGTTCTGGGCCTACGTGGAGCACGCGGCGACGTTCATGGTCAACACCGCGTCCTGAGCGAAGCGAAGCGGTGTTGGGCCATGAACCATCCAGCGCAGCATGGTCGGCTCGGCGCCCTGAGCGAAGCGAAGCCGAGTCGTCGCGACCGAGCGTCCGGGCGAACCCGATGAGGTCGGCCCCTGAACTGAACCGAACGAACTAGCGCTGAGCGACCCCAGAGTCGCGTCGTGAGCTGATCACGCCGGTGTTGAATCCGGCGAGGTGCAGGCCGCCGTCGAAGCGGGCGTGCTCGATCTTGACGCACCGGTCCATGACGACCTCGAGACCGGCTGCCTCCGCGTCGCGGGCGACGTCCTCGTGCCAGGAGCCGAGCTGCAGCCAGATGGTCTTGGCGCCCACGGCGATCGCCTCGTCAAGGACGCCGGGGAGGTCGTCGTGGCGACGGAAGACGTCGACGATGTCGGGCGTCTCGGGCAGGGAGGCCAGGTCGGGGTAGACCGGTTGCCCGAGGATCTCGGTGGCGCGCGGGTTCACGAAGTAGATCCGATAGTCCGAGCTGGACAGCAGGTAGGTCGAGACGAAGTAGCTGGCGCGGGCCGCGTTGGTCGAGGCGCCGACGATGGCGATCGACTTCGAGCGGCGCAGGATCGCGAGGCGATCGGTGGCGCTGGGGCCCTCCCACGTGCGTGTGGTTGCAGTCATCGGCTCACTCCCGTGGCGGCTGTCAGTGCTTGGTCCAGGTCCCAGAGGATGTCCTCGAGGTCCTCGATGCCCACCGAGATGCGGATCAGGTCCTCGGCGACCCCGGCGGCGACCAGCTGCTCGTCGGAGAGCTGCTGGTGGGTGGTGGATCCGGGGTGGATCACCAGCGTACGGGCGTCACCGACATTGGCCAGGTGACTGGCGAGCTGGACCGACTCGATGAAGCGCTCTCCCACCTGCCGACCGCTGAGGTCGTCGGTCGCCCCGACCCCGAACGCGAACACGGCGCCGGGGCCGAGCGGGTAGTACTGCGCGGCGCGCTCGTGGTGCGGGTGGTCGGGAAGACCGGCGTAGGTCACGTAGTCGATCCGCGGATCGGCCTGGAGCCACTCGGCCACGGCCTGGGCGTTCGCGACGTGCGCATCCATGCGCTGGGCGAGCGTCTCGACGCCCTGCAGCAGCTGGAAGGCCGCCGTGGCCGAGAGGGTGGGGCCGATGTCGCGCAACTGCTCGGTGCGCAGCTTGGTCAGGAATCCGTACTCGCCGAAGTTCTCCCACCAGGAGACGCCGCCGTACGACGGCACCGGCTCGGTCATCTGCGGGAAGCGGCCACTGCCCCAGTCGAAACGGCCCGACTCCACGACGATGCCGCCCAGTGTCGTGCCGTGCCCGCCGATGAACTTGGTCAACGAGTGCAGCACGATGTCGGCGCCGTGCTCGAGGGGACGGATGAGGTAGGGCGTGGCCAGGGTCGCGTCGATCACCAGCGGCAACCCGTGGCGGTGAGCGACCTCGGCCAGGGCCGCGATGTCGGTGATCTCGCCGCTCGGATTGGCGATCACCTCGGCGTAGACCGCCTTGGTCGCGTCGGTGATCGCGGCCTCGTAGTCGGCCGGGTCGGTGCCGGTGACGAAGGTCGTCTCGACGCCGAAGCGCCGCAGCGTCACGTCGAGCTGGGTGACGGTGCCGCCGTACAGGGAGGACGCCGCCACGATGTGATCGCCCGCGCCGGCCAGGGCCGCGAAGGTGATGAACTCCGCCGACATCCCCGACGCGGTGGCGACTCCACCGATACCGCCCTCGAGCGAGGCGATGCGCTCCTCGAGGGCCGCGACCGTCGGGTTGCCGATGCGCGAGTAGATGTTGCCGTACTTCTGCAGCGCGAACAGGTTGGCCGCGTCCGCGGTGTCGTTGAACACGAAGCTGGTGGTCTGGTAGATCGGCACCGCACGGGCGCCGGTGGTGGGGTCGGGCACTCCGCCGGCGTGCAGGGCACGGGTGCGGAATCCGAAGGTGTGCTCCGCGGCGGGCTCGGGCGTCACCGGGTTCGGATCTGCGTCGCTCATGTCAGCTCCACCTGTTCAGGAATCGTTTTTCGGCCACGCCGATCAGCGTATCGGTGATCTTGCCGAGCAGCGCGAGCAGCACGATGGCCAGCAGCACGCGATCGACCCGGCCGTTGTTCTGCGAGTCGGTGAGCAGGAATCCCAGTCCCAACGCGGCCCCGGCGAGCTCTGCGGCCACCAGGAACAGCCAGGCTTGGGCCATCGCGAGGCGCAACCCGGAGATCACCGAGGGCAGCACGGCCGGCAGCTGCACCGTGCGGAACAGGGCCATCTTGTGCAACCCGAAGGCACGGCCTGCCTCGACCAGCTGCGGGTCGACGTGGCGCAGGGCCGCAGACACGGTCGTGTAGACGGGGAAGAACGCCCCGATGGCCACCAGGGTCACCTTGGAGTCCTCGCCGAGCTTGAGCCAGATCAGCAGCAGCGGGATCCAGGCGAGCGACGGCACGGCACGGATCGCCCCGACGGTGGGGCTCAGCAGCACCGAGGAGATCCGCGACAGTCCCACGAGCGAGCCCAGGGCCAGACCGAGGGCCGCACCGGCAGCGAACCCGAGCAGCACGCGCTGGGTCGAGATCGCCACGTGCATCCACAGCTCGCCGCGATTGGCCAGCTCGACGGCCGCCTCCCAGACCGTGCCGGGCGGCGGCAGCTGGTAGTCGGCGACGAGGCCCGTGGTGCTGGCCAGCTGCCAGGCGACCAGCAGCACCACCGGAACGACGGCTCCGAGGAGAGCCACCACCCAGCCCCGACCCAGCAGGCCACCCGGGCGCGACCGGTTGCTCGGGCCGCGGTCGGTCCGGTCCTGGTCCGGCGGTCCGGCAGGATCGTTCGAGGACTGCACGACCGGGGGCTGGGTGCTGGTGCTGCTCATGGGTGCTCCTGCGATCAGTCGCTGATGCGAGTGGCGTCGACGTCGTCGATGAACTCGGTGTCGAACAAGGTGTCCAGGGCCTCGTCGACCTGGGACTGGTCGCTCACGTCACCGATCTCGACGAAAATCGGTCCGACGACCTCGAGCACGTCGGCCTGCGCGGCGCCGGGCGCCGGGTCGAGGTCGAGCACGGTGCGCTCCAGCAGGACCTTGCTGGCCAGCTCGGGGTCGATGCCCGCGGCCTCGGCCAGGATCTCGACCGTCTCCTCGGGGTTCTCCTGCGCCCAGGCGCGCGCCTTCTCGTAGGCGTCAGCGACGAGCTGAGCGAGGTCGGGGCTGTCGGCGATGAAGTCCTCGGTGGCGTTGAGGAAGCCGTAGGTGTTGAAGTCGATGTTGCGGTAGAACAGCTTCGATCCGTTGTTGACCTCGCTGTCGGCCATCAGGGGGTCGAGGCCCGACCACGCGTCGACGCTGCCGTTCTCCAGTGCTGTCTTGCCGTCGGCGTGCTGCAGGTTCTGGACCTTGACGTCGTCGAGGCCGAGATCGGCGGTGGCGAGGGCCTGCAGGAGGAAGAAGTACGGGTCGGTGCCCTTGGTCGCAGCGATCGACTTGCCGTCCAGGTCCGCGACCTCGGTGATGTCCGAGTCCTCCGCGGCGACCAGCGCGGACCAGTCCGGCTGCGAGTACAGCAGCACGGTCTTGATCGGCGAACCGTTGGCGCGGGCCAGCAGCGCGGCCGAGCCTGCGGTCGAGCCGACGTCGATGGCGCCGGCGCGCAGCGCCTCGTTGGCCTTGTTCGATCCGGCCGACTGGGTCCACGTGACCTCGACGTCGTCGCCGAGCTCGGCCTCCAGCCAGCCCTGCTCCTTGATGATCAGCGACAGCGGGTTGTAGGTCGCGAAGTCCATGTCGAGCTCGCCGGAGCTCCACTCGCTGCCCTCGGGCGCATCGGCGCCGGACGCTGAGTCCTCGCCGGCGACGCAGCCCGACAACAGGGCCAGGGCGGCCAGCGGGGCAACGAGGGCAACGGCTCCCGATCGGAGGCGATGAGGGATGTGGCGTGTGGTCATGGTGGTGTCCGTTCGTGTGGGGGTGGGCTGCAGTGCACCTCGGCGCGCGCAGTGGAGATTCAGTGGTGGGAAGGAACGCCCAGGCCTTCGAGCAGATCGGCGCGCAGGCTCGCCAGGGCCACGTCGGCGCGGTCGCGCGGGCGCTGTCCGGGCACGGTGATCAGGGACTGCACCTGCGATCCGCGGCCGGGCTCATTGCCTCCGCCGATGAGAGCCACGCGATCGGCGAGGTAGAGCGCCTCCTCGACGTCGTGCGTCACGAGGACGACCGTGGTGGGCTCGGCCGCGTGGATCTGCAGCAGCAGATCCTGCATGCGCAGCCGCGTGAGAGCGTCCAGTGCACCGAAGGGTTCGTCGAGCAGAAGGACCGATGGATTGCGTGCCAGGGCGCGGGCCAGAGAGACCCGTTGGGCCATGCCGCCGGAGAGCTCGCGGGGGCGCCGGTCGGCGGCCTCTGACAGTCCGACCAGCTCGAGCAGCTCATCGACCCGCGCCGTGCCGGCTGCGCGGGCCGTTCCTCGGGGCAGACCGAGTCGCACGTTCTCCCGCGCGCTGCGCCACGGCAGCAGTCGGGGTGCCTGGAAGGCCATGGCGCATCGCTCGTCGACACCACGCACCGTGTGCTCGCCGATGAGGATCTGTCCGGTGTCGACCCGATCCAGACCGCAGATCTCGCGCAGCAGGGTGGACTTTCCGCAGCCTGACGTGCCGATCAGGGCCACGATCTCGCTGGCCTCGATCGACAGCTCGACGTCGCGCAGCACGTGGTGCGGCCCGCTGGGACCGTCGAACGATCGCGAGACCCCGCGCAGCTGAACCGGCTCGGGATGGGCGCGCCGCACCGCGTCGGCGGGCCGGGTGGACTGTCCTCCGTCGGCGGAGGGCTCTCGCGTGAAGATCACCCCACGACGCTAACCAGAATCTTGACCCGCGAGACCTTTGTCCATCATGTGGACATGCGCCCGGCGAGGTCAGCGCAGGTGGGCGTGGAGATGCTCGCGCTCGTCGTCGGTGAAGGGGCGGGAGACCTGCTGGTCGGCGTCGAAACCGACCAGGACGGTCTGCGAGGTGAACAGCGGCTGCTGGTCGGACAGCAACGCCGTGTCGATGGTGAAGGATCCGCGACCGACCCGGGTGATCCAGCTGCGCGCGTCGTACGGCTCGGTGCGCCAGGTCACCTCGGAGAGGGGCTGCAGGCTGATGGTGCCGAGCACGAACTGGCCCAGCCGGCCACGGTCCATCCGGCTCGCGAAGTGTCGGATGCGCGCCTCCTGGGCCAGGCGCACCAGCCCGGAGGCGGACACCGCGCCTGTGGCGTCGACATCGCCGGCTCGCACCCGCGAGGGCAGTGGGTCGTCCTCGAAGGTCGGGGTCTGCGTGGGCGCGGGGTCGCCGTGGGTGGTGACGATGCGCGCCTGCACCACGGGCTCGGCGTCGCCTGCGGTAGTGCAGACCTCCTGGTCGAGCACGTCGCCGGACAGGCTCGATCGCAGCAGCAACGGCCGACTGCTCAAGGCGGTCGGCCGGTGGTAGGTGACGGTCACGTCGCGGACGGGACGCCCGGGTTCGAGATGTCCATCGCGTCGCAGCACCGCCTGCGCCTCGAGGGCGTAGTCGACGTAGACCACGTTCGTGACGTGGTTGAGGATGTCGAGATCGGCCCATCGCATGGGCAGCTCGTGGGTCCAGGTATCAGGCACCGCCCCGATGATGCCACGTGTGGCTACGCGCTGGGGGTGTCGTCGATCTCGACGACGCCGTCACCTTCTTGGACGATCTGGTTGAGGTCGACGAGGATCGCGCTCACGTATCCTCCTGCCGGAGCGACCACCGGGATCTCCATCTTCATCGACTCCAGCACGGCGACGGTGTCACCCTTGCCGACCTCGTCGCCGACGCGGGCGGTGATCTTCCAGATGTTGCCGACGATGTCGGCGCGCGCCTCGATCATTTCTGCCCTGCTGCGAGCATCCGCAGGGCTGCGACCATGCGACCGCGCGTCTCCTCGGGGTGGATCACGTCGTCGACGATGCCGGCCTCGGCGGCCACGTAGGGGCGAGCGACCTCTTCGCGGTACTGCGCGGCCAGCGAGTCGCGCAGCGCGACGGGATCCTCCGAGGCCGCGAGCTCGCGACGGTTCAGCAGCGCCACGGCGCCGCCAGGACCCATCACGGCGATCTCCGAGCCGGACCAGGCCCAGTTGACGTCGGCGCCGAGCGATGCCGCGCCCATCGCGATGTACGCGCCGCCGAAGGCCTTGCGCACCACGACGGTGAGCTTGGGCGAGTCGGTCTCGGCGTAGGCCTTGAGCACCTTGGCGCCATGCGTGATGACGCCGCGGCCCTCCTCGACGGTGCCGGGCAGGAAGCCGGGGACGTCGACGAAGGTCAGGACCGGGAGATCGAAGCGTCCACAGAACTCCACGAAGCGCGCCAGCTTGACCGACGCCTTGGAGTCGAGGATGCCGCCGCGTGAGGCGGGCTGGTTGGCCACGACGCCGACGGGCCGGCCGTCGAGGCGGCCGAACAGCGTGAGGATGCTGGGCGCGTGCTCGGGCATCAGCTCGAGGCGGGCGCCGTTGTCCAGCACGCCGTCGAGCAGGGCGTGCATGTCGAAGATGACGCTGGACTTTTCCGGAACCAGGGTCGGCAGCTTCTCGGCGGCACCGGGGTTGGCGGGCATCGCGCCCTGGATCTTCTGCGGTCCGCCCTTGTGCTCGGGCAGGTAGGACAGCAGCTGCCGGGTGGCCTCGAAGGCCTCGATCTCCGAGTCGACCTCGAGGTGCGCGACGCCACTGGTGACGGTGTGCAGCTGCGAGCCGCCGATCTCCTCGGCGGTGGCGTCCTCACCGGTCGCGGCCTTGACGATGTCGGGCCCGGTCAAGAACATCTGGCCCTGGCCCTTGACCATGATGGTCCAGTCGGTCAGTGCCGGCGAGTACGCAGCGGCTCCGGCGCACGGGCCGCAGATAACCGAGATCTGCGGGACCTTGCGCTGCGCCTTGACGTTGAGCGCGAAGATCCCGCCGCATCCGTCGAGCGCGAAGATGCCGTCCGGCACGCGCGCTCCGCCCGAGTCGTTGATGTAGACGATCGGGTGCCCCTGGGCGATGGCGAAGCGCTGGGCCTTCATGATCGCCTCGGCCATCACTGCTCCGATCGCGCCGGAGGCGACCGCAGCATCGTGGGAGATGACGACGACGGGCGTGCCGTCGGTCGTTCCCCATCCGGCCACGACACCGCTGCCGCTGCTGGATCCGTCGGGGCGGGTGCCAGCCGTGCGCAACGGCGTCATCTCGACGAAGGATCCCTCGTCCAGGAGAAGTTCGGCTCGCTCGCGCGCGGTGTGCACTCGCTTGCCCTTGGGCTCGATCCGCGCGAACCGGCCGTCTCGGTGCTGCGTGAGCACGTCGCGGGGGCTGGCGGGGACGGAGGCCGGGGAGGCGGTGGTACCGGAATCGAGCTGCGTCACTGAGATCTCCTAAACATGAGGCTTTCCTCAACTCTAACCGAAGCTGAGGGATTCCTCATCTTTGTGTGTTGCACGTCGCACGCACGCTGTCACCGAAGGCCCCACGACCGGGGTTGACGGGTGCGATAACGTGCCACTAAGCAAGCGCTTACCCATTCTTGAGGAGTTCGACGTGACTGAAGCACGCACCGCGATCGTGACCGGAGCCGCCCGTGGCATTGGAGCGGCTGTCGCCGCCCGCCTCGCCTCCGACGGAATGAAGGTCGCCATCGTCGACCTCGACCAGGACGCGTGCGCCAGCACCGTCGACACCATCACCGCGGCTGGCGGCACCGCCCTGGCCGTCGGCGCCGACGTCAGCGACGCGGCCGCCGTGGACGCCGCCGTCGCTCGCATCGCCGATGAGCTGGGTGCGCCGACCGTCCTGATCAACAACGCGGGCATCCTGCGCGACAACCTGCTGTTCAAGATGACGGTCGAGGACTGGGACCTGGTCATGGGCGTGCACCTGCGCGGCGCGTTCAACATGGCCAAGGCCGCTCAGAAGTTCATGGTCGAGGCCAAGTTCGGCCGCATCGTGAACCTGTCGAGCACCTCAGCCCTGGGAAATCGCGGACAGGCCAACTACTCCGCCGCCAAGGCCGGCATGCAGGGCCTGACCAAGACCCTCGCGATCGAGCTGGGCAAGTTCGGCGTCACCTCGAATGCGATCGCCCCCGGCTTCATCGTGACCGACATGACCGCGGCCACCGCCGAGCGTGTGGGCGTTCCGTTCGACGACTTCATCAAGTTCAGCGCCGAGCAGATCCCGGTGGCCCGCGTCGGTCAGCCCGAGGACATCGCAAACACAGCGTCGTTCCTGGTCAGCGAGGGCGCCGGATTCGTCTCGGGCCAGGTCATCTACGTCGCCGGCGGACCGAAGGACTGACGTGAGCACATCGCCGGCTGCCGGAGACGGGACATCCCGGCCCGAGGGCCTCGACCTGGTCGTGCTGGCCGACTGGCTGGCTCGGGAGAGTCCAGAGCTCGTCACCGGCCCCCTGTCGGCCGATCTCATCACGGGCGGCAAGTCGAACCTGACGTACGCAGTCACTGACGGCACGTCTGACTTCGTGGTGCGCCGACCACCGCTGGGCCACGTCCTGGCCACGGCGCACGACATGAGTCGGGAGTACAAGGCGATGGCCGCGCTGGCGGCGACCGACGTGCCCGTGCCGGTGATGCATGCCCTGTGCGAGGACCCTGACGTGATCGGCGCTCCGTTCTACGTGATGCAGCACGCGGTCGGCACGCCGTACAAGCACGCCAGCGAGCTGGAAGCGCTCGGACCGGATCGCACTCGAGCCATCAGCGAAGACCTCGTCGACACGCTCGGGCGGCTGCACGCCGTCGACTACGCGGCCGTGGGCCTGAGCGAGTTCGGGCGCCCCGACGGATATCTGGAACGTCAGGTCAGGCGCTGGCGCAAGCAGCTGGAGTCCTCGCGCAGCCGGGATCTCGACGGCATCGACGAGCTCGCCGAGCGGCTGACGGCCTCGATCCCGTCGGCCAGCGAGGGAACCATCGTGCACGGGGACTACCGGCTCGACAACGTGTTGATCGACAGTGACGACGGAGACCGCATGACCGCGGTGCTCGACTGGGAGATGAGCACGCTCGGCGACCCACTGACCGACGTCGCCGTCATGCTCGCCTACCAGCAGATGGCCGAGACCTCTCGCGCCGCGGGCGCTGCGGCGAGCGTCACCGACGCACCCCTGGCCGCTGGGTACCTGTCCCGCGACGACGTCATCGAGCGGTACGCCTCGGCCACCGGCCGCGACGTCAGCGACATCGGCTTCCACCTCGGGCTCGCATTCTTCAAGCTCTCGGTGATCCTCGAGGGCATCTACTTCCGGTACTCCCAGGGGCAGACCCTGGGCGAGGGGTTCGACACGATCGGCGACTCGATCGTCCCGCTGGTGCACGCAGGGCTGGACGCAACCAACTAGGGTGTCGCTGGTGACGGCCGAGATCCTAGAACCTCGACGCCGCCCCACGCAGGATCGCTCCCACCTGAAGTTCGATCACCTGCTGGCGGTGGCGCGCCAGCTCCTGCTCGAGGTCGGATTCGAGTCGTTCACCTGCGAAGAGGTCGCGCACCGCGCCGGCCTCCCCATCGGCACGCTGTACCAGTTCTTCCAGAACAAGTACGTCATCGTCTGCGAGCTCGACCGGGTCGACGCCGTGGGCGTGCGCGAGGGCCTCGAAGAGTTCGCCTCGGTCATCCCCCGGCTCGACTGGATCAACTTCATGGATCGTCTGGTCGACCACATGGCCGAGCTGTGGGCCACGGACCCATCGCGTCGAGCGGTCTGGCACGCCGTGCAGTCCACGCCGAGCACGCGAGCCACTGCGGCCATCACCGAGCGTGAGTTCGCCGCCGAGGTCGCCCGCGTGCTGGCCACCTTGACCCCCGGCATGGCCCGCGAGCGCCGCGCCATCATCGCCGAGGTGCTGGTGCACGTCGTCTACTCGATGCTCAACTTCTCGATCCGCGACGGCCAGAGCCACGCCGAGGCCGTCGTCGAGCTCAAGCGCCTCCTCGCCGCCTACCTCCTGAGCGCCAACCCCACCTGACTCGGGAGGTTCGCTGATTCCCAGGAGAACCCCGAAACCTGGCGCTTCACCCCTGTTGCAAGGTGGGCCAGGCGTCAGGTTCCGGGGTTCTCCTGGGAATCCTCACAACTCAGGACGACGAAGGCGGTCGCGTAGTCGGCGTCGTGGGAGAGGGAGAGGTCGATCTGGTGGTCGGCCAGGTGGTCCGCGACCTCGCCGTGCAGGCGGATGCGGGGGCGATTCCAGGCGTCGGTCACGACCTCGATCAGGTGGTGGACGTACTCGTCCATCACCGGTGGGTGGCCGTGGATCGACGCCGACCACGCCTTGATGACCGCCTCCTTGGCGGCCCAACGGACCGCGAGGTGTCGAGCGACGTCGGAGGGGCGATCGCGCGCATCGCCGCGCTCCCCCGGCGTGAAGACGTGCGCGAACCGCGAGCCCGGCTGGGCCAGCTGGTCCGCGAACGCCGGGACGTGGACGAGGTCCACGCCCACGCCCACGACCTCACTCACGACCGGACTCTCAACAGCTGGGTCCGCCGTACAGGCCGTCCGCGTCGAGACGCGACGTCGGCTCCAGCAGCATGCTGGCCTCGCGCTCACGTGAACCGGCCGTGCCCAGACGGCGGTCCGCCGGGCGCTCGTACAGCGACGGCCCGCCGTACATGGCCTCCACCAGACGCATGCGGCCCTCGATCGTGCGCTCCTGGGCCCGGGCGAGGTACGCATCCCGGTCCGCCGGCGCGAGCGACTCCACGAAGGCCTGCGGGTGCGCGAGCGCGATCAGCCCGGCCACGTGACCGAAGCCGAGGCTGGTGACCAGGCCGGCCTTCAGTCCGCCCCCGCCCAGGCTGGCGGTCTGCAGCGGCTCCCGCAGCCACACCAGGTGCTCGTGCTCGGCGAGGTCGTCGAGCACGCAGTCGAGACTGCGGTTCGGCGGGAGAACGCCCGAGCCCAGCACCTGCGACAGACCCACCAGCTGGAAGGCGGCGGCGCCACCCTTGGCGTGACCGGTCAGGGTCTTCTGGCTGATGACGTACAACGGGTTGCCCTCGCTGCGACCGATGGCCGCGGCGAGCCGCTCGTGCAGCTCGGACTCGTTGCGCTCGTTGACGCCGGTCGACGTGTCGTGCTTGGACAGCACGCCGATGTCATCGGCGGTCAGGCCGACCGACGCCAGGCCCTTGGCCAGGGCCGACTCGCGTCCCCCCAGACCTGCGGCCAGTGCGCCGATGCCCGGCGCCGGGATCGACGTGTGCACGCCGTCGGCGAACGACCCGGCGTACGCCACGACACCCAGGACCGGAAGTCCCATGGCTGCTGCGACGTCACCGCGGGCCAGCAGCAGCGTGCCGCCGCCCTGGCTCTCCACGAATCCGCCGTAGCGGCGATCGTTGGCCCGGCTGAAGTAACGGTCCTCCAGGCCCTTGGCGGCCATGGCACCTGAGTCGGCCGTGGCCGACATGTCGCCGAATCCGACGATGCCCTCGATGCCGAGGTCGTCGAAACCGCCGGTGACGGCGAAGTGCGCCTTGCCGAGCTTGATCTTGTCGACACCCTCCTCGACCGAGACGGCCGTCGTGGCGCAGGCCGCGACCGGGTGCACCATCGCACCGTAGGAGCCGACGTACGACTGCACGACGTGTGCCGCGATGACGTTCGGCAACGCCTCCTGGAGGATGTCGTTCGGTGTGCTCTCGCCCAGCAGCGTGTCGATGTACAGCGATCGCATCGACGTCATGCCGCCCATGCCGGTGCCCTGGGTGTTGGCGACCAGCGCCGGGTGCACCCACTGCATCAGCTCGGCAGGACTGAACCCGCTGGACAAGAACGCGTCCACGGTGCAGACGAGGTTCCACAGGCCCACGCGGTCGACGGACTCGACCATCTCGGCCGGCACGCCCCACACGGTGGGATCGAAGCCGGTCGGGATCTGACCGCCGACGGTGCGCGACATCTTCGCCTTGCGCGGCACCTTGACCTCCGATCCGGCCTTCCTGGTCACCGTCCAGTCACCGTCGGCTCCGATCGCGATGACGGTCTTGTCCGGATCGGAGCTCTTCATCGCACGGGCCTCGGCCTCGCCTGAGACCGTGAAGGTCATGTCCTGCTCGAGGTAGACCGAGGTCATCAGCGGTCGGGTGTTGTCGACCATGGCACCGTCATCGGCATAGCGACGCACGCCGACGCGCTCACGCACGGCGTCGTCGTACCGCTCGGCGACCTCGGACTCCTCGACCTTCTCCTGGCTCTCGACATCGAACCAGGACCCGGCGGTGGTGTCCCACTGGACGAGTCCGGTCAGCCACGCCAGCTCGAGCACTCCGGCCGCCGACAGCTCGTCGTCGACCTCGATCTCGAAGCGCGTGCGCGAGGACCCGTACGGGCCGAGCTCGCCGGCGCCGACGACGACCACGAGGTCCTCGGGGCGCGACGGGACCGAGCCCCAGGCCGGGGTCACGACGCGATCCAGCTGCGCCGGCGAACCGGGCAGTGCCGCAATCGTCCCCGTGCTGTCCTCGACGGGGGCGGAGGGCATCTCGATGTCGGCCGCCAGCGCCTTCATGTCCAGAGCAGACTGACCCAGGCCGCCCGTCAGGTCTGCACGGACCGGCTCGATCGATGCCGCGGCTCGCATGGCAGGCGATGTCAGAGCCACCAGCTCACCCGCCATGTCGTCCGGTGCCCAGGTGCGGACTCCGGCTGCCTCGACGGCCTCGACCAAGGGGTCGTTGCCACCCATCAGCCCGGTGCCGCGCACCCAGCCGATGATCGCGTGGGCCAGCGTGACCCGGTCGGCCCAGGTCCGCTCGGCGCTCCACTTGGTGACCAGCGCGTCGAGCGCAGCCTTGGCCTCGCCGTAGGCGCCGTCGCCGCCGAACATGCCGCGGTTTGGTGAACCGGGCAGCACCACGTGCAGCGTCGCGGCCAGGTCGCGGTCGCGGATCGTCGAGGACAGTGCCCCGATGAGCCGTTCGACCGACCACAGCAGGATGCGCATCTCGACCTCGGCGCGGCCACCAGCGTCAGTCGCCTCACCGGACACCCGGCCGGCCGCGAACGGGAACAGCAGGGTCGGGGTGAGCGCCGGCTTGACGACCGTGGTGGTGCCGGCCTTGGTCTCGGTCTGCTCCGAGCCCAACCAGTCGGCGAGTGCATCCACGTCGGCGAAGCTGGCCATGTTGGCCGGCACGATCCACAAGGTGGCACCCGTGGCGGCGTGCTCGCGGTACAACGTCTTGTAGAACGCCAGGCGCGAGGAGTCCAGGGACGAGGTCGTCGCGACGACCGTCGCTCCCTCGGACAGCAGGCGGCCCACGACTGCAGCTGCGATCGAGCCCCGGCTCGCGCCGGTCACCACCGCGATGTCGTCGGCGTGTGCACCGCTGGCGACGTCGAGGGCCTCCCCCGCGATCGTCGACAGGCGCACCGACAGGTCGGCGTCGTCGGTCTGGTCGGCGTACCACTGAGCGTGGGACGCGACGACCGGACCGGCACCACGGAAGGATGCGGTGACGTCGTGACCGGCAGCCACCCGCGCCACGTCCTCGCGGGCGCTGGCCCAGCGGTCGTCGAGCACGACGGCGCGCAGGGCGTCGAATGCCGGGGCCGTCTGCTTGGCCCAGTCGGGCCCCAGCTCGGACTCGACCCGGGCGACGATCGCCGCATCGGAGCCGTCGGACTCGACGACCTCGGCGGGCACGTCCAGGCCAAGACGGTTCAGCACGAGGCGCGCGGAGGCCGCGAGCACACCGTCGGGGCCGGTGATGGCGTCAGTGAATTCACCCAGAGCGGCGGCATCGACGGTCGCGCCCTCACCGCCGCCGGTGGCCGGAAGCGCCACGGACGCACCGTGGCGGGCGGCGACCGCCTGGACGGAGGCGTCGATCGCTGCGTCGACGTCTGCGGCCGAGGCCACGGTCAGCTCGCCGAACGATCCGCCGCGCACGCTGGTGCCCTCACGGGTCGCCATCGCCAGCTCGGCGACGACGTGCTGGGCCCATCCGGACCCGAGCTCCCAGGTGCCGGTGACGCGCTCGATCACGGCGTTCTGGCGCTTGCCACTGGGGCCGAGGATCTTCTTGAGATGATCCCCGATGGCCTCGGACAGCACCGGTCCGAGCGGCTTGTAGCCACGGGCCAGGCCGGTGACCTGGGTGGCCAGGGTCGGGATGTCGGCATCGGCGGCTCCGTCGATGGCGCCGAGCCCCAGCTCGCCGCCGAGGTCGACCAGCAACTGGTTGCGGCGCGACGACGCTCCGTCGCACAGCGACTCGATCGAGTCGGCTGCACCGATCTGATCGAGGCGCAGCTTGGTCCACCAGGCGATCAGCGTGCGGGTGGCGTCAGCCGCACCGAACGCGATGTCGTCGGGGCGTGGGCCGCTCGAGGTCGCAGCAGCGGGGGCCGCAGGTGCGGCTGGGGCGGACTCCGAGGCGGCCGGGGTGGCCTCCTCGACCGGCTCGTCGTCGACCTCGGCCACGTCCTCGTCGGTGGAGAACACCGCAGCGGCGTCGCGTTCGATGTTGAGCACCTCGACGGGGCTGCCGGCGAAGCCGGGCAGCTTGAGGGTCGAGCTGGCGAGGTTGGCGACGGTGGGCGCCTGGCCCACACCGACCTCGACGAAGCGCTCGACGCCGAGCCCGTCAGCACCGAACATCAGGTCCTGCGTCTCGATCCAGCGCACCGGGCTGGCGAACTGCCAGGCCAGGAGCTCGATCAGCACGACACGGCACAGCTCACCGGGCCGCGCAGTCCAGGTGTCCCACTCGGCGAGGACTCCGCGCAGCGGAGTGGTGCCGGAATGCTCGGGGTCGACCAGGTCGGCGATCTCCAGCACGAAGTCGTGGTCGAGCGAGAACGGGCGCGGCACCAGGTTCGGCACGTAGCGGCCCTGCAGGATCGTGGGGTCGATCGAGGCGGGCAGGAGCTCCTCGAGCCGGGCTCGGAAGTCCGCCACACCGCCGTGCAGGACACGGGAGTGGAACGGCACGTCGATGCCGGGAACGTAGATGAACGCGGCCTTGCCACCGTGCTCGGCGCGCAGCCGCGCGACCTCGTCCTCGAGCGCGGCGAGCCCGGCGATCGAGCCGGCGATCGCGTACTGGGAGTCGCGCAGGTTGTAGTTGACGATCTGCAGGAACTCATTCGTGCTCTCGGAGATGCCATCGACGAAGGCCGTGACGGTGTCGTCGTCCAGACCGATCTGAGCCGGACGGATCGCGGCGAGCCGGTAGTCGCTGCGGCCCTTGGCGTCGCGCTCGACCAGAGTGTGCATGACCGAGCCGCGCTGGAACACGACCTCGACGACCGCTTCGAGCGCGATGACGCCCGACACGGCAGCGAGGGCGTTGTACTCACCGACGGAGTGACCGGCCAGGATCGAGCCTTCGACGAAGGCTCCGGACTCACGCAGCTCGGCCATCTGCGCCGCGCCGAGCACGGCCATGGCGACCTGGGTGAACTGGGTCAGGAACAGCACACCGTCGGGATGGCGGTGCTTCACTCCATCGATGGTCAGCTCGGTCGGGTTGTCGCGCACGACGGACAGGATCGAGAAGCCGAGCGCGGAACGGGTGTGCGCGTCGGCGCGGTCCCAGATCTCGCGCGCTGCCTTGGAGCGCTGGTAACCGGCCATGCCCATGCCAGCGTGCTGGATGCCCTGGCCCGGGAAGGCGTAGGCCGTGCGGGGCGCCTGCAGGCGCGCGGTGGCGGCTGCGACGACCTCGCCGTCGGCGCGGCAGGTGACGTCGATGATCTCATCACCCTCGGACAGTGCGATGCGATCGGCGCGGATGTCGACCGAAGCGCCGGGGCGCACCGGCGCGAGGAACCGCGTGGTCCAGCCCACGATGGGGCGACCGGTCTCGGCCACGAGTGCCTGCTGAGCAGCGGCCGACAGCCACATGCCGTGGACGATCGGGCCTTCGTGCCCGTCAGTGGCCAGGCCGGCGAGTCGGGCGGCGGCGACGTTGGTGTGGATGGGGTTGTGGTCGCCGGTGACAGCGGCGAATCCACGCATGTCGGTGGGCGCCTGCAGGGTGCCGACGACACGGTTGCGACGCGGCGTGTCGTGCAGGTCGCCGAGTGCGCCACCGGCGCGCTCGGGATCGCTCAGCGCGACAGCTCCGGTACGACCGCGGATGGCGAGGCGCTCGCGCAGGGTCGCGACAGGGGTGCCGGCGCAGCTGATCGCGACGTCGACCGCGACGACGCGACCGACCTCGGTGTCGACGACCTCGTCGAGGGTGGCCGAGATGTCGAGAGTCGCCGTGGTGGCGGGCAGGTCACCGGTCAGGTGGACCTGGTGGTCCAGGTGGACGAGGTCGAGCATGCCCTCGACGACGGGGTGCAGCTGACCGTTCTCCGTGGCGATCTCGGCGCTCGCGAGGACCGCGAAGACCGACGGCCAGGCGAGTCCGACCAGGACGTCGGGCAACGGATGACGGACGTCGGAGTTACCGGTGACGCCGACGTGATCCAGCACCAGATCAGGTGTCCACGACACCTGGGTGGTTCCGTCGGGGAGGTCTCCCCCGGATGCCGAACGAACCAGCGCCTGCATGGCCGAGACGGCCGAGCTGGACGAGACGACCGGAATGGCGCCATGGGCCACCGACGCGGGCAGGTCGATGCGCAGCACGAGTGGCTCGGCGAGCGGGACGGTCAGCTCGACGGCCTGGACGCCTTCGGGTGAGGGCGCCACGGCCACCAGCGATGCGCCGGTGGCGGGGTGCTCGGCGTGCTGGTCATCGACGATGACCCAGCCGTCGCCGAGGCGCCGCACGGGGCTCTGCACGGTGCGGCCGGCCCAGACGACGTCGTGAGCGGCGAGGGCGAGCGCCAGGGCGTCGCCGGTTCCCAGTGCGTGGCGGCGTCCGGGGACGCGGCGCGGTGCACGACCGCCGGCGAGCAAGGTGTCCAGAGCGGCGTCCTCGAAGCGCTGCAACAGCTCGGCGACGGGCTCGTCGACACGCTGGATTCCAGCGACCGAGACGGTGCCGGGGATCACGCAGACCTCGTCGGCGGAGTAGCGCTCGTCGTGGGCCTGCCACAGCGAGTCCGAGCGCCACCAGCGGCGCACGTCGGCATCGATGACCGGAACGAAGGTGACCGGCTTGCCCGGTGCACGGCACAGGTCGACGAAGAACATGACGTCGGCCGGGTGCAGTCGCACGTCGGCGGCCGCGGGGTGGGCGTCGATCAGGACGTCGAGAACCACAGCCGGGTCGAATGCCGTGGTCTCGGCGCCGAACAACGACTCGATCGAACCGCGATCGGCCGGGCTCAGGCGGGCCTCGGCGCGCTGCACCATGGCCACGAACCGGCTCTCCAACGTGACATCGAGCCACCTGCCTGCAGGCGCGGTGAGCTCGACGTAGCGGCGCAACCAGGCCTCGTACGTCATGGCGGCGGCATCGCCGAAGTAGGGCTTGGCGGTGCGATCGAGCGCCTCGATGATCTCCTCGCGCCGTTCGGCGACTGCGTCGGCGTCGCCGGCCACCTCGTCGAGCAGGCGGCCCGTGCGCGAGGCGGTGTTGTCGATCTCGTGGATGTCGGCGCCCAGCTGGCTGCGGCCCGATGCCATGCCGCCACCGGCGTGGCCTGCACCAACCCACGTCTCGGTTCCCGGTGTGTCGACCAACAGCTGCTTGACCGCGGCCGAGGTGGTCGCCTCGAGCGTGGCCATCGCCGCGGTGCCGACCAGCACACCGTCCAGCGGCATGATCGGGAAGCCGTGGCGGATCGCCCACTCGCCGGTCAGGTAGGCCGATGCGGCCTCGGGGGTGCCGATGCCGCCGCCCACGCACACGACGATGTTGTCGACCGCACGCAGGTCGGCGTAGGTGGAGATCAGCAGGTCGTCGAGGTCCTCCCAGGAGTGGTGACCTCCGGCCCGGCCGCCCTCGATCTGCACGATCAGTGGAGTCGCAGGTACCGCCTTCGCGATCGCGATGACGTCGCGGATCTGGCGGACCGTGCCCGGCTTGAAGACCACGTGCTCGATGCCGAGCCCGCGCAGCTCCTCGACCAGGGCGACCGCCTCGTCGAGCTCGGGAACACCTGCGGTGACGATGACACCGTCGATGGGCGCACCGGCGGCGCGTGCACGCTGCACCAGGCGCTTCTGGCCGACCTGCAGCTTCCACAGGTAGGGATCGAGGAACAACGAGTTGAACTGGTAGCGGCGGCCGGGCTCGAGCAGACCGTCGAGCTCGGCGACGCGATCGGTGAAGATCTGCTCAGTGACTTGTCCGCCACCGGCCAGCTCGGCCCAGAAGCCGGCGTTCGCCGCGGCGGCGACGATCGGGGCATCGACCGTGGTGGGCGTCATGCCGGCCAGCAGCACGGGCGAGTAGCCGGTGAGGCGGCTGAACGACGTCTCGACCCGGTTGCTGCCGTCGGGCAACGTCACGACGGACGGGGCATAGGCCGACCACGGAGTGGACCGACGCGGGATGGCACCGCTGGCGGTGAGGGCTCGGTGGCCCGCGCGGGTCGTCGTGGTGATGACACCGGCGCCACGGATGGCGAGCTCGCGCGAGGACAGCCGGGCAGCGAGGTCTCCGGGGCCGAGGTCGAGGACCCACCCGGCACCGGCGTCGCCGGCTCGTTCCAGCTCGTCGACCCAGTCGACCGGGTCGACGATCGCTCCCATGGTGAGGCTGCGGGCGCGCTCGGCGTCCAGGCCGCAAGCGGCGGCCCAGGCCGCGACCAGGTCAGCGGCCTCGGCGAGATCGGGGTGGTGGAAGGCGAGCTTGGTGGGCAACGGCTCGATGACCGGCGCGAACGGCGCTCCTCCGGTGGCCTTGCGCTCACGCTCGGCCTTCTCCTCGGCGGCGACCTTCTCCAGACGCGCCACCACGGTGCGCAGACCCGCGGCCGGGCCGGACAGCACGACCGACCGGCGCCCGTTGCGCAGGTTCGCCACGACGCGATCGCTGAGCAGCGAATCGACCCGGGCGGGGTCGACATCGGACAGGCTGACCATGGTCTCGCCCAGCAGACCGCGACGGCGCCCCACCAGCTGACCGGCCACACCGATCAGACGTGCGACGGCGAGCAGCTCGGCATCGGGGACCCCGGCCAGCGCCTGGGTGGCGAGATGACCCTGCGAGTGACCCAGCACTGCGGCCGGCTGCACCGAGCGCGGGTCGAGACCCTGGGCAGCAAGTGCACGCAGCGCGGCGAGCTGGGTCAGCAGAATTCCGGGAACCGACACGGCCGGATCGTCGAGTCCGGATGGAAGTGTCGGCGCGTCGTCGTCCTCGGCGGACTCCCCCACCGCGAGGACGTCGACCCACGCCAGCGGCTCGAAGGCGCGTCCTGCCCGGGCCACCTCGCCGGCGACCGGCTCGATCAGCGCGTTGGCCTCCGCCACGAGGGCGGACAGATCCGCCTCGAGGGCATGATCGCGCACGAGGACCGACAGCGGCTCGAGCCACGGCCCGCCCTGTCCGCCGAACGCGAGCGCGTAGGACTCGCCGTCATTGAGCCGGTCGACCAGCGCCCCGGTGCGGGCCCGCGTGGCCAGCTCGGTGCCGGTGCGTGCGGAGGGGGCGGTCAGGAGCGGGTGTGACGGAACGGGAACCATTCATCGATTCTTGCAAAACATGAGGAATTCCTCAACTTTATCGCGAGGCTTTCCTCATGTTTTCTTGGTCACACGTCTCCAGCGGATTCCGCGTCAGTCGGTTCGACGCAGGCAGTGTCGAACTCGGCGCGGGTCCAGACCTCGGCCTTGTTGACCAGAACCTCACCCGGTTCCAGTGCGTCGATCTCGGCTCGGGTCGCATAGACACTGGAGGCACTCCGCAATCCCTCGTCCTCGAACTGACCCGTCGCACGGACGTTGTAGACGAATGATCCCTTCATCGTGAAGTCGTCGGCGAGCCGACCGGCCGTCCACCCCGCCCCGGGCTCGCGAGGATCGAGCACGTGAACCCCCAGCCCCAAGGGATCCTCCGCTCGATTCCACTGCCCGATCTGCGGCGCTCGCGTGCTCTCGTCGTTGTCCTCGGTATCGATGCGGTCGAGCGTCGCCTCGTCGACCGCTCCCTGACACACCACGAACAAGATCGTCACCGAACCATCCTCAGTCCGCTCGAGCCCGACCGCTCCCAGAAGGTCCTGCGGATAGGTCGGTCCACAGCCACCGAGCATCACCGCAACCAGACCGACGATGACTGCACGCCAACCCGCCACGACTCCCCCGAATCTGCACGGCCACCCGGCCGATGTCAGCCTGACACTCAAAGGGTCCGCGTCACCCGTCAATGCTGTCTCGGGTCAGACGCCGCCGGTGAGCAGCACGCCACCGTCGATCGTGAGGTCCTGACCGGTGATCCAACCGGCGTCGTCGCTGAGCAGGAACGACACCACCGAACCGATGTCGCTGGGGACGCCGAGCCGCTTGAGCGGGTACGGCGCGGCGACCTCCTCCTCACGTCCCTCGTACAGGGCCTCGGCGAACTTCGTCTTGACCACTGCCGGGCTGACGGCGTTGACCCGGATGTTCGGACCCAGCTCGACCGCGAGCTCGGTGGTGACGTGCGACAGCGCCGCCTTCGACGCGCCATACGTGCCGATGCCCGGCGCGGGCTTCTTGCCCGCGACCGACGCGATATTCACGATGGCGCCGCCGTTGTCCTTCAACGACGCACGGTAGGCCTTCTGCGCCCACGCGATCGCTGCGACCACGTTGACCTCGAAGATCTTGGCCGCAGCCGAGAGGTCGACGTCGATCATGCGCCCGTAGACCGGGTTGATGCCGGTGTTGTTGACCAGGTAGTCCAGGCCACCGAAGGCATCGATCGTCGTGGCGATCACCTCGTCCTGGTGGGCCAGGTCGTCGGCAGAGCCGGCCACCCAGATCGCGTGCTCGGGACCACCGAGCGCCTCGGCCGCCTCCGCGAGGGCGTCGGGCTTGCGTGCCGTGATGCACACCCGCGCACCCTCGGCGATGAGGCGCTCGGCCACGGCGTACCCGATGCCACGGCTCGCACCGGTCACGATCGCGACGCGCCCTTGGTGCATGCCGCTCATGACAGACGCTCCAGCACCATCGCCATGCCCATGCCGCCGCCGACACACATCGACTCGACACCGAACTGCTTGTCGTGGTGCTGCAGCGAGTTGATCAGCGTGCTGGTGATGCGCGCGCCGGTCATGCCGAACGGGTGCCCGACCGCGATGGCGCCGCCGTTGACGTTGAGCTTGTCCATGGGGATGCCCAGGACCTTGGCCGAGCCCCACGACTGCACGGCGAAGGCCTCGTTGATCTCGAACAGGTCGATGTCGTCCAGACCCATGCCGGCGTGCTTGAGAGCGGCCGGGATCGCCTCGACCGGGCCGAGGCCCATGATCTCCGGCGAGACTCCCGTGACCGCGGTCGACACGATCCGCGCCAGCGGCGTGAGACCCAGCTCCTTGGCCTTCGTGTCGCTCATGATCACGACGGCGGCAGCGCCGTCGTTGAGCGGGCACGCGTTGCCGGCCGTGACGGTGCCGTCGGGACGAAAGACCGGCTTGAGCTTGCTGACCGACTCCATCGTGACGCCGGCGCGAGGCCCGTCGTCGGTGCTGACGACCGTGCCGTCGGGCAGCGTGACCGGGGTGATGTCCTTGGCCCAGAACCCGTTGGCGATGCCCGCCTCGGCCAGGTTCTGGCTGCGGACGCCGAACTCGTCCTGCTCCTGGCGGCTCATGCCGAGGTGCTGCGCGACGTTCTCGGCGGTCTGCCCCATCCCGATGTACAGGTCAGGCAACAGTCCGTCGGCTCGGGGGTCTCGCCAGGCTTCAGAACCACCTTCGGCGCGCTTGGCGGTGCGGGCGATGGCGTCGCCGAACAGCGGGTTCTCCGAACCGGGCAGGTCGGCATAGCCGTTGGCGAAACGGCTGACGGTCTCGACGCCGGCCGACAGGTAGACGTCGCCCTCGCCGGCCTTGATCGCGTGGAAGGCCATGCGGGTGGTCTGCAAGGACGAGGAGCAGTACCGGTTGACCGTCACGCCGGGCAGGTGGTCGAAACCGGACAGGACGGCGACGGCACGCGCCAGGTTGTGACCGGCCTCGCCCGCCGGCTGACCGTTGCCCAGGTGCAGGTCGACGATGTCGCGAGGGTCCAGCGACGGCACCTTGGCCAGCGCCGCCTGCAGCATCTGCACGGTGAGGTCGTCGGGGCGCATGTCCTTCAGAGATCCCTTGACGGCGCGGCCGATCGGGGAGCGTGCTGTCGAGACGATGACTGCTTCAGGCATGATGACCAGCTTTCGATGTCGGTGACATGGTGGGTGAACAATAGTGAGGTGCAGGTGGTCTAGAAGCCGAGATCGCGGCCGATGAGCTCCTTCATGATCTCGTTCGAGCCGGCCCAGATCTTGCTGACGCGTGCGTCGCGCCAGGCACGAGCGACGCGGTACTCGTTCATGAAGCCGTAGCCGCCGTGGATCTGGACGCAGTGGTCGAGCACGTCGTTCTGCACCTGCGAGCTCCACCACTTGGCCTTGGCCGCGTCCGTCGCGGTGAACTCGCCCGCTCCGTGCGCCTGCACACCGGCGTCGACGAAGGCCTCGGCGACCTCGACGGAGGTCACCATCTCGGCCAGCAGGAACTTGTTGTGCTGCAGCGCACCGATCGACTGGCCGAAGGCCTTGCGGTCGTGGGCGTAGGTGATCGTCTCGGCCAGGATCTGCTTGACGTGTGCGATGTTGCTGACCGCGCAGCTCAGGCGTTCTTGCGGCAGGCGCTCCATCATGTAGATGAAGCCCCGGTCGACCTCGCCGATGATCCGGTCGGGCCCGACGCGGACGTTGTCGAAGAACAGCTCGGCCGTGTCGGACTCGCTCTGCCCGACCTTGTCGAGCTTGCGGCCCCGACTGAACCCCTCGTCGGTGGCCTCGATGCCGAACAGCGTGATGCCCTTGGCGCCCTTGTCCGGCGAGGTACGCACCGCGGTGACGATGAGATCGGCCGAGAATCCGTTGGTGATGAAGGTCTTGGAGCCGTTGATGACCCAGTCGTCACCATCGCGGACCGCGGTGGTCTTGAGCGCGGCGAGGTCAGAGCCGCCGCCGGGCTCGGTCATGGCGATGGCCGAGAGGATCTCCCCACTGGCGAATCCGGGCAACCAGCGTCGCTTCTGCTCCTCGGTGCCCAGGTCGACCAGGTACGGCGCGACGATGTCGCAGTGGATGCTGGTGCACGACCCGAGGGCCGCACTGATCTTGCTCAGCTCTTCGGCCCACACCGCGTTGAAGCGAAAGTCCTCGGCGCCGGAGCCGCCGAGCTCCTCGGGGATCTCCAGGCCCAGCAGCCCCTGCTTGCCGGCTTCGAGCCAGAACTCGCGCGGGAGGCCCTTGTCCTCGATGTACGTCTCGAGATGCGGGGCGACGGTCCTGTCCAGGAACGCGGCGCAGGTGGCGCGGAACGCGTCGTGGTCGTCGTCGTAGATCGAACGGCGCATGGCTCGCTCTCGGGTCGGGGGCGTGCGCCCGTCTCCGGGCGCGGAAACTAAGCGCTTGCTTAGCATGCAGTCGCTCCGCCATGCTGTCAACATGACCACGCCGGATCTGACTGCCCGTGAGCGCTTGCTCGCAGCCGCTGTCGAGGCATTCGCCGAGAAGGGATTCGCGGCCACCACGACCCGCGACATCGCCTCGCGCGCCGGAATGAGCCCGGCGGCGGTCTACGTGCACCACGACTCCAAGGAGAGCCTGCTGTTCCGGGTCAGCCTGGACGGGCACGCGCACGCGCTCCGGATCATCTCCGAGGCGGCCGCGACGACCACCTCACCCGTCGAGCGGGTGCATCACATGGTGCACGACTTCAGCCTCTGGCACGCCGAGCACAGCCGGGTGGGCCGGATCGTGCAGTACGAGTACCACGCCCTGACCGCTGAGCACCGCGCCGAGGTGGCGGCCTATCGCCGACGCATCGAGCAGGCCATGCAGAACGCCCTGGTCGACGGTGTCGACCAGGGCGTCCTGGATGTCGATGACGTGCCCGGCACGGCATTCGCTCTGCTGTCCTTGGGCATCGACCTGGTGCGCTGGTTCGAGCCTGGCGGCTCGTGGACCGGCGAGGGTCTCGCCGATCTGCACGCCAGCCTCGCGGTGCGCATGACCCGCGCAGCGTCGCACTGACCCTGTTGGGTCAGGCCTGCTGCAGCACGTACTCGGCGGTGATCGACAGGGTGATCTTGTCGCCGATCATGACCTTGTCACCCTCCATGGGCACGTTGAAGTCGATGCCGAACTCCTTGCGGCTGATCTGACCGGTGGCCTCGACGCCCACCCGGGTTCCGCCCCACGGGTCGCCGCCCTCGCCGAGCAGCTCGGCGGCGAGCTCGACCGACTTGGTGACGCCCCTGATCGTCAGATCGCCGGTGACGACGATGGTGTCGGCGTCCTTGACCTCGATGCCGGTGCTGGTGAACGTCATCGACGGGTGGGTGTCGGCGTCGAAGATGTCAGCGGACTTCAGGTGCGCGTCGCGATCGGCCGTGCCGGTGTTGACCGAGCTGAGGTCGACGGTGACCGAGACGTTCGAGGCGCCGAGGACGTCGGTGGTGGTCAGCGTGGACTCGAAGGTCTCGAACTTGCCGCGGACCTTGCTCATCAGGTGGCGGACGGTGAAACCGATCTCGGCGTGCGTCGGATCGATGGTCCAGGTGCCGGTGGTGACGGCGGGTGCAGTGGTCATGGAAACTCCTGAAGAATATGGTTGACTGTTCAATCAGCCCGAGATCAAGACTATACGGTAGCATTGTTGAAAGTTCAACCACCACTTTCACTCCTTGAGGACTGCGCATGGATTCGACGACCGACACCCCGTGGCTGAGCGCCGACCAACAGGTCTCGTGGCGCGACTACATGGTGGGCACCACGGCGCTGACCGATCAGCTGGACCGCGAGCTCCGCGCCGCGCACGGGCTGTCGATCCATGAGTACGAGATCTTGGTGCGGCTCTCCGAGGCGCCCGACCGCTCCATCCGGATGGCAGAGCTCGCCGGGTCACTGTCGCACTCGCGCAGCCGCATCACGCACACCATCTCCCGGCTGCAGCGGGGCGGCCTCGTGCATCGCGGGCAGTGCTCGGAGGACGGCCGCGGCGTGTCGGCGGTCCTGACCGATGAGGGCCATGCTGCACTCGCCGCCGCGGCCCACACCCATGTGCGTGGCGTGCACCGGCTGATGATCCAGAACGCCTCCGACGACGAGCTGGCCGTGATCGGCCGGGTCTTCGCTCGCGTCCTGGCCACGCTCGACCAGCCAAGATTGCCAGCCTAGGTCACCTGACGTCCCCACGTTTTGTGACGAACTTCGTCAAGCCCCCGCAGTGGAATGCCGAACTACGTCACAAAATTTGGGTCAGTCGCGGGTGAGGCGACGGTGGGTGACGCGGTGCGGGCGGGCGGCGTCGGCGCCGAGGCGCTCGATCTTGTTCTCCTCGTAGGACGCGAAGTTGCCCTCGAACCAGAACCATCCCGCCGGGTTCTCGTCGGTGCCCTCCCAGGCCAGGATGTGCGTCGCGATGCGGTCGAGGAACCACCGGTCGTGCGACGTGACCACGGCGCAACCGGGGAAGTCCAGCAACGCGTCCTCCAGCGACGACAGGGTCTCGACGTCCAGGTCGTTGGTCGGCTCATCGAGCAGCAACATGTTGCCGCCCTGCTTCAGCGTCAGCGCCAGGTTGAGGCGGTTGCGCTCGCCACCGGAGAGCACACCGGCCTTCTTCTGCTGGTCCGCGCCCTTGAAGCCGAACGAGGCCACGTAGGCGCGGCTATTCATCTCGAAGTTCGCGACCTTGATGAAGTCGAGTCCCTCCGACACGACCTCCCACACGTTCTTGTCCCCGGCGATCTCGCCGCGGTTCTGGTCCGCGTAGCTGATCTTGACCGTCTTGCCGACCTCGAGCGAGCCGGAGTCGGGCGTCTCGGTGCCCATGATCATGCGGAACAGCGTCGTCTTGCCCACGCCGTTGGGACCGACGACGCCCACGATGCCGGCCCGCGGCAGGGTGAAGCTGATCTCGTCCCACAGCAGGCGCCCCTCGAAGCCCTTGGTGAGCCCCTTGGCGTCGAGCACGACGTCGCCGAGGCGAGGTCCGGCGGGGATGTTGATCTCCGAGGTGTCGATCTTGCGGGCCTTCTCGGCCTCGGCCGCCATCTCCTCGTAGCGCGCCAGGCGCGACTTGGACTTGGTCTGACGACCCTTGGCGTTCGACCGCACCCACTCCAGCTCGCGCTCGAGCATCTTGGAGCGCTTGGCGTCCTTTTGACCCTCGATCTTGAGGCGGTCCTTCTTGGTCTCCAGGTACGTGGAGTAGTTGCCCTCGTAGCCGTGGATCTGGCCGCGGTCGACCTCAGCGATCCACTCGGCGACGTTGTCCAGGAAGTACCGGTCGTGCGTCACGGCGAGCACGGCTCCGGGGTAGTTCTTCAGGTGCCCCTCGAGCCACTGCACGCTCTCGGCGTCGAGGTGGTTGGTGGGCTCGTCGAGCAGCAGGAGGTCGGGCTGCTGAAGCAGCAGCTTGCACAGAGCGACGCGGCGGCGCTCGCCACCGGAGAGGTGGTCGACCATCTCGTCGGCCGGCGGACACCGCAAGGCGTCCATCGCCTGGTCGAGGCGCGAGTCGATCTCCCAGGCCGAGACGCTGTCGAGGTAGGTCTGCAGGTCACCGGTCTCGGTCATCAGGGCGTCCTGGTCGGCATCGGGGTCACCCATCTCCATGTAGGCGTCCTCGAGGCGCTGCATCTTGGCCTTGATCTCGGCGACAGCCTCCTCGACGTTCTCCAGCACCGTCTTGCCCTCGGTCAGCGGGGGCTCCTGCTGGAGCATGCCCACGGTCGCATCAGGGTCGCGGACGAGATCGCCGTTGTTGGGCTGGTCGAGCCCGGCCATCAGCTTCAGCAGTGATGACTTGCCCATGCCGTTGGGCCCCACGACGCCGATCTTGGCGCCATGCAGGAAGGACAGGGTGATGTTGTCGAGGACCACCTTGTCGCCGTGGGCCTTGCGGACGTTGCGCAACGAGAGAACGTATTCAGCCATGCTCGCCAGCCTAACGAGGACCGGCTGGTTCGCTCAGGCCAGTGCCCCCGAAACTCATCGAGCAGCCCTGTCACACCTCTGACGGGGCAAGCGCGGTGTGCACTCCAGCGTGGTAGGCGGCGTACCGGGCGAGCTCGGCCTGCACCGGGGCCAGCACCTGCTCATCGGCCACACGACTGATCGAGGCCTGCAGCGCCTCCTCGACTCGCCGGGCGTGCCGCCGAGCGCTCAGGCGGGTGACGAAGCGCGACACCAGGCCCAGCACCATCCCAGCCACCAGCGCCCCGAAGCCCAAGGTTGCAGCGAACGGAAGGCCCGCGATGTCGCCGGGATCGGGGACCGAGAAGGCCAGATCGACCTGACGATCGATCATCTGCACGCCCAGCAGCAGCAGTCCCGCAGCGGCGAACAGCAGAAGCAGCCACTGCACCACCAGCACCGCACGCCACCACACCGGCGTTCCCGAGGCGGTGATGTCGGTGTCCCGGATGGCGGCATCGAGGGAATCGGCGACGCTGCCATCGGTGCCCGCAGCGGAGCGCACCGCACTGCGCCACGGCCGGGCCAACGGATCGCCGACGGTGTCGACGGCCCGTCGCACCACCAGCTCGGTGGCCGATCGCTGCACCGGTCCGACCTCGGGCACCACGGCGCGGGCCACAGCAGCGGACGTGTAGTCCTCGCCGAGACCCAGCTCGTCGTCATTGCCGCGGCGCAGCCGTCCGACCCAGCGGATCGGCGGCCAGTCGGTGAACCGGCCAGCCCGTCGGCGTGCCGAGGTCGCGATCGCCTCGACGAGCTGGGGAACTCCGGCGGACTCCGCGAGCTCGTCGACGAGCTGCTCACGCGTCTCAGGTGCGAGGGTGGGCGTCTTCGCGGTGCCTCCCAGATCAGCCACGACCTCAGCCGCGGCCTGCACGTCGGTGACGAGTCGTGCACGGGCCGCCGACTTGTCGTCGATCCGGGCCGTGAGCTCGCGCTTGAGCTCGGTGATGCCGTCGCCACGCGTGGCTGACACGGCCATCACCTCGACATCGGTCAGACCATCCTCGACGATGAGACGACGAACATCGGCCATCGCCTGGTCACGCTGCTCGTAGGGGATCTTGTCGATCTGGTTCAGCACGACGAGCGTGACGTCGCTGAAGCCGGCCATCGGCCGGATGTACCGCTCGTGGATGGCCGCATCGGCATACTTCTGCGGGTCGAGGACCCACACCAGCATGTCGGAGTGACGCACCAGGCGGTCCATCTCGAGGTGGTGGGCGACCTCGGTCGAGTCGTGGTCGGGCAGGTCCAGCAGGATCAGCCCTCGCAGGTTGGTCTCGGCCCCACCCGCGTCGAGCATGTGCATGCGGGACACCTGGTGACGCACCGGGATGCCCATCCACTCCAGGAGCTGCTCGGCGCCCTCGGGACCCCAGGAGCAGGCCAGAGCCCACGACGTCGTGGGGCGGCGCACGCCCGTGCCCGCCAGCTCCATGTCGGTCAATGCGTTGAACAACGAGGACTTGCCCGATCCCGTGGCACCGGCCAGCGCCACGATCGTGTGCTCTCCGGAGAGCCTGAGGCGGTCGGCCACCCGCTCGGTCAGCTCGGTGGCGGGCTGCAGCACCTCGTCGGGAAGACGGCCGCGCGAAGCCGTGACGATCTCGGCCAGCGCATCGATCCTGCGGCCGAGGTCGTCGGAGGTGGACGGCGAACGGGAGGCGTCCGGCGTGGTGGCATCTGCAAGGTCGGTCATGCGGTGATCTGTCCGTTGATGAAGTCCATGTGGCGGGCGTTCTCAGCCTTGCGGGCCGCATCTCGCAGCGAACTTCGGGCGTTGACGACGTCGTCGGGAGTGCGGTACAGGGCATCGAACCGTCGCTGCTCGGTGGTGAACAGCGAGTTGACACGTGCCACCAGGTCGTCGTGAGCCGTGCGCACCTGGCGCGTGACCCCTTCGACGCCGAACACGGCATTCAGGACCCCGCGGCCCACTGCGGACCTGCCTTCGACGTCGCCGGACTCGAGCACGAGCACCTCGGTCAGCAGCGCCGCGGTGGCACCGTCCTCGATACGTGCTGGGCGACCCGCCGGAACGGCGGCGCGGGCCTGCTCCGTCACGGTCGCCCGCCACTGCGCGACCACCTGTCCGGCCTTGGCACGCAGATGGGCCGAGGCACGATCGACACCGGTCGACGTGCCGAGTCGGGTGCGACCCGACGGCAGCTCTGACCACCGGGTGGTGACCTGCTCGGCCGCGGCGTCGGCACGGTCGACCAGCAGGGCCGTGAGCGCCGCTTCGACGGCTTCGACGACCTCTGCTCCACGAGACGTCTTGCCCGACAGGCTGGAAGCGAGACGCTCGCGCAATCCTCCCCTGGACTTCTCGACCGACTTGACGAGCTCACCGGCACCGACGAACTCGGTCCAGCGGGCCTGGACCTCGCCGGTCATCAGCGAACCGTCCGCGAGCTGGCCGACGACCTGAGCGAGCCGCTCGGCGTAGGCAGCATCGACGGCGTCGTGAAGCACCGTGGCGACCTCGAGCTGGTCGTCCATCGCGTCGGCCACGTCATGGGTGCGCAAGATGATGTGCCGGACTGCGCCGTCCAACGTGCGGCCGATCACGAGGCGTCGGGCATCAGTGTTAGCGGCGAGGGCGTGCAGCCAGTCCCTGATCGGAGCGACGAGGTCCACGGGCAGGCGACCGTCATCGTCGAGTTCTGCCTCGTTGACGGTGAACAACGGTGAGTCCGACAGCCCACGCGACGTCATCATGCGAGCGAGGTGTCCGCGCACCTCCACGATCGCCTCGTCCGGGGTGCGATCGAGCACCACGGCCACCGACGTGGCGCGTTCACCCGCGCGACGCAGGTAGTCCCACGGCACCTGGTCGGCGTAGCGGGCGGCGGAGGTGACGAAGAGCCACAGGTCGGCTGCTGCCAGCAGCTGACCGGCGAGATCGCGGTTGCCCTGGTCGATCGAGTCGACATCAGGCGCATCGAGGACCGCGAGCCCGCGCGGGACCTGGTCTGACGCCACGAGGCGCAGTCCGTAGACCGATCCCTCGTCGTCGCGCGCGAGGTCCGGCAGGAGTCGGTCGCGAGCAAACCACTCGGCGTCATCGGGGTGGTGCACCAGCACCGGTGCCCGCGTGGTGGGCCGCAGGATGCCAGCTTCGGTCACTGAGGCACCGACCAACGAGTTGACGAGCGTCGACTTCCCGGCACCGGTCGAGCCCCCGACGACGGCAAGAAGCGGGGCGTCCAGCTGCACCAGCCGCGGAAGAATGTAGTCGGACAGCTGATCGGCCACCTCTGCACGGGTCTTGGCCGCGCCGATCGTGGTGGGGGTGTCGTAGTCCAGGACCAACGCATTCACGGCGGCCAGCAGATCACCCATGGCGCCCAGCAGCTCGGCGGATACGTGCGTCTTCGACACAGCAGCGCTCTGCGGCTCGCCCTCGGATTCGCTGATGGTCACGGCTCTCAGGTTAGACGACCCGGACGCCGCTCACCCGCTCGCCGCCACCATGGAGACAATGACTTTCGTCCTCAGAGGATTTTCAGGGGCGCCTCAGGGCCGTGAGGGCCGGTGGAAGCCGCACGAACGGACGGATGTCATGCATCGCGTCGAGCAGCGCGAAGGTGCGATCGACACCATGCGGCACCGCGTGTCCGGACATGACGCGGTGATGCAGGAACGCCATCTCCGATGCGAGCTGCTGGTATCGCTTGACCGCTCGGCCAGCAAGCTTGCCGTGCTCGCGCCGAGCGTACGTGCGCGCCGTGTTGCGGTAGGCGAACCGCGAGAGGTACGGGATCTCTGCCGGGTGGATCCAGCCACGTTCGGCGACGTAGGACAACGACTGCTCGAGAATGCGGACCTGCCGACTACGAACGACGATGGCGACCGTGGCCAGGGCGGCCAGCAGAGCGGCGAGAACCAGGTAGACGAGAAAGAATCCGAGTCCGCCGCCGTAGCTGAGCGACCCATTCCACAGAGCGTGGAGCGCGATGCTCCCGGCCAGTCCCACGATCCAGAGGACGGCCTTGGCCCAGCGTGATCGCCGCGTGACGGCCAGCCCCACCGCCAGGCCGAAGGCCGAGGTGAACAAGGGATGGGCCAGCGGGCTGAACAACCCGCGAACGACGAACGTGGTGGTGGCGCCCTGAGTTCCCGCCAGCGGAATCTCCGGCGACCCCAGGTAGCTGGCCGCGTAGTACCCGATGTTCTCGACGAAGGCGAACCCGATGCCGACGAGCCCGGCAAGGATCAGCCCATCGAGCATGCCGTCGATGACACGTCGGGCGCGCCAGAACACCACCACGAGGAACAGGCACTTGGCTGGTTCTTCGACCACCGGAGCGATGACCGAGGCGAGGACCTCATCACTCAGGTCGAACTGCCGTGCCACCCAGATCTCGAGGGCCAGCGCGATCGCGACCGCGACGACACCGCCCCACACGAAGGCAGCGATCTTGTAGCGCCGGGGCTCCGGCTCGTAGCGGTCGAGCCACCAGTAGGACAACCACAGCAACGGGAGCGGGATGAGGGCGTAGGTGATCGACAGGCTGGCCCCGGTCGCGTCGTCGGCCGACAGCGCGAAGAACGCGGCACCCGCCACGCCGATCGCGGCCACCACTCCCACGGCGATGACCAGCAACAGGCGCCCACGCTGCCGGTACGGCTCGGTGTAGGTCGGCAACGACTCGGACCCGGTGAGTCGGGTGGACGCGTCACGAGTCGTCGAAGGTGCCGTGGTGGGGGGTGCGTCGCTCACGCAGCCAGCGTAGGCGACCGCACCGACACCTCTGGCTCGACACATCTGGCCCGACTCCTCTGGCCCGACTCATCTGGCCCGACTCCTCTGGGCGATACGGTGGAGCACGGGCGCCCGTAGCTCAGATGGATAGAGCAAGAGCCTTCTAATCTCTAGGTCGCAGGTTCGAGTCCTGCCGGGCGCACCTCTCGCGTCGGACACAATGGTGCGCATGCCCGCCCGACCCCTGAGCCTCCCCCGCGCAGGCCTGCTCGTCCTGGCGGGTGGCACCCTCGGCACCCTCGGACGCCACGGCGTGACCGTGTGGTGGTCCGATCCCGGGACGTGGCCCTGGCCGACCTTCGCGGTCAACGTCATCGGGTCGTTCCTGCTCGGTCTGGTCGTGGCCCGGGTCAGACCCGACGATCCACGCCGACTGCTCCTGGGAACCGGCGTGCTGGGCGGATTCACGACCTACAGTGCGTTCGCCGTCGAGACCGACCGCCTGCTGCGCGACGATCACGTCGCGCTGGCCGCGCTCTACCCCACCGTCACCGTCACACTCGGCTTCTTCGCCGCCCTGGCCGGCCTCGCCCTCGGTCGCGCCCGGCCAGGTCCGCAGGGTGCCGCATGATCACGCTGGCGATGGCGCTGGCCGGCGGCGTCGGCGCAGTTCTGCGCTACGGGGTCGACCTGAGACTCTCACCACCGGCCGAGGCACGGTTGCCGCACGCCACGCTGACCGTCAATCTCACCGGCTCGTTGCTGCTCGGACTGCTGGTGGGCGCCGGCGCCGGCAACGACACGCTGACCGTGCTGGGCACGGGACTGCTGGGCGGGTACACGACGTTCAGCTCGGCGTCGGTCGAGGTGGCCCGGCGCGTGCTCGAGGGACGCAGCGCCGACGGCCTGCTCACAGCGCTGGTGATGGTGGTCGGCTGCGTGGCGCTGGCCTCGGCCGGCGTCGCCGCCGGCCGAGTCCTGTAGCCGCTAGGCCTGGGCCGCGTCGATCGCGGTCTGCAGCGACGCGGGCGTGGGGTTCTCAACCGTCTCGCCACCCACGAGCACCGTGGGCGTCCCGGTGACGCCCTCGGCCGTACCGGCGTTCTTGGCGTCGTCGATCCAGCGGCTGAAGCGCTCCGTGCGGACGCATTCGTCGATCCCGGTGATGCCGAGACCCTCGGCGGCCTCGATGAGTTCTGCGTTCTCCGGTCCGGCCTCACCTTCGGTGGGCTGGTTCTCGTACAGGTAGTTGTGCACCGTGACGTAGTCCTCGACGCCACCGGCGTCCAGGGCGCACATCGCCAGGTTGGTGGAACGCGCCGAGTACTCGTTGGGACTGCCACCAAGGTCGTCGAGGAACGAGAACGGGCGATAGGTGATCTCGATGGCGCCGGACTCGACCTGCTGCTGAAGGAACTCGCCGCTGGTCGCCTCGAACGACTGGCATCCGGGGCACTGGAAGTCCTCGTAGAGCTCGACCGACACCGGGTCGGTCGCCGGCTCGCCGCCCGCGGCCTCGGCGTCGTAGACGATGCCGTAGTCATCGGTGACGTTGGCCGGGGTGTTCAGTGCCGTGTCCTTGGCGTTGTCCCCGGAGATGGAGGTGATCGCGAACCCGGCGAGCACGACGAGCACGGCGACGACACCGACGATGCCGACGGTGATCAAGTTGCGCTGCTTCTTGTCGGCCTTGTCGCGTTCCTTGCGCATCTGCTCGGCGCGGGCGGCTCGCTGCTGGCGGTCGTTGGCCACGGGGGAATCTCCTGGGTTCGTTGGGGGCACCACCAGAATCAACGGCTGGGATGCTGCGTTGGTTCCCCGGCGGGTGCAGGGCAAGCCTACCGGCCGAGCCCCACGGGCCGATCGCCCCACGCCCCGGTCGTGGGCGCCTGCTGTGCAGGCGTACTAGGGTCTGGTGGGTGAATGACAAGCTGGTGTGGATCGACTGTGAGATGACCGGACTGTCCATGGAGCACGACGCTCTCGTCGAGGTCGCAGCCCTGGTCACCGACTACGAGCTCAACGTGCTCGGCGACGGAGTCGATCTGGTGATCAAGCCTCCACAGGCGGCGCTGGAGCAGATGAACGACTTCGTCCGCGACATGCACACGTCCTCGGACCTCATCACCGAGCTCGACGCCGGTCTGAGCCTGGCCGAGGCGGAGGAACAGGTGCTGGCCTACGTGCGTGAACACGTCACCGAGCCGCGCAAGGCACCCATGGCCGGCAACACGATCGGTACCGACCGGGCCTTCCTCGCCCGCGACATGACCGACCTCGAGGGCTGGTTGCACTACCGGGTCATCGATGTGTCCTCCATCAAGGAGCTCGCACGGCAGTGGTTCCCGCGGGCCTACTACGCCGCACCGGCCAAGGCGGGTCACCACCGTGCCCTCGTCGACATCCAGGAAAGCATCGAGGAGCTGCGCTACTACCGTCGCGCCGTGTTTCAGGCGCCCCCCGGCCCCGACACCGAGACCGTCAAGGCCGTCGCTGCGGAGGTCGCCGGGTCCCTCACCGGTCAGGCCTGAGGGCCCGTTGGGGATGGCGGCGCTTCTGCGCTAGACTCGTCGCTGCCGTGTCGGGCGCACGCCTGGCGCGCGTGGTGGGCGTAGCTCAGTTGGTAGAGCACCGGCTTGTGATGCCGGTGGTCGCGGGTTCAAGTCCCGTCGTTCACCCCAGTTGGATCGGCCCGGATCGACGAGAACAGCCTCGTCGATCCGGGCCGTTGCTGTTGTCCGGGGGTTGCGCAGATCGGCATCCGCGTGGCTCCTGCCAATCGGAGGGCCGAACCCGGCGCGGACCGCTAGGGTCAGCGCATGGCTGAACGCACCGCTCGCTCCCAGACCGCTCACGTCCGAACTCTCCTCGCACGAGCGCTCCAGCTCGCTTGCACGGCCATCGCCGTCATCCTGGCGCTCGGAGCGCTGTTCATCGCGGTGCGCGGCAGCATCAACAACGGCAACTCGATCGTCGAGTTCGTCACCGACGTTGCCGGCTTCTTCGACGGTCCCCTGGCCCGCCAGGACGGCATCTTCGCCTTCAGCGGAGACGGTGCGATCACCAAGAACGCCCTCCTCAACTGGGGCCTGGCTGCCATCGTGTGGATCATCATCGGCCGCATCGCGTCGCTCGTCGTGCGGCCCTGAGGCCAGTGCCGCCTACGGCGTGCTGAGGGTGATGTCGCCGGTCATCGTGGTGACGCGCACGAAGCCGTCACCCTCGGCCGTCGAGTCGAGATCCGACCGGACGCGCCCGGACTCGCTCCGGGTCGTCACGTCGTAGGCGCGGTCGCCGGAGGGGATGACGGCATCGACGGCACCGTCGATGGTGGTGGCCTTGAAGGCGAAGGGCTGCTCGGCAAACTGAGCAGACACCACGCCGGAGGACGTCGAGGCCGAGAACTCGTCGACGCCGAGCTCGGAGGCCGTGATGTCGCCGGTCGTCGACCCCACCGTCAGGACGCCCTGGCTGATGGCCGTGGCGTCCACGTCGCCGGTGGTCGTGACGATCTCCAGGGGGAGCCCTGGCGGGACCTTCAGGGTCACGTCGACACCGCACCCCGGGTTGAGCCACTCCTGGCATCCGCTGATGATGCGGATCTCGTCGCCGCGTCGGCCCAGCTGGTAGTCGGTCTTGCGCAGACCGCTGGTGACGCTGGACGTGATGACCAGGAGGTCGTCCTCGCCCTCCACGATGTGCAGATTGGCTTCAGTGCCGACAAAACGCAGCTGGGCACTCTCGCTGACGTCGACCTCGCTGGTTGCGACCCGCGTGTCCTTGGCCAGCAACGACAGTCCCAGGACGATGCCCGCGATGGCGACCACCCCGGCCAGGGTGCCGGCCACCGTGAGCACGGTGCGCGCAGCCGGTGACCGGACGTCGTAGTCGGCGATCGTCTCCTCGACAGGCTTGGCTCTGCGCTTCACCACGCCATCATGCCCCGGCGACGGAGACGGGCACGACGTCGCCCGCGCCCATGCGGGCGGCGTCGGCGGTCTCGTCGTCGGGCATGGTCTGGCTCTCGCGCTCGGCCTCGACGCGTGAGAGGTAGTGCGTGACCTCGTTGGCGCGCTGCTCGTCGGTCCATCCCAGCACGCCGCCCATCAGGTCGGCGACCTCCTCGGCGACCGTGGTGCCGCGGTCGAACGTCTCGATCGAGATGCGGGTGCGTCGAGCGATGGCGTCGTCGAGGTGACGCGCGCCCTCGTGGCTCGTGGCATAGACGATCTCGGCCCGCAGGTAGTCGTCGGCGCCGGTGAGCGCGTCACCGAGGTCGGACTGCTCGGCGATCAGGTCGAGCAGCTCGTGGGCGAGCGAGCCGTACCGCTTGAGGAGGTGCTCGATGCGCCCGACGCCCAGGCCACTGGCCGAGGCCAACAGGTGGCGCTGGTTCCAGACCGCGTCGTACCCGTCGGCTCCCAGCAGCGGGACGTCCTCGGTGCACGACGCCGGCACCATGCGGTCGAGCTGGTCGGCCATGCCGTGCACGGCTGCGTCGATCGCGTCCTTGGCCATGATCCGGTAGGTCGTGTACTTGCCGCCGGCGATGACGGTGAGTCCCTTGACGGTCGTGGAGACGGCGTGCTCGCGCGAGAGCTGGCTGGTCGCTTCGTCCTCTCCGGCCAGCAGGGGCCGGAGGCCGGCGTACACGCCCTCCACGTCGTCGTGGGTGAGGGGCTCGATCAGGACCTCGTTGATGTGGTCGAGCAGGTAGTCGATGTCGCTGCGGCTCGCGGCCGGATGGTCCTTCGACAGCGACCAGTCGGTGTCGGTCGTGCCGATGATCCAGTGCCGTCCCCACGGGATGACGAACAGGACGGACTTCTCGGTGCGCAGGATCAGGCCCGAGTCGCTGCGGATGCGGTCGCGCGGCACGACGAGGTGGACGCCCTTGCTGGAGCGCACGTGGAACTGACCTCGCTCACCCGCCATGGACTGGACGTCATCGGTCCACACTCCGGTGGTGTTGACGACCTGACGGGCACGGACGTCGAACTCCCGGCCGGACTCGAGGTCCTTGACCCGGGCACCCACCACCCGATCACTCTCGCGCAGCAGGCTGATGACACGGGTACGGCTGGCGACATGGGCGCCATAGGCAGCTGCGGTGCGGGACAAGAACATGGTGTGACGGGCGTCGTCGACCTGGGCGTCGTAGTAGTGCAGGGCGCCGACCAAGGCATCGCGCTTGAGCGCAGGAACCAGTCGGCGGGCCCCGCGACGGGTGAGGTGTCGGTGGTGCGGGACGCCGCGTGCCCGACCGGACAGCGCCGCCATCGAGTCGTACAGCGCCACGCCGGCACCGGCGTAGAAGCGCTCCCAGACGCGGTGCCGCAGGGGGTACAGGAACGGCACGGGGTGCACCAGGTGCGGGGCGAGCTTGTCGAGCAGCAGACCGCGCTCGGACAGTGCTTCGGCCACCAGCCGGAAGTCCAGCATCTCCAGGTAGCGCAGACCGCCGTGGATCAGCTTGCTGGAGCGGCTCGACGTGCCCGACGCGAAGTCGCGGGCCTCGACCAGACCGACCGACAGGCCACGGGTGGCTGCGTCAAGTGCGGCGCCACCGCCGACCACTCCCCCACCGATCACGAGGACGTCGAGCTGATGGGCCCCCATCTCGTCGAGGGCGGACTGACGGGTGCTGGGTGAGAGGGCGACAGATCGCATGACTCCCAGTCAACCAGCCGATGCGACATGTGGCCTAACGCCGAGGCGCGTCAGGCGCTGGATCACCGTGAGATGGGCGCTGGCGCCTCGAGCCTCAGCCCAGCTGACCGCCGACGTCACCGTGCGGCACCCTCGTCATCGGGATCGTGCCCAGACGACCCTTCTGGAAGTCCTCGAACGCCTGCTTGACCTCGGCCCGGGTGTTCATGACGAACGGACCCGCCCAGACCAGGGGCTCGCGGATCGGCTCTCCGCCCAGCAGCACGACGTCCAGCGTGGGGTGTCGCGACTGCTGACCGCTGGCCGCCCCGACGGTGATGGTCTCACCGTGGCCGAGGACGGCGAGCTGCCCCGTACCGATCGGGCGGCGCTCGCGACCGACGTAACCGTCACCGCCGAGCACGTAGACCAGTGCGTTGAAGTCGGTGCGCCAGGGCACGACGAGCTCGGCGCCCGGAGCCAGCGTGGCGTGCACCATCGCCATCGGCGTGTGGGTGCTGCCCGGGCCGCTGACACCGTCGACGTCGCCAGCGATGACCCGCAGCAGAGCACCACCATCGGGGCTGGAGGCCAGTCCTACGTCACCCCCGCGGATGTCCTGGTAGGCCGGGTCCTTCCACTTGTCGGCCCGGGGCAGGTTGACCCACAGCTGCAGGCCGTGGAACAGCCCGCCGGAGGTCACCAGCCACTCCGGCGGCGACTCGATGTGCAGCAGCCCGCTGCCGGCTGTCATCCACTGGGTGTCGCCATCGCGGATCGACCCACCGCCGCCATGGGTGTCCTGGTGGTCCATGACGCCGTCGATCATGTAGGTGACCGTCTCGAAACCACGATGCGGATGCCACGAGGTGCCCTTGGGTTCTCCCGGCAGGTACTCCACCTCTCCCATCTGATCGAGATGGATGAACGGATCGAGCCGGGCCGGGTCGACACCGGCGAAGGCGCGGCGCACCGGGAAACCCTCTCCCTCGTAGCCCTGGGGGGCCGTGGTGACCGTGATCGGGGCGCGGTCCTCTGTCTGACCGGGGGCGGGTGCCACTCGGGGCAGTGTGGTCAGGTCGTCGACGGTGATGGCGGGCATCGGAGCTCCTCGGGGTCCACACCAGAGTAGTTCGGTGTTCAACCACCGTCCATGCGGTTCCGCGCGTGGAACCGAGAGTGGCCCGACTCGTCGATAGGGTCGGCGGCATGTCGGACCGCGCCGCGCACGTCGTCATCGTCGGAGGTGGCCACAACGCGTTGGTCGCCGCCACCTACCTGGCGCGCGAGGGCCTGCAGGTCGAGGTGCTCGAGCGACTCCCCCACGTGGGAGGAGCTGCGATCAGCGCATCGACCTTCGAGCACCACGACGCCCGGTTGTCGCGCTACTCCTACCTGGTCAGCCTGATGCCCGAGCAGCTGATCGCCGACCTCGGACTCGACCTCGAGCTGCGTTCGCGCGACACCGCGTCCTACACACCCGTGGGGGACGGCGGTCTGCTGGTCGAGACCCACGAGGGGCCTGCGACACGGGCCTCCTTCCACGACCTGACCGGCTCCGATGCTGAGTTCGCGCAGTGGCAGCGCTTCTACGCCGAGGTCGCGACCCTGGCGAACGCCATCTCCCCCACGCTCCTCACTCCCCTACCGCGACATGGCGACGTGGCCTCCCGCGTCGACCCCACGATCTGGGCCGACATCGTCGACCATCCACTCGGCGCCGCCATCGAGCGCAGGTTCGCTCACGACGTGGTGCGTGGCGTCGTCGGCACCGACGCCCTCATCGGCACCTTCGCCTCGCTGCACGACCCGACCCTGATCCAGAACCGGTGCTTCCTGTACCACCTGGTCGGCAACGGGACCGGACAGTGGCGGGTGCCCGTCGGCGGGATGGGCGCCGTCACCGGCGAGCTGGAGCGGGTGGCCCGCGAAGCAGGCGCCGTCATTCGCACGGACACCCTCGTCACCCGGGTGGAGGCGCACGACGACCGCGTCGTCGTGCAGGGACGTTCGGGCCCCATGGATTCGGAGACTGAGCCCTTCGCGCTCGAGACCGACTGGGTGCTCAGCGGCGTCGCGCCCTACGTGCTGGACCTGATGCGCGACCGGGACCCGGCTCGCAAGCCATCGGGATCGCAGCTGAAGGTCAACGTCCTGCTGTCGCGTCTGCCACGCCTGCGTTCGGGCATCGACCCGGAGATCGCCTTCGCCGGAACCCTGCACGTCGGGGAGTCACTGACCGAGCTCGAGACGGCGTGGCGAGAGGCCGCCGGAGGTGCCATTCCTGACCGCGCTGCCGGCGAGCTGTACTGCCACACGCTCACCGACCGATCGATCCTCGGCCCCGAGCTGGCGGCGAGCGGGGCCCACACACTGACCTACTTCGGCCTGCACACTCCCGATGAGGTGCTGCCCGATGACGAAGCCACCCAGGGGGCCCTGGCCCGCATGCTGTCCGCCCTCCAGGAACACCTCGCCGAACCACTGGAGCCCCTGATCCTCGGGATCGAGGCCAAGTCGCCGCGCGACATCGAGGCAGCCCTCGACATGCCGGGCGGACACATCTTCCACGGCGACCTGCAGTGGCCCTGGCTCGGGGACTCCGAGCCCGCGACGCTCCCGGCCGAGCGGTGGGGCGTCTCGACCGACCATCCCCGCATCATGGTGTGCGGCAGCGGAGCCCGGCGCGGAGGCGCGGTCAGCGGCATCGGAGGACACAACGCGGCCCACGCACTGCTGGACTTCCTGGCTGCCCAGCAGCGCTGATTTTTGCGTGACCGACATCGGTGATAACGTTCTTCTTCGCGCGCACCCTTAGCTCAATTGGTAGAGCAGCTGACTCTTAATCAGCGGGTTCCCGGTTCGAGTCCGGGGGGGTGTACCACCACTGACCAGCGGGTCTTCTGAAACCGGGAGGCCCGCTGAGTCGTTTCTAGGGCTTCGCGGGAACGATGTGAGAACACCGGTGCCCTCTCGATTCATGATCAGCGCCCCAGCTGAGCCCTCCCCGACGATTCGACAGCACTACCCCGGGGCATCTATCGGGAAGCGGCTCCGGAAATCATCGTTCCGTCAGCGCAAGCAAGACCCGGACAGTGGCGCGTTCCGCGCTCCGTGGGTCGATCGTCCCCTCGGCGGCTGCGATGCTGACGGCATCGGCAGCGCCGAGGAAGGCGACGGCACCGGGCTCGTCCAGTACGGCACGGCCAGCCGCGCTGTCGATCGCGCGTCTGCAGAGCTCAAGGTAGTTGCGTTCTGATCGGCGGCGCACCTCGGCGAGGTCGGGCGAACCAGTGAGAGCCGCTCCGATACTGCTCAGCTCCGCACCGTGCTCGAGCACGCACCTCACGTGGCAGCTGGCGATGGCATTGGCCTGGTCTTCAACAGTGGGCCGAGCCTCGGCGAGCGCGGCGACGAGCTTCTCGGTCTGTCGGCGGTCGAAGTCGCGGAACAACGACAGCAGGATCGCCGATCGGGACTCGAAGTGGTCGTACACAACCGGCTTGGAGACACCAGCGCGCTCGGCGAGGCGACCCAAGGTCAGCCCATCGGCCCCGTCCGTGGACACGATGGCCAAGGCGACCTCGACGAGTTGAGCACGCCGATCCTCGCGCATCATCCGCCGTTGCACCGTCATCCGGGCAGTCTTGCAGACGACAACCTACTATTAGTAGGTTGTTGGCATGTCCACCCCTCTCGTCCATACCCTCGTTGTCACTGCGCACGCCGATCCACGTTCACTCACACATCACATAGCGACCGAGGTCGGACGAACCGCAGGGGGCTGGGGGACGGTCGAGATCGCCGACCTCGCGACCCAAGGCTTCGATCCGCGTTTCTCTGCAGAGGATCGCGCCACGTACCTGGGCCTCGGGGACATTCCTGCCGACGTCGCGTCGGAGCAGGCTCGTCTAGACCGAGCGACCGACGTGGTTCTGGTGTTCCCTGTCTACTGGTGGTCGATGCCGGCGCTGCTCAAGGGGTGGATCGACCGCGTCTTCATCAACGGGTGGGCTTTCGACCACGACCCGTCGAAAGGCATACGACCGCAGCTGGGGAAGCTGACGACACACGTCGTTCCCGTTGCTGCAAGTGACCAAGGTCTTTACGACCGTCACGGGTACGAGAAGGCGATGCGGACCCAGATCGAACACGGCCTCGTGGAGTACTGCGGCAGTCCGTTGGGCGTGTCGACCTTCGTCTACGACTCTGAGGACCCCTCTGGGGACCTGCGCACGAACCGTGTCGGGCGGGTTCTGGGCGAGCTCGAAGCCGAGTACCAGCGCCGGTACGGTCCACTGGACCACGTGATGACTCCTGCGGAATCCTGACCTGGTCCATCGATCGGGCCATCAACATTCTGGAGGCGACAAGGCCCACGGGAGAGGCCGATCATCAGAAGCCCGCCTCCAGTTGGGTCTGACTGCGAGTCGCCGCTGTCATCCCATTCTCCTGATACTGCGGCAGTTTCACACGGTCCAGCTTCCATGCAGCTCCCCATGCAGCAGCTCCCGGTTCGAGTCCGAAGGGGCACCAGCAGCACGAGGCCCGGCCACTTCCAGTCACCTGGAGGGGCCGGGCCTCGTGTCGTCTCAGCTCGAGTGCCGTCCTCGTGCACGCCGACCCCACATGAGCACCGATCCCGCCATCAGGGTCCCGAGGCCCGCGGCCAGGAGCCAGAGGCTGGATCCGCCGGCGTCGGGCAGCGTGCCGCTCGACGAGGTCGATCCGTCAGAGGTGCCGGTGCTGGACGAGCCGTCCGAGGTGCCTGCTCCGCCGCCGCTCGTGCGATCTGCCCCGCCGGCGTTCGTGCCGTCGGTGCCCCCACCATCGTCCGAGCCGTCGCCGGCACCACCCGTACCGCCGCCGCCATCAGTGCCGTCGGTGCCATCAGTGCCGTCGGTGCCATCAGTCCCGTCGGTGCCATCAGTACCGTCGTCACCACCGGTGTCGTCGCCGCCATCAGCCCCATCGTCGCCGCCCTCATCGGGTGCACAGGTGGGCCGTGTGATGGTGTTGCTGTCGAGCGTGACGGCCGAGTCACGCGCAAGCAGCCGTCCCACGAAGGTCGCACCCGTCTGAGCGGTGATGGCCTCGGTGTAGGCCATCACGGTGCCGACGAATTCGGTCCGGGTCTTGAAGGTCGCGGCCGAGCCGACCTGCCAGAAGACGTTGCAGGCCTGCGCTCCTCCGGTGAGGACCACCTCGCTGTCGACCTCGGTGATCAGCGTGGTGCCGGCCTGAAATATGAACACCTTGTCCGACGGCATCCCGTCATTGCGCCCACCGTCAAGAGTCAGGGTGCCGGTCAGACCCAGCTCGGTGGCTGCCTTGTACACCCCACCCACCAGCGTCTTGCCGCCCAGCTCGGTCTCGACGCTGGTCGGCGGCAGGGCGCCCGCAGCCTCGTTGTAAGCCGCGACGAGATCGGTCTTGGCCTGCTGCGTCACCGCGTTTCCGAATTGGTTGGTGCCGTCGAGCGTCACCCCGGTTATGGTCTGGTCGGTGGTCGGGAACGACCCGATGTCGCCCTGGATGAAGGTGGGGCCGGTGTTCGTGATCCCGGCTCCCGCCAGCACCGCGAATCGTTCAGCGGTCCCGAGACCGACTGGGGTGTCCGCATCGGCGGCATGCGCCGTCGAGAGGGCAAGGGCGATCAGGGCCGCCGATCCGGCGACAGCCAGCGGCAGTCGCCGATCAAGTACCTGGGGAAAAGTCATGCGCATCAGGAAACCGCTTTCTGACACCGATCCTGGGGATCGGAGATGGGATCGCGCCCCCTCACCCGTGACGATGACGTCGCGGGCGTGCTGCCTGGTGCGCGATGACCTCAGCGCGAGATCCAGCTGCCCCGTCCAGGGGCCCGAGTGGCTGGCGCGTGGCGTGCCGTGTCGCGAGAACGACACCGACGGCACACCTGGCACTCCCCGGCCCTGCGCCTCACCTCAGCCTCACGGCCACGTGGCTTACGTCCTGAAAAATCTAAGGACGGAAGTCCTATCGTGACACACGTTCGCTCGCTTTGCTCGAAAAAAATCAACACTTTCTGCGACGCCTCGCTCGCTCGCCTCGGCACCTCGAGCGATGACGGCACCACGCCACAGACAACGACTGCCGAACCTGCTCGACCGTACCGGCACTCGACCTGCTGCGGCGGTTCTCACCCCGTCAGGAGAAGCGCGCGAGACTGCGAGCTGACGTCGCTGCCAGGGCGACGGCACCCAGCACCTGGGACCGGGCACCCAGACTCGAGAAGTCCACCCGGACGGTGCTGGAGATCGTCGACAAGGCGTAGCGCTGCAGCGACTCGACGATGCCGTCGCGGATCGCCGGTCCCCCCGCCGACAACTCCCCGCCCACGATGACCAACGACGGCGAGAGCAGGTTGCAGATGTCAGCCAGCACGCTGCCCAGGCCGCGCCCTGCCTGGGTGAGGAGGCGTTGGACGGCCGGGTGATCGGCGTTCCGCTCGAGCACCACCCCCAGGCCAGTCCCCCTCGGGACGTGGACCCCCACGGCGGCCAGCTTGGGAGTCAAGGCGGCGACGGAGGCCTCGGACTCCAGGCACCCGTGCTGGCCACATCGGCAGAGCTCAGACGCCACGGGAAGGCGGATGTGCCCGATCTCCCCGGCCGCACCATCGGGCCCCGAGTACAACCGTCCCCCGAGGATCAGGCCGGCGCCGATGCCGATCGTGGCATTGAGGTAGACGAAGTCGTCGACGCCCCTGCCAGCCCCGTGCACGCGCTCACCGATGGCCCCCGCATTGGCATCGTTGGCCGCCGTGACGGGTATCCCGAGAGCCACCGCCAGCTCCCGTCCCGGACGAGTGCCACGCCAGGCATCGACGATGATCGGCGCGTCCGGGACGTAACCGGTGCGGGGTTCGACCGGCGCCGGCACGCACACCACACCGTGCAGGACACTGGACATCTCGATGGCATTCGACTCCACCAATTCGCCGACCAGTGCCGCGGCGATACCGAGCAGCCCGCTGGCCGCGAGAGTCCCGTCATTGACCACCCAGCGTTCGTCGATCACGGTCTCGCCTGCCGTGGCGAGCGCCACAGCCACGTGTCGATGGCCGATGTCGATCCCGACGACGTGACCGGGCAGGTCGTCGAGGACGAGCCGCGACGCGGGGCGTCCGGGACCTCGATGCTGACCTGTGGAGAGCTCGCGCACCACACCCTCGGCGATCAGCATGCGCACGACGCTGGCCACGGTGCTAGCACCGAGACCAGTTGCGGTCTGCAGATCGCCACGCGTGGCCGCGGACATCCCCCCGAGCGCCGTCACGACCTCTTTCCTGCTCCGATCGGCTCTCGCATCGCGCTTCATGGCTCGACCATAGCGACCAGAACTCAATTATTCCGTAAAACGTGCGAATAGTTTCCTAATAACCGCTATTGACGCTAGAACCGAAGTGAGTCAGCCTGATGGTCACTGCTGTGTCGTGGCTCACACCGAACGAGTCACCGGCAGGAGGGAAGTGGAGCCCCATGCATCTCAATCGTGTCCCCGTCCACCGAGGGGTCCGACGTGTCGTCGCAACCCTGTCCTGCGGCCTCATCTTCGCCTCGGGGCTGATCTCGACTCCGGCATCCGCCGTCGAGGCACCTGCCCCGGGCGATGGACTGTCCGGTGAGTCGGTCGAGTCGCCGGACGGCTCGCTGGTCGCGACCGTCGGTCTGGTCGATGGACGCCTCACGTACGGGGTCGTCCGCGACGAGGACACCACCGTCGTGGCCCCCTCCGGACTCGGCATGACCTTGTCCGAGCCGTCGATCGACCTGACCAAGGACATGCGCATCGTCTCGGTGGACCGCAGCTCCACGGACGAGACCTGGACGCCCGCGTGGGGCACCGACTCCGAGGTGCGCAACCACTACGCCGAGGCCATCGTCCACGCGGTCCACGAACCGTCCGACACCGAGCTCGACGTGACGATCCGCGTGTTCGACGACGGCGTCGGCGTGCGCTACACGATTCCGCAGCAAGCCTCGTTGGGACAGTTCAACATCACCGACGAGTTCACCGGATTCGGCCTGCCGTCGGAGGCCACCGCCTACTACCTCAGGGCCGGCACAGACTCCAACGCCGATGAGCGGCACTACATCACCGCACCCATCAGCAGCGTCGACACGGCCCAGACCCCCATCACGCTCTCGTCGGGCTCGGACCTGTTCCTCAGCGTCCACGAGGCAGACCTGACCGACTATCCCAGCATGACGCTCAGCCGAGACGACAGTGCCGAAGGGCGCCTGGAGAGCCGGCTCACCGCACTGCCCGGTGGCCTCAAGGCCGTTCTGGACGTCACCGATGACGCCTTCTCGACTCCGTGGCGCACCGTCACGGTCGGCCGCGATGTCGGGGATCTCGCTGATTCGCACCTGGTCGCCAACCTGAACCCCGCCTGTGCGATCTGCGACGTGGATTCTGACGAGGACGGCGTCGACGACACGACCGACTGGATCACACCCGGGACGTACACCGGAGTCTGGTGGGAGCTGCAGCGCCGCGACACCACCTGGAACGCCGGCCCGAACCACGGCGCGACCACGCAGCGGGCGAAGGACTACATCGATCTGGCCGCAGAGGCCGGCGCGGGATCCGTGCTGGCCGAGGGATGGAACGTCAACGCCGGCGGGTCCTGGGCGAACCAGGACTTCTTGACCCCGATGGACGACTTCGACCTGCCTGAGGTGCTCGACTACGCCGATTCCAAGGGGGTCGGGTTCGTGGCGCACAACGAGACACGCGGCAACGTCGACTACTACGACGAGCATCTGGAAGAGATCTTCAGCCAGTACGAGGAGTGGGGCATCAACTCGATCAAGACCGGGTACGCCACCAAGTTCATCCTCGGAGGTGTGCAACGCAGCCACTTCGACCAGGAGGCCGTTCGACACTTCCGACGAGTCATCGAGACGGCCGCCAAGCACGACATCATGATCAACGCTCACGAGTCCATCAAACCGACCGGCCTGGACCGCACCTTCCCCAACATGATGACCGGCGAGGGAGTCGCGGGCATGGAGCAGCAGAACTACAAGGGCGCCAACGGCAACCCACCCGAGCAAGCCACGATCCTGCCGTTCACCCGCTGGATGGGAGGTGCCGCGGACTACACACCGGGCGTGGTCGACGTGACGTGGGACCCCGCCAACCTGCGGACCCGGGTCCAGACCACCACCGCGACTCAGCTGGCCCTCTACACCACGTTCTTCAGCCCGCTGCAGATGCTGGCCGACACCCCCGAGAACTACGCCGCCCATCCCACGGCCTTCGCCTATCTCAAGGACATGCCAGCGACCTGGGACGAGTCCGACGTGCTGGACGCGAAGATCGGTGACTACACCGTGACGGCCAGGCGAAGCGACGAGACGTGGTACCTCGGCGCGATCACCGACGAGAACGACCGGACCGTCGATGTCCCGCTGACGTTCCTCGACCCTGACACCACCTACGTGGCCGACGTCTTCGCCGATGCGGTCGATGCGACGTGGAAGGGCAATCCCACCGCGCTCAAGCGCACGCAGACGATCGTCGACTCGACCGACACCTTGAGCGCCTCGATGGTCGCCGCCGGCGGACAGGCGGCACGCTTGAGCCCCGCCACACCTGAACAGATCGCGTCCCTGCCCGAGTTCGCGCCGGCCTCATTGACGCTGCGTGACACACCGACGTCGTCCTACGACCCGCTGTCCCGCGACATCACCGTGACCGCTGACGTCGGCAACGAGGGTACCGGCGTCTCCTGGGCCTATCTGTACCTGGACGGGAAGCGCATCGACAGCACACGTACTCGGATGGACGGCACCAGCAACGCGTCGGTGACGATGACCCTTCCGGCTGCCTCGACTTCGTACGTGCCGAGCCACGACCTGGCCATCGGCGACGGGGCTTCGGCGCCCGGCGAGTCGATCGAGGTCCAGCTCCTGCCATTCCCCGACCAGGATCTGATCGATCTGGCCACCGATCTCATCGCCTCCGGCGATCTGGACCCGGAGGTCGGCCAGCGGATCGAGCGCCTGCTGCAAGGTGCGGTGGAAGAGGCAGCCGGCGGTGACCTGACAGCCGTCGAGCTGAAGATGCAGAGCGTGCGCCTCCAGCTGCTGTCCTCGAGCCCAGAGCTGGTGCGCGACGACGCCCTCGCCGAGCTCGATGCACAGGTCGAGCGGTGGCTGGGTGAGCCGATCGGCCTCATGAGGGCCCTCTCCTTCATCCGTGCAGCCGAGATCGCCGGGGATCTCGCACCGGAGACCGCGCGGGCCTGGCGCGAAGATGCGGCTGCGGCCGCACGAGCTGCGATCCGCGACGACGCGTCCGCGAAGATATCGGCACTGGCCGCCTTGCAGGCCAAGGTCACCAGCGCCGGCGATTCACCCGCCGTCTCCGAGCTCCGCTCGCTGGTCACGCGACTGCAGAACGGACCCGAGGTGTTGGAGTTGGAGTCCGGCACCCTGACGGGCGGCACCTCGGTGAGCAAGGAGCACGCCGGCTACACCGGGACCGGCTTCGTCAAGGCCTACACCGCGGCGGGCGCCTGCGTGCAGGTCGATCCCTCCGCCGCTGGATCGGGTCGATTCCTCGCCAGCGTCAGGTTCGCCAACGGCATGGTGATCGAGCCACTGGATCGACAGCTGACCATGTCGATCGGCTCTCAGGACAGCAAGATCTCCTTCCCCAACCAGGGCCAGGACTCCAATCGTTGGAAGCGTTGGGCTGACACCGAGGCGACGCGGTTCGCCGTCGCCTCGGGTGATCAGATCGGCCTGTGCTACCGGGGCGACGACAGCGGAAACGTCAACGCCGACTCGATCTCGCTCACGCCAGATCCAGGTGTCATCGTGCGCACCACACAGACCGAGCTTCCCACGGTCGTGACGACGGTCGACCCGGCCACGCCCACCGGCGAGCAGGGCTGGTGGACCAGCGCCGTCACCGTGACCGCCGAAGCCGGAGGCGCCGAGGGATCGCAGGCACAGCTGAGGATCGACGGCGGTGCGTGGGCCACGGTCGACGGCCCCATCAGCATCAGCACCGATGGCGAGCACGAGGTGTTCGCCCGGGCGGTCACTGACGACGAGACGTCGCCCACCGAGACCGTCAACCTCAAGATCGACACCACCACCCCGGTCTCCTCGGCCCAGGTCGACCCGACGGATCGAACCGTGACGGCGCGAGCCGCCGACGAGACGTCCGGACTGGCGTCCATCGAGGTGCGCCTGACGCCCGACGCGGACTTCACCACCTACGACGGGCCGATCGCCGTGGGAGACGACGAGACGACGCTGACGTTCCGCTCGGTCGACCGCGCCGGCAACGTCGAGGAGCCCTACGACCTGACGGTGCCGAGCATCGACGCGGACCTCCTGGAGACCACCACCAGCGCCACAGGACCTGCCGACGTGCCGTTCGGTTCCACGGTGCCGGTCCAGGTGCAGGTGACCTCCGCCGAGGGCGCGCCCTCGGGATGGGTCGAGGTCGTGGAGGGTGAGACCGTCCTGGGCCGAGCCGCGCTGGCCGACGGCCGGGCGTCGATCGACGTACCGGGCCTGTCCGTGGGGTCGCACGACCTGACGGTGCGCTACGGCGGCAACGAGTCCTTCGTCACCTCCAGCGACACGCTCCAGATCCAGGTGCGTCAGGCGGAGTCCGCGACGGAGCTGGAGCTGCCAGAACGCACCGTGGCCGGCGAGGACGTCGCGGCTCGCATCACCGTCGACGCCGGTGACGCGACAGCCGATGGCGCGGTCCAGATCCGGTCGGGGTCCACCGTCGTGGCCGAAGGGACACTCATCAACGGATCGGCCTCGGTGCTGCTGCCGGCGAGCGTCACGACCCGGCCCGGCCCCGTGGAGCTCCAGGCGGTCTACCCGGGATCGGAGAACGTCGCGGGTTCGAGCTCACCGTCGGTGACCCTCACCGTCGAGGCGGGGCCGATCGCAGCGCTGACGGTCGAGCCGTCCGCGACGAGCGTCGACCAGGGCGGGACTCTCGCGTTCACCACGTCCGGGGCCGACCGTCTCGGCAACCCGCTCGGCGACGTCACGTCCGACGTCACGCTGAGCTCCAGCGTCGAGACCGACGTCGTCGAGGGCAACCAGGTGAGGTTCCCCACGGCCAGCCCTCACACGATCACGGCCACTCACCCAGCCACGGGCGTGACCGGCACGGTCACCATCGAGGTCGTCCCGACCGGGTCGGACGACGAAGGCGACGGTCCCGGCGGTGGCAGCGGGTCTGACGGTGAGGGGTCTGGCACCGGATCCGGGCCCGACGAAACGGGTGACGCAGGTAGCTCAGGCGGGTTCTCGTTGCCCGACACCGGCGGCCCGACGTTGGCCGTGTTGGTCCTTGCAGCCGTGCTTCTCGGATCGGGCTTCGTGCTCGTTCGCCGGCGCCGCTCCTGAGAGCGTCAGCGCGCCGCACCGGCATCCCCCAGCGGGCAAGGACGCTCCTTGCCCGCTGGGCTTCGCTCAGCACTCAGAGAGCTGCCGGCACAAGGTCACCGACACCGGCAATCGGATCTGCTCGACCGCGCCGTCGCTCTCGTAGGTGACGATCACGCCGTCGGCGTGGGCCGATTCACCGGACTCGCGCTGGAGCCGTGCGATCAGCTGCTGGGACTGTGCACCTCCGCACCGGGTCGTGACGGTCCCGGGGTCGAACCCGGTCAGCCTCAACGCCCCGTCGACGCCGAACAGCTCGACGTCTCGGATCTGCACGTCAGCGGCGCTGGGGGCACAGACCTCGTCGAGGAAGACGTCGATCTCGTAGTAGTCCTCGGCGGCCTCGGCCATCAGCAAGGAGCGCTCACCGGTCGCAAGCTTGAACGGAGATATCACCTGGTCGGCCTGGCCCCGCTGCACCAGCACGGCAGCCACGGCAACGAGGACCAGGACCGCGACGATCACGGGGATGCGCCGACGCACGTCCTCGGGCGACACGGCTCACCGACCTCGGTGGCGCCACTCGATGGCGGGGCAGGTGTCCATGACCATCGGGACTCCTGCGGCGACGGTGCGCGCGAGGGCATCCTCGTCGATGACACCCAGCTGGAACCACACCCCCTTGGCGCCGACCTGGACCGCCTCGTCGGCGAATCGTCCCGCCTCGCTGGAGCGCCTGAACACGTCGACGACGTCGACCGGAAACGGGACGTCGGCCAGGGTCGCGTAGCCCTGCTCCCCCAGCACGATCGGAGCATCGGGGTGGATGGGCACGATGGTCTTGCCACGGGACTGCAGCATCGAGGCGATCGAGTACGCCGTGCGATGGGTGTTGTTGGACAGACCGACCACGGCCCAGGTCTGCAGATCGTCGAGCATCAGCGAGACGGACGCCGGCTCCTGCCACGCTCTACTCAACTTGACCACGACTCATCGGACCACGCTAGCGCGGAACTCTTCTGCCGACACTGTCGTTGACACAAGCATGAAGTGTCCCAATGACGATGCCACCCTCACCATGAGCGAGCGCTCCGGCGTCGAGATCGACTACTGCCCCGAGTGCCGCGGCGTGTGGCTCGACCGCGGCGAGCTCGACAAGATCCTCGACCGTGTCGCCTCCGAGGCCCCGCCTGCTGCAGCTGCTCCCACCCTGCAGGCCCCGCCGGAGCAGTACCGCGAGCCCCAGTACGAGCGGGACCAGTACCGAGATGAGCGGCAGCGCGATGATCGGTACCGGCAGTCCGACTCGCGCGGATACGACCAGAAGCCGTATCGCAAGAAGAAGAAGGAGCACTGGCTGATGGAGATGCTCGGCTGATCATCAGCGCCACTATGGAATAAGCCGAAAGGTGCCACTGGTTGTGACACACATGAGAATCTTGCTCACCGGGGGAACCGGATTCATTGGATCGGCCGTGCTCGAGCGCCTCGTCGAGGCGGGACATCAGGTGACGGCCGTGGTGCGTAGCCAGTCGTCGTCGCTGGCTGTGGAGAAGACCGGCGGCGTTGCGGTGATCGGCGATCTGTTCGACCCGGAGTGGGTCGCCAGCGAGCTCAGCACCCACGATGCCGGCATCCACACCGCCGCAGGTGGCGACGAGCAGGATCCGGCGCTCAACGATGCGGTCATCGCCGCCGCCATCGAGGCGTTCAGCGACACCGACAAACCGTTCGTGCACACCGGGGGCGTGTGGGTCTACGGTTCCAACCCGGCCATCTCCGAGGACAGCGAGCTGGCACCACCGGCCGTTGTCTCGTGGCGGCCCGAGAGCGAGCAGCGACTGCTCGAGTCTGACGTGCGCGCCAGCGTGATCCAGCCCGGCATCGTCTACGGCCACGGGCAGGGCATTCCCGCCATGGTGGCGGCCGGACCCGTTCCGGGCACCGGCGAGCAGCACTGGGCCACGGTGCACGTCGACGACCTCGCCGACCTGTACCTGCTGGCCCTGGACGTCCCCGGGGGACACGCCTACATCGCCGCCAGCGGATCCAACCCGACCGTGGCCGAGCTGGCTCAGGCCGCCGGCACCGATCAGGGGCCTGAGGGTGACGCTGCCACGCTCGAACGACTTGGTCCGTTCGGCGAGGCTCTCGTGCTCGACCAGCAGGTCAGCGGGGCCAAGGCCAAGGCACTCGGCTGGGAGCCTCAACGGCCCTCCCTCGTCGAGGAGCTCGCGGCCGGATACACCAGCTAGTCCTGAGGCGACATTCGGAGCCGCGAGCCGGTTTCCGGCCCTCCCGGCCAGATTCAGTGCGGCTTGACGCGGCGTTGGCGGAGGTCGACATGATCTGACGACGTGATCTGACGACGTGATCCGCGGGACCAGTATCGCAGGCACCTCAGACATTGGTTCTGGCTAGAGAAACTACCGGGATACTGGTAAATAACCCTTGCCATAGAACACCTGTTCGAGTACCATGGGGGCATGAATCCGGAGCCCACCATCGACGCGATGCGCCAGGCCGCGCACGCGCTACGTACCGGTGATGCCCGTGATCGTGCCCGGGCCATCCAGGTCGCAACCGATGCCCTCGACGCGGCCAAAGCCGTGGCGCTGTCCGAGCTGGAGATCAGCCGCGATCACGAGCTCGACGGAGCCTCGACGCTGAACACATGGGTCCGCAACGAGCTACGTCTGAACGCCGGCCAGGCCACCGCGCTGGTCCGTAACATCACCGCGCTCGATGAGCTGCCGTCGGTGGCTGAAGCAGCCGTGGCAGGTCGGATCAGCGCGGCGCACGTGCGGGTGTTCGTGTACGGCATCAAGCACGTCGGCCTGGCCAAGATGCGCGAGTTCGAGGACGTATTCGTCGCCGTTGCCTTGGAGAGTGACCCGGCCGATCTGTTCGAAGCCGTCAAGCACCTCAAGGACGTCGTGCATCCCGAGGATCTTGATGATGCGTGGGAGAGGGGCATGGACAAGGAGGACTTCCAGGTCAATGCCGTCCCTGATGGCTGGCACACCAACAGCTTCCTGGGCACCACCACCGGCGCGAAGTTGAAGAAGGTCATCGACTCGGTCTCCGCACCGCGCGACGCTGACGACACCCGCACCGGTGCGCAGCGCCGGGTGCAGGGCCTGGACGACCTGCTGTCCAGCATCTTGGCTGATGGGTTGCCGTCGGACAAGGGCGTCAAACCTCATATGTCGGTCTTCGTCGACGCCGAAACCCTCGAAGCGGCTGCTGAGCACGTCAAGCAGGCCACGGAGAACCCCGGCTTCGTCCCCGAGCCGATGCCGCCAGTCGAACCTGCACGGCTTGCGGGTCATGGTGCGATCGGGCCCAACCTGCTGATGTACTTCCTGTGCATCTCCGACTTCACCGCCTTCCTGATGAAGGAAGGCGACGGCGACCGACAGGCACAGGTCCTCAACGCCGGACGCGACCGGTACCAGCCCAACCAGCTGCAACGCCGATCCGTCATCGCACGCCAAGACGGCGTCTGCGCAGCACCGGGCTGCAAACACACCCACCTCGAGATCCACCACGTCATCTGGTGGTCCCTCGGCGGCCGCACCGACCTCGACCAGCTCGTCGGACTATGCACCCGCTGCCACCACCTCCTGCACCGAGGCCGACTCCACATCACCGGCAACGCCACCGACGGCTTCCGATTCACCAACAGAACCGGCCGACCACTGCGCCGACGACGAAGAACCCGCTTCACCCGAGCCGCCTGACCACCCCAGTCCGGCGGCGCACCGGCCTGCCGTGTGACCCTCCCCCTACCTGCGCCCACACCGCGGCGGCATACTGACAGCAGTTTTGTCCTCGTCGATGAGCAGCCCAAGGAAAGTGGTCACGTGCGCAATCCCCGAGCCTTCCTCCGTCCCCTCGCCGTCGGCGCGCCGACTCCCGTGGCGGACATCCCGTTCCGCCCCAGCCGGATGATCCACTTCTTCGACCCGAGCAATCCGAAGATGGCCGACAAGGTGCCCGACATCGCGCCCAAGGTCGACATCATCCTGGGCAACCTCGAGGACGCCATCAAGACGGAGAACAAGGAAGCCGCACGCCAGGGCCTGGTCGACATCGCGAAGAAGACCGACTTCGGACACACCCAGCTGTGGACCCGCATCAACAGCCTCGACTCACCGTGGGCACTCGACGACCTGATCACGCTGGTGACCGAGATCGGCGACAAGCTCGACGTCATCATGGTGCCCAAGGTCGAGGGCGCTCAGGACATCCACTACGTCGACCGCCTGCTCGCGCAGCTCGAGGCCCGCGCCGGTGTGCAGCGCCCGATCCTCGTGCACGCCATCCTCGAGACCGCCGAGGGCATGACCAACGTTGAGGACATCGCTGCGGCGAGCCCCCGCATGCAGGGCATCAGCCTCGGCCCGGCCGACCTCGCCGCCAGTCGCCGCATGAAGACGACAAGGGTTGGTGGAGGGCATCCGGGATATCTCGTTCGTGAAGATCCCACCGGTGAGGACCTCAGCACCGGGCGTTCGACCTACCAGCAGGACCTGTGGCACTACACGATCGCGCGCATGGTCGACGCCTGTGCCGGCAACGACATCCTGCCGTTCTACGGGCCGTTCGGAGACATCAAGGACACGGTCGCCTGTGAGGACCAGTTCCGCAACGCGTTCCTGCTCGGCTGCGTCGGCGCGTGGAGCCTGCACCCGGTGCAGATCGACATCGCCAAGAAGGTCTTTTCCCCCGAGCCGGCCGACGTCGCGCACGCCAAGGAGGTCGTCGAGGCCATGGGTGACGGCTCCGGCGCCGTCATGATCAACGGCAAGATGGAGGACGACGCCTCCTGCAAGCAGTGCCAGGTCATGCTCGACCTCGCCTCCGCCCTGGCCGAGCGCGACCCCGAGCTCGCCGCCGCCTACGACCTCTGACCGCTGACGAGTCACACAAGCCCACCGACGAGTCGCGGAGGATGGTCCGTGTGACTCCTCAGTGGGTCTGCGTGACTCCTCAGCGGAATCTCGAACCCCGATCACCCCAACAGGAAGTGCCCACGGATGCCCGACACCACTGCCCTTCGTCCTCGCCGTTCCGTGCTCTACATGCCCGGTGCCAACGTGCGGGCGCTCGAGAAGGCCAAGACGATCGACGCCGATGCCCTGATCCTCGACTTGGAGGACTCGGTCTCGCCGGACGCCAAGGAGACCGGTCGCGAAAACGTGTGCGCCGCTGTCCGGTCCGGGGAGTACGGCCATCGCGAGCTGGCCATCCGGGTGAACTCGATCGGGACGCAGTGGCACGATGACGATCTTGCGGCAGCTGCTGCCGTGGGCCCGGACGCCATCCTCGTGCCGAAGGTCGAGTCGGCCCAGCAGGTCCACGACCTCGTGGCCGCGATGGAGGCTGCGGGCGCACCGGCGACCACGGCCCTGTGGGCGATGATCGAGACACCGGTCGCCCTGCTGCACGCCGAGGAGATCGCCGCAGCCCACCAACGGCTCACCGTGATCGTGATGGGCACCAACGACATCGTCAACGAGACCTTCGGGCTCCACGTCCCCGGTCGCAACGCCGCAGTGCTGACCGCGCTGTCATGGACGCTGCTGGCCGTGCGCGCGGCCGGCAAGGTCGTCATCGACGGCGTCTACAACGCGGTGAAGGATCCCGAGGGCTTCGATGCCGAAGCACGGCAGGGTCGCGAGATGGGCTTCGACGGCAAGACCCTGATCCATCCCTCCCAGGTCGATCCGGCCAACGTCGCCTTCTCCCCCAGCGACGACGACATCGAGCGGGCCCGCGGCATGATCGCGGCCTTCGAGGAGGCGTCGCAGGCCAAGCAGGGCGTGGCGACCTTCAACGGCAAGATGATCGAGGAGCTGCACATCCGCGACGCCAACCGCATCCTCGTGTTCGCTGACGCCCTCGCCAACCGCTGAACAGCCCTAAGACTCTGAGAAGCCCCGAACTCTGCTACCTGTCACACCGTTCAATCGGTCAGAACGGTCGATCTGGTAGCAAAATTCGGGGCCCCGGGTCAGCGGATGTGCCGGGCGGCGTTGCGCGCCTGCAGATCTGCGCGCTGCAGCTCCTGCTCCTCGCGCCGCTGGCGCACAACCTCCACCAGCACGGCGCGGTCGGTTGCCGACAGCTCGTCCCAGGCGCGCTTGCGCTCGCTGTTCCTGGAGAGTTTGAACATGGTCCTCACCCCCTCTCGTCGGGATCCGTCGGTGGTGGTGGTCGGGTGGGTCGTCGATGCGGGCATGAGGTTCGGGGTCATGGCGCCTCCTTTCGTGCGTGGGTGGACAGAAAAAACCGCTTCGGATCAGTGATCCGAAGCGGCGCGTGAGCCGACGAGCAGGTGCTGCGTCAGGGTTGTGCGGCTGCGGAGGTGGACCCGGTATCGGTGGCGGCGTCAACGGCAAAGCCGGACGGCGTCTGGATGTTGATCGCGAACATGGGGTCTCACCTCCTGATGGTGTCGTGTTGTCTGGACCATAGCGGCTGCACGCCACAGGTGTCCACCAGCGCGCGAGTCAGCCGAAGTCGAGCTTCTCGTCGATCTCGGCGCGGGTCGACCCGCTGGCATAGAGCAGGTCAGCCGCGAGGGAACGAACCTGGGCGGCGATGGTGGCGTTGTTGATGGTCATCCGGGCCGTCAACGCGGTCGTGGCCAGACGCGCGGCCTCGACCAGCGCGTCGCGCGCCTCGTCGAAGTCATCACGCTCGGACAGGTCGTCAGCGAAGATCCGGAACGCCTTCGCCAGCGCACTGATGGCCTGCTCGAGGCCCGCAGGGACCGGTTCGCCCCGCCTCAGCAGGGTCGAGGACTTGCGGGCCAGCACCCGCGTGTCCCGCACGGCGTTGTCGAGATCGCGCACGGTCGCCACGTAGCTGCGGACGTGATCGCGTTGACGCCATCTCACCGGGGACATGCGCGCGATCTCCGTGGCGCTCGCTGCGGTCGACGTCATGACCTCGACCTGCGGCTGCATCTGTCGAGCCGTCGCGAGCTGGACGTCGGCCAGCTCGGGGTCGACGGTCCGCAGCGCCTGGGCGATGGAGCTGAGGATGTCGGCGAGCTGGTTCAGGATGCGTTGCACCTCGCGGTCGATGTCGCGCACCGGGTTGCGCGGGATCAGCAGGATCGCCGCGAGTCCGGCCACTCCCCCCAGCAGTGCGTCCAGGAACCGGGTGACAGCCGGGTTGCCGGCGCCTGCCACCGGCAGGACCGCGGCCAGCAGCACCGAGGAGCTCGCGGCCTGGGTCATCGCCAGACCCTTCAGACCCAGCAGTGTGCTGGCCACCACGGTCAGCACGACGATCAGCGCCATCTGCACCGGGCCGCGACCGATCCCGATCACCAGAAGCTCACCGACCAGGACCCCGATCGCCACACCCAGCACCAGCTCGAACAAGGTGCGACCGCGCAACCCCGCACCGGCGATCAGCACGAGGACGGCGGCGATGGGAGCAAAGAAGGCCTGCTGGTGGTGCAGCACCTCGGTCGCCACGAAGAAGGACCCCGATGTGGCCAGACTCAGGCGCAGCAGAGTGCGCCACCGACGTCGCAACAACCAGAGTCGGTCGGTCAGGGAGTCCGTGGGTCGACGCAGACGCAACCGGCGCAGGGGGACGTCGCGCGCCTCGTTCATGCCTACACCGGGCTGTTCACGAGGTCAGCGCAAGATCCTGCGCGTCACGACGGCACCCACGACGACCAGCACGACTCCGGCTGCCACGGGGACGACGACCTGGGTGCGTACGGCGCCGGTCTCGTCGACGAAGCGGCTCTTGACGCTGTCGATGCCGCGCTTCAACAGACTCTTGGGATGGACCGCCGCGATCAGCTCGTCGACAGATCCCGCCAGACGGTCACGGATCTCGTCGATCTCCCGGACCAGGTCGTCGGACTGATTCACGTCTCACCCTTCGTTGCCTGCGAGGACGCGCTCTGCCCTCGTGAGCAAGGATAGGGGTTATGACGGACCGACTGCAGCCCGGTGACCCGGCGCCCGACTTCACCCTGCTCGACGACAGCGAATCGGAGGTCACCCTGTCCGGCCTGGAGGGCAAGGTCATCGTGTACTTCTACCCGGCAGCCATGACGCCCGGCTGCTCCAAGCAGGCGTGCGACTTCAGCGAGTCCCTGGACCACCTGCAGACCCTCGGCTACACGGTGCTGGGCATCTCACCGGACCAGCCTGCAAAGCTCGCTGCCTTCCGTGAGCGCGACGCCCTGACCATCACGCTGCTGTCCGACCCGGACAGGTCCACCATGGTGGCCTGGGCCACGTTTGGCGAGAAGAAGCTCTACGGCAAGGTCGTCGAGGGTGTCATCCGCTCGACGTTCGTGGTCGAGAACGGCACGATCACGCACGCCGCCTACAACGTCAAGGCAACGGGCCACGTCGCGAAGCTGCGCCGGGATCTTGGCATCGACGCCTGATCCGTTCCCACTGGCAGCGCTTCAGCAGAACGCCTCGGCTGGCTCCCAGACGTGCTGGGCAAGCAGTCCGGACTCAACGGGCGCGCCATGCTGGGAGCGCATGTCCGAGGTGGCCGGACCATCCAGAAGCTGGGAATCGACACCTCCCACTTCCGCCGACATGCGCCGGGAGCTCGTCGGATCCGACCGACGGCCGAACAGATCTTGGTCCGACGAACGGGCAACGGCCCCAGACAAAAGCCATCGCTGCTCAAACGCGCACGTCGTGAGTCAGGCGTGTCCCACGTCTGCGTGATGTGCGGCAACGATGGCACGTGGATGGGCGCGCCGCTGACTCTCGAGATCGATCACATCGATGGTGACTTCCAGAACAACCAGATCATGAATCTGCGCTTCCTCTGCCCGAATTGTCATCGCCTCACACCGAACTTCGCCGGCCGAGGACGCGGTCGCTTCACAGGGACCTGACTTCCCCCGCGCACGTCCCCGGCACCTAGGATGGTCATCGTGGGCCGGTGTGGTGGAACTGGTAGACACGCGGCACTTAGGATGCCGTGTCTTCGGACGTGCAGGTTCGAGTCCTGTCATCGGCACCTCCACCCCGTCACGGGCAGAGCTTGGGCAGGCCCTTGCTGATCGCGCCGGTGAGGATCTTGCCGACGACCGTGGCCATTCCGGGGACCGGGGCGTTGAATCCGATCGTGTAGTCCAGTCGGGTTCCGCCGTCGTCGGTCGGCGTCAGCACCTGCTTGCCCCAGTGGTCCTTCAGCGGGCTGCCCTGCGTGATCTCGTACTCGATCAACGTGTGCGGCTCGGCCACCGTGGTGGTCTCCTGGAACGCGGGCAACGGGCCGATCTTGAGCTGACGGGTCGAGCCCACCCCGTTGCGCGACGTCGTACCGTCGTTGACTCGGGTGATCTTGGCTCCGAAGACGGGACCGAGATTCTCGTGCTCGGCGAGCTTGTCGAAGACGATTGCCGGGCCGGAGATGAACGTGTGCGTCACGTGGACGCGCTGAGGGGCTGCCATGGTCGATGAGTCTAGATGTATCCGGCCGGGGCGCGGCGGCTGCGTGGAGTTCGGCGCGACGATCACACAGTGCCTAGGCTCAGAGCATGAGTGACACCGAGGGCGGCCCAGACGACGGCAACACAGATCAGGGCAACACAGACAAGGACAACGCAGACAGGGACAACCCAGACAGCGGCAGCGCAAGCACCGGCGGGCAGGTGTCCGAGGTCCAGAGCATGGACGCGCAGGACGCCAACACACCGATCAGCGACAGCCAGGGTGTGGCCGGTCAGCCGGACGCCGAGTCCGGCGACGTGCAGGAGGGCCCGGCCGGCCCGAACGCGAAGATCGACCGGGCGCACCAGCAGGAGGATCTGGACCGGTAGGAGTCAGCTGACGTCCCGGCCCTAAGGTGGCTGGCCATGGAGCGGGAGTCTGTGCACGTCGGCGCAGGCATCGTCGCCGCGCTGGTCGGCTACACCAGCTCCTTCGCCGTGGTCCTGACCGGGCTGCGAGCCGTGGGGGCGACTCCTGACCAGGCGTCGTCTGGCCTGCTCGTGATGTGCGTCGCCCAGACCGTGGGCATCGTGTGGCTGGCGAGGCGCTATCGCCGCCCGCTGGTGCTGGTCTGGTCCACCCCGGGCGCAGCGCTGCTCGCGAGCACTGGTGCGATCGACGGTGGGTGGCCGGCTGCTGTGGGCGCTTTCGTGCTCGCCGGCCTGCTCTATCTGCTGACCGGCCTGTGGCCGTGGCTCGGCCGACTCATCGGCCAGATCCCCGCGCCGATCGCGCAGGGCATGCTCGCCGGGGTGGTCGTCGAGCTGTGTCTGGCCCCCGTGTCCGCCGTGATCGACCAGCCGGTCGCGGTCATCCCGATCGTGCTGGCCTGGCTGGTGGGCTTGCGGTTTTTCGCGCGCTGGGCCGTGCCCGGCGCCTTCCTCGTGGCGGGGATCGTCATCGGCATCGACCTGCTGCGACGGGGCGAGTCGATTCCCGCGGCCTCGCTCGTGCCCCAGCTCGATCTGACCACGCCCGCCTTCACCTGGGCGGCCGTCGTCGGCATCGCGCTGCCGTTGTACGTCGTCACGATGGCCTCGCAGAACGTGCCCGGCGTCGCGATCATGCGGTCCTACGACGTCGAGGTGCCGTGGCGGGCCTCGATGCTGACCGCTGGACTCAGCACGACTGCGGGAGCGGTCGCTGGTGGGCACTCGATCAACCTGGCCGCGATCAGCGCGGCCCTCGTGGCCGGCCCCGACGGCGGCCCGGACCCGCAGGAGCGCTGGCGCACCGCCCAGTGGGCCGGCGTCACCTATCTCGTGCTGGGTCTGGCATCGGCGGCCATCGCCGCGCTCGTGGCGGTGGCTCCGGTCGGGGTCATCGCGACCGTGGCCGGCCTCGCCCTGCTGGGCACCCTCGCCGCCGCGCTGAGGGCGGCCGTCGACTCGACCAGCGGCCGCGAGGCCGCCGTCGTGACCTTCCTCGTCGCGGCCTCCGGCATCACCGTCGCCGGCATCGGTGCGGCGTTCTGGGCCATCCTCGTCGGGCTGGCCGTCCACTTCTTCCTACGCCAGAGGTCGCCCTGATGTTTCGCATCCTGTTCCACGAACCGCGCATCGCGGGCAACACCGGTGCGGCGATCCGGCTGGCCGCCGTCACTGGCGCCGAACTTCACCTCGTCGAGCCACTCGGATTCGACCTGGCCGAGTCCAAGCTGCGGCGCGCGGGTCTGGACTATCACGACCTGGCCGTCATGACAGTGCACCCGGACCTCGATGCAGCACTGCTCGCGCTCGACGCCCCGCACGTGTACGCCTTCACGGCGCACGCCGACACGATCTACACCGACGTCGCCTACACGCCCGGTGACGTGCTGATGTTCGGCGCAGAACCGACCGGACTCCCCCAGGACGTGCTCGACGACGCGCGCATCACCGAGCGTCTGCGGCTGCCCATGCTGCCGGGGCGGCGCTCCATGAATCTGGCCAACTCGGCCTCCGTGGCGGTCTACGAGGCCTGGCGGCAGCACGGTTTCGCCACCTGAGTCGGGCACGATCAACGGCCGGCACCTACAGTGGCGCCGACGAGGGGAGAGCGATGCGCAGGTCGTGGAGGTTGCGCCGTACCGCGGTCGCGACGGCAGTTGCTGCGCTCGCCATCACGACGGCGCCGTTCCTCATCTGGCAGGGCGCGGACGGTGGTCCCACGTTCGAGACACGTGCTGCCTCGGACATCGTCGTGGTCGGCGACTCGATCACCGCCCGGTACGACGATGTCGCCGGCAGCCCGAACCAGGGATGGTGGAGCTTCGTCGGACGCCACGCCCGGGCGCGCGTCGACACCTACGCGCAGTCCGGTTCGGGCTATCTGCGACCTGGCGCCCGCTGCCGTGGCACCACGTTCGCCGAGCGGACGGCCGCACTCGACCGTCCAGCCCCGGCGATGTTCATCATCGAGGGTGGGCGCAACGACTTCGCCGGATGTCGTGACGGCCGCGTGACCCCCGCCTCCAACGCCGAGATCGTGACAGCGGTCCGGGGGTACCTGCAGCTCGTGGACGACTCCCTGCCGCCGTCGACCCGGGTGATCGTGATGGGGCCGCCCTGGGGGCCGCTGCAACCGGTCGAACGTGTCCTGGTGACCAGCATCGTCCGCCAGGGCGCAGACCGGCACGGCTTCGAGTTCATCGACACCACCGGCACCCTGCCGGCCGAGAACGTCCTCGACGGGGTCCATCCCAATCGCGCCGGCAACCTCGCCATCGCCCGGCGCGTCATCGCGGCCCTGGGGTAGCGGGACGCGACGTCCCCGAGGCCCGACTGCGGGTGACTCAGGTCAGGGCGGCGACGATCGCGGGGGCGATCGCGGTCAGGGCACGCCCACGGTGGCTGATGGCGTCCTTGTCGACCGGCGACAGCTCGGCCGTCGAGACGTCGTACCCGCTCGCGGCGAACAACGGGTCGTACCCGAAGCCGCCAGCACCGTGCTCCTCGGTCAGGATCCGGCCGGGCATCTCGCCGCGCGCGGTCGTCTCCGCGCCCCCGGGGACGCACAGGGCGACGACGGCCACGAACTGGGCCGACCGTCGTTCGGCTGGGACGTCACCGACCTGGCTCAGCAGCAGCGCGTTGTTGGCGTGGTCCCCACCCTCGGCGCGCGGCACGCCTGACCACCGGGCCGACAGCACCCCCGGCATGCCGTTGAGGGCATCCACACACAAGCCTGAGTCGTCGGCCAGGGACGGCAGGCCGGTGGCCGCCAAGGCAGCTCGGGCCTTGATCAGCGCATTGCCCTCGAACGTGGCCTCGGTCTCGGCGGGTTCGGGATACGCCGCCACGTCGGCGAGCCCCAGCACCTCGACGCCGGGCACCAGCGGTTCGAGGATGCGGCGCAGCTCGGCCAGCTTCTTGGCGTTGTTGGACGCCAGGACGACCTGGGTCATGCGATCACCTCAGCGCGCGAGCGCGTCGGCCTGCAGGCGGGTCAGCTCCGCGCATCCGCCGCCGGCCAGCTCGAGCAACGCATCCAGCTCGGTCTTGTCGAAGGGCGCACCCTCGGCCGTCCCCTGCACCTCGACGAACTTGCCCGAGCCGGTCATGACGACGTTCATGTCGGTCTCGGCACGGACGTCCTCGACGTACGGCAGGTCCAGCAGCGGCGTGCCGTCGATGATGCCGACGCTGATCGCTGCGACCGACTCGACCAGCGGCTCGCCGGCCAGCGCGCCGGCCGAGCGCAGGTGCTCGACCGCGTCGGCCAGGGCGACGTAGGCACCGGTGATGGCCGCGGTGCGGGTTCCGCCGTCGGCCTGCAGGACGTCGCAGTCGATCGTGATGGTGTTCTCTCCCAGCGCCTCGTAGTCGATGGCCATGCGCAGGGAGCGCCCCACCAGGCGTGAGATCTCGTGGGTGCGGCCACCGATGCGGCCCTTGACCGATTCACGGGCGGAGCGGTCGTGGGTGGCCTGCGGCAGCATGGCGTACTCGGCGGTGACCCACCCCAGGCCCGATCCCTTGCGCCAGCGCGGCACGCCCTCGGACGCGCTCGCGGCGCACAGCACCTTGGTGCGACCGAACTCGATCAGGCACGACCCCTGAGCGTGGTCGAGCCAGTTGCGAGTGATCGTGACGGGACGGAGCTGATCGGCCGAGCGGCCATCTTCGCGAGACATACAGCGAGCCTATCGGCCGGCTCGCTGGCCCCGGCACCTCCACCCGCGCGGACGCGCTGCAGTTCAGATCTCGTAGGTCGCGCCCGGCCGCACGAGCTCGAACGGGCCGTCCCAGGACGAGGATCGAACATCGGAGGCGACCTCGTCGCGATCCGTCCAGGCCGGCACGTGGGTCACCAGGAGACGCTTCACGCCCGCCTGGTGCGCGTGCTGGCCGGCCTCGGCGCCGGTGAGGTGGATGCCCGGCGGGTTGACCGCCGACTCCACGAACGAGGCCTCGCACAGGAACAGGTCCGCGCCGGCCGCCAGCTCCTCGAGCACTCCCGTGGCCGAGGTGTCGCCGGAGTAGGCCACGACGCCGTCGCTGCACTCGACCCGCATGCCGTACGCCGGGACCGGGTGCACGACCCGGCGGCCGGTGATGGTGAACGGGCCGAGCTGCACGGCCTCGCCGTCGACCCAGTCGTGGAAGTCGAACGTCCCGCCCATGCCGGCCGCGTCCTCGCGCCCGTAGGTGTCGGTCAGGAACCGGTCCGTTCCGCTCGGCGACAGCACGGGGATCGGGTTGAAGGCGCCCTGAGGGTGGTACTTGGCCACCACGAAGAGTCCTGACATGTCAAAGCAGTGGTCGGCATGCAGGTGCGACAGCGCGATCGCGTCGATGTCGCGCGGTGACACGTAGCGCTGCAACGCCCCGAAGGATCCGCTGCCCAGGTCGAGCACCAGGCGGTAGGTCCGGCCCTCGAACGGGGCCTCGAGCAGATAGCAGCTGGCCGCCGAGTCCGGCCCGGGGAACGATCCCGCGCAACCGATGATGGTCAGTTTCATGACGCCACTCCCACCCACGAGAACTGTTGGACCCGATCGACCTCGGGTCCCAGGAAGCGCTGACCCAGCTCGCGGAACTCCTCGGGGCCACCGGTCGTGAGGAATCGGTGCTCCGGCGCGGGAAGCGCCGGGTCGCGCTCCAACCCACTGTCGGTCAGCAACCGGTAGACGTCCTTGGCGGTCTCCTCGGCGCTGGAGACCAGGGTGACGCCATCGCCCATGACCGAGGCGATGACGCCGGTCAGCAGCGGGTAGTGGGTGCAGCCGAGCACCAAGGTGTCGATCTGCGCATCGGCCAGCGGCCGCAGGTACTCCTCGGCGGCACTCATCAGGTCGGGTCCGCTCGTGACGCCCTGCTCCACGAAATCGACGAAGCGCGGGCACGCCCGCGTGACCAGGGTGATGCCGGGGTTGGCCGCGAAGGCGTCGTCGTAGGCGCCCGAGGTGGCGGTCGCCTCCGTGCAGATGACACCGATCTGACCACTGTGGCTTGCGCCCACGGCGCGCCGGGTGGCCGGCACGATCACTTCCACGACCGGGACGTCGTAGCGCTCGCGGGCATCGCGCAGCACGGCCGCACTGGCGGAGTTGCAGGCGATCACCAGAGCCTTGACGCCCTGGTCGACGAGATGGTCGAGGCACTCCAGGGCGTACTCCCGCACCTCGGAGATGGGCTTGGGACCGTAGGGCTGGCGCGCGGTGTCCCCGAGGTAGAGCACCGGCTCGTGCGGCAGCTGGTCCAGGACGGCGCGCACCACGGTCAGGCCGCCGAAGCCTGAGTCGAAGATGCCGATCGGTCCATTGCCCACACCGGGAGCCTACGGGTTGACCCGGTCGTTCGACCACGCGAGCCGCCCCCGGGGGTGGTCAGAAACGTCCCGGGCGGACTGCCCCGAGCCGTCGCGACCTACAGCGGCAGCTTGGGCTGCGGCGGCGCATGAGCGGGATCGACGCCGTCGAACAGGCTCGAGACCGACTCGCCGGCGTGGATGCGGGCGATGGCCTCGGCGAACAGCGGCGCCACCGAGCGGACCTTCAGCTCGGGCCAGTCGGCAGGCGGTGGCACGGTGTCGGTGGTCACGACCTCGGTGATCGCGGGGTGATGGCGCAGCTTGTCGACGGCCTTGCCGGTGAAGAGGCCGTGCGTGCAGGCCACTGATGCCTCGGCGCAGCCCTCCTCCTGCAGCTTGGCCATCAGCTCGACGATGGATCCGCCGGTGGCGATCTCGTCGTCGAGCACGATGGCCCGCTTGCCCCGGACGTCGCCGACGATGGCGTCGATGACCACCTTGTCGTCGCCCTGGCGCTGCTTGCTGCCGGCCGCGACCGGCACACCGAGCAGTCGGGCGAACAGCGAAGCTGTCTTCGCGTTGCCGAGATCGGGCGACACGACCACGGTGTCGGTCAGGTCGGTGTCCCGATAGTGGTTCGCGAGCTCGCCGATCGCGGTCAGGTGATCGACCGGCACGCTGAAGAAGCCGTGCACCTGAGGCGCGTGAAGGGTCATCGTCACGACGCGGTCAGCCCCAGCCGTGGTCAGCATGTCGGCCACGAGACGACCGCCGATCGAGATCCGTGAGGCGTCCTTCTTGTCCGACCGCGCGTAGGCGAAGTGCGGGATGACAGCCGTGATCGAGTCCGCGGAAGCGCCGCGGGCCGCATCGATCATCAGCAGCAGCTCCATCAGGTGGTCCTGCGTCGGCGGGACCAGGGGCTGGATGATGTACACGTCCTTGCGCCGACAGTTCGCCAGCAGCTGGACCTGCAGGCAGTCGTTGCTGAATCGGATCGTGTCCGCCGCCGACAACGGCTGCCCCAGCTCCGAACAGATCCGCTCGGACAACGCTCGATGAGCGCTTCCGGAGAACACCACGATCTCACTCACCCGAGTGAGCCTAGCCGAGCCCGGACCCGGCGGGGCACGGACGGCGTTCACCGGGGCACAACGACAACACCGGCACCGCCCGTGTGGGCGATGCCGGTGCTGGTGGTCAGCGGGGACGAACCCCCAAGACGCTCTAGATCAGAGAGGCTTGATGTTCGTCGCCTGCAGGCCCTTCTGGCCCTGCTCGACGTCGAACTCGACCTTCTGGTTCTCGTCCAGCGAGCGGTAGCCGCTCGTCGCGATGGCCGAGAAGTGCGCGAACACGTCCTCGCTGCCGTCGTCGGGAGCGATGAAGCCGAAGCCCTTGTCGGCGTTGAACCACTTGACGGTACCTGTAGCCATGATGTTCTCCTCATTTGGCGGGGAGCCGCTCGCGTGTCTCGCGAGCGACGGTCGCGACACACGCCCAACCTGCGAGAAGAACACGATTTCCCCGAGGGGAGATCGGTCGATCAAACAGCCCAGCATCGTACAACAACTGGTATCAGCATGACAGGTCTTTCCCACTGAGGGAAGCCCGGCCCCTCCCCGCGTGTCGGTCAGGCCCAGAGCTGGCCCTCGAGGGCGTCCTCGGCCTCGTCGAGGGTGCCCTCGTAAGCGCCTGTCGACAGGTACTTCCAGCCGCCGTCGCACACGATGAACACGATGTCGGCGCTCTGGCCCGACTCGACGCACTGGGCGGCCTGCGCCAGCGCGGCGTGCAGGATCGCACCGGTGGAGATGCCGGCGAAGATGCCTTCGGCGTCGATCAGCTCGCGCACCCGGCGCACCGCATCGCGCGGGCCCACCGAGAAGCGGGCGTCGATCAGCGACGCGTCGTACAGCTCGGGGACGAATCCCTCGTCGAGATTGCGCAGGCCGTAGACCAGCTCACCGTAGCGCGGCTCTGCGGCCACGATGCGCACGTCGGGCTTGTGCTCGCGGAAGAAGCGGCCCGCGCCCATCAGCGTCCCGGTGGTGCCGAGACCGGCCACGAAGTGAGTGACCTCGGGCAGGTCCGCCAGGATCTCCGGACCCGTGCCGCGATAGTGCGCCTCGGCGTTGGCCGGATTGCCGTACTGATAGAGCATCACCCAGTCGGGGTGCTCGGCTGCGACCAGCTTGGCGACCCGCACGGCCTCGTTCGATCCGCCAGCGGCAGGCGAGTCGATGATCTCGGCGCCCCACATGCCCAGCAGCTGGCGACGTTCGACCGAGGTGTTCTCGGGCATGACACACACCAACCGGTAGCCGCGCTGGCGCGCCACCATGGCCAGCGAGATGCCGGTGTTGCCACTGGTGGGCTCGAGGATCGTGTCACCGACAGACAGGCGCCCGTCGGCCTCGGCCTGCTCGATCATCGCGAGCGCGGCACGATCCTTGATCGACCCGGTCGGGTTCTGGTCCTCAAGCTTCGCCCACAGGCGCACGTCCGGAGAGGGCGACAGGGCGGGCAGACCCACCAAGGGCGTCTGCCCGACCGAGTCGATGAGGGAGTCGAATCGCACCGATCAGGCCGCGCCGCCCGCGACAGCGGGCAGGATGACCACGGTGGCCGAGTCAGGAACGGACGTCTCGAGACCACCGGTGAACCGGATGTCCTCGTCGTTGACGTAGATGTTGACGAACCGGCGCACCTGGTCGCCGTCCATCAGGCGCTCCTTGAGGCCGGCGTGGTTCGCCTCGAGGTCCTCGATGACCTCGGCAACGGTGGAGCCAGTGGCATCGACCGCGCGCGCATCACCGGTGTAGGGGCGCAAGATGGTGGGAATACGGACCTCGGGCATCAGTGACTGTCCTTCGTCGGATCGGGGGTGTCGTCGGTGTAACCATCGACGACGCTGACTTCTTCCTCAGTGACCTCGCCGTCGACGATCCGGTAGGACCGGAAGTCGATTGCGGTGCCGTCGACCTCGGCACCGTCGCGGGTGGACACCAGCACGTAGTGCGCGCCGGGTTCCCCCGCCAGGTCGATGTCGGTGCGTGACGGGTACGCCTCGGTGGCAGTGTGCGAGTGATAGACCACGACGGGATCCTCGTCGCGGTCGCCCATCTCACGGTAGAGCCTGAACAGGTCCCCTGAATCGAACTCGTAGAACGTCGGGGACATGGCCGCGTTGAGCATCGGCACGAAGCGCGTGGGGCGATCCGATCCGATGGGGCCGGCGACGACCCCGCAGGCTTCGTCGGGATGGTCGCGTCGGGCGTGGTCCACGATCGCGTCGTGGATGGCCCGGTCGATGGTCAGCACCCCGTGAGTTTATCGGGACCAGGCGATGGCGCTCGCGGCCTCCACACGTTGAGACGAACGAGGCAGGTCAGCCCAGATCGTCATGCTCGACCTGCCTACCGAAGCGGCACGCCGCACGGATCAGCGGGTCGCCATCGCATTGTCAGTCCAGGGAGACGACCAGGGACTCCTGGACGTACCCGAGCCAGTCGTAGATCTCGGACATGGCGAGCGTGGCCTCGTCGTCGGACTCGCCCACCAGCATCGCGTCCTCCTCGGTCTCGATGCCGAGTCGCACCGCCAGCGACAGCCTGATGTCGGTCAGGGATCGGAGCCACGACTGCACCTCGGCCGGATCGAGCTCGACCTCGACCGACGGACCGTCGGACTGACCCAGCGGCCCGGTCTCGAGTCCGCCGTCGACCAGCGAGCCGATCAGGGTCTCGGCATGCTGCACCTTGACCGAGGTCAGGCTCCGCTCGGTGAATCGACGGAACTCGCCCGACTCCGCCTCGTCACCCCGGTACGCGTCGGGCAGCAGCCGCCGCAGCACCGGGTCCTCGGGCGGCAGGGACGATCCCCCGAGCCCCAGCTGCACGGCCAGCGGGTCCGGATCGGACTCCCCGTTGCTGTTGCGGTCGCGCAGCAGCTCGACGACCTGCCCGGCCAGGTTCGCCAGCAGCTGTGCCTCCGCTGCCTCGAACGTGGCGATGATCCCGCCGCGTCGGCGCTTCCTGAACGGCTTCACTTCTCGCTCCGCTCGCCGTGACAGCGACTCCGTCGCTGGCGGGCTCCGCCCGCAAGCCTTGCCTCGCTTCGCTCGGCCCATGGTTGCGTTCCTTGACCGCGGCTCAAGCGTCGGCTCGATCCAGGGTGGCCCAGAGGCCGTACTCGTGCATCGCCTGCACGTGACGCTCCATCTGCTCGCGACCACCGGTCGAGACGATGGCGCGACCCTCGGCGTGCACTGCGTGCATCAGCTCGTGGGCCTTCTCGTCGTCGTAGCCGAAGTAGTTGCGGAACACGTAGGCGACGTAGGACATCAGATTCACCGGGTCGTTCCAGACGATCGTGACCCACGGATCCTCCAGCTGCACGAGATCATCGAGATCGGTGTCCTCGATCTCAACGGGCGTCGGGGCGGTCATCGCTCCATTGTCACCCAGCCGGTGTCCGGGACGAAAGCGTGGCACCGCGAGCGCCCTAGGGTGGGGGTCGTGGGAGACGACCGGACGGCCCTGTTGACCGATCGCTACGAGCTGACCATGCTGCAGGCCGCGTTGGCCGACGGCACGGCCCACCGACGTAGCGTCTTCGAGCTGTTCTCCCGGCGCCTCACGGGCGGACGTCGCTACGGCGTCGTGGCGGGTACCGAACGTCTGCTCGATGCACTCGAGCGGTTCCGCTTCGCCGAGGACGACCTGGCCTGGCTGCAAGACGCCCAGGTGGTGGACGGCCCGACGATCGACTGGTTGGCGAACTATCGCTTCGGCGGGGACATCTGGGGCTATGCCGAGGGAGACCTGTACTTCCCGCAGTCACCGGTGCTGATCGTGGAGTCGAGCTTCGCGGAGGGCGTGCTGCTGGAGACCCTGGCGCTGTCGATCCTGAATCACGACTCGGCCATCGCGTCAGCAGGGGCGCGCATGGTGACGGCGGCAGGCGGGCGACCGTGCATCGAGATGGGTTCGCGGCGCACCCACGAGGAGTCGGCGGTCGCGGCCGCGAGGGCGGCGCACCTGGTGGGGTTCGAGGCGAGCTCCAACCTGGCTGCCGGTCAGCGGCACGGCGTGCCCACCACCGGCACCAGCGCCCACTCGTTCACCCTGCTCCACGACTCCGAGCGGGACGCCTTCAGCGCGCAGGTGCAGTCCCTCGGCACGGGCACCACGTTGCTGGTCGACACCTACGACATCACCGAGGCGATTCGCACGGCCGTCGACGTGGCTGGTCCGGATCTGGGTGCCGTTCGCATCGACTCGGGCGACCTGGTGTCTCTGGCTCATCGGGTTCGCGCCCAGCTCGACGACCTCGGCGCGCGGCGGACCCGCATCGTCGTGACCAGCGACCTCGACGAGCACGCGATCGCGGCTCTCGCCGCAGCTCCCGTGGACGGCTACGGGGTCGGCACGTCGTTGGTCACCGGTTCGGGTGTCCCCACCAGCGGATTCGTCTACAAGCTGGTGGCCCGCGCCGATGAAGCCGGCGAGATGATCTCGGTCCAGAAGGCCAGCACGGCCAAGGTTTCGGTGGGCGGACGCAAGTTCGCCGTCCGCCGCTTGACCGGAGGTGTGGCCGAGGCGGAGATGGTCGGGGTCGGATCGATTCCCTCGCACGACGGCACGGACCGTGAGCTGCTGGTTCCTCTGGTGCGGGGCGGTGACCGCGTCACCGGCAGCGACCTGGTCGGCGCGCGGGAGCGGCACCGTGCCGCGATGGCTGAGCTGCCCGCAGCCGCCACGCAGCTGTCTGCCGGGGGCCCCGCGATCGAGACCGTCATCGCCTGATCACGCGACATGAGACGCTGCGCGCATGGTTGATTCCACGACTGCACTCGTCGTCGTCGACGTCCAGGATGACTTCTGCGAGGGAGGCTCGCTCGCCGTGGTCGGCGGCGCGCAGGTCGCCGCCGAGGTCTTCGCCCTGATCAACGCCGGGGCCTACGCGACCGTGGTGGCGACCCGCGACCACCACATCGATCCGGGCTCACACTTCAGCGACGAACCGGACTTCGTCGACTCCTGGCCACCGCACTGCGTCGTTGGCACTCCGGGCGAACAGCTGCACCGACCGCTGACCGACGATCTGTTCGCCGCCACGTTCCTCAAGGGCGACTACGAGGCCGCCTACTCCGGGTTCGAGGGCCGCGACGACCGCGGCACCATGCTGGCCGACTGGCTGCGGTCCGCCGGCATCACCGACCTCCACGTGTGCGGTATCGCCACCGAATTCTGCGTGCGCGCCACGGCCCTGGATGCCGCGGCAGCGGGCTTCAGGGTCACGGTGCTCGGCGAGCTCGTGGCGGCTGTGTCGCCCGACAACGTGCCCGCCGTGCGGCAGGAGCTCGCCGCAGCGGGCGTCGAGCTCGGCTAGCTTGCTGGTTGGTCCAGGGGCAGCAGCACTGCTGCGACGGCCCCGAGCGTGGCGCCGACCAGTGTCGGAACCGAGATGGCGCGCACGGCCGTGGCGGCGAGCGATCGACGGTGGAGCTGCGACGTGTCCATGGGGTCCACCGTGTCCCGTCGACCCCAACATGGCGTCACGACAGGATGAACCGCCGCCCAACACTGCGCGTCGCTCGGCCTCCCGGGGCTAGAGGAGTTCCTTGGCCAGCAGCTCGAGGGTCCGGTCACGAGCCGGTGCCGTGCGCGGATCCGTGCCGCGTCGGGCCGAGGCGACCGGATTGATCATGACCTCGTCGACACCGAACTCCTCGGCGAGCGCGCGGACCTGGTCGGCGGCCTCCTGCGGTGCACCCACGACGGCCCGGCCGAGACCCGACTCGATCATGGCGCGCTCCTGGGGTGACAGATCGTGCTGCTGGGCGTCCTCGACCAGGTCGATCGGGGTGAGCGGCTGCCCCGTGCGCAGCTTGGACATCAACTGCAGGTTCGGAAGCATCATCGCCTCGGCCTCGTCGGCCGTGTCGGCCACGACCGCGTTGACCGTGAGGAACGTGGTCGGCTCGCTCGCGACGTCGCTGGGCTGGAACTCGGCGCGATAGGTGGCCAACGCCTCGGCTGTGCCTTGTCCGGAGAAGTGGTGCGCGAAGACGTACGGCAACCCCTTGGCCGCGGCCAGGTGCGCGGAGTACAGAGATGATCCCAGCAACCACAGATCCGGCACCGATGCCGCTGCCGGCGTCGCCTTGAGGATGTAGTTCTGTCGCGGCACGGCCACCCGTACACCGTCGGCGCCCATCAGTGCCACGACGTCGTCGAGGTACTGCGGAAAGCGCTCGATGTCGGTGTCATCGCGACCCGCTGCGCCGCGCAGCGCCATCGAGGTGACCGGATCCGAGCCGGGAGCCCGGCCGATGCCCAGGTCGACGCGCCCCGGGTTCGCCGCCTCGAGCAGCGCGAACTGCTCGGCGACGGCCAGCGGCGCATGGTTGGGCAGCATCACGCCGCCCGACCCGAGTCGGATGCGGTCGGTCTGCGCGCCGAGCATGGCCAGCAGTACCGGCGGGCTGGTGGCCGCGACGGCCGGCATGTTGTGGTGCTCGGCGACCCAGTAGCGAGTGAAGCCGGCCCGGTCCGCGACCTGAGCCAGCGAGACCGTCGACGCGATCGCGTCGCCGGTCGACTGGTCGGTGCGGACAGGCACCAGATCGAGGACCGAGAGCCTCATCGGTTCAGGCGCCCTTGCCGGTGACGGTCACGGGGACGTTGCCGCGCGTGGCCTTCGAGTACGGGCACACCTGGTGCGCGGCCTCGACGAGCTCCTGGGCCTTGGCGTCGTCGACCCCGGGAATGGTGGCGGTGATGTCGGCGGTGATGGCGAACGAGTCGCCCTCGGGACCGAAGCCCACGGCGATGTCGACCGTCGACTTCGAGGCGTCGACGCCCTGGCTCTTGGCGACCATGCTCAGCGCGCCCTGGAAGCAGGCGCCGTATCCGACGGCGAACAGCTGCTCGGGGTTGGTACCGGTGCCCGGGCCGCCGGTCTCCTTGGGTGCGGTCAGCGCCAGGTCGAGAATGCCGTCCTCGCTGGTGGCGTGGCCCTCGCGGCCGCCCTGCACGGTGGCCTTGGCGGTGTAGACGATCTTTTCAGGTGTGTTGGTCATGTCGTGGTCAACCGATCGGACCGGTCGCTTGTTCCCCGCTGATGTGTTTCACGGATCGGTGCAGGTCAGGCAGGAGGGGGCGAAACGACTGCGCTGTCCGACGATGCCGCTGGAAAAGTTCCGATGTGCTCGAGCATGAATCCGCCCGGGTAGGACCGCATGCGGTGCGACGTCTGCAGCATCGAGGGTTCGCGTCTGGCGGGGAAGAATCGCAGGACCTGACCGCGGGCCCGCAGCGAGCCGTGGGCGAGACGTCGGAACCACGGAGGGGGCGCAGGGTAGGCGAAGGTCTCGCGCAGGTGGTCGTCGAGCAGCGCGATGCTGAACCGGCGCATCAGTGGACGCAGGGGGCGAGGGAAGAACGTCGCGAACAGCTCGAGCGTTGAGTCGGCCACGACGCGAGCCTTGGCGTCGAACACGTAGGTCTCGCGCTCGTAGGAGTCCATCAGTTCGCTGAAGGCCTCGAAGGTGTCAGGGATGCCCGTGATGCCCATGAGCCGGCCGAGACGTTGGTAGTACCGCACGACGGCGAGCCGCTCCCCCGCCGTCAGACGCCTCGATCCGTAGCGGTCGATCCACCGGACGGGTGAGACGACGAACGTGGCGAGGACGTAGCGCATGTCGTCGTTGGAGATGTCGTAGCTGCCGTGCATCTGGTTCATGCGGCGCACGCCGGCGCGTCCCTCGTCGGACTCCAGCCCACGATCGGCGATCGTCTCCAAGATGATGACGGTGTCGTCGTGGCGCTTCTGCACGGCGCTGGTGAACTCTCCGGTGTCGTGCAGCAGCCGGCCGATCGATGGCACGGCGTAGGTGCGGAAGAGGGCGAAGCTCAGGGCCTGCTGGGAGTCCCAGGGGAACTCGTACTGGGCCACCAGACGCCCGATCTCCTCGAAGTCACGTTCGGGGTCGAGGCGAGCGGCGGTGCGTTGCCAATGGTCGTGGCGCATGACCTGACATTACCGTGACAGCGACACTGTCACAATGGGTGACTCGTCAGCGGTTCTCCGTGACTCCTCAGTGGTTCTCCGTGACTCCTCAGCGGTTCAGAGGGTTTCGCGAAGGAAGTCGCAGATGTCGTCGAGGGCTCGCTGAGCCACGGGGACGGCACCGGGCAGGCTGACGAACCCGTGGAGGGCGCCGGGGTACTCCGCGAAACGAACGGGCACACCGGCCTCGACCAGCGCATCGCGGTAGTGCGAACCGTTGTCCTTGAGGGGGTCGATCTCTGCGGTCAGGATGAACGTCTTGGGCAGTCCTGCGTGCGAGGTCGCTCGGATCGGCGAGGCACGGTGATCGGTGGTGCCGAACGACTCCCCCAGGTACAACCGGGTGAAGGCACGCATGTTCGCCGAGGACAGGACAGGGGCCTCGGCGTGCTCGTCCTCCGACGGCCAGCGGTCGTACATCTCGACGCCGGGATAGATCAGCACCTGAGCCCTGAGCTCGGGTCCGCCGTCGCGAGCATCCAGCGCGGTGACTGCCGCGAGGTTGCCGCCAGCGCTGTCGCCCATCACGGCGATGCGATCCGGGGAGACCCCCAGCTCATCGGCGTGCTCGACGACCCAGTCGAGCACCGACCGCGCATCATGGACGGCTGCGGGGAACGGGTTCTCCGGACCGAGACGGTACGTCGGCGACACCACGACGCACCGATTGCGCGCGGCGACCCGACTGGCCAACCACTGCGACTGCTCGGGATTGCCCTGCACCCAGCCACCGCCGTGGAAGTTCACGACGCACGGCAGCGGCGAGACGCCACTGCGGGGCCGGTGCACGAGCGCTCGCAGATCGTCGATCTCGATCTCCTCGGCGACAGCAGCCTTGGTCGCGGTGCCAAAGATCCAGCGCCCGACCGCGGACCGCTGCAGCTTCGCCCGCTTGGCGCGGTGCGCCGGATAGTCCTCGACGTCCTCGATGCCGGTCTCGGTCGCCTTCAGCAGTCGCGCGAAGAGCTTGGTCCGCAGTGCCATCGTCATGGCGTCACCGTACTGGCCTCTCGAATTCGCGACGCTCAGCCGGAGGCTCGTAGGGCCCACTGACGCAACAGGTCGATGCGCTGCTGGAGCTCCTCGGCCGTGGCCTGGGGAGCCGACGGACCGCCGGTGGCCGAACGCAGCTGGGCGTGGGTGACGCCGTGCGGTTGGCCCGTGCGGTGGTGCCACGCACCGACGAGCCCGTGCAGCTGGCGACGCAGGTCGTCGCGGCGCGCGAAGACGGCCGCCTCCTGCGCCTCGGCGTCAGGCTCGGGTGCCGGTGCCTTCGCTCGGGCCGAGCGTGATCGACGCAGCAGGTCAGCGACCTGGTCGGGGTCGAGCAGACCCGGGATGCCGAGGAAGTCGAGCTCTCCGTCGCCGTCGGTCATCGTGTCGTAGCCGAACCCTGCCCCTCCGAATTCAGCGCCGTCGTAGACGAGCCGGTCGAACGAGGCATCGCTGCCGATCGCGGCGTACTGGCCGTTGAGATCGTCGGACGCGCCGACGTCTGCCTGCGCCGCAGCCAGCTGCTCGGCTTCGGCGGCGAACAGGTCGGCCTCGTCCTTGATCGGCCGGCCGATCACGTGGTCACGCTCGGTCTCCAGGTCCGAGGCCAGAGCCAGCAGCCTGGGCACGCTCGGCACGAAGATCGAGGCGGTCTCTCCCTTGCGTCGGGCGCGAACGAATCGACCGACCGCCTGGGCGAAGTACAGCGGCGTGGCGGTCGTGGTGGCGTAGACCCCGACGGACAGCCGGGGCACGTCGACGCCCTCGCTGACCATCCGCACCGCGACCATCCACGGCGACATTCCCGCCGAGAACTCCGCGATGCGAGCACTGGCGCCGGCCTCGTCGGAGAGCACCACGACCGGGTCCTCGCCGGTCAGCTCGGCCAGCAGTCGGCCGTAGGCGCGGGCACTGTCCTGGCTGCTGGCGATCACCATGCCGCCAGCGTCTGGGACGTCGCGGCGCACCTCCATGAGGCGGCGGTGCGCCGAGGTGAGGACTTCGCGGATCCACGTGCCGTCGGGATCAAGAGCCGTGCGCAGCGCCTGCGCGGTGGCATCGCGGTCCAGCGGTTGGCCGAGCCGCGCGGCGACCTCGTCGCCGGCGCGGGTGCGCCACTGCATCTCCCCGGAGTAGGCCATGAACAGCACCGGCCGGACCACGCCGTCGCGCAGCGCCGGGCCGTAGCCGTAGGAGTAGTCGGCCTCGCTGACCATGGTCCCGCCCTCCGCGAGGCAGTAGCGGACGAACGGAATGGGATTGTCGTCGGAGCGAAATGGCGTGCCGGTCAGGAGCAGGCGCCGTACCGCCGGATCGCACGCCTCGTCGACCGCGTCGCCCCATGCCATCGCATCACCGGCGTGGTGGACCTCGTCGAGGATGACCATCGTGCGGCGGCTGGCGATCCGGATGTGGAAGGCATTGGGGTCGACCGCCAGGCCCGCGTAGGTGACCGCAAAACCGACGAAGTCGCTGGCCAGCCGACCCTGGACGGCCATCGCCGGGTCGATCGGCAGGCCGATGCCGGCAGCGGCCAGCGCCCACTGGGTCTTGAGGTGGTCGGTCGGCGTCACCACCACGATCCGATCGATGATTCCCCGCGAGATCAGGTCGGCGGCGATCGTGAGGGCGAAGGTGGTCTTGCCGGCACCGGGCGTGGCGACCGTCAGGAAGTCCCGCGGTTGCGTGCGCTGATAGAGGTCGAACGCCTCGCGCTGCCAGGTCCGGAGGCGCTGACCTCCGACGGTCTGGCTACGCGTCACCCGAGCCGTTCCCCTCGTCGTCGTTGGGGTCCATGTTGTCCCAGATGTCCTTGCACTCCGGGCAGACCGGAAAACGCTGCGGGTCCCGGCTGGGAGTCCACACCTTGCCGCACAGGGCGATGACCGGGGTGCCCATCACCATGGCCTCGGTCAACTCTTCCTTGGGCACGTAGTGCGAGAAGCGTTCGTGGTCGCCCTCTTCGGTGCCCAAGGTCGTGCGCTCGTCAAGAACCGTCTCTGCGCCTCGCCCGAAGAATGCCACCCCCTGATCGTAACCGCTCGGTGCGACATATCGGAGCCGGCCGGAGCGCTTCGTGGACTGGGTAGGGAGCGACCCATCAGTTTGCCGTGGGGTCGTCAGGCAGGGTGGCCCAGAACCGGAGGTCGCCCTCCTGGCGGCGCAGCACGTCGTGCCACAGGTTGGCCGGCTGGGGCGAGACCAGATCCGCGTCGCGAGCCGCGACGACGACCCAGGCCTCGTGGTCGATCTCCGTCTCGAGCTGACCGGGGCCCCAGCCCGCGTATCCGGCGAACACGCGCAGCCCGGACACCTGACCGGGTTCGGGGGGAGGTCCCGTCAGGTCGATGAGCCCGACCCGTCCAGCCACTGATCGCCACGTCGGCAGCTGGGCCGCCACGCTCGTGTCCTCGACCAGGGCGACGGCCAGGACGACGTCCTCGGCCACGGGGCCACCATCGAAGAAGCACACGGGTGCGTCCAGCAGGTCGGCCCACTGGGGCAGCACGTCGTCGACGTCGGAATCCAACGGACGATTGACGATCACCCCCAGGGCGCCGTCGTCGTCGTGGTCGAGCACGAACACGACACTGCGCCAGAACGGGCCATCGTCGATCGCCGGCGTGGCGACCAGCAGGTGCCCACTGAGCGTCTCCATGACCCCATCATGGACCAGCGCAGCGTGGACGCGGAGCCGCGCAGACGTCACGGGGAACAGGAGTCACGCCTAGGGTGGGGTCATGGCCAGCGACTCCGGACCGAATCTCCTTGACGAGGAGTTCACCGTCGATGAGCTCGCCGCTCGCGCACAGATGACCGTGCGGAACCTGCGCGCCTACGCCAGTCGCGGGCTCATCGACGCTCCCCGACTCGAGGGACGCACCGGGTTCTACTCGGTCAAGCACCTGCAACGCCTCCAGCTGATCCGCCAGCTGCTGGACCGCGGCTACACGCTGGCGGCGGTCGAGAAGGCCGTGCAGCGCGCCCCCGACACCGCAGCGGGCCATGCCCTCGACCTGATCGCGCTGCTCGATCTTCCCACGGACGACGGACTGGACGAGATCATGTCGCGCGACGACCTCGCTGCCCTCGCGGGCGTGTCACGCGACGACGGACTGATCGACTCCATGGAGGAGTTCGGGCTCGTGGCGTGGATCGAGGGCGACCACGAGCACGTGCAGCTGGTCCAGCCCACCGTGGTGCGCGCCGGGGCCGCGGCCGTGGCCATGGGACTGTCCGCCAGCACCGTGATCAGCCTGTTCCCGGTGCTGCAGACGCACCTGAGGGAGGTCGCCGACACCTTCGTGCGCAATGTGGCCGCGGAGATCGTCGATCCTTTCGTGGAGCAGGGCATGCCCGAGAACGAGTGGCCCCGACTGATCGCTGCCGTCGAGAGCCTGCTGCCCATCGCCAGCCAGGTCACGCTCGGGATGTTCCGCGCACAGCTGCAGGAGGCGATCGATCGCGAGCTCGACACCAAGATCAGCAGCATGGGTTCCGACGGCAAAAAGCGCCGGTCCTAGGCAGCCGGGTCCCAGGAAGCGCCGACGCCAGCTGGTCCACGACGCCGAAGGGCCCCGCCCGGCACGAGGGAGAGCGTGCCGAACAGGGCCGCTGCGCGGATCTGCCTGAGTCGAGGGGCGTCTCAGGCGGCGATCGCGCTGCGCAGCCGGGCGATCAGGCCCGGGCGCTGGTCGGCGGAACGGGCATGGGTGCTGCTCTCGGAGGTCCGCGGAGCACGGGCCGCCTCGGTGCGCGCCGAGGCGATGAGCCGTTCGCCGTGGCGCACGCGGTCGGGATGGTTGACCGGCACACCGGCGGCGCCCGCCAGGAAGGCCTGCTCCTTGGCGAAGGCCTTGGCCAGTGCCGGGGCATGACGGTGCGCGTCCAGCAGGGCCCGCGCGCTGGGCAGCTCGGCCGCCGCCGAGACCCAGGCGTCGAGGGCCACCATCTCGAAATCATCGGTCCCGTCAGCGGTCAGCCGGTCGACGGTTCCGCTGAGTCGCTGGAACCACAGCATCTGCAGGTCGAACAGGACGGCGGTCACGTCCTCGAACGCCTCGCGGTGCGGATCGGCGGTGTCGAGGAGGTCGGTCAGGGGGAGATGGCGATCGCGATCGGCGATGGCGAGGATCTCGCGGAGTGATTCCTTGCGACGGTTGTAGGCGTCCCAGGTCATGGTGCGTTCCTTTCTCTACCGTCTGCCCAAGAGTCCATACTCTCGGTACGTACCTCGAGTATGTTCCATCCTCCCGGTATTCACCACTTCGTGCGGCGTGATGCTCACCACCACCCGATCCACCGGGGGCTCTACACTTGACCCATGTCCTCCTCCCGTGTCGCACAGCAGGTTCTGCGCACGGCTCGCAAGACGTCGCGGCGTCAGGACTACTCCTCCAGCACCAAGAAGGCACTGATCGACTCGGCCACCGATCTGTTCACTCAGCACGGATACGCCGGCACCTCGCTCGACGAGGTGGTCGCCGCGGCACGGGTCACCAAGGGAGCGCTCTACCACCACTTCGCCAGCAAGCTCGACCTGTTCGAGAGCGTCTTCCTCCAGGTGCAGGACGCCACCACCGCAGAAGTCGAGAACGCCATCAAGACCTCTGGCGATCCGTGGGAGCGCGCTCAGATCGGTCTCGGAAAGTTTCTCGAGGTCTGTCGTCGACCGCAGTTCCGGCGCATCTGCATGCAGGAGGGCCCCGTGGCGCTCGGCCACGAGCGCTGGCAGGAGGCCGAGAAGCTGGCCACGTTCGGCATCATCGAGCGCACGGTCGACGACCTGCTCGCCGACCTCGGCGACGACATCGAGGTCCTGGGCGACAGCTTCGCCGTGATCTTCTACGGAGCCATCCGCTCGGCCTCGGAGTTCGTGGCCGACGCCGATGATCCCGATGCGGCCAGCGAGTCCGTCCAGGCCACGATCGGCGCACTGCTCGCCGGACTTCGCGTCCTTCCCACCGCTGGGGAATGACCGCTGCGGGGTTCCCGACCGGCACCGCGCGCGTCAGCCACCCACCGTCACGTCGCCGTCGCCCTCAGGCACCAGCTCCAGGAAGGTCTTGCCCGGGCTCACCTCGAACGGTGCGCCCTCTGAGGTCTCGAAGGTGGTCGCAGCCTTCGCATTCTCCTTGAACCAGGTCAGATCAAGCGCCTTACCGTCGCGCAGGACCATGGCGCGGCCCGAGCCGTCGCACGTCGTCTCCGGCACCGGGTTGCCCGCCGGGTCGAGATAGCCCGCATCGCCGACCGGGCAGTACATGATGATCAGGTTGTCGGCACGGAACTCGTCGCGCGCATGGCCGTTGGTGCGCACCCACGTTCCGTCCGCGAACGTCCACTGCGTGCTCGAAGAGGCCGAGAACCGCACCGTGGCGCTCGTGGCCGGCCGGGCGCCGGTGCCGAGATCGGCATCGGTGTCCGGCTCGGCGAAGCTGAAGAACGGCTGCTCAGGCTGGACGTTCTTGACGTCCTTGGCCAACGCCACGAGATTGATCAGACGATTGTAGGGAGCGGACTTGGCCGGATCCAGGCTGAATCCCGGCCTACCGCGATCCTCGGCCAGGATCGGCACGCCCGCGCGATCCAGCTGCTGGATCGAGGGCCCAGCACCGCCCGTGGCCACGACACGACCGTTGACGGGACGCGCGATGCCCGCGTCCGTCCCACGCAACGAGCGGACGTGGCCGACCGAGTCGGGAAGACGCGTGTAGTACAGCGCCGCCAGCCGGGTCAGCCCGCCCTCGACCAGCTCCTCGACCACCAGGTCAGCAGCCGACAGCCCGATCTGTGGCGCACCGCTGGACGTGTTCTCGATCTTGACGACGAAGACCGGATTCTGGGGACGCCCCTCTTCCAGGACCAGGCCGGTCAGGGCCGACTTCTCGACCAGCTCAGCGGCCTCCCCCTCAGAAGGATCAGCAGCCGCAGGCCCTGCGTCAGAGCTGCACGCGGTCAGCACGAGGGCTGCAGCAACGACGGCAGCACCGCGCACCAGACCGGACGAAGAACGAAAAACCATGGCGCCCAGCATGCCGCACGGCCCACAGCTTTCCGCGCAGCGTTCCACGGGTCGCACGGTTCAGATCAGCGGCAGATCGGCGACTGTCGGAGTCCTTTGCCACGATGGGCCTGTGCCCGTCGGACCATCACCTGCCGCGCTCGACGAGTTCGCCCCGGCGACCCGCGAGTGGTTCGAGACGACCTTCGAGGCGCCGACCGCGGCTCAGGAGGGCGCCTGGGCCAGCGTGGCCGGATCCACCGACCCGGCCCGGCCCGACCACGTCCTCGTCGTGGCTCCCACCGGCTCGGGCAAGACGCTCGCGGCCTTCCTCAGCGCCATCGACCGGCTGCTGCACGAGCCGCGCGCCGACGACTCCCCTCGCGGCACGCGCGTGCTCTACGTGTCGCCGCTGAAGGCGCTGGCGGTCGACGTCGAGCGCAATCTGCGATCGCCACTGGTGGGCATCACCCGCACCGCAGCACGCCGCGGCGACACCTTCGGCGACGTCACCGTCGGCGTGCGGTCCGGCGACACGACCCAGCGCGAGCGCCGCAGCCTCGTGCAGCGGCCACCCGACATCTTGATCACCACGCCCGAGTCGCTGTTCCTCATGCTCACCTCCGCGGCCCGCGACACGTTGCGGGAGGTCGACACGGTCATCGTCGATGAGGTGCACGCCGTCGCCGGCACCAAGCGGGGCAGCCACCTGGCGGTCTCGCTGGAACGACTCGACGCCCTGCTCGAGCGTCCGGCGCGCCGCATCGGACTCAGTGCCACGGTGCGACCCCACGAGGAGATCGCCCGATTCCTGGGCGGCACCCGTCCGGTGCGGATCGTCGCACCGGACTCACCCTCGCGCCTCGAGCTCTCCGTCGTCCTTCCGGTCGACGACCTCACCGCGATGCCGGCCCCCGAGCGCACCCCCGGCGACGAGCACGAACCCGATCCCGGCCAGAACCGCGGCAGCATCTGGCCCCACGTCGAGGAAGCCATCCTCGACCAGGTGCTGGCCCGCCGGTCCACCATCTGCTTCGTCAACTCCCGTGGTGTCGCCGAACGCCTCACCGCCCGACTCAACGAGGCGCATGCACTCCGCACCGCCGTTCCCGAGCCCCACCCAGGATCCGGTCGATCGCCGGCCCAGCTGCCAGGGGCCAGCGGGCAGTCCTCGGGTGCCACCTCAGAACTGGCGCGCGCGCACCACGGATCGGTCAGCAAGGACCAGCGCGATCTCATCGAGGACGACCTCAAGTCCGGCCGCCTGCAGTGCGTCGTCGCCACCTCGAGCCTCGAGCTCGGCATCGACATGGGCGCTGTCGACCTGGTGATCCAGGTGTCGACTCCCCCATCGGTGGCCAGCGGGCTGCAGCGGGTCGGGCGTGCCGGGCACCACGTGGGTGGACTGTCCTCGGGCGTGGTCTTCCCCACCTCTCGGCACGACCTGCTCGGGTCAGCCGTCACCGCCGCCCGCATGCGTGAGGGCCTCATCGAACGCATCGACGTGCCGGCCAATCCGCTCGACATCCTCGCGCAGCACACCGTCGCCGCCACCGCGCTCGAGCCGATCGAGGTCGAGCAGTGGTTCGACACCGTGCGACGCAGCGCACCGTTCACCAGCCTGCCGCGCGGCGCCTTCGAGGCCACTCTCGACCTGCTCTCGGGCCGCTACCCCTCCGACGGCTTCGCCGAGCTGCGCCCTCGCCTCGTGTGGGACCGCGACGGCGGCATCCTCACCGGTCGACCCGGCGCCCAGCGGCTCGCCGTCACCAGCAGCGGGACCATCCCCGACCGCGGCATGTTCGCGGTCATGCTCGCTGGCGACGACGCCGACTCCAAGACCGGAGGAGGGCCGCGTCGCGTCGGCGAGCTCGACGAGGAGATGGTCTACGAGTCGCGGGTCAACGACGTCTTCGCACTCGGAGCCACCAGCTGGCGGATCGTGGAGATCACACACGACCGGGTCCTGGTGGTGCCGGCGTTCGGCGAGCCGGCCCGCCTGCCGTTCTGGCGCGGGGAGAACGTCGGGCGTCCGCACGAGCTGGGGGTCGCCATCGGCGCCTTCGTGCGTGAATCGGTCGACGTCACGCCTGAGGTGTGGCAGGGCCGGGCTGACTCGCTCGGGCTCGACGCGCGCGCCGCCACCAACCTCGCCGCCTACCTGGCCGATCAGCGCGAGGCCACCGGACAGCTGCCCACCGACCGCACCCTGGTCGTCGAGCGGTTCCGCGACGAGCTCGGCGACTGGCGCGTCGTGCTGCACTCCCCCTTCGGCCGCCGGGTGCATGCACCGTGGGCCCTGGCCGTGGCCGCCCGCATCGAGTCCCAGCACGGCATCGACGGGTCGGTGGTCGCCAGCGACGACGGCATCGTCGCGCGGCTGCCCGACACCGAGTCCGAGCCACCCGGGGCCGATCTGTTCGTCTTCGAGCCCGATGAGCTCGAGGCGATCGTCACCACCGAGGTCGGCGGATCAGCCCTGTTCGCGTCGCGCTTCCGCGAGTGCGCCTCGCGCGCGCTGCTGCTTCCTCGTCGCAACCCCGGGTCCCGAGCTCCTCTGTGGCAGCAGCGCCAGCGCGCCGCCCAGCTGCTCGACGTCGCGCGCGACCACCCCACCTTCCCGATCCTGCTCGAGACGGCCCGCGAGTGCCTCCAGGACGTCTACGACCTGCCGGCGCTGACCCTCGTGGCGCGGCAGCTCGCGTCCCGCGAGGTGCAGATCGCCGAGGTCACCACCGAACGCGCCTCCCCCTTCACCCAGAACTTGCTGTTCGGCTATGTGGCGGCGTTCCTCTACGAGGGCGACACGCCCCTGGCCGAGCGTCGCGCCGCCGCGCTCAGTCTCGACCCGTCCCTGCTGGCCGAGCTGCTGGGTCGCACCGACCTGCGCGAGCTCCTCGATCCCGACGTCATCGCCACGACGGTGGCCGAGCTGCAACGACTCTCTCCCGTCGGCGCGGGCCAGGACTGGCGCATCAAGGATGCGGAGGGCGCGGCCGACCTGCTGCGTCTCCTCGGGCCCCTCACGGTCGTCGAGGTCGCCGAACGGTCCACCGACCCCTCGCCCGACCAGGCACTCGCCTGGCTCGAGTACCTGCAGGAGTCGCGCCGGGTCATCGAGGTGCAGATCGCCGGCGAACCCCGCTGGGCTGGCGTCGAGGACGGCGCGCGCCTGCGCGACGCCCTCGGCACCGTGCTTCCGCTCGGGGTTGCTGCGGCGCACCTGGAGTCAGTGGCCGATCCCCTCACCGATCTCGTGTCCCGTCACGCCCGCACGCACGGGCCCTTCACCGCCGCCGAGGTCGCCGCCCGGTTCGGGCTCGGCACCGCCGTAGCCACCCAGGTGCTGCGCCAGATGGCGCGGGACGGACGTCTGACGGAGGGCGAGTTCGCGCCCACCCGCGACGCAGACGGCGCCGCCGAGTGGATCGATCCCGGCGTGCTGCGGCGCCTGCGGTCCCGCTCGCTGGCCGCTGCACGGCAGGCGGTCGAGCCGGTCGACACGACAGCCTTCGCCGCCTTCCTGCCCGCGTGGCAGGGAGTGGGCGGATCGCTGCGCGGTGTCGACGGCGTGCTCGCCACCGTCGACCAGCTCGCCGGCGTCGCGCTGCCGGCGTCGGCGTGGGAGTCGCTCGTGCTGCCGGCCCGCGTGCGCGACTACCAGCCCGCCATGCTCGACGAGCTCACGTCGGCCGGGGAGGTCCTGTGGTCCGGCGCCGGCACCCTCGCCGGCAACGATGGATGGGTCCAGCTGCATCCCGCCGACCTCGTGCTGGGACGCCCCATGCCGGTCGAGCCCGACACGTTGCAGGCCCGAGCGCTCGACGCACTGGGCGCTGGCGGAGCCTTCCTGTTCCGGCAGCTGTCCGGCACGATCGCGGGCGGCGAGGCCCCACCCCTCGACGCCGATCTCGCTGACGCGCTCTGGCAGCTCGTGTGGTCCGGACGAGTCAGCAACGACACCTATGCACCGGTTCGCACGCTCGTGGGCCGCGGCGGCGCCCACCGCACCCGCCGACCCGCACCGCGTGCCCGCCTGGGTGGCCGGCCCCGATCAGCGGGCGGCTCGCTGCGCACCGTCACCCAGGGGCCGCCCACCGCGAGCGGCCGGTGGTTCGCGCTCGATCCAGCCCCCGAGGACGTCACCGCCGACAAGCTGGCCCGCACCGAGAGCCTGCTCGCCCGGTACGGCGTGGTCACCCGCGGATCGGTCGTGGCCGAGCAGACGCCGGGCGGGTTCTCCGCGGTCTACCGCGTCCTGCGCGAGCTGGAGCAGACCGGCGCCTGCCTGCGCGGCTACTACGTCGAGACCCTCGGGGCGGCGCAGTTCGCCGCACCGGCCACGATCGACCGCCTGCGCGGCCACCTGCGCGAGGACGACACCCCCACCTCCACCTCGGCGACGGTGCTCGCCGCCACCGATCCCGCTCAGCCGTTCGGCGCCGCACTGCCCTGGCCCGAACGCTCCGCCGACGACTCCGCACCCACCCACCGGCCAGCGCGCAAGGCCGGCTCCATGGTGGTCCTGCACGACGGCCGAGCCATCGCCTATGTCGAGCGCGGCGGCAAGAAGGTCATCGCCTTTGACGACCACCCCGACCGCATCGCCGCGGCCGCCGCTGCCCTGGTCGGCCTCGTCCGCAGTCGCCGGGTCAGTCGGCTCACGATCGAGTCGGTCGGCGGCAGCCCGGCCCAGGAGTCGACGTGGGCCGGGGCCCTGCGCGAGGCAGGCTTCGAGCGCACCCCGAAGGGACTGCGGATCGATGCCTGAGGGAGACACCGTCTGGCGCGCCGCCGGTCGGCTCCGCCAGGCCCTCGACGGACAGATCCTCGTCAGCACCGACTTCCGCGTGCCGCAGCACGCCACCGTCGACCTGTCCGGTCGCGCAGTGGAGTCAGTGGCGAGCCGCGGCAAGCATCTGCTCATCCGCGTCGGCGGCCGCACCATCCACACCCACCTGAAGATGGAGGGCGTGTGGCACGTGCACCGCATCGGCGCGCCGTGGCGACGTCCCGATCACGCCGCTCGCCTCGTGCTGCGCACCGAAATCCACGAGGCCGTCGGTTTCTCCCTGGGCATCACCGACGTCGTCCCCACCGCCCATGAGCACGACGTCGTGGGTCATCTCGGTCCCGACCTGCTGGGCGATCCCGCCACCGAAGGCGGATGGGACCTCGACGAGGCGGTGCGTCGCACCAGCGCCGATCCCGACCGGCCAGTGTTCCTGGCCCTGCTCGACCAGCGCAACCTGGCAGGACTCGGCAACGAGTACGTCAACGAGCTCCTGTTCGTGTCCGGCCTGGCACCCACCCGCTCGGTCGGCGAGGTCCGCGACCTGCGCCGAGTCATCGCCAGGGGCCAGACGATGCTCGACGTCAACAAGGATCGCGTCGAGCGCACCTTCACCGGCAACACACGGTCCGGTCAGGAGCGCTGGGTCTACGCGCGCGAGCGCGCCCGCTGCCGCCGGTGCCACACGCGGATCGCCACCGGATCCCTCGGCGACCGCCCCACCAGCGAGCGCACCATGTTCTGGTGCCCGTCGTGCCAGCCCGCACCTTGAGGGCGAGCGCCTAGACTCAGCGACATGACCGACACCGCCCACTCCGCTGACGAGTCACGCACGCCCGGCGAGGAGTCACGCAGCCCCACCGAGGAGTCACGAGAGCCACGGTTCCTGCTTCCCGTCACCGGCGCGATCGGTCTGCTCGCCGCCTCGATCCTGACGATCGACAAGATCGACCTGCTGCAGGCCAAGGTCGACGGCACCGACACCGCCCTGAACTGCGACATCAGCGCCTTCGTCAGCTGCAGCGGCGTCATGGAGTCCGACCAGGCCTCGGCCTTCGGCTTCGCCAACTCGATCATCGGGGTCATCGGCTTCGCGATCGTCCTGACTCTCGGCGTGCTCGTCGCTGCGCGCGTGCACCTGCCCGAGCCCGTCTGGGTCGGCCTGCAGGCTGGCGTCGTCTTCGGCATCGGCTTCGTGACCTGGTTGCAGTACCAGAGCATCTTCAACATCAACCTGCTCTGCCCGTGGTGCATGGTCGTGTGGACCATGATGATCCCGCTGTTCGTCGGTGTCACGGCACGCAATTTGCGCACGTGGGCGCCCGGCTCCGCGGTCTCACGATTCCTCAGCGACTGGACCGTGCTCGTCATCGCCTTGTGGTACTTGGCCCTGGTGGCCGTCATCTGGTTCGAGTTCGGCCCCGATCGCCTGTTCGGCTGAGTCACTGGTCACGCTGATCGCGCGATCTGTTGCCGATGACCTCGGCCTATGTAACTGTGTGTTACCCGCATGTTTCACAGGCAGGAGCCGCACGTGAACGAGTCCCTCGTCGATCGCTCAGCGCTCGCCCGACGCCTGCGCGCGGCCGGTCGCGCCCTCACCACCCCTCTGCTGCCCGATGACTACCTGAAGCTCATCAATCCGCTGTGGTCAGCACGCGAGCTGCGTGGCCGTGTCGAGCGCGTCGTGCAGGAGACCGACCGAGCCGCAACCCTGGTCATCAAGCCCGGCTGGGGCTGGTCCTTCGATCACGCGCCGGGCCAGTACATCGGCATCGGCGTCGAGATCGACGGCAAGTTCCACTGGCGCTCCTACTCGCTGTCCTCGCCTCCCCTGCGCGAGAACGACACCGTCTCGATCACCATCAAGGCCATGCCCGAGGGCTTCATGTCCGAACACCTCGTCAACGGCCTCACCCCGGGAACCATCGTGCGCCTCGCCGCCCCACAGGGCGACTTCGTGCTGCCTGATCCTCCACCTGCCAAGCTGCTGTTCCTCGTGGGCGGCAGCGGCATCACCCCCGTCATGTCGATGCTGCGCACCATCGATCGCCGTGACTCGATGCCCGACACGCAGCTGGTCTACTCCGCGGTCAACGAGGACGACATGATGTTCGTCCACGAGCTGCGCGTGCTGGCGATGCGTTTTGAGAACTTCACCTTCTACGAGCGGTTCACCGACACCGACGACATGCTGACCACCGACCAGCTCGACGACGTCGCACCGGACTGGCGCGAGCGCGAGACGTGGGCCTGCGGTCCGGCCCCCATGCTCGACGCGTTCACCGAGCTGTACGAGCAGCACGGACGCCTCGATCACCTGCACATCGAGCGGTTCTCCCTGGCCACCGTGGGCAGCGAGGCATCCGGAGGCAGCGTCACCTTCGGTGAGGGTGGCCCCACCGTGCAGGTCGACGGCGCCACCACGCTGCTCGAGGCCGGCGAGAAGGCCGGTGTCAACATGCTGTTCGGCTGTCGCATGGGCATCTGCCACACCTGCGACGTCCCGCTGGCCTCGGGCCGCGTGCGCGACCTGCGCAGCGGCGAGGAGCACGAGAACCCGAACGAGTACATCCAGACCTGCGTCTCGGTCGCCGCTGGCGACTGCACCCTGACTGTCTGATCCACCCCGAAGGAGCGACCACGATGGCAATTTCCGACGTTCGCGAGTACACCCACCTCACCGACGACGAGGTCGAGGCGATCGGCGCCGAGCTCGACGAGATCCGCACCGAGATCGAGGCCTCGCGTGGGCAGGCCGACCGTGAGTACGTGCTGCGCATCATCACCCTGCAGCGCCGCCTCGCGGCCGCCGGTCGCATCACGCTGTTCGCCAGCATGTTCCCGCCGGCCTGGTTGCTCGGCACCACGTTGCTGGCCTCGGCCAAGATCCTCGAGAACATGGAGATTGGCCACAACGCCATGCACGGCCAGTGGGACTGGATGAACGACCCCGAGATCCACTCCAGCAACTGGGAGTGGGACACCACCCAGCCCGCCGAGCAGTGGAAGCACTCGCACAACTACGTGCACCACCAGTTCACCAACGTGCTCGGCCACGACAACGACGTCGGTTACGGCATCCTGCGCATGAGCCGCGACCAGAAGTGGACGCCCTACAACCTGGGGCAGCCGGTGTACAACGCCCTGCTGGCCCTGCTGTTCGAGTGGGGGGTCGCCCTGCACGACCTCGACATCGAGGCGATCCGCAAGCGCGAGAAGGACCCGCAGCTGCTGTGGAAGCAGCTCAAGCAGATCGGCACCAAGGTTCGCCAGCAGGCCGTCAAGGACTACGTGCTGTTTCCGGCCCTGACCGGCCCCCAGTGGTTGCACACGCTGACGGCCAACGCGACGGCCAACCTGACTCGCAACCTGTGGACCTACATGATCATCTTCTGCGGGCACTTCCCCGACGGTGCGGTGCACTTCACCGAGGAGGAGCTCGAGGACGAGACCCGCGCCGAGTGGTACCTGCGCCAGATGCTCGGATCGGCCAACTTCGAGGGCGGCAAGCTGCTGCACCTGATGAGCGGGCAGCTCGGCTACCAGATCGAGCACCACCTGTTCCCCGACCTGCCCAGCAACCGGTACGCGCAGATCTCGGTCAAGGTCAAGGACATCTGCGCGCGCTACGACATCCCGTACACGACCGGCCCGCTGCACCAGCAGTACGGACAGACGTTCCGCACCATCATGAAGCTGTCGCTGCCGAACCGTCGCACCGAGGACAACCCCGCGCCCACCCCGGCTCGAGCCAAGCGCCGCCTGCGCGACGACGAGCGCCCCACGCGCCGTTCGGAGCTCGGCAAGTGGTCCCCCGCGTCGGCATGACCGACCTGGAGGCGTTGTCGGTGCCGTTCGCGTGCATCGACGACGACGGGCAGGCCGACGCGTCCCGGGTCGTCAAGAAGCGCGCCATCCGCTGTGCCCTGAGTCGCATCTGCGGCATCTGCGGCGACACGCTGAACCGCCCCATCGCGTTCCTCGGACCCCGATCGGAGGCCGACGGCAACCGGTTCGCGTTCCCGCCCCTGCACCTGTCCTGCGCTCGGGAGTCGGCCGCAGCTCGCGCCGATGCCGTGGGTGGCCACCTGGGCCACGTGCACGCCGATGGAGCGTGGCTGATGGTGACCACCGGCGGCTTCGATCTCATCCGCCCGAGTCGCCGCGGAGATCCGGTCTGGTTCAGTCCCAACTCGGTGATCGAGATTCTCGAGGCGTAGCACTGGTGGCGCCCGCAGCACTGGGGTAACTTCGGGTTACACCCGTCCACGCCCCGCTCCCACGAGGTCCCATGAGCCTGACTCGATTCCTGACCCTTGCTGCTTCGCTCGCCCTGGGCCTCGGCCTCGTGGCAGGGGCGCCCACCCACGCTGCCGAACGGCCACTCCCGGTGCCCTACTCGTTCCTGCCGTCGGCGGTCATCGCGGGGCTCGGGGTGGATGCCGACCCGCCGGGCGCCAACGACTGGACGTGCACGCCCAGCGCGGAGCACCCCACCCCGGTCGTGCTCGTGCACGGCCTCACGGGCAACAAGGCGACCAACTGGCAGACGTTCTCGCCGCTGCTGGCCAACGAGGGCTACTGCGTCTTCGCGCTCACCTACGGCCAGTCGGCCCTCGCCCCGGCGCCCTTCGGCAACGTCTTCGGTGGCCTCGGGCCCATCGAGGAGAGCGCCGAGCAGCTGTCGCAGTTCGTCGACCGGGTGCTCGAGACCACCGGCACCGACCAGGTCGACATCCTGGGCCACTCCGAAGGCACCGTGGTGCCCAACTACTACGCCAAGTTCCTGGACGGTGGCCCGAAGATCGACAAGTACGTGTCGATCGCCCCGCTGTGGAAGGGCACCAACGCGGCGGGCCTCAACACCGTGGCGCGGCTCGGCACCCCGTTCGGCGCGACGCCGATCGTCTTCGGGCTGCTGCGACCGTTCTTCGCCTCGGGCGAGCAGCTGCTCGCCGACTCGGACTTCATGGCGAAGATGCGCTCGGGTGGCACCCCGATCGTCGAGGGCATCGAGTACACCAACATCGTCACGAGCTACGACCAGCTGGTCGTGCCGTACACGAGCGGCATCGAGGCGGGAATGACCAACATCACCGTCCAGGACGTCTGCGGCATCGACTACAGCGAGCACTTCCAGCTCGTGGCCGACCCGGTGGCCGCGGCGCTCGTCCTCAACGCCCTGGAACCGCTCGATCCGCGGCGCGTGCCCTGCCGTCTGGTGCTGCCGTACGTCGGTTCCCTGTAGGCCTCGGACGACTGCGCGGAGGACGATCGCGAGACCCTGCCGCGCGTCATCGAATGTTCACGAACTTTGTGTGCAAAACAAAGGTCCGTGCGCTATCTTTCTGGGAGCACGACACCTTTTCTTCTCCGGCGGAGCTTCCGCCTCGAGATCGACCGAAAGTGAGAAACCCATGGCCAATGTTTCCGTTTCCTACCAGGAGATGCAGGACCAGGCGACCAAGCTGAACAACGCTCGTACCGACATCGACGGCCAGCTGGGCGCCCTGCGCACCCAGATCGCCGGTCTCGTGTCGGGTGGCTTCGTCACCGACTCGGCCTCGGGCGCGTTCCAGCAGTCCTACGACGACTTCAAGAAGTCCTCCGACCAGGTGATGGAAGGCCTCGACGGCATGGCCACCTACCTGAACAAGGCGGTCGAGACCCTTAGCCAGGTCGACACCGAGCTCGCCAACGCCCTCAAGTAATTTCACTGGTCTGACGTCGCCGGGCCGAGTCCCGGCCCGGCGATGTCCTCACGCTCGAAGGATGACGCGGCCATGGGAGCCCCCGATCTCACGTACGACTCCGACCGCCTGGCGAACCTGTCCACTCAGATGGGCACGATCTCCGGCAATCTGCACGACGACCGCGACCTCAAGTCCTATGACGTCGAGGAGGCCGGCCACCGCAAGGTCGCCGACGCCATCGACGACTTCGTCAACGACTGGGACGACAAGCGCAACAAGCTCGTGGAGAAGGTCGACGCACTCGCCGAGATGGCCTCCACCTCGCACGAGAACTTCACCCAGGTCGATCTCGACCTGGCCGCCGCCCTGACGACGGAAGAACAATGACACGCCGCAACGCCGAGTGGCACCTCGTCGGTCGCGACAGCGACCCGGTCCCCGCCGATCGGTTCGACGTCGATGACGTCGCCGCCGACTTCACCGCCCGCGGCGCCGTCATGGACGAGGCCGCTGCCACCCTCAAGGCCTTCTCCGACCTCGAGGAGTGGACCGGCGAGGCCGCCGTCAAGTTCGCCGACAAGGCCAGCGAGGCGCACAGCGACCTGAACAAGGCCGGCGAGAAGTACACCGACGCCGGAGCCGCGCTCGCCACGTTCGCCGACCGCATCAACGAGGCCCGGCTCGACACCTGGAGGGCGCTCCAGGACGCCATCGCGGCCGACTCGGACAAGCGCGCCAACGCCGACAGCCTGCTCGACGGCGTCGACGACCCGTCCGATGAGCTGCAGGACGCCGACGACCAACGGTCCGACGACTACGACGCGGCCGATAGCGCCCTGACCAAGGCACGTCAGGACCTCCAGACGGCCATGGACACACTCGACGCCGAGGCCAACAACTGCGCAGCCCGCATCAACAGGGCGTCCGAGAAGTTCAAGGACAGCCGGATGGACAACGTCAGGGGCTTCGTCGCGGCAGCCGTCGACGTCCTCGGCGTCATCGCCATCATCATCGTCGCGGTCGTGATCGTGTTGCTGATCGTGGCCACGGCTGGCGGATTCCTCGGCGCGCTGCTGGCCGGAAGCCTCTTTGCCGGCCTTCTCACCGCGGGTACGGTCGTCGGCTCGATGATCCTCGGCCTGACCCTCGTCCAGTTCTTGATCCTGGATGATGCCACTCTGGGTGACGTGGGCCTCGCGACGCTCGGTGTCATCGGAGGACCGCTGGGCAAGATCGCCGGCAAACTCGCGGCGCCGGCCTTGGCTCGACTCGCCCCGGCGGCTCGGACCGCCATCACCGCCTCCACGCGAGGTTCGACCCCGTACCAGCTGAACGCCTTGGGTTCCAACCTCGCCCGCGGAGTTCCTCTCCTCGGCAACCGTTTCCCGCTGCGCGACATCGCCGCCGGACTCGACTCAGCCAACGTGAACATGATCGACGACGCCGTCGGGGTCTTCGACACCACGCTCAGCACGCTGCCCCGGGCCGGTGGCCTCTCGCGCCTCATGGGCACCGACGGCTTGGTGAACACGTTCCGCCAGGTGCAGCTGTTCAAGGGGGTGGACGGCTTGGTCATCGACGCCCCCACGTTGACGGCGCTGAACCGGGCCATGGGCATCGAGGGCGTCGCTTCCGTTGCCACGGTCGCCGGACAGGGCAACGACGTCGCCGGGTTCCCCGAGTCGCTGTCCAACACCATCGACAACATCGCGAACTTCAACGACACGATCACGATCGAAGCTCCCACCCGACCCACCACTGTCGTCCCCGTTGGTCGGTGACCGTGATTCTGTTCCCTGTGTGGCAAGGTTCGACGCGTGATCGATGAGGTGCAGTTCGGGGAGTTCGCGGAGTGGATACTGCTCCCCCTGGGGACGCCCCCGGAAGTCCTGACCGCGCATCTGCTGGACCGTTTCTCCGGCGATCCGACCCCCGAGCCCACCAAGCGCGCCATCGCCGAGCGTCTGCCGGTCCTGTCCGATCAGGTGCAGGAGAGCGTGAGTGGCGACGGCACCCAAGCCTTCGCCGTGTGGATCCTCGTGCCGACGGGCGGAACCGAGCTGACGGTGGTCGGGTGCGCCTTCGCGGCGCTTGTGCGCCGCGATCCCGGCGCCGGGCCGTCGGACTTCATCGAGACCCTCGTCGAGGGACTCCAACTGTACCAACCGATCGACGTCAGCGAGCTCGAGACCCCTATCGGCACCGCCCACCTCGTACGAGCTCGCACCTACGACGAGCGCGACCACGGGCTCACGATCTCGCAGACCACGTCGGTCGTCTGGCTGCCCGAGGGCGAGTCGTTTGCCATCTGGCTGGGCACCGTGCCCTCCGACGACCTCGTCGAAGCCGCTGACGTCGCCTCGGCCCTCGAGCAGTTCGCCGCTTCCATCACGGTCACACGCTCGTGACCAGCCGGTCCATCTTCAGCACAGTCCAGGAGTCCTCTCGGTGACGCGCACGACTCTCTACGCCGCGACGCGCGGTGGTCCCTTGGTTGACGACGTGCGTCACTGGCGCGTCGAGGTGACGCCCGACGGATCGTTGGTGCTGCACGAGCCCGGCGGCGCACCTCGGGTCGTGGCCTCACCGGGGCAGGTGGCCCGCGTGGTCGTCGTGCCCTCGTCCCAGGTGGGTCGGCGCCTCCTGGGTGCTCCGCTGTTCAACAAGCCCGGCCAGCCGTGGCTCGACGTGCTGGCGTTCCTGGGCGATGACAACGTGCTGCTGTCGATGCCCTTCGACCTGATCGACCTCGGGCCCAGCTACCTGCTGGACAAGCACCGCACCTCGGGCGCCGCGGACGTCGCGCTCAGCCTCGGGCTGACGCTCGAGCCCGCCACCGAGTCCGAGATCTCTCGGGTGAACGCCGCACCCGGTGTCCATACGCGGGGCACCACCAAGGATGCGCTGCTGGCCCGACGTCGCGTGCATCTGGCCGCATTCGCCTGGCTGATCGCGTGCTTCGCCGCCATGATCGTCATCGGCAGCGATCGGGACGACGAACGCGTGACCGCCGTGGGTATCGCGATGATCCCGGCCCTGATGTTGCTCACCGTCGCGGCCTGGCGGCGCTCCGCGGCCTTCGTCAACCAGCGACCCAGCGCCCCCGATGGCCGAACCGTGGTCCCGAACGTGGCCGGCCCCGACCGCTGGCGATGGCTCAGGGAGCACCAGCTGCAGATCGGATCGCATGACATCGTCGTCATCAAGCACGTGATCGAGAGCTGGCTGCCCGGCCCCGCACGAGGCGGCGTGGTGCGGTGCACGGTGAGCGAGGACACCATCTGGTTCCACGACCGCCACGACGTCGCCCTGTCCGCGGTGCCCGCCGAGCTGTGGGTCACTCCGGGCACAGCCCCGACCGCGTTGCAGACCGCGTGCGACGACGCCGGCATCGCCTTCACGCAGCGACAGGTCGAGGACATCCCGCCGTTCCTGGCATCAGATCTCGATCCCGCGGTCTACGCCTCCGACCAAGCGCTGCAGTACTCGATCACGGGACACCTCGAGCGGGGTGCGATCTTCTGGGGAGCGGGCGTCTTCGTGGTGGCGTTCGGTTTCCTGGCCTCGACCATCGGCGCGGGCAGCCTGATCATCTTGTCCGACCTCCCCACCGTGCTGCGGGCGATCATGGCGGCGGTCGCGGTCATCGGGCTGGGCGCCATGGCGGCCATGGTGATCATGTATCGCCACACCAAGCAGTGGGACCGACGTCAGATGGAGACCTTCGCGTGAGCACAGGGCAGCGCACCATCACCGCTCCAGACTCCTACCGGCTGATCCTTCCCTCGGGCTGGTTCACCCTCAGCACCGATCCCAGTCGGCGCGACGCCGACGTCAAGCGGATGCTCGACCGCCAGTTCACCGGCCGCGCCCGCGACGAACTCATCTCCCTGCGCGTGGAGCTGGACCGTCGCCTGCGCCGCGACCTCTCTCGTGCCGCCGAGGCCGGCGCCACCCAGATCCACGCACTCGTCGACCCCATCGCCGGCCTCCCCATCTCGGCCACCCTGGTCGTCGCCCAGCTGTTCACCGGACCCGACGGAGCCATCGACGCCCAGGTCCGCTCGCTCCTCGGCGCGGCCGAGGGCGTCGTGGAGAACGCCCCCACCGCGCTCGGCGACACCCCGGCCCTGCGCCGGCGCCGACGCATCGAGGCACCCCTGTCCGAGGACGAGGGTGCACCCGTGGCCTGGCACACCCACGTCGACTACGTGGTCCAGGCCGACGCCGACCGCCTCCTGGTCCTCAGCTTCGTGACCTCCACCGACGAGGTCGCCGACCAGATGGTGTTCGTCTTCGACGCCATCGCCGCCACCCTGCACCGCAGCACGTCCGACGGCGCCATCGCCTGGGAACCGACCCGCTACAAGCCGCCCGAGCCCGCACCCGAGGCCCAGGCGGCGCCGGATGCCGACTGACCGCCATCCAGTCCCGGCTCCAAGGAGACTCCCCGCACGATCGACACCGCCATGCACCCGCTCTGTGCCACTGATCTGAGCGTGACCGACCGACCCACCCAGGTCGTCATCGTTCTCCGGTCGTTGATGCGGCCGAGCCCACCCGGGAGGCACAACTCGGACATGAGGTTCACCGGGTGACACGTCGGTTTCTGTACGCGACCACGCGGGCCGGTTCGATGGTCGAGGACGTGCGGCACTGGCGAGTCGAGGTGGCCGGTGACGGGTCCCTGGTCGTGCACGAACCCGGGGGCACTCGGCGGGTCCTCGCTTCTCCGGGGCAGGTCGAGCGGGCCTCTACGACGTGTCGACGACGGTGAGCATCATCATGGCGGTATCCGGCGTCATCCACACCGTCGTCGGCGGCGCCATGTGGGCGATGTACATCAGGGCGAAGCGATGGGACCGACGTCAGATGGAGACACTTGCGTGAGCACAAGACAACGCACCATCACCGCTCCGGACTCCTACCGACTGATCCTGCCCTCGGGCTGATTCACCCTCAGCACCGATCCCAGCCGGCGCGACGCCGACGTCCAGCGAATGCTCGACCGACAGTTCACCGGCCGCGCCCGCGACGAACTCATCACTTTGCGCGTGGAGCTGGACCGCCGCCTGCGCCGCGACCTCGCCCGTGCCGCCGAGGCCGGCGCCACCCAGATCCACGCACTGGTCGACCCCATCGCCGGGCTCCCCATCTCTGCCACGCTGGTCGTGGCCCAGCTGTTCACCGGACCCGACGGAGCGATCGACGCCCAGGTCCGGTCGCTGCTCGGCGCAGCCGAGGAGAACGCCCCCACACCGACTGATGTCCCCGTACCGCGGCGGTGCGAGCCAGGCCGCTACCGCGGCGGTGCGAGCGTGGCGACCTGCATCGGCGTGCCGTCGCCCAGGTGCAGCCAGCCCTTGCCGACAGCCACCGGCTGACCCAGGACGTTGCGCGGCATGCGGCAACCGATCAGCTCTCCGTCGGACATGCCCTGCGGCGACAGCAGCAGACCCTGACGGGCCTTCTTCATCTCCGGCTGCCAGCCGCTGAGACCCGCACACACGCCCTCGATGTGGCCGCTGAGCACCACCAGCGTGTCGGGCACCTGCCCGCGCGCCACGCGCATGAAGAACTCGCCACCAGCAGCGTCGCGCAGGCCCTCGCCGTCGTCGATCAGCACGATCACCGGGCGACCCGCGCCCGAGACCAGCTCGTCGTAGGTCTCCGGCGGCGTGGCCGGGTCCGTGAGGACCGCGAGCACGCCCGGCCCCTCGAGGTCACGCAGTGGGCTGGGTCGCGGAGCGAGCACGATCACCGCTCCCCCGGTCTCGATGAACGTGCGGGCCATCGCAACCAGCACCGAGCTGCGTCCCGAGCGCCCGGGACCGGCGACCACGAAGCTGTTGCCACGGGCGAGGTCCACCGCGAAGCCGGTCAGCTCGTCGCCACCGACACCGGCCAACACGTACGGGCGGGCTGCGTCGTCGGGCACCAGGGCGAGCGCCTCGGCCACCTCGATGCGTCCCGGCAGCGCGTCGACGCGGAACGGAGGCACCGTCACCTGGCCCACGTGCGCGGCGGACCTGGCCCCGATCTCGCGCAGTGCGGCCGCCTGGGCCTGCCCCCCGAGGTCGCTGTCGAGCAGGTAGATCTGCATCTCGTTGCCCGAGCGGTTGAAGCCGCGGCCGGGCGCGATCGCGTCGGGCATGTCCTTGCCGCGCAGGCCGACCAGGCTGTAGTCGTCGCGCTCGGCGAGCCGCAGCACGATCTTGTTCTCGGTCATCGAGGAGACCCGCGAGTTGTAGGCCAGGGAGCGGTCACCGGTGACGATGGCGTGCACGCCGAGACTAGCGCCCTCGCGCAGGATCCGCAGGACCACGTCATTGAGGGCGTCGACGGCGCCCAGCGTGGCGGTGAAGCCCTCCCAGCGGTCGAGCATGATCACCAGGTGGGGCAGGGGGTCGGGGCTGACCCGTCGCTGCTCGCTGATGTCGCCGAACCCGTCGGCCGACAGCACCTGTTGGCGCCGGTCCAGCTCCTCGCCCATCTTGGCCAGCAGCCGCGACGCGCGCTGTCCCTCGCTGCGGCTGACGACGGCGCCGGTGTGCGGCAGCGAGGTGAACACGTTGAGGGCGCCGTTGCCGCAGTCGATGCCGTACAGGTGGACGTCGGACGGGTCGGCGAGCTGAGTGATCGAGGCGGCGACGGTGCGCAGCAGCTGCGAGCGGCCACTGCCGGCCGAGCCGATGATCATCAGGTGTCCGTCCCGCTCGAGGTCGAGGTCGGCCACCACCTGGCGCTGCTGGGCGGGGACGTCGCGGCGGCCGAACGGGAACGACGGGATGCGACCGCGCTCGGACTGGACGGTGACCTCGTCGGCCCACTGCAGCTCGCCGGGCAGTGCGGGCAGCCATGGGCTGCGCTGCTGGCCGATCTGCTCGTGCTCGGCGGCCTCGACGACCGCCGCGACCAGCTCGGACAGGTCGGTGCCGGCGACCTCGGTCTCCTTGCGGCGCGGCGGACGGGCCGCGGAGTAGCCCAGCGACCGCCACGACACCTGGGTGACGAACGGCGGCGGCAGGTCGACGGCGACCGCTCCGGGGCGCCGGCCCCCCACCCGGCCGGACTGGAACGCCTGGAGGGCGCCCGCGCCGAGCCGCGCGTAGGCGCGACCGGGCGTCGACTTGGCGATGCGCGAGGCGTCGGGGGTGTCGAGCACGTCGGAGCTGTCGGCGGCGTCGGCGACGCGCAGGGCGATGCGCATGTTCGTGTTGGCGCGGATCTCGGCGGACACGACGCCGCTGGGCCGCTGTGTGGCCAGGAGCAGGTGGATGCCAAGACTCCGACCGAGCTGCGCGATCGCCACCAGCCCGGACACGAAGTCCGGCAGGTCCTTGCTGAGCTGGGCGAACTCGTCGATGACCAGCATGAGGCGCGGCAGCGGCACGCGGTGCGGCTCCTTGGCGTGCAGCGCCTGGTAGTCCTCGATGTCCTTGGTGCCGGCCTCGGCGAGGAAGTGCTCGCGGTACTTGAGCTCGGCCTTGAGCGACTCCAGTGCCCGCACCACCAGGTGCGGGTCGAGGTCGTTGACCTTGCCGACCGTGTGGGGCAGCTTGACGCAGTCCTTGAACGCGCTGTCGCCCTTGTAGTCGACCAGCACGAAGTTGATGGCGTCGGGACGGTTGGCGATCGCCAGCGACGCGATGATGGTCTGCAGCAGCTCGGTCTTGCCCGAGCCCGTCATGCCGGCGATCAGTCCATGCGGACCGTCCGAGCGCAGGTCCAGCGAGAACGGACCGTCCAGGCCCGCTCCGAGCACCATCTCGGTGCTCATAGGCTGCAGCATCCAGCCCGACCGCACCTTGTCGGAGGTCGGCGGGTCCATCTCGACGACCTCGAGCAGGCGCGCGCTGTCCGGCAGCGTCTCGCCGTCGCCGGCTCCGCCGAGGTCGCGCAGGCTGGCCAGCGAGCGGGCGACGCCGTCGGCCCACTGCACCGAGACGCCGTCGAGCAGCAGGTCGGGCACCGCCCGGTGCGCACTGCGGCGCAGGGCCGCGCGGTGCTGGTCGGCCAGGTCGACGTCGAGCGTCGCCTGGGCGCGTTCTGGCAGCGAGCGCTGGTGATCATCGACGCACAACGCGAACACGCCGACGGCGGGGCCGTCCTCGAGCACCTGGCTCAGCCCCTGCACGGCCCGCAGTCCGCGGTACCCGTGCAGCACGACCACGTGGGCCGGGAAGCTCTCGGCGGTGACCCGCTGCCCCTTGGCGCCGTCCTGCCGCGCCTTGATGACCGCGCCCAACCAGGCGACCTGCGAGGAGATGGTCTCCGGGTCGTTGCCGATCATCGCGACGGGGCCGTCGGGGTCGTCGGGGCGCATGTGCGGCAGCCAGCCGATCCACGACCACTCCGGTCCGCCGCGCGACGTCAGGAACGACATCGTCAGGTCGCGGGGGGCGTGGTAGATCGCCAGCTGGGCGATGGCCCAGCGCAGCGAGGCGTCGACGCGCTCGTCGGGACCCGCGATGCCGACGATATGGGACTCGGTGATCGAGAAGCCCGCCGGGACGGCGTGCAGGGAAGGCAGATCGTCGGGCACCTCGCCGGTGATGCTGATCGTAGTCTCGAGGTCAGCCGACCCGAGCCGCACCATCAGGAAGTCCTCGTCGGAGCGGCGACGCTCCCACAGGCGGTTGCCCGGCAGCGTCGCGGTCACGTAGGTGGCCGCGGCGTCGGGCATCTCGTGCCGGAACTTGGTCTGCTCGCCCAGCGTGAGCTCGGTGAGCTGGACCTGTGCCTTCTGCAACTTCTCGTGGTACTCGGCGAGCTTCTCCTTGTAGTTCTTCGCACCGCCGCGGCGCTCGGAGATGAAGTTGGCGCCGAGCATGACCGGCGACATCAGGCAGAACACCAGGAAGGTGGGGTTGCGGGTGATCGAGACCATCACGAGACCCAGCGCGAGGGGGGCCAGCGCCGCGATGATCGGGAAGCCACGGCGACGCTGCTCGGCGGGCGCCTTCGGCACCTCGACCTCAGGCGTGAGGTGGAACGGCTTGATGCGCGGCGGTCGCAGGAAGGTGCGCCAGCCCGGCTCGGCCTCCTCCACGACGGTCTCGTCGCGGCGTGCGGGCGCCAGCACGACGGCCGAGTCGCCGACCTCGAGCACCTGGCCCAGCGGCCAGGGGGTGGCCTCCTGGGCGTCGAGCCTGACGCCCTCGAGGAAGGTGCCGTTGGTCGAGCCCAGGTCGGTGACGGTCACCTCGTCCTCGCCGACGGTAATGGCGGTGTTGCGGCGCGACATCGAGCGGTCGTCCCACGCGATCTCCGCACCGCGACCGATCTCGTGGGTGCCTTGTGGCAGCGTCACCACGAGCCCGGCGTGCTGGCCGCCCACCACGTGCAGCTGCAGGCCCGAGGCCGACAGCGCCGGTTCGGCTCCCGCCTGGCCGAAGCCGATGCGGGCGCCGTGGTGCAGCCCGGAGCGCGACAGCGTCGCCACGGAGCCCTCGTCCTCGCCGTCGGCACCGCGCGGGTCGAGGTTCCACCGGCCGACGGCACCGATCTCGGTGGCCAGCACCCGCTCGATGGCGTCGGCGGGAGTCGCATCGTCGCAGTCGAGGACGACGTCGGTCTCGCCGGTCTCCTGGGCCAGGGTCACCGTGATCCGCATGCCGATCGTTCCTATCCGTTAGGGCCGACGACGAGCAGGCTGTTGCTCTCGACGTCGTCGAAGTTTCCGACCTGACCGGTCAGGGTGCAGGCGCTGACCTGACCGCGTACGACCACGTCACCGTCACCCTGGGCGACCACGGCACCGTCGCAGCTGGGCGACGGGGTGAACGTGAGCTGCGGGTCGCCCACGAACGCCGTGAGCAGCGTCGACGGGCGGCCGGAGGAGCTGCTGTCGTACAGGGGCTGCAGCTCGTCGGGCTCGCCGTCGGAGAACACCGGGAACAGTCGGATCCGGACCGCGTCGTCGGTGCCGAGCGTCAGGGTGTTGGGGATCTGCAGGGCCAGGCCGGACAAGCGCTGCAGCAGGTACGAGGTGACTCCGGTGACCCGAGGATCGGTCACGGCGTCGCGCGTGGCCTCGTCCTGACGGTCCAGGTAGTCCTGCAGCGCCGACCCGGGGTCCTCACCGAGGTCGATGTCGGAGATCTGCGCCTCGTACTGCACCGTCTGGCCGGCCTCGACCGACAGGTCGACCGAGAAGCCGCCGCACTCGGGCAGGATGCCCGTGCTGCGGCCGATGTTGCGCTCGACGGCACCGCCCCACTCGACCGTGGGGCACTCGCCGCCGGTCGTGACGGGCGGGATCACGGCCAGCACCTCGCCGGTGAGCGGGGCGCGGTCGGCCGAGTAGGTGGTGACAAGGGCGATGGTCCCGGACTCGGGGTCGTACTCGGCGGTGGACTCGACGCCCAGGCCGGTGGGGAACGCCTCGGCCTCGGTCTCGGCGGTGATGGCCTCACCGCCGCCGACGGCCTCGTCGCCGCCGCCGAAGGGCAGTCCCTGGGTCACGAAATACACGACGGCCGCGACCAGGACGGCCACCCCGATCAGGCCACCGATCCACCAGCGGGCTGTCTTGCGCTTCTCGGCCTCGGGGGTGGGCGCGGTGGGCTCCAGCACCGGTGGCGCGTAGGTGCGGGCGTGCCGGGCCAGGTTGGTGGCGTCGGCGGCGCCGATCTCGGCCTCGCCGGGCGAGAGGTTGACGACGGCCCCCGGCGCGGCCAGCGGCTCGCTCGGGGCGGCCAGGCCGCGGATGTTGGTGGCCCCGACGTCGAGCTGCTCGTCTTGGCGGACCTGCACCGGGGTGGGGGCGGCCCCTCCGGTGGTCTGGAAGTCGGCCGGGTCGTCCTGCGGCAGCAGGGCGGGCACGTCGAGCACGTCGTCGGGCAGGGCGCGCAGCTGCTGGGCCGCGGCGGCCGGGGTGGGACGCACGGTGGGGTCCTTGGCCAGCATCGACCGCACGATGCTCCACAGCGCCGGCGCCACCTCGATGTGCGGCACCTCGGCCGTGACGTGGCGGAAGCCGATCGTGTGCGCCGTGCCCGCGCCCGCGAACGGGGTGCGACCCGACAACAGCTCGTAGAGCATGACGCCGGCCGCGTAGACGTCGGAGGCGCCGCTGAAGCGGCCCTCGGAGAACAGCTCGGGCGGCATGTAGCCCGGGGTGCCGAGCAGCCCGGTGGCCTGGACGGTCGACTCCTGGGCCAAGCGGGCGATGCCGAAGTCGGTCAGCCGGACGCGGTCGCCCAGCGGGCCCTCACCGTCGGCGACGAGCACGTTGTCGGGCTTGACGTCGCGGTGCAGGCAGCCCTTCTCGTGGGCGGCCGCGATGGCGTCGAGGACGGCGGCGGTGGCCGAGACGGCCGCGTCGGGGCTGAGGGTGCCGGCTTCGCGCAGCAGCGCCTTGAGGTCGCTGCCGGAGACCAGGTCCATGACGATCGCGAGGTCGTCGCCCTCGACGACGAGGTCGCGGATCTCCACGATGCTCTGGTGGCGCAGCGACAGCAGGATCGAGCGCTCCTGGATGAAGCGGCCGACGATCTCCGGGTCCTGGGTCAGCTCCGAGCGCAGCAGCTTGGCGGCGACGTGCTCGTCGGCCACCCGGTCCTGGGTGCGCCACACCTCGCCCATCGCGCCCGAACCGATGCGCTCGAGCAGCTCGTAGCGACTTCCCAGAGCCCGGTTGGCCCGCCGACTGCCCACGTCCACGATCGTCTCTCTACTGCCCTGAACCGTCGGCGCTGCCCTCGACGCCCAGCGGGAACCAGGTCAGCGCGGGCGCCAGATCGGCCGGGCGCACGCCCGGCGTCTGGGTCGTGGCGTACAGCGGCGTGACGTTCTCGGCGGGCAGGGCGCCGGAGGAGGTGAAGTCGAGCGCCGGGCCGGCCAGCGAGTCCTCGACGCCCGGGGTCAGTGCCGCCAGGGCCGCGGAGACCTGCGCCGGGTCGGTGGACTCGGCACTCGCCGCGGCGCGCACCAGGGCGAGCACGGCGTCGTGGCTGGGCAGGTCCGCGTCGACCGCGAGCTCGGAGAACGGCGCCCCGTCCAGACCGGACAGGAAGGCCGCGTCGCCGGCCGCGAGGCGTAGGGCCGCGAAGTAGGCGGCGGCCGAGCTGGCCTCATCGCTCGACCCGAGCGTCGCGGTGTCGGTGGCCGGGGCGCCGATGGCCACGAAGCGTCCCGACGTGGTGCCCTCTCGCTGGCTCAGCGACGAGGCGAAGCTCGGCGACAGCGCCTCGGGCGTCTGGTACACCGGCAGGTCGGGCTGGGCGCCCTGGAGCGCTGCCAGGATCGCTCCCTGCGACGAGGCGGCGGCCGACACGATGATGCTGTCGGTGTCGCCCTCCTCGACGGCCTCGTCGAGGTTCTCCAGCAGGTCGTCGAGCGTGGCACCGCTGAAGGCGACCTCGGCGGCGCTGGACGCGGCGGGCACCGGCACGTCGTCGGCGGTGATGACGGTGGGGCTGTCGACCTGGTCGGCTGCCATGGCCTCGGCGATCCCCGCGGAGATCTCGTCCTCGGACGGGCCGGTGACCCAGACACCGTCGGGCAGCGGTTCGGTGGTGCGCAGGTACGGCGCGACGACCGGGACACCGGCGGCCGAGGCGGCCGAGAGCGCGGGCTGCACGTGACTGCCCGAGGTCGCCAGCACGATGCCGGAGACGCCCTGGTCGACGAGGTCCTCCACGACGGCCACGGCCTCGTCGGCGTCACCCTGGTCGTCGACCACGGTCAGGTCGACCGGGGTGTCGCCCAGCTGCAGCCGATAGGCAGCGAGCTCGGCGCCCGCGGCGGGCCCGGTGTGGTCGGCGCCCTCGCCCGGTGCGGACGTCGACGACACGACCAGGCCGAGGCTCATGTCCTCGACCCCGTCGATGCTCAGGGCGACCTCGGCAGGCGGCAGCGGCGAGCCGTCGTCGTCACCAGTGCAGGCCGTGAGGGCGAGGGCGGTCGTCAGCGCGATCGTCGTGGAGACCATCGCGCGGGTCAGTCGTGCCATCGGTGCTCAGTCCTGTCCGATGTGGAAGGAGAAGACCGTGCGTGCCGACGTGCTGTCGGCCAGGTCGAGGTCGAACGCTCCGAAGGACTCCTCGGCCTCCAGCGACGCGCGCACCTGCGCCTGCTGCAGGAACAGGTCGTCCAGCGAGGTGCCCCGCACGCGGCTGAAGGCGTCCGAGAGCTGGCTCGCGTCGACGATCTGCTCGTTCGAGGCTCCCGTGCTGCGGGCACCGGTGAAGATGGTGCCCAGCAGTCCGCTGCCGTTCTCCTGCGGCGTGCCGATGTTGACCAGGATGGCCTGCAGGTCCTCGACCAGCTGGGTCTCCGAGGAGGCGAGCTCACCATTGGACTCGCCCACCTGCGAGCCGATGCGGTCCAGCGCCGTCTGCACCGTGCCGGTGAGGCCGGCTTCGAAGTCGCTCGCCTCGGCGTCCAGCGCGTCCTTCTGTCGGTCGATCGACTCGGCACCGTTCTCCACGATGTCCTCTCCGATGCCGCTCAGCGATGCGCTGAACTCGTCGAACAGGCTCCCGGCGCCCTCTTCGGACCGCGCCCGTGCGTCGTCAAGACCCTGTCGGAACTCACCGGCGTCCTGGTTGTTGTCCTCGACATCACCGATTGACTCGTTGAAGGTCTCCTCGAGCCGGTTCGTCACGTTGGTCTGATTCGCCACGAACTCATCGAAGGCGATCTGAAGCTCGCCACGGAAGTCAGGGAGGTCCGGCTGCGGATTACCGTCGGCGTCGTCAGGCTGGGGGCGGTCCTCGTAGACGCCGTCAAGCTGCTCGTCGATCTGGTCCACCGCCTGCTGCAGCGAGCGGGCTTGGCCGTCCTCGATGAGGTCCTCGTACCGCTCAATGATGCCGTTGATGCGATCGAGCAGATCATCGACAAAGGAGCCGAGGCTGTCCGCTGCGTCGGTGTCGGTCTCGGCCCGTGTGGTCTCCCACGCGGTGGCCGTCGCGTCGATCTTGTCAAGGAGCGAGGAGTCGTATCCGGGTGCGCTGGCGGGCTGGCCAGCGCAATCCGTGCCGCTGAGCAGCGCACTGGCGCGGTTGCTCTCAGGTGTCTCCGGCAGATCGTCACACAGCACATCGGCCAGATCTGCCGCCTGCTCCAGCGCTCCCCGATTTCCGCGCAGCAGGGTGAGCTGCTCTTCTGCCCGCTCGTTGATCAGCGCAAGAGCACCGTCTACCCCTTCGAGAGCAGTCCTGACTTGTTCTAGCTCGGCCTCGATGTCATCAAACTCGCCGCCGACTCCGCCCTCGGCGAGGTCCTCGTCGATGCGAGTGCGCACGGGGTCGAGGACGGCGAAGACCTCGTCGTAGTTCGTCTGCAAACGCTCGAGACGCTCAGGCTTGAAGATGCCCGGCTCGGTGTCAGAGCCCAGAATCGTGTCACGCAGGGAAGTCAGCGCCGTGCTGGCGTTACCGATGGCGCCGGTGGCGCAGGTGAGCGCTCCTTGGGCGGTTTGGTCCTCGCACTTGTCGTTGACCGTCCCGATCGTGTCGTTCAACTGCCCCACGACAGCATCCCGGCAGCCATCGGTGGCGCCGGCCAGCTGCTTGAGCTGTTCCTCGACGTCACGCAGCTGGGCGAACACCGTGGACTGGTTCGACCCATCAGGCGTCATGACCTCGCAGCCGTCCGCCCTCGGGGGGGAGGGCGGAGCCTTGTAGCTGTTGGCGTCGCCGAGCACCTTCTCCTTCACCTCGGTGAAGGAGGTACCGAGCTGCTGCACGGCGGCGTCACTGGAGGAGCTCAGCGAGCTGGCGATCGAGGAGTCGAGGCTGTCGAGGTCGGTGGACAGGCCGCCGAGCGCCGAGGTGACGAACGTGGCGCTGGACTCCAGGTCCGAGATCGTCTTGGAGCCGAGGTCGCCGGCGGAGGCGTCGAGCTGCTCCTCGACCTTGGCCAGCACGGTGCTGGCGTCGGTCAGCACCGAGCCGACCGAGCTGAGCAGAGCGATGGTGCTGGTGGTGAGCTCGCGGGTGCCGTTGTCGTCGGTGAACGCCGAGTCGACCAGCTGCGACAGCGACGTGTCGGTGACCAGACCGGGCTGGACGCTGATGTCGAAGGTCGGCGGCTCGAAGTCCTCGACCTCCTGGACCAGGGTGAACGTGGCGCTGGGCGCCAGGCGCGGCGGGGCAAGCATCGTGGCCCACTGCACGCGGGCGTCGCCGCCGGTGTCGCGGCTCACGACACCGTTGGTGACGCGCTCCTCGGTGCCGGGTTCGCCGACCACGACGTCGCCGAGGTCGGAGTCGCCGAGGTCCGCCGAGGCCACGACGGTCAGCGGCGTGCCGACCAGGGCCGGCGCGGTCTTGTTCTCGGCGTCGGAGTTGTAGGACAGCAATTCGGGGGCGACGGTCGTGTTCTGCACCGTGACATCGATGTAGACCCGGCCACTGACACCCTCGAGGTCGGTCAGGTCGGTGCCCGCGCCGTCCTCGTACCGGTAGGAGGTGAGGACGCGCACCGGCAGCTCGGAGCCCGTCTTGGACGGGTCGTGGGTGATCTCGTCGTCGGTGACCACGCCGTCGGCCTGCTGGCTGAGCGTGGTGCTGGAGATGGAGGTGAGCGTGCCGTCGCCGCTGACCTGCACGTCGACGGCCTGCAGGACGTTGGTCGCGGCCGCCGTGGCCGGGAGCTGCAGCCCGGCGACGACCAGGGCACCGGTCACCACGCCGAGCCCGGCGATCTTGGTGACGTGGCGAGCCCGGCGGGGCTCACGCCCGTCGCGGCGTGCGTCAGTGGCGTTCTCAGACATCTACATCTCCTCGTGGAGCGCGCCCGAGCAGCGCGCACAGACAACAACCTCTGACCCCGACCAAAGTCACGGGTTCGAGCGAGGAGATCGTACCAACCTTTCTGGAACGAAAAACCGCGAACGTGCCAACAGGCGGCACGTTCGCGGTTCGTGGTGGAGCTGCCGGGAATTGAACCCGGGTCCTGCAACGCAGAATCAGGGCTTCTACGGGTGTAGTTCGTCTGACGCTTTTCTCAGCTCCGACGCTTGGACGAACGCATCGCCGACGAGCTCAGTCGCAGAAAAGTCCCGATCACACCCTGCAACACAGTGTGACCAGCAAGTCTCCTTGATGAGACTGGCGATCCGGGACGGAGACGCTCCCGGGCCAGCCCTTCACCTATCGCTTAAGCAGCGAGGGCGAAGTCAGTGCGCTTTGAATCGGCACTTGTTGGTTTCCAGAGATCGTTAAAGAGATAACCCTGGATCCTCTACCCGCTTCACCTGACTCGAAACGACCGCAGTCGAAACCGATCAGCCCCTCTTGAGTTGTCAATCACGACCGAAGCCGCTCCCCCAGTGTAGCGCTCCGAACCGACAGAACATTCCCCGCGGACGGCCGCCTCAGTCGATGGGCAGGGCGAAGGTCCGCTGCGGTTCCCAGCCACGGCGCTCGTCCTGGTGGTACAGCGCGAACTCGGTGGCCACGAACTCGCACTCGAAGGCGGCGAGTGCCGTCTCGGCGTGATCCAGTGCCGCGTCGTCCAGGTGGTGGGCCACCGTGATGTGCGGGTGGTACGGAAACTCCAGCTCCTCGCACCCCGTGGCCGTGCGCACCTTCTGCGCGAGCTGCTGTGTCGGCTCGACACCGTCGACGACCGCCACGAACACCACGGGCGACACGGGGCGGAAGGTGTCAGTTCCCCGCAGGATGACTCGGTAGGCCGGCACGCGCGCGGCGACGTCGTCCAGGATCTCGGGGAGCTGCTGGAGCAGGTCTTCCTCGAGATCGATGGGCGGCATCAGCGTGATGTGCGTGGGAATCGTGGCGGCCAGGGCGTCGCCGAACGAGGCCCGCGCCTCACGCAACAGGCTGCCGAACGGCTCAGGTACGGGGACAGCCACACCGATCGTGCGCCTCACGGAGCGACGAAGCCCGAACGCTCGTAGACCAGCTGCAAGGTCGGTACCGCGACCTCGCGGGCGCGGACCGCGCCTGCCGCGAGGATGCGGTCGAGCTCGGCCCGGTCCCCCAGCAGCTCACGGGTGCGGTCGCCGAACGCTGCGACGAAATCCCCCACCAGATCACCCAGGGCGACCTTCAGGTGACCGTACTGCTGGCCCTCGAACTCGGCGACCACGTCGTCGATCGACCGGTCGGTCAAGGCGGAGAAGATCGTCAGCAGGTTGGCGATGCCGGGCTTGGTCTCGCGATCGTAGAAGATCTCCGAGCCGGAGTCGGTGACCGCTGATCGCAGCTTCTTGGCCGCCTGCTGGGGCGTGTCGGTCAGGTCGACCACGCCGGCGTGTGACTGGTTGGAGCCGCTCATCTTCGAGACCGGGTCCTGCAGGTCGTAGATCTTGGCCGTGGCCTTCACGATGTGCGCCTCGGGGACGGTGAACGTCTCGCCGAAGCGGTGGTTGAAGCGCTGCGCGAGGTTGCGGGCCAGCTCGACGTGCTGGCGCTGGTCCTCGCCCACCGGAACCTTGTCGGCCTGGTAGATGAGGATGTCCGCGGCCATCAAGATGGGATAGGTGAACAGTCCGACGCTCGCCGAGTCGCTGCCCGAGCGGGCACTCTTGTCCTTGAACTGCGTCATGCGCCCGGCTTCGCCGAATCCGGTGATGCCGCCCAGCACCCACGCGAGCTGAGCGTGCTCGGGGACGTGGCTCTGCACGAACAGGGCGCTGCGCTCGGGATCGACACCGGCGGCCAGCAGCTGAGCGGCTGCGATGTAGGTGCGTTCGCGCAGCTGGGCCGGGTCGTACTCGACGGTGATCGAGTGCAGGTCAGGGATGAAGTAGAACGCCTCGAACTCATCCTGCAGGGCGACCCACTGCTTGAACGCACCGAAGTAGTTGCCGAGGTGATAGGAGTCGGCCGTCGGCTGGGCTCCGGACAGAACTCGGGAGGTCGACGCCATGGTGTGCATTCTGCCAGCCGCGGCCAGCGGACCGTCGCTAGGCTCAGTCGAGTGACTGACGTGCGACGGTGGACCGTTCCCGGCCGGGTGAACCTGATCGGCGAGCATCTGGACTACAACGGTGGCCCCGTGCTGCCGATGGCGATCGATCGACACGTCGTGGTCAGGGCACGCCGGCGCGATGACGACACGATCGCCGTGTGGTCCGACGCGGGCAAGGTGACGTTCTCGACCTCCGTGGAGCTGGGCGAGATCGACGGATGGGCTGCCCTCGTGGCCGGCGTGGTCTGGGCCCTGGGCCAGGACGGGCCCGGCAACGGCCACCGCGTGCCCGGAGCAGACCTCGTGATCGAGTCCACGATCCCGGCCGGCGCCGGGCTCGCCTCGTCGGCCGCCGTCGCGTGCGGTGTCGCCCTGGCTCTCGACGACATCGGGGACCTCGGACTGGACCGAGCCGCGGTCGCTGCCGTGGCACGACGCAGCGAGAACGAATACCTGGGTGCACCGTCGGGCGTCATGGACCAGCTGGCCGTGCTGCACAGCGCCACGAGCCTGGTCGACACCCGCACGGGCGACGTCACCGCGATCGACGCGCCGTGGGGCGACGCAGGGTTGTCCCTGGTCGTCATCGACACCGGGGTCCAGCACGCCATCGCCGGTGGCGAGTACACCAGCCGCCACGAGGAGTGCCGGCGCGCGGCCGAGACGCTCGACCTCGACCACCTGGCCGACGTCACCCTCGACGGGCTCTACCGCCTCGACGACGAGGACCTGCGCAGCCGGGCTCGGCACGTGCTGACCGAGACCGCACGCGTGCGCAGCGCCGTGCGAGCCCTCGCCGATCGGGACTGGCCCCAGCTCGGCACCATCATGAGCGCCGCGCACGCGTCTCTGCGTGACGACTTCGCCGTCAGCTGCCCCGAGCTCGACACCGCCGTCGAGGCCGCCATCGAGGCCGGCGCACTCGGCGCGCGCCTCACCGGGTTCGGCTTCGGCGGCAGCGCGATCGCACTCGCGCCGACAGCTGGCCTCCTGCCCCTGAAGGCAGCCGTCGAGTCGGCGTTCGCCGGTCGCGGATGGACAGCACCCTCGCTGTTCACGGTGCGCCCCTCCCCGGGCGCCCACCGGTCCGCATGACGGCCAGCCATCCTGCTGGCCCATCTCACTGACTGAGAAGGGCCCGCCCGGCGCCAGGATCTCGGCAGTCTGGGGGCATGTCTGCCACCACGACCGAGGACGCCCTGCGCGATGCCATGGGCAATCTGTCCACCGGCTTGACCGTCGTGACCACGTCGTCGGGCGGCGCACCACACGGCACGACCCTGAGCGCGGTCATGTCCCTGTCGATGGATCCGCCCATGATCGTGCTGTCGTTGTCGCGCACCTCGAGCCTCCTGGCCCGACTCCAGCGCGGTGGACAGTTCGGCATCAACGTGCTGGCAGCACACCACGACCAGTTGGCGATCAGGTTCTCGCGCGATCTGCACGACCGCTTCGCAGACCTGGAGTGGACCGACGAGGGTGCGCCCCGGCTCGCCGACGCCCATGCGTGGGTGCTCGCGGAGGTCTCCAGCACCGTTCCGGCCGGTGATCACGTGCTCGTGCTCGGCGACGTCATCAGCGCCGAGACCTCCACCGGTCGTCCGCTCACGTACTGGCAAGGCACCTTCGGCACCCACCAACAGTTCTGAACCCCGTTCCCCACCGGTCGACGTGACGAGGTCCACGCGCACGCCACAGACGCCGGCTGGGCCGGCCAGGTGCGATTCGGCCTGAACGGATTCGTGCGCGACCTCGAGGCCAGCCTCTGAGCTGGGCCGAATCTCAGGACCAATTCTCAGTGCCGAGTTTCCGGGCCCGGGCGTCGGGGTGGGACACTGACCGGGTGAATCCGACCCGTATCGCGTACCAGGGCGAGCCGGGAGCCAACTCCCACATCGTCTGCAACGAGCACCACCCCGACGCGGAGACGCTGCCGTGCGCCTCGTTCGAGGACGTGTTCGCCGCAGTGGCGTCCGGCAAGGCCGACCTGGCAATGATCCCGATCGACAACTCGATCGCCGGCCGCGTGGCCGACATCCACCACTTCCTGCCGACCTCGGGCCTGCACATCGTGGCCGAGCACTTCCTGCGCATCCAATTCTCCTTGATGGCGGTGCCGGGGGCGTCGCTGGACACGATCAGGACCGTGCACAGCCACGTGCACGCTCTCGGGCAGTGCCGTCGCATCATCCGCGAGCACGGCCTCACCCCGATCATCTCCGGCGACACCGCGGGGGCCGCCCGTGAGGTCGCGGACGCGGCCGATCCCACCCAGGCCGCGATCTCCCCTCCCCTGGCCGCGCAGATCTACGGTCTCGAGGTGCTGGCCACCGACGTCGAGGACGAGGACCACAACACGACGCGATTCATCGAGCTCGCGCCCGATCCGCGCCTGCCGCTGCCCGGGTCGCCGACCGTGACCACATTCATGTTCAACGTGCGCAACATCCCGTCCGCGCTCTACAAGGCACTCGGCGGTTTCGCCACCAACGGCGTCAACATGACCAAGCTGGAGAGCTACATGGTCGGCGGGCACTTCACCGCGACCCAGTTCCTCGCCGAGGTCGACGGCCATCCCGACGACGCGGGCCTGGCTCGCGCCCTCGATGAGCTCACGTTCTTCACCACCGAGATCCGTGTGCTCGGGGTGTACCCGGCCGACCCGTTCCGCCGATGAACCTGACCTGGCCGATGAATGTGCCGGTCCTGTCCGACGGGGTCGTCACCCTGCGTGCCCACGTGCCGGGCGACGTCGAGCGCGTCATGGAGATGTCCGATGATCCGCAGACGCAGCGATGGACGACGGTTCCACTGCAGAACGATCGCGCGCTCAGCGAGCAGTTCGTCTTCGAGCACATTCCGCGTGGCTGGGACGAGGGCACGTACTTCGGCTGGGCGATCGAGGTCGGCGGTCGATTCGCCGGCAACATCGACGTGCGCGGCACACCGATCGCCGACCTCGGCTTTGCACTGCACCCGGACGCACGCGGCCAGGGCGCGATGGCCCGGGCCGTTCGTCTGGCCAACGACTGGGCGTTCAGCGAGGGCGGCATCGAGGTCGTGCACTGGCGCACCAACGTCGGCAACGAGGCGTCCCTGCGGGTCGCGCACAGCACCGGGTTCACCCTGCACGGCGTCTCGCCGGGACTGCTCGATCATCGCGGCACGGTCGTTGATGCATGGACCGGCTCCATCCGCTTCGGCGACGCCCCCTTCGCGACTCGCCCGTGGGCGGAAGCGCCCGTGCTGGAGTCACGGCGACTGCACCTACGCCCGTTCAAGCCGTCGGACGTCCCGCGTCTCATCGAGGCGTGCAGCGATCCCGACAGCCGGCACTGGCTCCGCGGCCTGCCGTCGCCGTACACCCCGGCGGTCGCCGCTGCCTACCTGGCAGACACCACCTGGAATGCGGCCCTCGGGGCCAAGGCCACTTGGTGCGTCGCCGACCGCGCGACCGATCAGCTGATCGGCAACATCGCGGTGATGGACCTGCTGGGGCTCGGTGCGGACAGCGGCGAGATCGGCTACTGGATGCATCCCGACGCCCGCGGGCGCGGGGTGATGACCGAAGCGGTCGGCATGGTCGTGCCCCACGCGCTGGACCCCGACGGCCTCGACCGCCGCCGCCTCAGCCTGTACGCCGCAGCAGGCAACGCGGCGAGCAATGCCATCGCCGTGGCGAACGGCTTCAGGTTCTACGGCACCCAGCACGCGGCCGAGCCCCTGGGCGACGGCACGCACGACGACCTGCACGGCTACGAGCTGCTGCGTCAGGACTGACGGAGTACCTCGGCTGGGCGCATCAGCTGGGCAGCAGCGCCAGCGACACCAGGGCGAGCACCGTCGCGTCGGCGCCGGCCACCAGGCGGATGACCGTCTGCACGGGCACCGCCCCCATCGGCGTCGAGGCCATGACCAGCTCGTCCGTGGCCTCGGCCGACGACATCCGACTGGCCATCCCGAGCGCGGGCAGGGCGAGCAAGACCATCGCGCCCGCCACGGAGAGCGGCATCAGCACACTCGCCGCGCCCACGATCACGACCGTCACCGCAGCGCAGGGAATGGCAAGCCCCGCCAGGGCCGGGCCCCGGGGCATCATCAGCAGTCGTCGCACCTCGACCTGCGACGTGAAGGCGAGCAGCCCCTTGCTGGTCATCGCAGTCGTCACGTGCAGCAGCATCGCGACCGCGGCGACTCCCGCGAAGGATCCGAGCAGGTCCGCCAGCGCGGCGGCGACCACCAGTCCGCCCACCGCCCAGGCCAGTACCGGGACGGCGACTCGTCGTGTGCTGATGAGCGCCAGCCGGATCGCTGGGTGGCGAGGCATCGTGGCCAGGCGCGATCGGGACCCGGAACGCTGCTGGCGCACCAGCGGCTCGACCAGGATCACGGAGGCGACCGCAGCGGACCGCCGCCGGTCTGCGGCCGCGAGATTCCACCGCGGGATCGCCGCGAACCGCTGGGCGGTCGGGCGACCGGCCAGGAGCACCCCACCTGCGATCGCCGCACCACCGACCAGCCCTCCGGCCACCGGTCCACAGGCGGCCCCACTCAACAGCCCCATCGCGACTCCGCCCAGGCTCACGACACCCCGCGGGCCACCGTCGTACCGCTGGCCCGACCCGATCGCAGCAGTGAGCATGAGGAGTGCCAGCACGGTTCCACCGCCGGCCCACAGACCCAGCTCCCCTGCCGCCAACCCCACCACGACCGCGACCAGTCCTGTCGCCAGAGCCACCCACGGTGCGCCACGCACCGCAGACCGTCGACGCCAGGCCCGTTGATCGTCACCGATCGTCCACAGCTGGTGCGCCGGTGACGCCGCCCAGGGTCCGACGAAACGGAGACTGGCCCACCAGGCGGTCGCGGTGGCTGTCAGCAAGGCCGCCCCGACCAGGGCGGCGTCGTACCCACGCCGCTGGGTGAGATCGAGGACGTCCGGGACGATCTCGCGCCCCACGGCGAGCAGCACACCGAACCCGATCAGTCCGCCCGTCAGGCCCACCGAGATGCGGTACCAGCGGTCCTCGCTGCTCACAACTGCAACGTCTGGACGCCCGGGAGGGAGCGCAGCACGGTCGAGTGGGTGGCGATGGCGACGGTGCGTCCCTCGCCTGTCAGGTCGCGCAGCAGGTCAGCGACGATCGCGACCCCGTCGCCGTCGAGATGGCGCTCGGGCTCGTCGAGCAGCAGGACACGCCACGGCCGCACCACCGCGACCGACAGGGCTGCACGCTGCCGCTGTCCCGAGCTGAGCGCCCCCGGCAGCCGGTCGCCGAGCTCAGGGGTCAGCCCCACTCGGCGCATCGCGGTGTCGACGGTGTTGCCGTCACCCACCAGCAGCAGATGGTCGGCCACCGTCAGGTCGGGCAACCAGGCATTCTGGTCGAGAATCGCGAGGACGTCGCGCCAGTGCTCCGGACCGGTGGGATCAATTGGCTCGGTGTCGAGCTCGAGGTGGCCGGACTCCAGCGGCTGGGTACCCGCGAGACAGCGCAGCAACGTCGACTTGCCGGCGCCGTTGGGGCCCGTCACCACGGTGCACTCAGCCGATCTCAGCTCGACCTCGAGAGCCTCGAAGACGTCCATCCCGTCGTATCCCGCGGTCAGTCCTCGACCGCCCAGGATCGTCGGTGCGCTCATGGCTCCCCCTTGCCGTGGCACCAAGTCTGCCAGCCGGTGACGTGCTGACTAGCCTGAGGTGGTGTCCTACGTCCTGACCCTGTCGTGCCCCGATCGTCCCGGCCTGGTGTTCGCGGTGACCCGGTGGATCGCCGAGTCCGGCGGCAACATCCTCGACAGCCAGCAGTTCACCGACACCAGCACAGAGCCCGATCGAGGCAATGAGTTCTTCCTGCGCGTGCACTTCGAGCACCCGCAACCGCCGGACTTCACGCCGGTCGCGGTCGAGCACTCCATGGATTTTCGGTTGAGCGTTGCCGAGCAGCCGGCCCGGGCCCTGGTGATGGTCTCGACCGAGGGGCACTGCCTGAACGACCTGCTCTACCGCCAGAGCACCGGGGCCCTGCACGTCGAGATCCCTGCGATCGTGTCGAATCACCGAGACCTCGAGAAGCTGGCGTCGTCGTACGACGTCCCGTTCCACACCGCGAGCGACAAGCATCAGGTCGAGCAGCTGATGCTGAGGCTGGTCGACGAGCTCGACATCGACGTGGTGGTCCTGGCTCGCTACATGCAGATCATCAGCAACGACGCCTGCCGGGCACTCGAGGGCCGGATGATCAACATCCATCACAGCTTCCTGCCGAGCTTCAAGGGTGCGCGCCCGTACCAGCAGGCGCACGACCGTGGCGTCAAGCTGATCGGCGCCACGGCTCACTACGTGACCGCCGACCTGGACGAGGGCCCGATCATCGACCAGGGCGTGCTGCGCGTCGATCACCGGATGACCGCCGCCGACCTGGCGCGGTCGGGGCGTGACGTGGAGGCGCAGACCCTGTCGAGGGCCGTCGCCCTGCACGCGGAGTCGCGAGTGCTGCGCAACGGTCCGCGGACCGTCGTCTTCGACTGATGTCAGGCGGGGGCGGGCGCGCAGTCGATGCCGGGGCGGTCGAACTGCAGGGTCGCGTTCTTCGTCGCGTCGGTGCCGAGGCTCTTGGTCATCGCCACCGAGACCGTTCCGCGCGATCCAGCGCTTCGGTCCGAGTCCATGAAGAAGTAGACCGGGTCGGCCTCGATCAGGTTGTTGGTCGGTCCGGCCGACATCGCGGGGCCTCCGGCGTCGATCACGGCGGTGTACTTGGCGCCGCGGCTGAGCGGATCGACCAGATGCACCGCCACGGCTGCGGTGTCGTCGGCCGAGCACTGCACCCGCACTGAGACCTGCACGTCGTCGTAGACCTGGACCTGCCACGTGCTGTCGTTCGCCGGTGCACTGTCGTTCTCCGGTTCGCTCGCCGAGGCGACCCCGGCTGCACCACTGAGAAGCAAGGTCATCGAGCTGACGATCACGAGTCCGCGACGAGGAAACATGACACCCAGTGGAGCGAGTCCAGGTGAACGGCGCACGTCCTGTCCGCAACGACCGGCTGCACAGTTTCAGGCCGCCGGGCGGTCCGCGCGAAAACGCTGGTTTCGGCGCAGCTCTCCGGTGGACCCGATGACGGTCTGCTGTACATCAGTCAGTAGGACCACTCCTCTAGGCTCGTCCCCGTGGGCGGCTTCATCGACGGACTCAACGACGCAGCTCTCGACCTCGCAGGGTCCCCCTGGGTGCTCGTCGCGATCTTCGCGCTCGCGGCGATCGACGGTTTCTTCCCTCCCATTCCGGCCGAGTCCGTGATCGTCGCGCTCGCGGCCATCAGCGTCAGCTCTGCGGCCGGCGAGCCGTCACTCGTGCTGCTCGGCATTGCTGCTGGCCTGGGGGCCGTCATCGGCGACAACATCGCCTTTCGCATCGGTCGCGGGGTCGGGGTGGACCGATTCGATCCCGACCATCGCCCCCGACTGGCACGCACCGTGACGTGGGCCCGCCGCGAGCTCGATCATCGGGCGACCATGCTGATCCTCGTCGGGCGGCACATCCCGGTGGGTCGGATCGCCGTGAACATGACGGCCGGCGCCACGGGATTCCCGCACCGACGGTTCCTGCCCATCTCGGCCGTGGCTGCCGTCATCTGGGCCACCTACGCGGTCCTGATCGGCGTGCTCGCCGGCGTCTGGATCGAGGAGAATCCTCTCGTCGGTGCCCTCCTGGCCATTGCGGTCGCCACCGTGCTGGGCTACCTCGTCGACCGTGTCGTGGAGCGTCGCCGCAAGCGTCGCCTCGTGGCACTCGATCGCGCCTGATCCGCGAACGGCAGATGACGCCCGGCCCCCGCAGGCAGAAGAGTTGGTGAACAGCCCGCGACAAGGCCGTGTGCGCTCATCGCGGCACGCTTCGAGCGCGGCATCGTGGGGTCGTGGTTACCTTGCCGATCTACCGCACCCTTCCCGGACCGCTGGCCATCGCGCACCGTGGCGGCGCAGGCCTGGCCGCTGAGAACACCTTCGAGGCGTTCGCACGCTCCCACGCCCTGGGCATCCGCTATCTCGAGACCGACGTCCGCCTCACCCGCGACGGCGAGCTCGTGATCTTCCATGATGCCCAGCTTCGACGGGCGACCGGGCGCGAGGGCCGGGTCGGCGACCACAGCCTCGCTGAGCTCTCCGCGATGACGGTCCTCGGGTCGGGCCGGGTCATCTCCCTGCGTGAGGCGCTGACCGCGTTTGCCGACACCTGCTTCGTCATCGACGTCAAGGAAGCCGCCGCGGTGACTCCCCTGGCCGATCTCCTGCGCGAGCTCGGTGCCGGACATCGGGTCTGCGCAGCCGCGTCCCACGGCTCCTGGCTGCGGGCGCTGAGTGAGGCGACCGGCCCCGAGCTGTCGACCGCACTGCCGTGGCGGCACCTGGTGCACCTGGCCCTGCGCGGGCCGATCGGCCACGGACAGGCCGCCTTCGCGCACCTCCCGCTGCGGCTCGGTCGGGTCCCGGTGTTCCGAGACGATCTGGTCGCACGCGCGCACGACGCCGGCATCCGCGTCATCGTGTGGACCGTCGACGACCCCGACACGATGCATCGTCTGCTCGATCACGGCGTCGACGGCATCATCACCGATCGCCCCGACGTGCTGCGCGAGGTTCTCATCGCCCGAGACCAGTGGCACGCGCCGAACCCCCGGCTCGGTGTTGTTCACCCCATGGCCATCTCGCAGACCGCTCCCTCGACGCCTTGTCGACCTAGCGTCGAGGCGTTCATGACACGAAATCTTGAGGGGACCCCATGACGATCGACGCCGATCACCGCCGCCAGCTGCCGATGGCAGGACTGACCTGCGGAAATCGCAGCCCGGTCACGTGCCACCTGCGCTGCGGCGACGCCTGCGCCAAGGCCGTGCCCAACACGTCCGACACCACCTACTTCCGCGATGTCGCCAGCCAGGCACTGAGCCGGCGGCACATGCTGGCCGGCATGGGCCTGACGGCCGCCGCCGTGGCCAGCACCAGCCTGCTGGGTGGCTCGCCCGCCGCCGCCGCTCCTCGCACCGCCGCCTCGCCGGCCGGCGTTGCCGCTGCTGCGGCCAAGGGACGCGCCCCCTTCACCCCCATTCGTGCCGTCGACGCCAGCGTCGACGAGCTGACCGTGCCGGTCGGCTGGAAGCACGAGCCGATCATCCGTTGGGGCGACCCGATCCTCGCCGGCGCCCCGACCTTCGACCCCGACAACCAGACGCCGAGCGCCCAGGCCGGCCAGTTCGGCTACAACAACGACTACCTCGACATCATCGAGACCAGCCGCAACGGCAGGCAGGGCATGCTCGTGTGCAACCACGAGTACACCAACGAGTCGATCATGTTCCCTCCGGACACCGACCCCGAGACACTCATCCGCATCGCCTGGGCCGCCCACGGCATGTCAGTCGTCGAGCTGGAGCGCAGCCGTCGCGGCCAGACCTGGACCTACGTCAAGGGGGCCCGCCGCAACCGGCGCATCACCCTCGACACCGTCATGAGCTTCGACGGCCCCGCCCGCGGTAGCGACCTGCTCAAGACCGTCGAGGACCGTCGCGGCGTCCGGGTGCGCGGCACCATGAACAACTGCGCGGGCGGCACGACCCCCTGGGGGACGATCCTCTCGGGCGAGGAGAACTTCAACCAGTACTTCCTCGCCGCCGGCACCTCGGCGGAGGAGAGGCGTTACGGACTCGGCGCCACCGGTGACGGGCGCAACTGGCGCTCGGTCGACCCCCGCTGGGATGCGACCCGCGAGGGCTACGAGAACGAGCCCAACCGCTTCGGCTGGATCGTCGAGGTCGACCCCGAGCGCCCCACCTCGACCCCGGTCAAGCACACCGCGATGGGCCGGTTCAAGCACGAGGGCGCCAACGTCATCCTCAGCGACGACGGTCACGCGGTGGCCTACATGGGCGACGACGAGCGCTTCGACTACGTCTACCGCTTCATCTCCAAGAACACCTTCCGCAAGGGCAACTCCTCGGCCGCCAACCGGGCCAACCGCAGCCTGTTGTCCGAGGGTGACCTCTCCGTCGCACGCTTCACCGGCGACGGTCTGGCCGACGGCGTGAGCGACGGCACGGGCGAGTGGATCCCCCTGACGCGCAATGGTCGCTCGATGGTGCCGGGCATGGACATCGACGAGGTGCTCGTCTACACCCGCCTCGCCGCCGACAAGGTCAACCCCACCAAGATGGACCGGCCCGAGGACGTCGAGCCGAACCCCGTCAACGGCTTCATCTACGTCGCGTGCACGAACAACACGTCACGCACCGCTGCGCAGACTGACGAGGCCAACCCGCGCGCCAACAACCGCAACGGCCACATCGTGGAGATGCAGCCTCGAGGCGGCGACCACACCGGTCGCCGATTCGACTGGAACCTCATCTTGATCTGCGGCGTGCCCGGAGAGGCGAACACGTACTTCGGTGGCTACGACGGACCGGTCTCGCCGATCGCCTGCCCGGACAACGTGGCGTTCGACTCCGAGGGCAACCTGTGGATCTCCACCGACGGCCAGCCCGGCACCATCGGATTCAACGACGGCCTGCACAAGGTGCCCGTCAGCGGCCCCGAGCGCGGCCGGGTCCAGCAGTTCCTGTCCGTGCCGACCGAGGCCGAGACCTGCGGGCCGGTCATCAAGGATCGCGACGGCGGCGGCTCGATCTTCGTTGCCGTGCAGCACCCGGGCGAGGATGGCAGCTGGGACGCCCAGACCTCGTTCTTCCCCGACTACCTCAAGCCGGGCCAGAAGAAGAAGGGCCGCTTCGCCGGACCGCGTCCGTCGGTCGTCCAGGTCACCCGCCGCTGACGGGACTCGCGGCTCGGCGCGATGTGCGCTGAGCCGCGAGACCAGCGCTGAAGATGGCCACACCGAGCACGGCGAGACCGGCCCCGACGAGGCTGGAGGCGCGGTAGCCGTACCCGCCGGCGATCACCACCGAACCCAGCGCCGCGCCCAGGCCGTTCGCGACGTTCAGCGCCGAGTGGTTGAGGGCAGCGCCGAGCATCTCGGCCTCCCCCGCCACGGACATCAGGCGCATCTGCAAGGTGATGGCCACCACCGATCCGAGGGCGCCCATCACGAACACGAGGACGGCAGCGGGAACAGCAGACGGCGCGGCGAAGAAGAACACCAGCAACGAGACCGCCATGGACCCGAACCCGATCAGGATCGACCGCTCGGTGTTCCAGTCGGCCAGGATCCCGGCCAGCCACGAACCCAGCACGCTGCCGACGCCGAAGACCAGCAAGAAGGCGGCGATCCAGCGCTCGTCGAGCGACATGACCTGCGTGACGATGGGTGCGATGTAGCTGTACATCGCGAACAGGCCGCCGAAACCGATCATGCCGGCGGACACGGCGTACAGCACCTGGGGCTTCTTCAGCGCGGACAGCTCACCGCGCACCGAGGCGGACCTGTTGGCCGGGGAGTGCGGCACCACGGCGGCGATCATCGCGGCGGCGGCGATCGCGATCACCAGCACCGCCCAGTACGCGCTGCGCCACCCGAGGGACTGGCCGAGCAGCGTGCTGGCCGGCACGCCGGCGACGGTCGCGACCGACAGCCCGAGCATCACCATGCTGACCGCGCGACCCTTTGCCTGCGGTCGCACCAGCGACGCGGCCAGCAACGAGGCCACCCCGAAGTACGCCCCGTGCGGGAGGCCCGCAACGAACCGAGCGATCATCACCGGCACGTAGCCGTCGGCGAGCGCCGTGAACGCATTGCCGATGCCCAGCGCCAGGATCAGCCCGATCGCGAGCTCACGCTTGGGCAGCCGAGCGCCGAGCGCCACGATGATGGGGGCGCCGACCACGACGCCGAAGGCGTACGCCGTGATGATGTGACCGGTCTCGGCATTCGTGCGATCGATCCCCGCAGCGATCTCCTCGAGCAGACCCATGGTCATGAACTCGGTCGTGCCGATCGCGAAACCACCCAGGGCCAGCGCGAACAACGCCGCGCCCACGTGCGTGGGGCGCCGCGCGCGCACGAGATCTGCTGTCGTCGTCTGGGTCACCACTCCATGGTCAACCACTGACGTGAGCACCTATTCCACGTCGCGCGACAATCGTGACGTGCGACTCATCGATGATGCCGAGCGGCGGGCGAGACTGGGGCAGCGGCACGGTCTTGCGAACGGGTTCGGCTCGGTCGAGGAGGTGGCCCGTGCGCTCGTCGCGGTCCACGGCAGCGATCCCGCCACGACGGCCCTGGCCCTCCTCGCTCGCAGCACGGCAACCCTCGACGACGTCCAGTCAGCGCTGTACGAGGACCGAACCCTGGTTCGGGTGATGGCGATGCGACGCACGGTCTTTGCCGTCCCGACCGATCTGGTCACGACCTTCTGGGCCGGCTCGTCCGACGTCGTCGCGCGCGAGCAGCGCCGCCTGCTCGCCAAGATGCTGGTGGACTCCGACGTCACGAACGACCCCGTGACCTGGATCCGCTCGGCACAGGCTCTGGTCCTCGACGCCGCTCGATCGGAGCGGACCATCGCCAGCGCGGACCTGGCCGCCGCCGAGCCCCTGCTGGTCACCCGTCTCGACGCCGGGATGACGGTCGCGAGCCGCCTTCTGACCGTGTTGTCCGCAGAGGGCGCGCTCGTGCGGGCCCAAGCGCGTGGCGGGTGGACCTCGAGCCAGTTCCGGTGGTCACTGCCGGACACCTGGTGCGGCGAGCTGGGTGCGTGGCCGAGTACCGAGGAGGCAGCCGGCAACCTGGCCCGACGCTGGTTGCGGACCTACGGGCCGGCTCACCTCGACGACGTGCAGTGGTGGTTCGGCTGGACGAAGACCCGTACCCGGGCGGCCCTGGCCACGCTCGAGCTCGCCGAGGTCCAGATGGACGGTCGACCCGGTCTGGTGCTGGCCGACGACGTCGAACCGGTCGGCGCGCCCGACCCCTGGGTCGCCCTGCTGCCGGCGCTCGATCCGTCCATCATGGCGTGGAAGCACCGCGACTTCGTCCTCGGGAGGCACCGCGACCAGCTGTTCGACGCCACCGGCAACGCAGGACCCACCGTGTGGGTCGATGGCCGGATCGTCGGTGGGTGGGCGCACCGCGACACGGGCGAGATCGCGGTCGAGCTGTTCGACGACGTCGGCACGGCTGCCAGGACGGCAATCCATGAACGCGCCGCTGCCCTGTCCACGACGCTCGGCGACGTCCGTCTGAAGGCGCGAGCGCGGCGCTGGACCCCGTCGGAGAACAGGCTGCGCGCCTGACGACCAGCCGCCATACTCAGGGGATGTCACTCCTGGACTCCTGGACCCTGTCCGAGCACAGCGCCGTGGGCGCCACCCATCCCACCTACCGCAAGGGCAGCGGCCCCGGCGTCATCGTGATCCATGAGATCCCCGGCCTCACACCCGAGGTCATCGCCTTCGGCGAGGAGGTCGTCGCGGCCGGGTACACCGTCGTGATGCCTCACCTGTTCGGCACGCCCGAAGCGTCGCTCAGCGCGGGCTCGGCGGCCAAGGCCTTCCGTCAGGTGTGTGTGAGTCGCGAGTTCACCAAGCTCGCGACCGGCGAGACCACCCCCATCGCCGGGTGGCTGCGCCACCTGGCGCGGGACTTGCACACCGAGCTCGGAGGGCCGGGCGTCGGCGCCCTCGGCATGTGCTTCACGGGCGGATTCGCCCTCGCCATGATGGTCGACGACTCCGTGGCCGCGCCCGTGGTGTGCCAGCCGTCGGCTCCATTCGCGGTGGGCAGCAAGCGCGCCGCCGACCTCAACCTGTCGCCCAAGGACCTCGAGACCGTCAAGCGGCGTGCCGCCGGCGGTTGCCAGGTGCTGGGACTGCGGTACAGCGGCGACAAGATGACCGGCACCCGGTTCGAGACACTGACCACCGAGCTGGGCGAGAACTTCATCCGCGTCGAGTTCCCGGGGGCGAAGCACAGCACCGTGACGGCCCACCGCCAACAAGAAGGCGTCGACGCCGTCCTCGGCTTCTTCGCCACCACCCTCCAGAGTCCCCAAATTTTGTGACGTAGTTCGTCAGTCGGCTTCCGCCAAGTGCCGATCTACGTCACAAAATTTGGGGACTGCGGAGCCGGGCAGCGAGGCCGGAGGCGCGCACCGCCTGGCGTGCCATGGCCTCGCGGACCGCGTCCTCGGTGCCGAGGACGCGCACCTGCTGCTGGGCGCGAGTGACGGCGGTGTAGAACAGCTCGCGGGTCAGGAGAGCGGACTCATCGGGCGGCATCACGACGGTGACCACTGACGCCTGCGAGCCCTGCGCCTTGTGCACCGTGGTGGCGTGCATGGTCTCGGTGTCGGGCAGACGTGTCACCGACAGTCGCCGCGGACCGGTCGAGGTCGCCAAAGCGACCTCGAGGCGGCCGTCGGGGCGGCGCATGGTGACACCGACATCCCCGTTCCAGATGCCGAGCGTGGAGTTGTTCGCTGTGACCAACACCGGACGGCCCGGGTACCACTCGGTGTAGTGAGGGGCGCCCGTGGACTCGGCCAGTCCCAGCTCGATGCGCGCATTCCACCCGCGCACCCCGAACCGGCCCTCCCGATGGGCGCACAACAGCCGATGCCCGTCGAGTCCGGCCAGCGCGGTCTCGGCATCACCGTCCTCGGCGGCCCTCCACAGCGCGGTCGCGCGCTGCACCACGTCGGCGGAGACCCCATCGATCGCGCGCTGGTCAGTGGGGTCGATCAGCTGCACGGCCGGGTCGTCGCCGGTGAGCACGGCCAGCGCGTCGTCGGGGTCGTTGCGGCGCAGCGCATCGGCCAGCGCCCCGATGGCACCCCCGAAGCGGTGCACCGTGCGCAGTCGCGCCACCGGCTGGTCGGGGTGCTCGGCGAGTCCTTCGACGATGTCGGCGAGCACGGCGCCGGCCTCGATCGAGGCCAGCTGGTCGGCATCGCCGACCAGCACGAGCCGCGCGTCGGGACGCACCGCCTCCAGGAGACGAGCCATCTGGGTCAGCGCCACCATCGAGGTCTCGTCGACCACCACGATGTCGTGGGGCAGCCGGTGGTGGCGGTCGTGACGGAAGCGGGTGCGCACGAGACCCGGCAACGCCCCCAACAGCCGGTGCAGCGTCGACGCCTCGAGGCCTTCGAGCCGGGCCCGGTCGCGGTCCGGCAGCGTGGCCGCCTGCTCGGCCACGGCTTCGGACAGTCGCGCGGCAGCCTTGGCGGTGGGGGCACACATCGCGATGCGCGGCGGTCGCCCGTGACGGTGCTCGTGCTGCTCTGCGGCGATCGCGAGCAACCGAGCCACCGTGGTGGTCTTGCCGGTACCGGGGCCGCCGGTGAGCACCGTGGTGCTGCGGTGCGCCGCGGACTCGACGACGGCCCGCTGCTCGGCGAACGTCACATCGCCGAGCACTCGATCGAGGGCCGCCTCGAGCAGCAGGTGGTCGACCGGAACCGGGGCGGAGTCGAGTCGGGCGAGCAGGTCGTCGCACACCTGCTGCTCCTCGCGCCAGTAGCGATCGAGGTAGACCTGCGATCCTTCGAGCCGCAGCACCTGCTGGTCGACCAGCGCGCTGGCGGACACTGCGGCGAGCCAGGCGTCGGGATCGGGCCAGGTGAGCACAACGCCGTCGGCGAGGTCCTCGACCGGCAGCTCGTGCACGGTCAGCAGATCGACGCACACTGATCCGTGCCGCACCGCTCGCACCGTCAGCGCGGTGGCCAGCAGCACGTCGTCCCGTGTCTCGCCCAGGAGCGCCCCGAACCGGACCGCCACGTGCACGTCGGCGGCGGACAGGACGTCGGCCCGGTTGAAGTCGCGCAGCACACCGGTGGCCTCGACCGCGATCCGGCGGTCGGCACGATCCTCGATCATGGGTCCCCCCTCCCCACCCCGGCCAGCAGGTCGGACAGCTCGATCACCAATGCTGCAGGTGGCTGCCAGGCGAAGACGCCGCACGTCATGCCGTTTACGACCGGGGTCTGCGGTCCACACATGCCACGGACGTAGTGGTATTGCACTCCCCCGAGATGCACCGCCGGGTCGTAGGACGGCAGGCGCCAGCGCAGGTACCGGTGCAGCACGACCGCGTACAGCATGGCCTGGAGCGGGTAGTGCGAGTGCATCATCGAGGCCGCCATGTGCTCGGGGGCGTAGTCGGCGGCGGTGAGCGGACGGTCGGGGCTCCCGAGCCGGTTGGTCTTGTAGTCGACCACGACGAACCGCTGCTCGTCACCGTGCGGCACGCGCAGCACGACGTCGATGGAGCCGCTCAGGTAGCCGCGCAGCTCCTGCTCCCCCAGCGGGCCGGCCGCGAGCAGGTCGGCGTACGGGGCCAGGAGGTCACCGGGCGGCAGATGACGTCGCAGGACGTCGGCCATCTGCGCGAGGACGACCCGCACCGCAGCCTGATCCGCGTCCTCGCCGCCGGCGAGAGGGAACTCGAAGTCGAGCTCGCACAGTCGGTCGGCGAGCCCGATGTCGCGCAACGTCAGGTCCGCGGCCACTGGTCCGAGCGGGGTGTCGTGCACCGGCACGAGGCCGTGGGCGATGTCGTCTGCAGTGGCGGGCACCGGCCACCACCTCAGCTGCTCGGTCGCGACGGCTCGGAGCTCAGCTTCGAGGTCCGAAGCATGGGGATCGGCCACCTCGAGCACCGCATGCACCAGGGAACCGAAGCCGGCCCCGGCGGGCAGGTCTGCCATGGGCGAGACCAGCGCTGCAGAGTCCTCGGACGCGTCAGCGGCGATGATCTGGGCCTCCCCGTCGTCGAGCTGGTCCTCGTCGACGGTGCCGGCCTCCTCGGGCTCGGAGACCGTGGGGATCGCGGTTCCCTCGGCCGCCCGGAGCAGGCCGCTGTAGGACGTACGCCGCCAGACGGTGTCGAGTGGTCGGTCCAGGACGCGCACCGTGAGCGGGCTCGGTGATGACGCAGCGGGAGCAACGTCGTGGCGCTGGTGCGTGGCCGGCTCGACCACAAGGCCACCCACCTGCTGCCACGCGGTCAGCTGCGCCGTGGCATCGGCCACCGTGGGCACCTGCTCGAGCGAGGCGGGCACGTGCGGCTGGTCGATGCTGCGGCCCAGCAACAGGCGACTCAGGCCGCCGTGCGCCGAGTCCTTGGAGGGCCCCCACCACGTGACGACCTGCGACTGGGCCCGGGTGAGGGCCACGTAGGTCAGACGCAGGTCCTCGCCGGCGTCCTCGGCGCGAGAGCGCGAGATGGCGGCCGAGTCCAGCGGTCGGCCGATCTCGAGCATGCGGTCGCCGTGCTCGTGGTGGAGCAGTGCCACCTCGTCGCGCACGTCCTTGACGCGGCGGTTGAACGAGTGCGGCAGGTACACGATCGGGTACTGCAGGCCCTTGCTGGAGTGGATCGTGACGATCTGCACGGCAGCGGCGTCGGTGTCGAGTCGGCGTTGGCGGGCGTCGATCGCATTCGGCCGATCCGCCAGGCGTCGCTCGTCGCGCAGCCACACCAGCAGCGCTGGCAGGCTCAGCCGGCGACGCAGGGCGGCATCGTGCAAGAGCTCGCCGACGTGCCCCAGATCGGTCAACGTGCGTTCGCCGCCGGGCTGGGCCAGCACCCGGGCGGCGAGGCCCCGCGCGAACAGCGCCTCCCGGACGGCCGCGACGCCGCGGCCGCGGAACAGGTCGAGCAGGTCACGCACCGTCTCGGCGAGGTCGTCGGTCAGCGCGTCCGACCCCGCGTCGAGCTCTGCGGGGCTCCGGCCGAAGAAGCTGGTGAGGGCCACTGACCGCACCCGGTCCGGGGACTGACGTTCCAGGGCCTCGAGCAGCTGCACCCACTGGTCGGCGGCGGGGCTGAGCAGCACGCTGCGACGGTCGGCCACGACCGAGGGAATGCCGCGGTCGGCCAGCGCGACCCTGATCGGTTCGGAGTCCCACAGCGAACGCATCAGGACGGCGACGTCACCGGCACCGACGGGCCGGTGCCCCTGACCGGCGTCGAACGTGGCTCCGGAGTCGAGCAACCGGGCGACGTCGTCGGCGAGATCGACGGCGATGTGCTCGCGGAGCGCCCCGATGGCGGGCAGCTTGCCGTCCTCGCCGGCCAGGTCGACCACGCGCACTCGCATCGGCGACGCGACCGGAGCACCCGCCAGTCGGCTGTCGGCGTGGTGCGCTGCGATGGGTTGCACCGTGATGGCGCGATGGCCCAGCTGCGCACCCCGGGTGAGCACCTGCAGAGCGTCGACCAGCGGACCGTCGGAGCGATAGTTGGTGCCCAGCGTGCGACGGTCGGTCGACGCGTCGACGGCCGCCAGGTAGGCATCGATGTCGCCACCGCGGAACGCGTAGATGGCCTGCTTGGGGTCGCCGATCAGCACCAGCGTGGCGTCGCCGTCGAAGGCGCGCTGCAGCACCCGCCACTGCACCGGGTCGGTGTCCTGGAACTCATCGACCAGGACCACCGACCACCGCGCAAGCATGCGCTCGCGCGCCGGGGAGCCAGGCGCGTCGAGCGCGTCTGCCAGGTGGCTGAGCAGGTCATCGAACGACACCACACCGCGGTCCCGCTTGCGGCGGTCCATCTCGCGGCGCACCTCGCGGGCGAAGTGCATGCGGTGGTCGGACGCCGACCCGATCTCGGGCGTGCCGGGGGTGAGCACCGTGTGCTGGTCGCCGACGACCCGGCGTGCCAGTGACAGCGCGTCGGCATGCGTCAGGGGGGCGGCGCCGAGGCCGCCGTACTGGGCCAGGTAGACGTCGTCGACCACCTCGACCACGAGGTCGTCGAGATCCTCGACCAGGGTGACGTCGGCGTCGGTGTCTCCCGCGACGCCCAACGAGCGCAGCACGGTCTGGCAGAACTGGTGGGTGGTGGCGATGGTGGCGGCATCGAAGGACGCCAGGGCATCACGGACCCGGCGACGCCGCAGGGCGACGGTGTCGTCGTCGGCCGTGGCGAGGTGGCCCACGACTCCGCCGGCCGCGCGGGCGGTCGCGGGGTCGGCCAGGGCGGCAGCCACCTCGACCAGCTGGTCACGCACGCGCTCGCGCAGCTCGCGCGTGGCGGCGCGACCGAACGTGACGATCAGCATCTGGTCGAGCCCGCACACCCCCTCGGCCACGTACCGCGCGGCCAGGGCTCCCACGGTGTGGGTCTTGCCCGTGCCGGCACTGGCCTCAAGCACCGTGGTGCCCTCGGGCAGTGGCCCGAGCAGGTCGAAGGTGGGCATCATGCGACGGCCGCCCGGTCCAGGATCGGGCGCCACAACCGGGCCGCGAGGGTGTCGATCGTGTGCGAGGACCCATCAGCCCGGCGCAGCACGGCGAGGTCGGCGTCCTCGCCCCACACCGTCGGGTGCAGATCCTTGGCGTTCTCGCCCGAGAACCCGAAGGCGCCCTCCCACTCCTTGCGCGCCCCGAACCGTCCGTGCTCGCCGTTCAGCGCCAGCGCGAAACCGGTCTTGAGCGGCAAACGCAGAGGGCGGGTCATGCCGAGGTCGTAAAGGGCCACCAGGTCGCGCAGGAGACGCAGTGCGTCATCGGGCTCGAGCCCGCCGAAGACCACCGCGCGGGCGCCGCCGGACCATCGGGCGACCGTGCCAGCCGTCCAGGGCGTGCCGGGACGTCCGGCGGTCAGCGCCAGCAGGGGCAGCCACGCGTCGAGCCGGTGGCGGGCCCCCAACGAGGAGTAGCTGACGCCGACGACCCGATCACCGTGCAGGTTGGTGACGGTCCCGCGCAACCGGCGACCGTCGCCCAGGTCGACGTCGACATCGCTCGAGGTCCGTTCGAGGCCACCTCGGACGTCGAGGGCCTTCTGGACGACGGGTTCGGCCTTGACCGCGATGCTCCTGGCCCTCTCCCACCCGAGTCGGCCCGGCGGAAGGGCGCCGCGCCGCCACTCGCGGTGCAGCGCCTGGTCGGCCGAGGCGCCGCGGAGCCGATCGTCCAGCAGACGCTGGCCGACCGACCACTCCGCCAGTCCGTCGAGGTTGACCGGGATGGCGTCGAGGATCTCGTCGTCGGCATCGAACACGTTGATACCGAGACGACGGCGACAGAACTCCTTGACCGGCGCCCGCAGGAAGGCTCCCAGCGCGGCGAGGTCGATGTCGGCGCGTGGCGCCGGATCGAGCACCAGGTCGCGCAGTCGCGGCGGCTCGACCCGGTGGCCCCGTGCTGCCGTGGCCGCCGCTCGCGAGGAGGCGTCGAACGAGAACGCGGGCCCCTCGACGCCGAAGTTGGTCTCGTCGAAGGGTTGCAGCCGATGTCGCACGACCACGGCTGGACGAGCATCTTGGCCGGTGAGGTCGAGGGCGTCGAGCAGCTCGCCCAGCGGCACCGCGGGCGGCTTGGACCGTCCGGTGATCTCGTCGGCCCCCGAGTAGGTGATGAGCAGGTGCTCGGTGGCGGCCAAGACGGCGTCGAGCAGCAGCTGGCGGTCCTCGCTGCGCGGATCGCGCTCGCCCGTACGGGGACTGCGCGCCAGGACGTCGTCGCCGTCCAGAGATCCCGCTCGCGGGAACACCCCGTCGTCGAGACCCAGCAGGCACACGACCCGATGCGGCACCGACCGCATCGGCACCATGGTGCAGATGGTGACCGAACCGGTGCGGAAGTTGGCGCGGGTCGGCCGTCCCGACAGACGCTCGGACATCAGCGCTCGGACGTCGGACAGGCGCAGCTCGAGGGGGGTGTCGCCGGCGACCCCCAGCGCCGCGAGCTCGCTCTCGGCCTGGTGCGACTGCCACTCCTCGCCCCAGCCGACCGCGGTCAGCAGGTCGAGTCCGTCGCGCAGGGCCGCGATCCAGTGCTGCACCGGATGGGTGCCTGTGAGCCGGTCGGTGACGGTGCGCAACCGGGCGACCAGCTCGGCGAGACGGCCGGCACGATCGATGTCCGAGGAACCGACGTCGTCGAACGGCAGCGCAGTACCGAAGAATCGCTCGGCATCGGCCGACACCGCGATCCCGGTCAGCAGGCGGTCGAGTCCGAACTGCCACGTGTTCTGCGGATACGCAGCCAGACCGAAGGCCGTGCGGTGCTGGTCGTCGAAGGCCCACCGGACCCCGCTGGCATCGACCCAGCGACCCAGCGACGCGAGGTCGTCGTCGCTGAACCCGAACCGGCGACGCACCGGCTCGCTGGCGGCGAGGTCGAGCACCGCACTGGCCTCGGCACGGCCACCTGCGAGCTCGAGCAGACGGCCCACCACCGCCAGCAGCGGGTTGGTCTGCACCAGTGACCGATCTGCGAGCCGCACCTGCAGCTGCTGGCCGGGATGCCACGCACCGGAGTCAGCCGCACCGCCCAGACCGAATGCGGCCTCGAGCAGCGGCGCGTACGACTCGATGTCGGGACACATCACCACGATGTCGCGGGGCTGCAGCGTGCGGTCATCGGTCAGCAGTCCCAGCAGTGCCTCCCGCAGCACCTCGACCTGACGGGCAGGTCCGTGACATGCGTGCACCTGCACGCTGCGGTCGCCGGGCACCAGCTCGCGCGGCCGCTCCGGCACCGCGTTGGTCTGCAGATCGTGCTGCAGGTGCCCCAGCAGGGTGGACCGGGTGGACCGGGGCGCATCGAGGCTCACCGAAGCGGTGGCCACGCCGGCGAGGGTGCGCTGCAGCTCACGCAGATCGCGGCCCAGCGAGGCGACCAGCGGGTGCCCGACGGCCAGGTGGGAGCGGTCGTCGCCACGGAGCACGGCACCGCCGGCGGTGGGGTCGACCAGCGCGTTCCACAGGGCGTTGGACGGGTGCGGCAGCCAGATGTCGACCTCGCGCCGCTCGCCCAAGGCCCGCAGCAGCTCGACCTCGGTGACCGGGATGCGCGTGTGGCCGAACAGGGAGATGCGGTCCGGCAGCGACGAGGTGGCCGGATCGGATCGCAGGGCATCGACGACACTGCGGTGACGCTGCACCGGCGAGGGCTGCGCGACCCGGTCGACCACCCGACGCCACAGCTCGGCCTGCCACACCAGGTCGGCATCGAGCGTCGCACCGTTGCCGTCGGTGTCGTGCCCGGCCTCCCACTCGGTCATGAGAGCAGGGCGCTGCGTGGCGTAGGTGGCGAACAGACGCGCCAGCCGGTGAGCCACCGAGTACCGGCGCCCCGCCCGCAGCTCGGGGTCGTCGCCGGCCGCCCGAGTGGATGCGTGGCCGAGATGTCGGGTCAGCGCTGGGCACCACGCCTGGCCGAGACTCGCGTCGATGACCTCCAGCAGCGGCCACACCAGGGCGTCGGGCGACCAGACGTCGTCCGCGTCGCCGCCGACGATCTCGGCGACGATCGAGCGGGGCGCACGAAATTCCACACCGGCACACACCCCGTCGCCGGACGTCCCGGCGCCCAGCACGTGCGACAGGCGCTGGCTGACCCACCGCTCGACCCCCTTGGCCGGGACGATGACGAGCTCGCGGGCGAAGGGATCGTCGGCCGGCACCCGCAGCACGTCAGCCAGCCCGTCGACCAGCAGATCGGCGCGTGGGGCCCTGTGCAGTCGCAGCGTCATCCGTGTCGCCTCCTGTCGATCGGTCGTTCGGCAGCCTAGGCCACGGCTCGGACATCGCTCATGATGTCGCCCCGCCGTCGACTCGCCGTTGACTCTCGGCCCGACCCCCCGCATCGTGACCGGGACACACGACCTTAGGGGTAGGCATGAGAACGCTCGCGATCACGCAGAACATGACCCTCGACGGATCCGTCGAGATGCTGGGCAGCTGGTTCGACCCGCAGGCCATGGCCACCGACGACAACAGCGACATGGTCGAGGAGAACCACCGACAGGACGCCGCCGCCGACGCACTCGTGTGCGGCCGACGGACCTTCACCGACCTGCGGGGGTACTGGCGCGACCTGGCCGACGACGACACTGGCGTGAGCGACTACCTGAACTCCATCGACAAGTATGTCGTGTCCAGCACGCTCGGCGATCCCGAGTGGTCCGGCACCACGGTCGTCGACACCGATCCGATGACCGCGATCGCCGACCTGAAGGATCGGCCCGGCCGCGACATCGTCGTGACCGGCAGCATCACCCTGTGCCACGCCCTGATCGCCGCCGACCTGGTCGACGAGTACCGGATCTACCTGTATCCGAGCGTGCAGGGCGGCGGACGTCGCCTCTTCCCCGAGGGACACGACCAGCCGCGGCTGGTGGTGCTGGACAGCATCCGGTTCCGCAGCGGCATCCACCTGCTCACCTACCGATCCCACTGATCTCGGTCGGCCGTGTGTGGATGTCGGCACTGGTGGGTACGGTCGACATGGAGTCAACCTCGAAGGAGCCACACCATGGCCAGCACCGTCCCCCAGCCCGACAACGGCACGTCCGTCGCGACCAACCCCACGCCTGAAGCCCACCAGGGGTCGACCACCCAGACCGGCGCTCCTGCCCCCTCGGACCGCAACTCGCTGACCCTCGGCTCCGACGGTCCGATGCTGCTGCACGACCACCACTTCCTCGACCAGATGGCGCACTTCAACCGTGAGCGCGTGCCCGAGCGCAACGTGCACGCCAAGGGCTCGGGAGCGTTCGGCGTCTTCGAGACCACCGAGGACGTCACCGCGTACACCAAGGCCGGCCTGTTCCAGCCCGGCGTCACGACCGACATGCTCGCGCGCTTCTCCACCGTGGCCGGCGAGCAGGGCACCCCCGACACGTGGCGCGACCCGCGCGGCTTCTCGCTGAAGTTCTACACGACCGAGGGCAACTACGACCTCGTCGGCAACAACACCCCCGTGTTCTTCGTGCGTGACTCCATGAAGTTCCCCCACTTCATCCGGTCGCAGAAGCGCCGCGGCGGCTCGGGCCTGCGCGACAACAACATGCAGTGGGACTTCTGGAGCCTCAACCCCGAGTCCGCGCATCAGGTCACCTACCTGATGGGCGATCGCGGCATCCCCAAGACGTGGCGCCACATGAACGGCTACGGCTCGCACACGTTCTTGTGGATCAACGCCGCCGGTGAGAAGCACTGGATCAAGTACCACTTCCACAGCCAGCAGGGCGTCGAGGGACTCAGCGGCGACCAGGCCAACAAGATCGCCGGCGAGGACGCGGACTTCCACCGCCGCGACCTGCGCACGGCCATCGAGGCCGGCGACTTCCCGCAGTGGAAGCTGTCGATCCAGGCCATGCCGTACGAGGACGCCAAGACCTACCGGGTCAACCCGTTCGACCTCACCAAGACGTGGTCGCATGCCGACTACCCGCTGATCGCGGTCGGCACGATGACGCTGAACAAGAATCCCGACAACTTCTTCGCCCAGATCGAGCAGGCGGCGTTCGAGCCGTCGGCGATCGTCCCGGGCATCGGGTTCAGCCCGGACAAGATGCTGCTGGGTCGCGTGTTCGCCTACGCCGACACGCACCGCTACCGCATCGGCGCGAACTACCACCAGCTGCCGGTGAACCGCCCGATCGTCGAGAACCCCAACACCTACACGTTCGACGGGGCGATGGCCTACGAGCACCGCGGCGACGACCCGGTGTACGCCCCGAACTCGTTCGGGCGCGGCTACGCCGACCTGACCGGTGAGGCCGAGGACGGGTGGGACACCGACGGCGCCATGATCCGCTCGGCGTACACGCTGCGCCCCGAGGACGACGACTTCTCGCAGGCCGGACACCTGGTGCGCGAGGTGTGGGACGACCAGCAGCGCGAGGACTTCGTCGGCACGGTCGCCGGGCACCTGCTCGGTGGCGTGGAGGGCGAGGTCCTGGAGCGAGCATTCGACTACTGGAAGAAGGTCGACGCCGACACCGGCGCGCGCATCGAGCAGGCCGTGCGCGCAGAGAACGGCGCACCCAACCCCGGTGGCATGCCCGAGGACGCCAAGGCCAACGCGCAGGATCCGGTCAGCGAGCAGGACACGCACGCCGGCTCCTGACAACTGACAGCACGCCGAGGGGCCTGGGAGGTGACGACCTCCCAGGCCTTTCGTCGGTCAAGACATGCTGTGCCTGTCTGCTGCTAGCATCAGCGCATCATAAACCTTCGCATCGACACCGCGGCAGTCCGCGGCGGCGGCCAGCAGATCAGCAGCCTGACCGACAGCCTCGCCGCCACCATGTCGCTGGCCGAGTCCGCGGTCAGCTCGGCTGCTGACCATGCCGGGCAGCCGGCGGTCGAGTCGGCGCTGAGTGACCTGCTCGCGACCCTCGGGTCCGCACGCCCGCGCGTGACGATGGGACTCGAGGCCTTCGCACAAGAGGTCAAGATGGCCGGCGAGGTGTTCGAGCAGCAGGAGGCCAAGCTCGCCGAGGCCGTCCCCGAGGCGCCATGACCACCTCCTGGCTGGAGGTTCCCACCCCCGGCGGCGACCTGGCGGCCATGCGCGACGCCGAGCGGGACCTCGACCTGCACGCCCAGCGCGTGCTCGACGAATCGATCGAGCTCGACCGCATCGCCCAGCAGGTCTCGGCCGACTGGGTCGGCAGCACCGCCGAGACCTTTACCGTCCGGGTCGCTGCGGCCCGCGTGGCGATCGACGCCGTGTCGAGCACGCACCGCGAGGCCTCGCGAGTCGTCGGCACCTACTGCGACGAGTGGGAGATCGCCCGCGACGCCTCGGTCAAGGCCCACGGCGACATCGAGGACGCGTTCTCGGCCTTCGTGCGCGACGGCCAGTCCCGCGCGCAGTCACTGGCTGCCCAGATCCGCGCCGGCATCGAGAGCCTGGACGACTCCGTCGAGGACATCCCGCTCGTCGGGGGCCTGCTGAGCAAGGGCACCGGAGCCGTCACCGACGGCATGGGCTGGCTGGCCGAGGAGCTCATCGAGCGACTCCTCAGCTGGAACCCCAGCACCCCCAGCCCGGCCTTCCACCCGATCATCGACGACGAGGTCGTCGTGGCCACGGCCTCGAGCATCGCCAGCTCCATCAGCAGCGCCGCCGAGTGGAGCATCGACCGACTCCTCGACGGCATCGACCAGGTCATCGACTTCATCGGCGGCGCGATCGCGGGGGCAGTCGCCGCGCTCCGGGCCGTCGGCGACGCCCTCGTCGACGCCATCGCGGCCGGACTCCGCTACGCCAAGGCCGCCATGGACGCGCTCCTCGCTCTCGGCGCCCAGGTCGCCGTCACCGTGGCGACCATCGTCACCCAGACCTCGCTCATCGTCTTCGACGCACTCACCGACGCCTTCGTCGCATCTATCGACTTCCTGGTCTCGCTCGGCAAGACGATCCAAGAAGTGATCGACGTCCTGATGGACGTCGGCGTCACCTTGCTCGGTGTTCTCGTCATCCTGGCGCGGCAGAAGTACGGCGGCCCGGCAGAGCCGAGGGTCGAGGATCCCGATCGGCTCAACAGCAAGGCCTACAACCGGTGGAAGCGCGACAGGGCCTACCGCGACTCGGTCAAGATCCGCCACCAGCTGGCAGACCTGGCCTACGGCGTGGATGGCAAGGAGATCCCTCCGGGCTGGAAGATGGTCCAGGAGTATCCGGGAACCGACGGTTTCTCTGCCACCGTGTTCCGCAACCCCCAGACCGGCGAGGTCGTCATCGCCTATCGCGGCACCAATCCCGAAGAGCTGGGAGACATCCGCGACGATTCCCTCAACGCGGGGGGGTTCTCCACGTTGCAGGGCCGCCAGGCGCTCGACCTTGCGGAACAGATCGCGAACGACAAACAATTCGCTGGCGACGACATCAGCTACACCGGGCACTCCCTGGGTGGCTCCCTGGCCAGCACGGCCAGCATCGACACCGGGCGACCCGCCACGACCTTCAACGCCGCGGGCGTCGGCGCCGGCAACTACCAGAACGCGATCAATGCCGGCGGCCACGGCAGGTCGGAGGAGCAGATCGTGAACTTCCACACCAACATCGACATCCTGACCGAGGCGCAGGACAGCTTCGAGGTCCAGCCCGCGTCCGGCGCTCAGATCACGGTCGGGTCGACATCGGAGTCCAGCCTGGAGTCCCACAGCCTCGACACGTTCGACTTCGACACAGTAGGAGCAGGATGAGTTCAGTCCCATCGGTGCAGTTCGCACTGCCCGGCGAGTGGCGAAAGGCCGATCTCGACGATCCGGCCGCGCTTGCCGCGCTGACCGGCCTGCTGCCGGACGAACAGCAAGGGTCCACCCCGTGGCTCGAGTCCATCCGTGCGGCAGGGGCCCAGACCTTGCTCCTCAGCATCCGGGCAACACCGCCGTCGGCCATTGTGTTCATCTGGCCACCGGAGGAAGCCGATGGCGACCCCTCGGTCGAGGGGTTGCGCCGTCGACTTGGCCTCGAGGGCGAAGTCATCACGCACCACGATGGATACGCGACGTTGCGCCAACATCAAACCGCGGAGAGCTCGCCTGTCGACGTCGTGACGTACGCTCTGGCCCATCCCGACAGCGGTCGCGTCCTCGTCGTCCGCTGCATGGCGTTCGACGGACGCTTCGAGGAGTTCAAGATCGAGGACTTCGATCTTGCTGCAAGTGATCTGGCATGGGAGGAACTGTGAACGTTCGGCGACGCGCCACCGCCCTGGGGCTAATCGGTTTGCTCACACTGGGGGCCTGCGGAACGCCCTCCCCATCCGACGACGAACCCACCTGCAACGATGCGGACGAATCCGTCGTCGCCGACATCATGGCCACAGCCCAGTCCAACTTCAAGACCGGCGACAGCACCATCAGCAGCTTCAAGTTCATTGAGGCCGCCACCGCCCCCATCCCCGAAGATGTCCAGCAGTTCGGTGCCAAGGAACTCATGGTCCTGCTCGTCGCGATCAACATCGACGATCCAAACGTCGAGGACGGATTCCAGGGCGCACAGGGCCCCGAATACGTGGTCCTCGACGCTGACGGACAACCCCTCGGCCCCCTGGGCACGTTCTCCCAGCCGTTCTTCGACATCGAGCCCCCCGAAGATCCCGGATGGACCGCCTGGGCCGACGGCGTTGCCGACTCAGATGTCGCCTACGACCTCTTCGGCTGCGTCGATCCCAACTGATGAACCAGGACTGGGAGGAACGGTGTACGTACAACGACGCGCCACCGCTCTGGGGCTGGTCGGTCTTCTTACACTGGGGGCCTGTGAAACGTCCTCCCCATCCTCACCATCGAACAGCGAGCCCGTCTGCAACACGGCTGACGAAGCCGTCGTCGACGAGATCATGGCTACTGCCCGCGCCAAGGTCACGATCGGCGGCAGCACTAGCAGCTTCGAGTTCCTCGAGGCCGCCACGGCGCCGATCCCCGAGGAGGTTCGGCAGTTCGGCGGCGAAGAGCTCATGGTCCTGCTCATTGCCGAAACCATCGACGACCCGGACATTGAGGAGGGCTTCGAGACGGTGCAGGGACCGGTCTATGTGGTCCTCGACGCCGACGGACAACCACTCGGCCCCCTAGGCACGTTCTCCCAGAACTACTTCGACCTCCAGCCACCCGACGACCCGGGCTGGACCGAGTGGGCCGATGGGGTCGACGACTCCGATGTCGCCTACGACCTGTTCGGCTGCGTCAACCCCAACCGATGACCCCCACCCAGCGAACCACCCGCACCCTCGCCGCGATCGCGGTCGGCCTGGGCCTGCTGGGGGCCTGCGGCTCGACCATGCCAGGCGACGACGACCCCCTCTGCAACGACGCCGACGAAGCCGTCGTCGCCGACATCATGGACACCGCCCGCACCAACTTCCCCCTCGGCGACAGCACCATCAGCAGCTTCGAGTTCATCGAAGCCGCTACCGCTCCCATTCCCGAGCAGGTCCAGGATTTCGGCGCCAGTGACCTCATGGTGCTGCTCATCGCGGTCACCATCGACGACCCCGACATCGAAGAAGGCTTCCAAGGCGTGCAGGGACCGGTTTACGTGGTCCTCGACGCCGACGGACGACCACTCGGCCCCCTCGGCACGTTCTCCCAGAACTACTTCGACCTCCAGCCACCCGACGACCCGGGTTGGACCGCCTGGGCCGACGGCGTCGACGACTCCGACGTCGCCTACGACCTGTTCGGATGCGTCAACCCCAACTGACGGAGCCCACAAATCGCGGTCCCGCGCCCCTGACCCGCATGGGTGCATCGCGAGTCGCTGCGTTACGTTCAGATCAATCCCCGACTTCAAGGAGCACACCGTCGTGAGCACTCCCGTCAAGGTCGCCGTCACCGGCGCCGCAGGCCAGATCGGCTACAGCCTTCTCTTCCGCATCGCCAGCGGTGCCCTGTTCGGCCCGGACACCCCGGTCCAGCTGCGCCTGCTCGAGATCACCCCGGCGCTCAAGGCGCTCGAGGGCGTCGTCATGGAGCTGGACGACTGCGCGTTCACCACGCTGGACTCCGTCGAGATCGGTGACGACGCCAACCACATCTTCGACGGCGCCAACCTGGCCCTGCTCGTCGGCGCCCGCCCCCGCACCAAGGGCATGGAGCGCGGCGACCTGCTCGAGGCCAACGGCGCGATCTTCACCTCGCAGGGCAAGGCCCTGAACGAGCACGCTGCCAATGATGTGCGCATCGGTGTCACGGGCAACCCGGCGAACACCAACGCACTGATCGCCCAGACCAACGCCCCCGACATCCCGGCCGAGCGCTTCAGCGCCCTCACCCGCCTGGACCACAACCGGGCCCTGTCGCAGCTCGCCGCCAAGACGGGCTCGAGCGTCGCGGACATCACGAAGATGACCATCTGGGGCAACCACTCGGCCACCCAGTACCCCGACATCTTCCACGCCGAGATCGGCGGTCGCAACGCTGCCGAGGTCGTCGGTGACCAGAAGTGGATCGAGGACGACTTCATCCCCACCGTCGCCAAGCGCGGCGCCGCGATCATCGAGGCCCGCGGTGCCTCGTCGGCCGCCTCGGCAGCATCGGCCACCATCGATGCCGCCCGCGACTGGCTGCACGGCACCCCCGAGGGCGACTGGGCCTCGATGGCCGTGCGCTCCGACGGCTCGTACGGCATCCCCGAGGGCCTGATCTACTCCTACCCCGTCACCACCAGGAACGGTGACTGGGAGATCGTCCAGGGCCTGGAGATCGACGACTTCAGCCGCGCCAAGATGGACGCCACGGCCACCGAGCTCGCCGAGGAGCGCGACGCCGTGACCGAGCTCGGCCTGATCTAGCCCCTTCCGCTGACGAGTCGCGTAGGCCCGCTGACGAGTCACGTACGACGCCAATTCCTCGGTGTCGGTGTGACTCGCCAGCGGGCCTGCGTGACTCGTCAGCGGTTCGGCCAAACGCAACCCCCACTCGACGAGGACATCATCGTGACCCAGCTGCACCCCGCGCTCCAGCCCGTCTACGACGAGGTCGTCTCCCGCAACGCTGGCGAGGAGGAGTTCCACCAGGCCGTCCTCGAGGTCCTGGACAGCCTGGGCCCGGTCGTGCAGAAGCACCCCCAGTACACCGACGCGGCGATCCTGCGTCGTCTGTGCGAGCCAGAGCGCCAGATCATCTTTCGCGTGCCGTGGGTCGACGACACCAACCAGGTGCAGATCAACCGCGGGTTCCGCGTCGAGTTCAACTCAGCGCTCGGACCCTACAAGGGCGGCCTTCGATTCCACCCCAGCGTCTACCTGGGCATCGTGAAGTTCCTCGGATTCGAGCAGATCTTCAAGAACGCGCTCACCGGCCTGCCGATCGGCGGCGGCAAGGGCGGATCGGACTTCGATCCCAAGGGCCGCTCCGAGGGCGAGATCATGCGCTTCTGCCAGTCGTTCATGACCGAGCTGTACCGGCACATCGGTGAGTACACCGACGTCCCGGCCGGGGACATCGGCGTCGGCGGTCGCGAGATCGGCTACCTGTTCGGGCAGTACAAGCGCATCACCAACCGGTACGAGTCCGGCGTGCTGACCGGCAAGGGACTGTCGTGGGGCGGTTCTCAGGTGCGCACCGAGGCCACCGGCTACGGCACCGTCTTCTTCGTCGACGAGGTCCTCAAGACCATGAACCAGTCACTCGACGGCAAGCGCGTCGTCGTGTCCGGCTCGGGCAACGTGGCGATCTACGCGATCGAGAAGGTGCACCAGCTTGGTGGCGTGGTGGTCGCGTGCTCGGACTCCTCGGGTTACGTGGTCGACGAGGCCGGCATCGACGTCGCACTGCTGAAGGAGATCAAGGACGTCCAGCGCGGTCGTATCGGTGACTACGCCGAGGCGCGTGGCGCCAAGGTCCACCACGTGACCGACGGCTCGGTGTGGGACGTCCCGTGCGAGGTCGCCCTGCCGTGCGCCACGCAGAACGAGCTCGACGAGCGCGAGGCCACCACCCTCATCAAGCAGGGGTGCCGCGTCGTGGCCGAGGGCGCGAACATGCCGACCACCCCGTCGGCGATCCAGGTGTTCTCCGACGCCGACGTCCGCTTCGCTCCGGGCAAGGCCGCCAACGCCGGCGGTGTGGCGACCAGTGCTCTGGAGATGCAGCAGAACGCCTCCCGCGACTTCTGGACGTTCGACCACACCGAGGAGCGGCTCGAGGTCATCATGCGCGGCATCCACCAGCGATGCATCGAGACCGCCGACGAGTACGGCACGCCCGGCAACTACGTCGCCGGAGCCAACATCAGCGCCTTCACCCACGTGGCCGACGCCGTCCTGGCGCTCGGTGTGATCTGAGCGGCCGCTGACGAGTCAGCGGCTGGGCTGGTCGGGGATGACCAGCGCCAGCAGCACGAGGCTCACCCCCAGCAGGATCATCCACATCATGTCGAAGATCTTGCCGCGCACCCGCAGCATCCCGGTGTGCTCCACCGGGACCACCAGACGAGCGAACGCGCCGACCACGAACGATCCGCCCACCACCGCGACGCCACTGCGCCACGAGCCCAGGGCGAGCAGCACCAGCCCGGCCGCCACCACGACCAGCTGGACGAGGTAGAACTGCGAGCCCCGGCTGCGCGGCAGCCTCACGCCAGCTCAGCCGCGTCGACGACGTTGGCCAGCAGCATCGCGCGGGTCATGGGTCCGACTCCGCCGGGGTTCGGCGCGACCCAGCCGGCCACGTCCATCACCGACGGGTGCAGGTCGCCGACGATCTTGCCGTTCTCGTCACGGCTGACGCCGACATCGAGCAGGGCAGCGCCGGGCTTGACCATGTCGCCGGTGATGATGCCGGGAACCCCCGCAGCCGCGATCACGATGTCGGCGCGGGCCACTTCAGCAGCCAGGTCCTGCGTTCCGGTGTGGCACAGCGTGACGGTGGCGTTCTCCGAACGACGGGTCAGCAGCAGGCCCATGGGCCGCCCCACCGTGACACCACGGCCCACGACCACCGCGTGCTGACCGGCGATCTCGACGTCGTGGCGACGCAGCAGCTCGATGATGCCGCGCGGCGTGCAGGGCAGCGGGGCCTCCTTGCCCAGCACCAGCCACCCGAGGTTGGTCGGGTGCAGACCGTCGGCGTCCTTGGCCGGATCGATCCGTCCGATGATCGCGTTCTCGTCGATCCCCTTCGGCAGCGGCAGCTGCACGATGTACAGGCCGCACTCCGGATCGGCGTTGAGCTGGTCGACGGCGTCCTCCACCTCGGCCTGCGTGGCTGAGGCGGGGAGGTCGATGCGGATCGACCGGATGCCGATCTCGGCACAGTCCTTGTGCTTCGCGCCGACGTACCACTGGCTGCCGGGGTCGTCACCGACCAGGATCGTGCCGAGGCCGGGAACGATGCCGCGCTGACGCAGAGCGGCTACCCGTTCGGTCAGCTCAGCCTTGATGGACGCGGCGACGGCCTTGCCGTCGAGGATCTGAGCGGACACGGCGCCATTCTTCCACGGCCCCATCCTCCGAGGCGCCGCTCTCCCCCGGAGCCGGTCGGTGGAGCCGGTCAGCACCGAGATCGAGCCCGGCTACCCGCCAACGGCCAGGTGTTCACCGTCCTCGACGCATGAGGTTCGGCCGTCGGGGTACGCAGGCGTCATGCGTCACGACTATGACTACCTGATCATCGGAGCCGGTATGACTGCTGATGCCGCCGCCCGCGGCATCCGCGAGATCGATCCTGCCGGCTCGATCGGCATCGTCGGTGACGAGTCCGACCCGCCCGTGCGTCGCCCGGCCCTGTCCAAGGATCTATGGATCGACGACGATGCCACGCTCACCGGCAGCACCCTGGACCCGGCCGCCGACACCGGCGCCGAGGTGTTCCTCGGCCAGAGGATCACCGGCCTCGATCCACAGGGCAAGGTCGCGACCTCCGCCACCGGCGACGAGTTCGGCTACGGCCGGGCACTGATCGCCACCGGCGGCACGCCCCGTCACCTCGACGGACTTGAGCCGTCCGAGCACGTCATCTACTACCGCACCGTCGCCGACTACCGACGCCTGCGCGAAGCCGCACAGCCCGACACCCATGCCGTCGTCGTCGGCGGTGGCTACATCGGCTCGGAGATCGCTGCCGCCCTCTCCCAGAACGACGTGCACGTCACGATGGTCTTCCCCGAGGACGCACCGGGCGCGGGACGCTTCCCCACCGAGATCGCCGAGCAGGTCACCGCCCGATACGGCCAGGCTGGCGTGCAGCTGCGAGCCGGAACCGGCGTCGACAGCGGCCACGACACCGCCGAGGGCGTGCAGCTCACGCTCGACGACGGATCCACGCTCGATGCTGATCTCGTCGTCGTCGGCCTGGGCCTGCAGCCCGCCGGCGATCTGGCCGAATCGGCCGGCATCGATCGCTCCGACGACGGCGGCATCGTGGTCGACGACCACCTCCGCACCTCGGTCGACGACGTGTTCGCCGCCGGCGACGTCGCCTCGTACCTCGACCCCCGACTGGGTCGGCGCCGCGTCGAGCACGAGGACAACGCCACGACCATGGGCCAAGCAGCTGGTCGGGCGCTGGCCGGCGCGGACGAGAAGTACGCGCACACACCGATGTTCTACTCCGACCTGTTCGACCTGGGCTACGAAGCAGTGGGTCGGATGGATCCGTCACTCGAGACCGACGTGGTCGAGCAGGACGGCGGCTCGGTCGTGTACTACCTCGATGACGGCCGGGTCGTGGGCGTGCTGCTGTGGAACGTGTGGAACGCCGTCGACGCCGCCAAGAGCGTCATCGAGTCCGGCACTCGCCCCGAGTCAGGCCTCCTGAAGAGCTAGGTCACCAGACCTGGATCGCCAGAACTAGATGGGTGGGGCCTCGACCTCGGCCACCGGATGACGTTGGCCGACAGCGAGCCAGATCACGGCTCCGATCACCAATGCTCCGCCCAGGAGCTGAACGGCTCCGAGCCGCTCGTCGAGGAAGGCGGCGGCCAGCACGATGGTGACGACCGGTTCGACGGTCGCCAGCACCGAGGTGGCCGTCGCCCCGAGGCGGCTGAGGCCGGCGAAGAAGGTCAGGATCGCGAATGCGGTGCACAACACCGCGATCACCCCGAGTGAGCCCCATCCGCTGACGTCGACCGGGAACGACTGCGGGCGCCCCACCGCTGCCAGCACCACGACCACGACGCCCGTGACGACAGCTGCCGAGCAGCACACCACGGTCGACACGAACAATGCGTCGAGGCCGCCGGTGACGACCGAGCCCACCACGATGTACACCGAGTACACGATCGCGGCCCCGACCCCCAGGGCGATGCCCAGCGGACGACCCGATCCGCCGCCGACGACCAACGCGGTGCCGATCAACGACATCGCGAGTGCGGCGAACGTGACGATCCCTGGCCTCTCGCGCAGGAAGACCACGGCCAGCACCGTCACGAAGGCCGGAAAAAGGTACAGAAGCAGCGCGATCAGACCCGCCTGCGCGTACTGCAGTCCCAGGAAGAAGCACGTCGACTGCCCGACATACCCGACGCCGCCCATCAGGGCCACCGGCCACCACCGTTGCAGGGGCGGGAGCCGCCGGCCGCTGACGCGCAGCGCCACCACGAGCACCACGGCTGCCAGCGCGAACCGCACGAAGATCAGTGCCATCGTGTCGGTGCCGGCGTTCTGCGCCCGCACACCGAAGATCGCCATCGCGCCGAACGCGGTCGACGACGCCACGACGAGCGTGGCACCCACCAGCCGATCAGGCACAGCTCTCCTTCTGGGCGGGGTCAGTGGAAGAAGTGGCGGGTGCCGGTGACGTACATCGTGACCCCAGCGGCTTGGGCGGCCTCGATGGTCTGGTCGTCGCGCATCGACCCGCCGGGCTGCACGATGGCCTTGACTCCGGCGTCCATCAATATCTGCGGACCGTCCGAGAACGGGAAGAAGGCGTCGGAGGCCGCGACCGAGCCACTCACCCGGTCCCCCGCGCGCTCGACCGCGAGCCTGCAGGAATCGACCCGGTTGACCTGGCCCATGCCGATGCCGACCGAGGCGCCGTCGCTGGCCAGCAGGATCGCATTCGACTTCACTGCACGGCATGCGGTCCAGGCGAACGCGAGATCGGCGAGCAACGTCGCGTCGGCTGCCTCGCCGGAGACGAGGGTCCAGCTCTCGGGGGCGTCACCGGGGGCGTCGAGGTGATCGCGCTGCTGGGCGAGCTCGCCTCCGGAGATGCCCCGGAACTCGTACTCGGTCGCCTCGACGTCAGCCTCGCATCGCAGGATGCGGATGTTCTTCTTGCCCTGCAGGATCTCGACGGCACCGGGCTCGTAGTCGGGCGCCACGATGACCTCGGTGAACACCTCGGCGACCTGTTCGGCCATCGCCACGCTGACCGGACGGTTGGTGGCGATGACCCCGCCGAACGCCGAGACGGGGTCACAGGCGTGCGCCCGGGCGTGCGCCTCGGCGACGTCAGATCCCACGGCGATGCCGCACGGATTGGCGTGCTTGATGATCGCGACGGCCGGCTGGTCGAAGTCGAACGCCGCACGGCGGGCCGCATCGGTGTCGACGTAGTTGTTGTAGCTCATCTCCTTGCCGTGCAGCTGCTCGGCGGCAGCGAGACCACCGGTGCCGTCGGAGTAGAGCGCGGCCTCCTGGTGCGGGTTCTCCCCGTAGCGCAGCACGGCCTGACGCGTCAGCGTCGCGCCACCGAACTCCGGCCATCGCGAGTCGCCGGCGTAGTCGCCGGCGAACCAGGTCGCCACGGCGACGTCGTAGGCAGCCGTGTGCGCGAATGCCTCTGCGGCGAGGCGCTTGCGCTGCTCGAGGGTGAATCCGCCGGCAGCCAGCGCCGCCCTCAGCTCGTCGTACTGATTCACCGAGGTGACCACCGCGACGCTGGGGTGATTCTTCGCAGCGCCTCGCACCATCGACGGACCGCCGATGTCGATCTGCTCGACGCACTCATCGGGCGTCGCGCCGGACTTCACCGTCTCGCTGAAGGGATACAGGTTCACGATCACCAGGTCGAACGGCTCGACCTCCAGCTCGGCGAGCTGGGCGACGTGGTCGTCGAGTCGCATGTCGGCCAGGATCCCGGCGTGCACGCGCGGGTGCAGCGTCTTGACCCGGCCGTCGAGGCACTCAGGGAAGCCGGTCAGCTCCTCGACCGCAGTGACCGGCACTCCGGCAGCCTCGATGGTCCTGGCCGTCGAACCGGTGGAGACGATCGAGACGCCGTCGGCGTGCAGGGCGCGCGCCAGCTCGTCCAGGCCGGTCTTGTCGTAGACCGAGACGAGCGCACGCTGCACAGGTCGGGTCTCGGCGGACGCGGACTGGGGCTGGGACTGGTTCATGATTCTCCGAAGGTGAGGGTGCGGTCGGTGAGGGTGAAGTTCTCGCGCGCCATGCGGCCGACCCAGTCGACCAGCATCTGGCGTTCGCTGACCTTGATGCGCTCGTGCAAGGTGCTCTCGTCGTCGTCGGGCAGCACCGGCACGGCCACCTGGGCCACGATGGGACCGGTGTCCATGCCCTGATCGACCACGAACAACGTGGCCCCCGTGATCTTGACCCCGTGCTCGAGCGCATCTCGCGGGGCGTGCATGCCCGGGAAGGACGGCGACAGGGCTGGGTGCGTGTTGACCGTGCGGCCACCGAACAGGGCCAGGAATGCTGGTCCGGTCAGCTTCATGAAGCCAGCCAGGACGATCAGGTCGGGCGCGTGGCTGGCGACCTCGTCGGCCAGCGCGACGTCCCACGCCACACGGTCGTCGAAGTCCGCAAGCGGTAGGCAGAACGTGTCGATACCGTGCCGCTCGGCGCGGTCCAGCGCCTCGATGCCCGGCCGGTCAGCACCCACGGCGACGACCTGGGCGCCAAAGTCAGGACTGGTCGTCGCGTCGATCAGGGCCTGCAGATTTGATCCGCTCCCAGACACGAGGACGACCAGACGAGCTGGCTCCGGAGGCGGGGAGCTGGAGGACACCCTCGCCACGATAGTGCGCCAGCACCGCTCCGATCGCACCGCCCACGGCCATCACCGGCAGCACGACCAACAGGGGGGTGAGGGCCGACGGACCGGTCTGCTCCATGCGCCCCGGCCCGATCGCCCCACCTGATGCGCCCACCAGGACTCCCAGCATGAAACCGCCCACGGCTCCGGCGGCGGCGCCGGCCAGCACTCGCGCCATCAGGCCCTCGCGGTCACCGGGATCGGTGCGCCAGCCGGCGACCGCTCCGGCGAGCAGCGGGACCAGTCCCAGCAGGAACGTCCAGCCGGCGAACTGTCCCGGATCGGGCAGGGCGGCCAGCACCGGGAACCCCGGGACGGCCCCCAGCTGCGAGCCGGTGAGGTCGACCGAGGTGTCGGTGCCGAGCGCGAACCCGGGGCCGATCAGAGCCGCCGAGGTCCACAGCACGAGCGTGGGAATCGCGAGCAGGCAACCGACCGCCACCACCACCGCCCCGCCGAAGCCCGGGTCGAGCAGAGCCCACAGATCACCGGCCCGATCGAGGTGCCGCAGCAGGAGCGCCACCACGATCACGAGACCCACGGCCGGGACCACTGCCGCGCCGACCACTCCGGCACGGACGGCCCGTCGGACATCGGCGCTGATCGTGAACCACAGGGCGTCGCCGCCGCCGTGACGACGCACGGCTCCGATCGCCGCACCCAGTCCGCCGACGACGAACCCGGCTGCGGCGGCCCGCACCGGAGACACCTCGACCCCACCTGCGCTGGCCAGCGCGGCGACGATCGCCGCGAAGACAGCGTGGAAACCGGCCGCCGAGATCGTGAACGCCGGCAGCTCGTCAACGGGTTCGGGCAGGGTCCAGGCCACGACAGATGCCGTGACGGCGATCGCGATGAGCGTGGCACCGATCGGGATCACGCTGATGGAGATGCCGTCCGCCGTCAGGCCCGAACCGATGCTGGCCAGCCAGACCTGACCCGCTGTGCGCGCGATGGCCACAGGCGCGGCACCGTCGCTACCTCGAGCCACGAGCACCACGGCAGCGGACACCAGCACGGACACAGCCGCTGCCAGTGGTCCGGCAAGGACCGCAGCGCGCAGGTAGGGGGTCGTGGAGGGCTCGGACACTGGTTCATCTTCCCCTGTATCGTGACGATGCCGCACCGGGGCACGCCGAGCGCCGAAGGAGGCTGCAGATGACCCGCGTCGATGAGTTCGACAGTTTCTACCGCTCCACCTTCGCCGAGGCGACCCAGGTCACCTACGCCCTGTGCGGTGATCGCCAGGTGGCGCTCGAGGCCACGACCGACGCCTATCGCCACGCGTGGCGCGACTGGGCCAAGATCCGCGACCGGTCCCCCGTGTCCTACGTGCGCAACGAGGCGTGGCGCTCCATCGCCATCAGCCGTGGCACGCACCTCCTGCGCCGTCGCCACGAAGAGGACTCCGACGTCGCCCTGCTCGACGCACTGGCCGACCTCGATGTCGACGAGCGTCGACTCATCGTGCTGATGACCCTGGGCAATGCCGATCTTGAGGACGCATCCCGCGAGGTCGGTATTCCCGCCGAGGACGGCATCGAGCAGGTCACCACCGCTCTCGGCACCCTCGAGACGTCCCTCGGTCAGTCGATCGCCGAGATCGAGCGGCGCATGGTCGCCCTCGGAGCCGTGACCCGTGCACTCGAGGTACCCCCGCCGGCCCAGATCCGCACCGCAGCGCGCCGCGGTCGGCGCCGCAACACCCTCATCCTCGTGGCCGCTGCGATCTTCGGCGTGATCGGAGCCGGTTTCGTCGCCACCGACGACGACGCCCTCGCCACCCGGACTGCACTGCCCGATCGCGAGCAGATCGGGTCCGAGAGCGTCGATGCCGTCCTCGATGCCCGCAAGTTCACCGATGAGGACCTTCTGACCCTCGGACAGATCCGGCCCATCGACCCCGCCGCCAGCTGGGAGCTCCGCGACACCGACGAGGAGGTGGAGAACACCACCCCCTACGCGACCTGCCCGACCGAGCGGTTCGCCGACCCGGACCCGCTGCGGGCCTTCGTGCGCACCTTCGGCACCGACGGCGACGACAACGCCCGGGTCGCCCAGTCGGTCGAGGTCTCCGACGACACCACCATCGCCAAGAAGTCCTACGAGCGGCTGATCCGCTCCTTCGCCGACTGCGAGCACCCCCGCACGCAACTACTCGCCGCCTACACCGTGGAGCGCGACGGCGGCAACTACACGGTGCTGCGGCTGGTTTCGAACCGATCGCCCGAACGCACCTTCACTGTCGGGTTCGGTCGCTCCGGGCGCGTGACCAACACGCTGGTGCACGAGGTCGACGGCGACACCGGCCCCGATCTCGACGCCTTCGTCGACGTGCTCGACGATGCCGTCGCGCGGATCTGTCAGGACGCCGACGGTGAGTGCGACATATCCGGGGAGATCAGGCGCGCCTCCCCGCCGCGCACCACCGAGGCACCCGACTTCCTGGGCGTGGTCGACCTGCCGCCCATCGCCGATGTCGATCGCGTCTGGGCCTCCACCGAGACCGAGGCGGACGGCGAGCCGAACCCGGCCGCCACCGCGTGCGACAACACGGCCTTCACCGGTGACAGCGTCCGCACCGCTGCTTCACGCGTCTTCGTGCTGTTCCGGGCGACAGAGGTGCCCGAGCAGTTCGGTCTTACCGAGACCGTCGGCCAGTTCGCCGACGAGGACGCCGCCAAGACGTTCGTCGACGGCGTCCGCAAGCGCATCGCCTCGTGCGCCGACGACAACCGGACGGCCGAGGTCGACCAATCCTCGGAGATCGAGTCCCGCTCGACATCCGGCTTCACGTGGCGCGTCGGTCTCGAGGTCTCCGAGGGCGATCGCGTCTTCTACCGCATGGGCATCGTGCGACGCGGTTCGGCCGTCGCCCAGGTCCTGTTCACCCCGGCCGGCAGGTTCGACATCACGTCCGACGTCTTCGAGTCCGTCGTGGCTCGTGCAGGTAGCCGCCTGCGCTACGCCGACATCGCCGACGACCAGGGCTAGACACCGCACCCACGCCGGTCTGCACGACGAACGCCCCCGCTCCGCCGGAGGCGGATCGGGGGCGTTCGGGTGGTTCGAACCTTGCTGGCTAGAGCCCCTGCAAGATGGTGCGCATCAGCGAGGCAGTCTCAGACGGCGTCTTGCCGACCTTGACCCCGGCGGCCTCGAGGGCCTCCTTCTTGCCCTGCGCCGTGCCCGCGCCATCGGACACGATGGCGCCCGCGTGGCCCATCGTCTTGCCCTCGGGAGCGGTGAAACCGGCTACGTAGCCGACGACCGGCTTGGTGACGTGCTCGGAGATGTAGGCCGCTGCCTTCTCCTCGGCGTCGCCGCCGATCTCACCGATCATCACGATCGCCTTGGTCTCCGGATCGTTCTCGAACGCCTCGAGCGCGTCGATGTGCGTGGTGCCGATGATCGGGTCACCACCGATACCGATGGCCGTGGAGAAACCGAAGTCCCGCAGCTCGAACATCATCTGGTAGGTCAGCGTGCCGGACTTCGACACCAGACCGACCGGGCCCTTGCCCGCGATGGTCGCCGGGGTGATGCCCGCGAGCGCTTCGCCCGGAGTGATGATGCCCGGGCAGTTGGGACCGATCAGGCGCGTGTCCTTGCCCTGGGCGTAGGCCCAGAACTCGGCACTGTCCTGCACCGGAACGCCCTCGGTGATGATCACCGCGAGGTCGATCTTGGCGTCGATCGCCTCGACGACCGCGTCCTTGGTGAAAGCCGGCGGCACGAACAGCACCGACACGTTGGCGCCGGTCTGTTCCATCGCCTCGGCGACCGTTCCGAAGACCGGCAGCTCGACGGCGTTTCCGTCGCCGTCAGTGTGCGAGACCGTGGTTCCGGCCTTGCGCGCGTTGACACCGCCCACGACCTGGGTGCCGGCGGCCAGCATGCGGGCGGTGTGCTTGGTGCCCTCACCGCCGGTGATGCCCTGGACGATGACCTTGGAGTCCTTGTTCACGAAGATAGACATCTGTACCCCTTCAGCCGTTCGCCAGCTCGGCGGCCTTGTCGGCCGCGCCGTCCATGGTGTCCACCTGCGTGACCAGCGGGTGGTTGAGCTCGTCGAGGATCGCGCGACCCTCGTCGACGTTGTTGCCGTCGAGACGGACCACGAGCGGCTTGGTGGCGTTGTCGCCGAGCAGCTCGAGCGCACCCTTGATGCCGTTGGCGACCGCGTCGCACGACGTGATGCCACCGAAGACGTTGACGAACACGCTCTTGACCTGCTCGTCGCCAAGGATGACGTCGAGACCGTCGGCCATGACCTGCGCCGAGGCGCCTCCGCCGATGTCGAGGAAGTTGGCCGGCTTGACGTTGCCGTGCGCCTCTCCGGCGTAGGCCACGACGTCGAGGGTGCTCATGACGAGTCCCGCGCCGTTGCCGATGATGCCGACCTGGCCGTCGAGCTTGACGTAGTTCAGCCCCTTGGCCTTCGCCTTGGCCTCGAGCGGATCGGCGGCGTCCTTGTCCTCGAACGCGGCATGGTCCTCGTGGCGGAAGTCGGCGTTGTCGTCGAGCGACACCTTGCCGTCGAGCGCCTCGAGCTTGTCACCCGCGAGGCGGGCCAGCGGGTTGACCTCGACGAGCGTGGCGTCCTCGGAGACGAAGGTCTTCCACAGCGCGAGCACGGTCGTGACGGCCTGCTCGGTCAGCGCGGCCGGGAACCCGACCTCGGTGACGATCTCGCGGGCCTTGGCCTCGTCGACGCCCGTTCCGGCATCGATCGGGATCTGCTTGACAGCGTCGGGGTTGGTCGCAGCGACCTCCTCGATCTCCACACCACCCTCGATGCTGGCGATGCACAGGTAGCTGCGGTTGGAGCGATCGAGCAGGAAGGAGAAGTAGTACTCCTCCTCGATGGTCGCCGCGGGAGCGATCAGGACACGGTGCACCGTGAGTCCCTTGATCTGCATCCCGAGGATCGCGGTGGCGTGCTCGTGGGCCTCGTCGGGTGTCTTGGCGAGCTTGACGCCGCCAGCCTTGCCGCGACCTCCGGCCTGGACCTGCGCCTTGACGACGCAGACGCCGAGCTGTTCAGCAGCGGCGCGTGCCTCCTCGGGCGTGGTGGCGACGATGCCGGGAGCGCCCGGGACGTCATGCTTGGCGAACAGTTCCTTCGCCTGATACTCCATCAAATCCACAAGTGTTTCCGTCCTGTTGTGACGTGCGGGTGGCAGGTGGTGCCGCGCGAGGCGCGGAGGCTCGTTGTAGCGCGAAGGCACGAGCCGACCATGCAGTCGGAGCCGGCCGGGGACGGCCGACGGACCAAATTGACTCTATCCATTCACGCTGTCCTGTGGGGTGTGGGGTCGCTCATGCCGACCGTCGGGTCCGTCACACCCGCGGCGTTCGCATCGGACAGGTCGACCACCGACGTCGTGACGTGACCGACGCCGGCTTCCTCCAGCCTCGCGGCCAGACGGCCCAGATCGTCGACGGATCCGTCGAGCACGACGGCCGCCGCATCCTCGGACACCACGGTGCGGGCGACCTGTTCGATGCTCTGGTCTCCTCCGATGAACACGACCTCGCGGCCCGACATCAACAGCGCGCGGGCGACCAGACGCGCTGCGGCGTCATCACCGCACGACCCCACCACGACACGCCTCGATCTGGCCAGCGACATGGTCAGATCGTCCCATGGGCGACGCCGAAGCAGAACCCGGAGCGACACGCCGAGCACGACGTCAGATCCATCACATCGGCTGCTGGGCTGCGCCACGCCTCAGGCGAGCAGGAGCGGGAGAACAGCCTCCCCGCAGTTTCCGGGCGGGCGATCATGTGGCATTCGGTTTCCGCGACAGCCCGTCCTCCGTTAGGCTCACCGAGTTCCTGATTCCCCGACTGTGAGGTACCTGCGTGCCGCCTTCAGCACCCAAGCGCCGACTAGACAGTCGACAGTCGACCCCTCCTGCTGGATCCGGCAAGCGCGCCGCTGCTCGGCGCCAAACCCGCCATCGGCTGCGCCCCACGCCCGCCATGGCCGGAGCCGTCGTCCTGATCAGTGCAGGTTTCCTGTCCACTGTGGTGGGTAACGCCACCGACACCGATTCGCTCAGCGCCGGTCAGTACCAGACGATCTCCGAGTCCTACGCCGGCGGCGGAACTCCCGCCGAGGCCTCTGGATCGGTTGATGTCAGCCGCGACTTCGACCGCGCCACGTTCACCAAGCAGCTGCAGACCCAGAAGGACCAGCGCGATCTTGCGCTCAGCGATCTGGCCGCCAAGGTCGATGAGCAGAGCGCCGAGATCGAGGCTGAGATCAAGAAGAACCAGTGGGTCATCCCGGTGACCGGCTACAGCCTCACTGCACGCTTCGGCCAGGCCAGCGCCCTGTGGTCGAACCGGCACACCGGTATCGACCTCGCCGGACCATCGGGCTCCACGATCGTGTCAGTTGCTGCCGGCACCGTCACGTCAGCCGGTTACGAAGGCGCCTACGGCAATCGCACCGTGGTCACACTCGAGGACGGCACCGAGATCTGGTATGCCCACCAGAGCCGCCTCGCGGTTTCTGTCGGCGATGCCGTCACCCCCGGTCAGACCATCGGTTACACCGGATCGACCGGCAACGTCACCGGACCCCACCTGCACCTCGAAGTCCGTCCCGCCGGCGGCGGCGCCGTCGACCCCGAGCCGATTCTGCTCGAGCACGGCGTCACCCCCTAGCCCAAATTTTGTGACGCAGTTCGTCACTCTCCGTTGATCGCGTGGCGAACTGCGTCACAAAATTTGCTCTCTGTGGGCGCCTGTGGACGGAATAGCGTTCTCCACAACGTCGCCGTGCAGGACTTCTCCGGCGCTGCCGACGGGGAGACGGTCGACCCATGCCGTCACCACTTCTGCTTCCGTCGTCCCTGCGCGGTCGGGTGTTCAGCTCGCAGGAAGCCCACGAGGCTGGCCTCAGCAAAGACGTGCTGAACGGCCAACGCATCGTGTCGGTCCATCGCGGGGTGCACCGCTACGCAGACACACCGCTCACGCCCGAGCTGCAGATTGCAGCCGCGCGGTTGCTTCTGCCAGCGGATGCTGCCTTGAGCCACCTGTCAGCACTGTGGTGGTGGGGAGTCACACTACGAGACCCGACTCCCCTGCACTTCTCGACAAACATGCGCGCCCAGACTCGCCTCAAGGGTGTCACGTTGCACCGTCGTCAAGACATGCTCCATCCGTCTGTGGTCCGCGGGGTCCCCGTGCTCGACCCCACCCGCACGTTGATCGACGTCGCCACACAGCTGGGTCATGTCGACCTGGTGCGCGCCGGCGACTGGTTGGTCCGACTCGCGCTGACGACGCCGGAACAGCTGTACGAGTTCTCGATGACCCACCATCTCAATGGCGTCCGCCGAGTGCGTCGGATCGCTCGTCACGTCCGCCACGGCGTCGAGTCCGTGACAGAGACCGATCTACGACTCCTGCTTCGATTCGGACGCCTACCCGCATCGGAGGTGAACACCGACATCCTTGACCATTCCGGCTGCTTCGTGGCCCGAGGAGATCTGCCGTATCGCGAGTTCATGGTGCTGGTCGAGTACGACGGATGGCAGCACGAGCGCGACGCCCTGCAGCGACAGAAGGACCACCTGCGACGCGAACAGCTCGAGGCTCTCGGATGGCGGGTCATCGTGGTGACGATCGAGGACATGAAAGACCCCGGCGCGATCGTTGCCAGAGTGCACCGAGCGCTGGTCGACCGTGGCTACGTCGGACCACCTCCGCAGCTGAGTGACACCTGGCGCCGATGGTTTGCGGCGTAGTTCGTCACTCCGAAGGCCCGGCCTGACGAACTACGTCCCAAAATTTGGTGCGGGCTAGAGCTTCTCGACGGGGGCGTAGCGCAGGAGCAGGCGCTTGATGCCGTGGGTGCCGAAGTCGACCGATGCCTGCGCGCGGTCACCTTCTCCATCGATGGCGACGACGGTGCCGAGTCCGAACGTGTCGTGACTGACCCGATCGCCGGGCTCGACCGAGACCGTGGCGCGCGTTCCCTTGCTCGACCGGGCGGCGACGTTGCTGGAGCGGAACGACGATCGCGCCGTGGCGGACGGAGTGCTGGGAGTCCACGCCGTGGGCGACTGCCCCAGACGCTTCCAGTCCACCAGGTCGACCGGCAGCTCGTCGAGGAACCGTGACGCCGGGTTGTAGCTGGGCGCTCCCCACGCCGACCGGGTGGTGGCGCGCGTGACGTACAACGCCGTGCGGGCGCGCGTGATGCCCACGTAGGCGAGACGTCGTTCCTCGGCGAGCTCGGCCGGGTCGCCCATCGCGCGGATGTGCGGAAAGATGCCGTCCTCCAGACCGGTCAGGAACACCACCGGAAACTCCAGGCCCTTGGCCGTGTGCAGCGTCATGAGGGTGACGACACCGTCGCCCTCGTCGGGGATGGAGTCGGCATCGGCCACGAGGGCGACCTGCTCGAGGAACGCGGCCAGTGAACCGGGGGTGAGGTCCGCCTCCTCGACGTCGGCGCCGGCCTGGTCGGACTCATCGACGGTGGAGGCATTCACGACGAACTCGCGGGCAACGGCGACCAGTTCGGCGAGATTCTCGACCCGGGTCTCGTCCTGGGGGTCGGTGCTGTCCTCCAGCGTCGACAGGTAGCCGCTACGGGTCAGCGCTGCCTCGAGCACGGCATCGGCCGGCGCTCCCCCCGCCGCCATGTCCATCAGCTCGGACATGAAGTCGGTGAACGGCTCGATGGCTCGCAGTGACCGGGTGGCGAGGTCGGGTGCCTCGGACGCGCGGGTGAGCGCCTCCCAGAAGCTGACGTCGTGCTGCACGGCGAGTCGTTGCACGGCCGCTTCGGCCCGATCGCCGATACCTCGCTTGGGTTCGTTGAGAACGCGGCGGATCGAGACGGTGTCGCGCGGGTTGACCAGGACCTTGAGGTAGGCCAGGGCGTCCTTGACCTCCTTGCGCTCGTAGAACCGCACCCCACCCACGACCCGGTAGGGCAGGCCGACCCGGATGAAGACCTCCTCGAACACGCGTGACTGGGCGTTGGTGCGGTAGAAGATCGCCACGTCCTTGGCGGCGACCCCACCGGAATCGGAGAGCCGGTCGACCTCGTCGGCGATGAACTGCGCCTCGTCGCGCTCGTCGTCGCCGACATAGCCGATGATGCGCTCGCCATCGCCCTCGGCGGACCACAACTTCTTGTCCTGGCGGCCCTCGTTGCGCGCGATGACGGCGTTGGCTGCCGACAAGATGGTCTGGGTGGACCGGTAGTTCTGCTCCAGCAGCACCGTGGTGGCGTCGGGGAAGTCGTCCTCGAACTCCAAGATGTTGCGGATGCTGGCGCCACGGAAGGCGTAGATCGACTGATCGGAGTCGCCGACCACCAGCAGGTCCGACTCGGGGTCGGTGAGCTCCTTGATGAGCTGGTACTGCGCGTGGTTGGTGTCCTGGTACTCATCGACCAGGAGGTGCCGGAAGCGGCGCCGGTACGCCTCGGCGACGTCGGGCCAGCCCTGCAGCAGGTGGACCGTGTTCATGATGAGGTCGTCGAAGTCCATGGCGTTGGCCGCGGTGAGCCGGGCCTGGTAGGTGCCGTAGACCTCGGCGTAGATCTCCTCGGTGGGATTGGTGGCCCGGCTGCTGGCCGACTCGTGGTCGACGAGCTCGTTCTTGAGGTTGGAGATCCAGTTGAGCACCGCCCGCGGGGCGATCCGCTTGGGGTCGAGCTCCATGTCGCGACAGACCATGGTCATGAGTCGGCGTTGGTCGGCGGCGTCGTAGATGGTGAACGAGGACGTGAACCCGAGCTTGGCGTGCTCGCGGCGCAGGATGCGCACAGAAGCCGAATGGAACGTAGAAACCCACATCGCTCGGGAAGACGAACCCACCAGTTCAGCAACTCGGGACCGCATCTCGGCAGCGGCCTTGTTGGTGAAGGTGATGGCGAGGATCGAACCGGGGTGGGCCCCCTTGGCCGCGATCAGCCAGGCGATGCGCCGCGTGAGCACCCGGGTCTTGCCCGATCCGGCCCCGGCGATCACCAGCAACGGACCGCCGGGGTGCGAGACCGCCTGCTTCTGGGCGTCGTTGAGGCCCTCGAGCAGTGCCTCGGATCGCGGCTGGCGCCGGGTCGACCGAGCAGATGTCTGAGGCGTCGGGGGCACGGGGAACGGCAGCGTCATGTCGCCTCGATCCTACGCGTGCAGTCGGACATCGAGTCGTTCGGCACCCTCGACCGAAGCGGCCTCCAGACGCCTGGAAGTTGACCACCGCACCCGGTGACGGGGCCTTTCGGACGTCCGTCTGCGACCCTCGTCACGATGTCGTGACGACGTTGGACCCGCCCGTCACAGTTGCCGCATGATCACCTCTCAGCTACCCAGGGCGTCCGCGGTCTGGCGTCCGATGCTCTGGCCCGTGATCATCCTCCTGACGTGGGACGTCGCCGTGACCTGGACGATCGTGCAGGGATGGATCAACTTCGAGGCCATCGAGATCCAGTACACCCTCTACGGCACCGCGATCGCCCTCTTCCTGGGCTTCATGGTCAATGCGGCGTACGACCGTTGGTGGGAGGCACGCACGCTGTGGGGCAGCATCGTCAACCACTCGCGCAACCTGGGCCGCGAGGCGGTCACGATGGTCGACGAGACGGTGCCCGGTGCCCGACCCGGACTGGTCGACGACCTCGTGCGCACCCAGGTCGCCTACGTGCATGCCCTGCGGACGTCGCTGCGTCAGCAGCGTCCGCCCGACGAGCTGGCGGCGAATCTGTGCGAGGACGCGTTGCATCGGGTGCTGGCATCGACCAGCCTGCCCACGGCCACGATGTCGGAGGCCGGACGTCTGCTGAACGAGGCGCACCGCCGCGGGATGATCGACGACATCGCTCGCGTCCAGATCGACTCCACCATGTCCGCCCTGACCGACGCCCAAGGCGGCCTGGAACGCATCCAGCGCACGCCGCTGCCGATCCAGTACCGGTTCCTGCCGTCGTTCTTCGCGCGGGTGTTCTGCGTGATCCTGCCCTTCGCGGTCTTTCCCGACCTGTGGTGGTGGACGCCCATCGGATCGGGCCTGATCGGCGTGATGTTCCTCCTGGCGGTGCAGGTGGGCAAGGACCTGTCCGAGCCCTTCAGGGACGGCGTGCATGACGTGCCGATCACCGCCATCTCCCGGACCGTCGAGATCGACCTGCGCGAGATGATCGGCGATTCCACCCCAGAGGCCGTGACCCCGATCAAGCAGGTCCTGTGGTGACGGTCAGTCGGGCTCGCCGCGCGGTTCGCTGACGAGTCACGGAGACCCACCGAGGAGTCACTCAGAACGGTCTCCGTGACTCGTCACCGGGTCTTCGTGACTCGTCACCGGTTCTACGTGACTCGTCGGCGGTCAGTCGGCGGTGGTGTTGGGTTTTCGCCAGCTGCGCTCGAAGGGGAGGCGCCACGCCTTGGGGGCGATCAGCTGGTGGACTGCGTTGGGGCCCCAGGTGCCCGGCGGGTAGGCCCGAACCGGAGGGGTGTCGGTCAGCAGCGGCGCGGAGATCTCCCACAGTCGCTCGATACCCTCGGCCGTCGTGAAGAGCGTGCGCTCGCCGCGCATCGCGTCGTAGATGAGACGTTCGTACGCCTCCAGCACGTCACCGGCGCGGTCGGTCTCCTGCATCGCGAACTGCATGCTCAGCTTGTCCAGCTTCATGCCCGGCCCAGGGCGCTTGCCGTAGAACGACAGGGACATCCTCGAGGCGTCCGCCAAATCGAAGGTCAGGTGATCGGGGCCGGACAAACCCACCCCCGATCCGGACGGAAACATCGACTTGGGCGGCTCGCGGAAGGCGATCGAGATGATGCGCGCCCCCTCGGCCAACTTCTTGCCCGTGCGCAGGTAGAACGGCACCCCGGCCCAGCGCCAGTTGTCGATCTCGGCCCTGAGCGCCACGAAAGTGTCGGTGTCGGAGTCACCGGCAACCCCGGGCTCGTCGCGATAGCCCTGGTACTGACCTCGCACGACCTCGCGCGGGTCCAGCGGCAGCATCGAGCGGAAGACCTTGTTCTTCTCCTCGGAGATCGAGTCGGAGTCCAGCGACGTCGGGGGCTCCATCGCCATGAAGGCGAGCACCTGGAACAGGTGGGTCACCACCATGTCCTTGAACGCCCCGGTGCCCTCGTAGAACCCGGTGCGCCCGTCCAGGCCCAGGGTCTCGGGCACGTCGATCTGCACGTGGTCGATGAAGTTGCGGTTCCAGATCGGCTCGAACAGCCCGTTGGCGAACCGGAACGCGAGGATGTTCAGCGCCGCCTCCTTGCCCAGGAAGTGGTCGATCCGGAAGATCTGACTCTCGCCGAACACCTCGTGGATCGAGGCGTTCAACGCCACCGCGCTGGCCAGGTCGGTGCCGAACGGCTTCTCCATGATGATGCGTGAGTCGGTGACCAGGTCGGCGGCCTCGAGGGTCTTGACCACGTCGAGCGCGGCCTTCGGCGGAACGCTCAGGTAGTGCAGCCGCCCGTGCCGGCCACCCAGCGCAGCCTCCTGCTTGGCGGCCTGCTGCGCGAGCGCCTCCGGGCCGTCCTTGACGTTGACGTACGACAGCTTGGCGGCGAAGTCGTCCCACTGGTCGGTGCCGCCGGCGCGGGTGCCGAACTCACGGCAGGCCTGCTCGGCGAAGGCGCGAAAACCGTCGTCGTCGAAGTCGTCGAGCGAGACCCCGATGATGCGTGAGTCCGGCACCAGCTGGCTCTGCACCAGGTGCATGATGCCGGGCAGCAGCTTGCGGCGAGCGAGGTCCCCGGTGGCTCCGAAGATCACGATCAGGTGCGGCTGGTCCATGGCATCAGGCTAGACCCGCGACGTGGCCATGGCGTGAACGTGTCGTGCGTGGTCAGGCGGCTCCACGCGCGAAGGCACCGGGGGTGACACCGAGCAACCGCCTGAAGTGACGGGTCAGGTGCGACTGGTCGTGAAAGCCCGCGACGACGGCCACCTCCGCCGAGCCCATGCCGTCCAGCAGCAGGCTGCGGGCCCGGTCGATGCGGCGCCCGATCAGGTAGCGGTGGGGAGGCATCGCGAACTCCCGCGTGAACGCGCGCACCAGGTGGGTGGGGTGGACGTCGAGCTCGGCGGCCATCTGCTGCAGGGTGGGCGCTTCGCCGTCGACCGCGTCGAGGCGTTCACGGACGAGCCCGGCCACCCGCGCGGCCGGACGATCCGGGTGCCGTGTCGCCCGCTGGTCGAGTCGATGGCCGATCCGCTCGCAGACCAGCGCCAGCCGGGACTCTGCCTCCAGCTCGTCGCCGGGCCGCACGAGCGCCTCGTGCAGAGCGGCCGTCTCGGCGGCGAGATCGAGCCCTCGCAGCGATGGGTCACGTTCGGCCGCGCCGACGAGGTCGAGCGACAGCCACCGCTCGGCGAGGTAGACCACCCGCTTGTCGAAGCCGCCGTCCTGTGCCGCCCGCCCGTCGTGCGGCACGTGCGGGGGCAGGATCGTCAGCGATCGGGGCGCCGCCACCTGCGGCGTGCGTCCCAACGCGTAGTCGACGCCACCGGTGTCGACCAGCAGGAGCGTCCAGTCGGCGTGCGTGTGTGCCGGATAGGCGTGCTCGGTGAAGTGCGCGTGCAGCACCTCGGCAACGCCGGCCACGGCCGGGCGCCACGACCGCACCCGCTCTTTCGAGCTCATGTCAGGAACGTACAAGACCGGCCCGGTCGAGTCAGGTGACGCTGGTGTCATGACGACTGAACCGATTCGCTTCGACACCAAGATCGCCGTCCTCCTGCGCGCCGACGTCGCTCCGTGGCAGGAGCTCAACGTGACCTCGTTCCTGATCGCCGGCATCGCGGCTGCGCATCCGGATCTGATCGGCGAGCCGTACACCGACGCGGACGAGACCGTCTACCTACCGTTGCTGCGTCAACCGGTCGTCGTGCTGTCCGGCGACCGTGAGCGGCTCTCCACGACGCTCGGCAAGGCCGTGAGTCGCGGTCTCGCCACCGCGATCTACACCGCTCAGATGTTTCAGACGGGCCACGACGAGGCCAACCGGGCGGTGGTGCGAGACGTCCGACGCGACGACCTCGACCTGGTCGGGATCGCCGTGCACGGCGCGCGGAACGCCGTCGACAAGACGTGCAAGGGTGCGTCGCTGCATCCCTGATGCACGCCTCGCCACCTCACCTGCTCGATGAGGGGGCGTGCGTGCGACTGATCGGCACCACCAGCGGCGTGCCGGCGACCGGGTCTTCGATCACCTGGCAGCGCAGATCGAACACCTCCTCGACCCGCTCGGCCGTCACGACGTCTCGGGGTGCTCCCTCGGCCAGCACGATCCCGTCCTTCAACGCGATGAGCCGGTGGGCGTACCGAGCCGCCAGGTTGAGGTCGTGCAGGACCATGACGATCGTGGTGCCTCGCCGCGCGTTGAGCTCGGCGAGCAGGTCGAGCATCTCGACCTGGTGGGCCACGTCGAGGTACGTCGTGGGCTCGTCGAGCAGCAGCAGATCGGTGCCCTGGGCGAGCGCCATGGCGATCCAGACCCGTTGCCGCTGACCGCCTGACAGCTCGTCGACAGCACGGTCGGCCAGCTCGTCGGTCCCGGTGAGCACCATGGCCTCGCTGACGGCGGCGCGATCCTCGGCGGTCCAGCGCGCGAACATCCCCTGGTGCGGTTGACGCCCCCGGCCGACGAGATCCGCGACGGTGACACCGTCCGGCGCGATAGGGGTCTGCGGCAGGAGCCCCAGCACCTTCGCCACCTCCTTGGTCGGGCGACGATGGATGACCTCGCCATCGAGCAGCACGCTGCCCTCGGCCGGCTTCAGCAGACGCGCCAGCCCCCGCAGCAGCGTGGACTTGCCGCACGCGTTGGGGCCGACGACCACCGTGATCTGGCCGTCAGGCACCTCGACGGTGATCTCACGCACCACCGTGCGGTCTCCGTAGCCGAGGCTGGCCGCCTCGGTGCGCAGTCTGGTCATCGTGCTCCTCCCGTTGCAGCTCCACGTGTCAACAACCACAGCAGGAACGGCCCGCCGACCGCCCCGGTCACGACACCGACCGGCAGCACGACCCCCGGCACCAGGTAGGCGGCGGTGTAGTCGGCCAGCAGCATCAGCACCGCGCCGACCAGGGCACCGCACAGCAGACTGTGCCGACCGCCCAACAGGGAACGGGCGATCGGTCCGGCCATGAAGGCCACGAATGAGACGGGCCCGGCGGCGGCGACGCCGAAGGCCGTCAGCAACACCCCCACGAGCAGCAGCGTGTCGATGCGATGCGCCCGAACACCGAGACCGACGGCGGCGTCCTGGCCCAGCTCGAGCGCCGGCAGGGCCCGGCCCAGCCAGGCGAGCACGGCGAGCAGCACCACCATGGCGGCCGCCAGGATGCCGATGGTCGACCACGGCACCCCGTTCAGGCTGCCCACCAGCCAGCGCAGCGCGAGCTGGACGTCGTACGTGCTGGAACGGGCCAGCAGGTACTGGACCACAGCCAGCATGCCGGCGGCCACTCCGACCCCGACCAGCACGAGGCGGTACCCGCCCGTGGTTCCGGCGACCCAGCGCACGACGGCCGCCACGGCCACGGCGCCCACCACGGCGAACACCGAGACGGCGCCCCCGCGCAGCCCCAGCACCAGGATGGCGAAAACGCCCGCCGCGCTGGCCCCGAGGCTGACGCCGACGATGTCCGGGCTGGCCAGCGGGTTGCGCAGCAGGTTTTGGAACAGCGATCCCGCCGTGCCGAACGCGACGCCCACCAGCACCGCCAGCACGGCGCGCGGCAGCTTGGACTCCATCACCACGAAGCTCGCGACCGGGATGTCCTTGCCGAACACGATCGCTAAGAAATCGGGGATCGTGACGGTGTAGTCGCCCAGCAGCACCCGGGCCCCGAACGCCGCGACGAGCGCACCCACCAGAGCGGCGGTCACGACCCGGCGGCGTCGGCGGGGAGCGCGGTTGGCCGCGCGAAGGTCCGACCTCGCGGCACCTGCGGCACTCGTGCGGGTCAGCACCGGGGCGCTCACAGGCCCATCCGTCCACGACGCACCAGCAGCAAGAAGAACGGGACGCCCACGATCGCAGTCATGATGCCCACCTGCACCTCCGACGGCGGCAGCACGACCCGGCCGGCGGTGTCGGCCAGCAGCACCAGCACGGCACCGAAACCAGCGCTCAGCGGCAGGAGGAACCGGTGGTCGGAGCCCACCGCGACCCGCACCAGGTGCGGCACGATCAGGCCGACGAAGGCGATCGGACCGGCCACGGCCGTCGCCGTGCCGGCGAGCAGCACGATCGCGGTACCGACCAGCAGCCGGTCGCGCACGGTGTGACGACCCAGCCCCTTGGCGAGGTCGTCGCCCAGGGCCAAGGTGTTGAGGGTGCGGCTCAGCCCGATCGCGAGGACGAATCCGACCGCGAGCACCGGACCCACGGTCGCGACCGTGTCCCAGTCGCGTCCGCCGACCGAGCCGACCTGCCAGCGGCGCATCACATCGAGGGCCACCTGGTCGATCAGCTGCACCGCCACCGTCCAGCTGGTCGCGGCGGCAGCGAACGCGGCGCCGGCGACGGTCAGCTTGGCGGGAGTCGCACCACCACGTCCGATGCTGGCGATCGAGTGCACCGCGACAGCCGCGACTGCAGCGCCGACAAAGCCGAGCAGCATGTAGGCGGTCAGCCCGCCTGCACCGAGATAGACGATGCCGAGCACGATCGCCAGAGCCGCACCGGCGTTGATCCCGAGGATGCCGGGATCGGCCAGCGGATTGCGGGTGAGGCCCTGCATGCTGGCGCCGGCGAGACCCAGCGCCGCCCCGACGAGCATTCCGAGCACGGTCCGCACGACGCGGGACTCCAGGACGATCCGGTCAGGACCGTCCTCGAACCACGCCAGCGGCGAGACGAGGCGAGAGCCGACCAGCACCGACGCGATCATGGCCACGACGAGCAGGCAGACCAGTGCGACGGCAGCGCGCCGCGGCCCCGCCATCGCCCGCTCGGGCGGTGCCAGGATCGCCTCGGTCGCGGCCATCTCAGTGTCCCCGCCCGGCCGAACCGATCAGGAGCCCGATCCGTTGCCGTCGACGGCCGCAGCGACCTGGGGCACGTACCGCTCCAGGGCCGACGGCAGCGACAGTGGCGACGGAGCGGAGAAACCGACGGCCTCGGTGACGTCGACCGTGGCGTACCACCGGTTGTCCGCGATGGCGGGGATCTGCCGGGTCAACGGGTTGCTCGCCAGGTCCGCGACCTCGTCCTCGCTGGTGGCATAGGTGAGGAACACGTCCGCGTCCAAGGAGCTGGCGCGCTCGGAGGAGACGTTGAACAGGAACTGTCCGTCCTCGCTGTTCTCCTGCACGAACTCGGTGTTCTTCATGCCCAGGTCGGTCAGCAGGCGCGGGCGGTTGTCCTGGTCGGTGTAGACGTAGAACGAGGAGAAGTCTCCCGCGTTCGGACCGCCGAAGGTGAAGGTCTTGTCCTGAAGCTGCGGGAACTCCTCGGCCGTGTCCGCGATCAGCTGGGTCGTCTCGTCCTCGATCTGCGCGGCGAGCTCGGAGCGGCCGAGCGCGCGACCCTCCATCTCCAGCGACTCCTGCCACGTCGTCGTGTAGGGCGCGTTGGGGTAGGCGACGACGTCGATGCCGGCGTCGGTGAGCGTGTCGTACTCCTCCTGGGTGATCCCGGACTGGGTCGCGGTGACCAGGTCGGGCTCCAGTCGCACGATCTCATCGACCGGCAGACCGTCGGTCTCGTCCAGGCGGGTGGGCGCCTCGGCACCGTCGATCTCGGCGAGCGCGTCGTCGAAGTAGGTGGTGGAGAACTCCTCGGTGCCCGCATAGGTGATCTTGGCGGCTCCCACCGGCACGACACCCAACGAGAGCGGGAAGTCTGCCCCGGAGAATCCGGCGGCGACAACGCGCTTCGGCTCGTCCTCGATCGTGGTCTCGCCGAGCGCGTGCTCGATGGTGACGGGGAAGGCGTCAGCGTCGACACCACTCGCCGCCTCGACAGCTTCGGTGTCACCATCGCCAGCAGCGCCAGTGCTGCACGCAGCGGTGACGCTCAGGGTCAGGGGGACGGCCATGGTCAGGGCCAAAACTCGCAGGACGCGCACGGGAATCTCCTCGTCGAATATCAAGAACGAGGTAAGCCTAACCTAAGGTCTTGGACGCTGGCCATACGGAGGTCCGCATCATGGATCTGTTCCCACCTCGGCGCGGGCCGACTACTGTGACGCAGAGCGGGGACGAGCTCCGTCGCCATCGAGGGGTTCTGTTGAGACACGCCGTCAAGCTCCTCGTCCTCGCGATTCTCGCCCTCGTGATGCTCCCGGCAGGGTCCGCAGTCGCTGCGACTGACGACCGGCCTCTGGTGCGGGTCGGCACCGAGGGCACCTATCCGCCGTTCTCGTTCCACGAGTCCGAGAACAACGAGCTGACCGGCTTCGACATCGAGGTCATCCAGGCCGTGGCCGAGGAGGCCGGGTGGAGGCTGGAGTTCGTCGAGACGACCTTCGACGCGATCTTCGCCGCGCTCGAGGCCGACCGCATCGACGTCATCGCCAACCAGGTGACCGACAACCCCGAGCGTCAGGCGCGCTACGGCCTGTCCGACACCTACACGTACTCGCGCGGGGTGATCGTCGTGAAGGCCGGCACCACGGGCATCACGAAGCTCTCGGACCTGGAGGGCAAGACCACTGCCCAGTCCCTCACGACCAACTACGCCGAGCTGGCCCGCGAGGCGGGTGCCACGGTCGAGGGCGTCGAGGGCTTCCCGCAGGCGGCCGCCCTGGTGGTGCAGGGACGCGTGGACGCGCTCATCAACGACAACCTCGCGGCGCTGGACTACCTCAACACCACGGGCACCGACCAGGTCGAGATCTCCGGCACCGCTGGCGACGAGATCAGCGAGCAGAAGCTCGCCTTCCGCCAGGACGACACCGAGCTGCGGCAGCAGGCGAACGACGCCCTGGCCGCGCTCAAGGCCGACGGCACCCTGGCGGAGATCTCTCAGAAGTACTTCAAGATCGACGTCACGGTGCAGAACACCGGCGAGGCCGACCTCTCCGGCGGACGCGCGACACGCACCGACTGGGAGGTCGTCAAGGACGCGGCCGGGCCGATGCTGCGGGCCCTGGTGATCGCCACGATCCCCATCACGATCGTCAGCTTCGCCCTGGGTCTCGTGCTGGCCGTGGCGGCTGCACTGGCCAACATCTCGGGCAACCGGGTGCTCTCCGGGATCGCCCGCACCTACATCTCGATCATCCGCGGCACTCCCCTGCTGGTGCAGCTGTTCATCGTGTTCTACGGCCTGCCCGAGATCGGCATCGATCTCTCGCCGTGGCCGGCGGCGATCCTCGCGCTCAGCCTCAACGTCGGTGGCTATGCCGCCGAGATCGTGCGGTCAGCCATCCTCTCGGTGCCCCGCGGGCAGTTCGAGGCCGCCTCCACGATCGGCATGGGCTACTGGCAGAGCCTGCGACGCATCATCTTCCCGCAGGCGGCCCGCACCGCAGTGCCTCCCCTGTCGAACACGCTGATCTCGTTGCTCAAGGACACCTCCCTGCTGTCCGTGGTGCTGGTGACCGAGCTCCTCCGCGAGGCCTCGACCGCCGCCGCATCCGCTCAGATCTACCTGCCGCTGTACGCCGTCGCCGCCCTGTACTACTGGGTGGTGTGCGCCGGTCTCGCCGCAGGACAGGGCAAGATCGAAAACCGACTGAACAGGTTCGTGGCCTCATGACCGACCTTCCCACTCCCGACCGGACGAGCCCCGACCAGACCGACTCTGAGCCCATGGGCGACCTGCGCGCCCGGGCCCGTGGCATCGACAAGTCGTTCGGTGACAACCACGTGCTGCGCGGCATCGACTTCGACGCGGTCGCCGGCACGACCACGGCACTGCTGGGCCCCTCGGGGTCCGGCAAGACGACGATCCTGCGCACGCTCAACGTGCTGGAACGTCCCGACCACGGCACGATCCGCATCGACGACGTCGAGGTCGACTTCGGCGTCCTCCCACTCAAGGGCCAGGCAGCCCGGGAGCAGACCGCCAGCCTGCGGGCCCAGAGCGGCATGGTCTTCCAGTCACACAACCTCTTCCCGCACAAGACCGTGCTCGAGAACGTCATTGAGGGGCCGGTGCAGGTGCAGAAGCGCCCCGCGGACGAGGCAGTTGCCGAAGCCCGCGACCTCCTCGAGCAGGTCGGCCTCAGCGACAAATCCGACCAGCACCCCTTCCAGCTGTCGGGCGGTCAGCAGCAGCGCGTCGGCATCGCCCGGGCGCTCGCGCTCCGCCCCCGGATGGTGCTGTTCGACGAGCCCACCTCAGCCCTCGACCCTGAGCTGGTCGGCGAGGTGCTCGCGGTGATCAAGGACCTGGCCAGCGAGGGCTGGACCACCATGATCGTGACGCACGAGATTGGCTTCGCGGCGCAGGTCGCCGACCAGGTCCTGTTCCTCGACGGCGGCGTCGTCGTCGAGCACGGCACCCCGGCGCAGGTCATCGGCGACCCGCACGAGGATCGCACCCGCCAGTTCCTGAGTCGCATCCGGCGCGACTAGATTCTCCTGGCCTGACGCAGCGGGACGGGTTCGGCGCTTCGGCGAGTCCGCGTTTCGAGCAGTCAGATGCGATCAAGCGGCTCGTGCGGCGTTTCGGGCAGCTCCACCTCGATGACGTCGCCGCGCCTGACATCACCGCCGACGGCGACCACCCCCATGACCCCGGCCCTGCGGACCAGTGAGCCGTCGTCAGCGTGGTGCACCACGGCATTGAGCAGCCCGGGCATGAAGTCGTTGATCTGGCGGCATGGGTTGCGCAGGCCGGTCACCTCGACCACGGCCGACGGGCCGATGTGCAGGCGGGAGCCTCGCGGCAGCCGGAGCAGATCGAGGCCCGCCGTCGTGATGTTCTCACCGAGCTGACCGGCCCTAACGCTGAATCCGCTGTCCTCGAGCTCGTCGAACAGCTCTGCATGCATCAGGTGCACCTGACGCAGGTTCGGTTGGGTCGGATCGACGGCCACCCGGGATCGGTGCTGGACGGTCACCCGGGCATGCGCGTCATCGGCGATGCCAAGGCCAGCCAGCAGCTCGATGACGTCCGTGGTCGTCTTGCCGAATCGATGCTCTTCGTCGCGATTCACCGCCACCACCGTGGGCCTCATCCGCCCAGTATCACCACGAAGAGGAGCCGCATGAGTATCACCCCCGGGGCCCAGCGCGTGCGCAGGCTCAGGGTGCGGTCTGGGTGCCGGCTTCCCACGGATTCACGCATGCGACGCCGAGAGGTTCGAAGTGTCGCGTGTTGCGCGTTGCCACGGCCATCTCGGCGGACTGCGCGACGGCCGCAATGAGAGCGTCGTCGAGCGGGGCGCGTTCAGGAACACGATAGCTGGCCAGGATCCGCGCCGCAGGCAGGTCGAACGCCAGCACCCGTCCGGCAAAGGTGGGCAGGACGTTCTCCTCGAACCAACGGCGCAAGATCGTTCCCTGCCCGGCGTCGGAGCGCTCCTTGGCGATCACTCCTCGCTCGATCTCGGCGACTGTCATCGCCGCGACGAACAGGTCGCCGATGGGCATCGCTGCCGCCCAGGCCTCGACCGATGGGTTGCGGCCGCGGACTCGAAGCGCGGACACCACATTGGTGTCCAGAAGGTACTTCACAGATCCGCAGAGCGAGCCGTCAGGCCCAGCTGCTCGACACCACAGTCAATCTCGGCGCCCTCGTCGGTGCTCAGGAGATCGACGATGGTCGCAGGGTCACCCGCAAGTGCCTGGCTCAGGACATCGCGCACCTCCGCCTCGACAGACCGGTGACGCCGATCGGCACGGGCGCGTAGCGCGGCCTTCGTTCCTGCAGGAAGATTGCGGATCACGATCTGTTCCATTGCGGCACCTCCGATATCACGTTGATGATATCAGTTGCCACTCGTGTCGAACCCACGTCATCTGGAACGATCCGCGCCCTGGCGCTCAGATCAACCGGCGGTCGTTGGCCCAGCGGGTCAGCTCGTGGCGACTCGACAGCTGCAGCTTGCGCAGCACGCTGCTGACGTGGGTCTCCACGGTCTTGATCGAGATGAACAGGTCGGCGGCGACCTCCTTGTAGGCGTAGCCGCGGGCGATCAGGCGCATCACCTCGCGCTCGCGCTCGGTCAGGCGGTCGAGGTCCTCATCGACCTGCGCGACCTCGATGGTCCCCGCGAAGGCGTCGAGCACGAAGCCGGCCAGACGCGGTGAGAACACCGCGTCTCCCGACGCGACCCGCACGATGGCGTCGACGAGCTCGGGCCCGGAGATGTTCTTGGTGACATAGCCGCGGGCTCCGGCCCGGATGATGCCGATGACGTCCTCGGCGGCATCGCTGACCGACAGCGCGAGGAAGACGGTCTCGACACGACGCAGCTCCAGCTGGCGGATGACCTCCAGCCCTCCCCCGCCGGGCATGTGCACGTCGAGCAGCACGACGTCCGGCACCAGGTCGCTGATGATCCGCACCGCGCTGTCGACGTTCTCGGCCTCCCCGACCACATCGGCGGCCCCGGCGATCTCCGCGCGCACCCCGGTGCGGAACATCGCGTGGTCGTCGACGATCGCGACTCTGAGCCTGGTCATGTCGTGGCGCCTCTCGTGGTGGCCTGGTCGGTGGAGTGACGAACGCCCACCGTGAGTCGAACCTCGGTGCCCTGCCCCGGCGCCGTGCGGATCTCGGCCGAGCCGCCGTGACGCCGGACGCGTTCGAGGATCGACGCCCGCACGCCCATGCGGTCAGAGGACACCTGGTCGAGATCGAAGCCGACGCCGCGATCGCGCACGAACACCTGGGCCGACTCGCCGTCGGTCTCGGCGTAGACGTCGACCCGATCGACGCCCGCGTGCTTGGCCGCATTGACCATCGCCTCACGAGCCGCGCGCACCATCGCCGCGACGTCGGCATCGAGCGCGACATCGCCGACGACGACCGTCTCGATGGCCACGTGATGGGCGTTCTCGACCTCGGCTGCAGTGCCGCGCAACGATGCTGCGAACGACTCGCCGATCGTCTCGTCGGTCCCGTACAACCACGCCCGGAGCTCGCGCTCCTGTCGGCGGGCGAGGGTCGCCACCTGGGCGGGGTCGTCGGGATTCTTCTGCAGCAGGGCCAGGGTCTGCAGGACCGAGTCGTGCAGGTGGGCCGCGACGTCGGCGCGCTCCTGCGAGCGCACGCGTGCTCGTCGTTCGTCGCCCAGATCACTGACCAGCTGATGCAGCCAGGGCCCGAGAATCAGGGCCACGCCCAGCAGCGCGATGAGGACCGCGGAGCCGAGGTCGACGACCGCCCCCCATCCGCGATCCTGGGTGATCACGTAGACACCCGACAGCGCCACCATGGCCACCCCCGCGCCGATGCGTGCCGCGAAGGTGAGGCCACTGGTGCGCATCATCCAGCGCCCCAGCGAGGCGTCGTCGAACTGACGCCAGATCAGCGCGATCCCAACGATCGCGACCAGGATCGGCGCCAGCAACGACCCACTGATGCCGCGGCCCGTGGTCTGCAGGAACACCAGCACGCCGGCGCCGATGGCACCCAGGGCGAGCCCCTGCATCACGTCGGGAACCGCCGGACGAGACCGGGTCCGCAGGCCGCGGCGCGTGGCGGACTCCAGACCCGGGGACAGGTCGGCGTGCTCCAGAGCCATGAATCGCCACAGGAGCAGGTACGCGACGATGCCCGCGCCGTTGAACCAGGTGGCGACGATGAACGTGATCCGGACCGCCAGCACGGGAACCCCGAGGTGCTCGGCCAGACCCGTGCTGACTCCGGCCACCAGTCGACGCTCGGCCGGTCGGGTCGCACGACGGTACTCGTGCTCCCCGGATCCACGGTGTTCGCTCACACTTGATCGTCACACGCGCGCGGGTGGCCCCGCCACACCAGATGACCCGCGCCGGCCCCTGAGGTGACCCCGGGTCGAGATCAGGGAGGTACCCGATGTGCTCGCGATCGATACGCATCACCATGGAGTCATGAACGACACCAGCCCACCGACCGAGGACGACCCGTCCGGCGGCACTCCGCCAGGTGAGGACCGTGGCGCGACCGCCACCGATGACTCGACGACGAGCCGAATGCGCAGCGTGACCGAGGCCCGCCGCAGCACCAACGACCGCCTCGTGGGCGGCGTCTGCACCGGCCTGGCTCGGCACCTCGACGTCGACCCCGTGATCGTGCGGATCGCCTTCGCCGTGCTCACCTTCGTCGGCGGGGCCGGGATCATCATGTACGTCGCCGCTTGGTTCCTCCTGCCGAGCGACTCGGGCCCGAGCGTCGCCACCGACTGGTTCCGGCTCGACGAGAACGAGGAGAAGGTCCGCGTGGGCGGGCTGGTGCTGGCTGGCGTGGTGTCCGTTCTGGCGATCGTCGGCGACAGCGGCTGGGGGCCCGGCCTGGGCGGCGGCTGGTTGCTGATCCCCGCAGCGCTGCTGGTGTGGCTGTGCGTGATCCGTCCACGCCAACGGGCCATGACGAAGCCCGAACGACGCGAATGGGCCGACGACGTGGCTCAGGAGGCCCGGACTGCTGGGCGCGAGGCGGGCGATCGCGCTGGAGCATCCGCCACCGCGGTCGCCGACGAGTGGAACCAACGCCGGCGCGAACGGCACGCGCCACGATCGAGGGCACTGACCGGTCTGACCGTGTCGATCGTCGCGATCGCGATGGCCGTGACCCGGCTCGTCGCGGACTCCAACGGAGGAACTTCCTGGACCACCTACGTGCTCGTGGCCCTGGCGGTAATCGGTGCCGCGCTGCTGCTGAGCTCCTTCGTCGGTGAGGGCGGGCCACTGATCTGGATCGGGCTGGCGCTCGTCGTCGCGCTCGGCGTCGGGAGCACAGTGCCGAACCCGCGCATCGGCCAGCTCGATGTCGCGCCGAGAACGGCCGCCGAGGTCCAGACGCGCTACACGCACGGCATCGGTGATGTGCGGATCGACCTCAGCGAGGTCGACGACCCCCAGGGCCTGCTGGGTCGATCGGTCTCGGTCGACACCGGCATCGGGCAGACGACGGTCATCGTCCCGAACGGGCTGAACGTCGACGTCGAGGCTGATCTGCAGGCCGGCGAAGTCACCGTCCTCGGTCGCACGGCGAGCGGCAACGACACTGCACTCACATCCCCGGCCGGTCCCGGCCGGGCCCTGAACCTGACGATCGACCACACGATCGGCGACATCGAGGTGATCCGACAGTGAACCGTCATACATTCCGCTGGCAGGGGGCCGCCTTCGGCGCGTTCTTCCTCGCCGTCGCGGGCAACTGGGCCATCTGGCAGCAGGACCTGCTGACCCAGCGCGAGTTCAGTCTGAGTCTCAGCGTCGTGTTGATCGTGGCTGGGATCCTTGGAGTGATCCTCACCTTCTGGAAGCCTCGCCCACCGAGCACGACCACGAGTACGACCGACGCCACCGACACCACCCACCCCATGGAGGAATCTGATGAAGAAGCAACTGACCCGCAGCCGTGACCAGAAGTGGATCGCCGGCATCTGCGGCGGCATCGCCCGATCCACCGGCGTCGACGTGAACCTGATCCGCCTCCTGACCGTCGTGCTGACCCTGATCGGCGTCGGCACCGTGGTGGTCGTCTACATCGTGGCGTGGTTCCTGATGCCGCTGGACGATCTCAGCGGGCCGCCTGCCAGTCCTGCACCGCCTGCACCGCCGTCTGCGTGAAGTCGCTGAAGAAGCCGTCGACCCCGGCATCGAGGAAGAGCCTGTACTCGGCCGCGGCGTCGCCAGCGGCGCGGCGGTCCTGACCGAGCCGGAGGTCGAGCGGCAGGAAGTTGTTCTCATTGCGCATCGTCCAGACGTGCACGAGGAGGCCGTGGTCGTGCGCGCGTCCCACCAGTCCCGTCTCGCCGGCCAGCCGGTGCCCGGGATGTCGAGCGATGACCTGGCTCTTGTGTGGCCCGATGCCGTCGGCGTAGGTGGCGATCTCGGCCAGCCCGGCCGGAGTCGTCAGATCGGCGAAGGTGCGCGGATCACCCGCGTCGGCGAGGTCGAATGCCGCCCCTCGCAGGTCGATCAGCTGGAGGAGCTGGAGAGGGGTGCGATCGCGTAGCCGCTGGAGGTTGCCGACCTCCTTGGACTGGATCACCACCGGGCCGGACGCCTCGTTGATTCCCCTCCGATCGAACGTCTCGATCAGGCGGTCGTCCAGATCCAGGTCCAGACCGGCGAAGTAGGTGGGGTGCTTGGTCTCCACGCACACACCGATCGTTCGGCCCGTCGTGGCCGTGGCGCTCTCCGCGATGTCGAGCACCTCCTCGAAGGTGAGGATCTCCCCGTCCAGCGCCAGGTTCTGAGGGCGCAGGTCCGGCAGCCGCTCACGGGTGCGCAAGGACTTGAGCTCATCGAGGGTGAGGTCTTCGGTGAACCAGCCGCTGAGCGGGATCCCGTCGATGACCTTGGTGACCTTGCGGTCGGCGAACTCGGGCCGGTGGGCGATGTCGGTCGTGCCGCTGATCTCGTTCTCGTGCCGCACCACCAGGTGCCCGTCCCGCGAGCAGACCACGTCTGGCTCGATGTAGTTGGCGCCCTGCTCGATGGCGAGCTCATAGGAGGGCCGGGTGTGCTCCAGGCGAACGCCCGGGACACCGCGATGACCGATGACGATCGGCGCGGACATGTCCTTAGTCAAACATCCGTGGCCGTCGAATCGAGGGACCTGCGGCGAGCACGTCGAGCCCTACGGAGACTTGGGCAGCTGATCGGGGTCGTGCAGCTCGTGCAGCTCGGTGGCATCGGTGCCGGGCTCGAACTCATGACCGGTCAGGACCGCCCCCCGGGCGATCGCCATGCTGCCGACCGCAGAGGTCACCAGCTGAAGGCCGATCGCAAGAACGCCCTTGATGGTGTTGGACACGGACGGGTCGATCAGCACCACGCCGACCACGATGAACGACACGCCGATGCCTGCGGCCGTGGCCACGGCCGAGGTCCGCGTATAGGGGTCGAACAGGCTGATCAGACCGATCGCAGCCAGGATGAACACCAGGGCACCGGCGAGCAGGAAGATCTGCCCCAGCACCTCGAGGACTGTCGTCATGAGCTCGCCTCCGGCAAGGTAGTCATCGCCACCCCCGGGTGAGGGCGCGGGCCAGGGACACCGAGGACAGGAACGCCACGAGGGTGGCCACCAGCACCAGGTCGAGCGTGGCCGTGCTCTCGGCGCGCAACCCGATGAGGGCCACGAGTGCCACGAGAGCGAAGGTCAGCAGGTCCGAGGCGACCGCACGGTCGGCGGGCGTGGGGCCCACGACGATGCGGTACGCACTGAGCACTGAGGCGAAACCGCACGCCACGAGGGCGACATCGATGCCGATCATCGTCGATCCTTCACGGCGAAGGCGTGCAGCATCCGGTCCTCCATGTCGCTGAGCTCGGCCAGGGCCGAGGGATGGTCACGGTGGTACATCGAGTGCACCAACAGGCACCGGCCGCCGTCCTCACGGGGGACGACGCCCAGCGTCAACGTGCCCGGGGTCAACGTGATGAGCGTGCCGATCAGCGTCACCTCGGCGTCATTGCTCGACCGCAGGGGCAGGCGCACCACCCGTGCGGTGGCATCAGAGCCCGGGGTCGCGATGTCGTGCAGGATCGTGCGCGACGAGGCCAGGATCTGCCAGACGAACCACCCCGTGAAGACGAGCAGGCGTCCCGGCACGACGAGAACGCGCCTCATGACAGCACCGCCTCGACGTAGGCCGACGTGTCCAGCAGGCCGTCGGCAGCCACGGTGGTGAGGGACAGCAGACCCTCACCACCGATGCCCAGGGCGAGCGTGGCGACGGCGAGCACGAGTCCCGGACCGGCGAGTGCCAAGCCGACCTTTGCCGGTGCCTTGACCGATCCGCCCTCGAGTGACTCCACGTCATCGTGCTCGTCGTCGTGCTGCTGCGACATGAAGGTGGCATCCCAGATCTTCAGCACCGACAGCAAGGTCAGCAGGCTGACCCCGACGGCCACCGCCATGACGGCGTACTGGCGGGCGTCGGCGGCCGCGATGACGATGGCGACCTTGCCCACGAAGCCCGAGAACGGCGGCAGTCCGGCCAGAGAGATGGCCGCCATCAGGAAGGCGGTCGCCAGGACCGGTTCGCGCCGGGCGACGGCGCGGACGCCCCCGAGCCGGGAGCCGCCGTATCTGACCTCGACGGCGCCGGTGGTCATCAGCAGCGAGGCCATCACGATCATGTGGTGGATCAGGTAGAACAGGCCGGCGGCGATGCCCGCGCCGGTGAACAACGCCAGGCCGATCAGGACGTACCCGATGCCGCTGACCATGTTGAACACCAGGATCGAGCGCATCGACTGCTCGCCCACCGCACCGAGCACGCCGACGACCATCGTGAGGCTGAAGGCCACCAGCCCGATCCACAGGTATCGCTCGTCGCCGTCGAAGACCACCGAGTAGATGCGGTAGATGGCGTAGACCGCAACCTTGGTGTGCAGGCCGGAGAACAGCGCGGTCATGGCCGGAGACGTCGTGGGGTAGGCCTGTGCGAGCCAACCGTGGGCGGGGAACGTGGCCGCTTTCATCGACAGGGCGACCAGGCAGACCGCGGTCGCCGCGGCCACCGTCGGCGACTCCTCGGCGCGGCCGGCCAGCTCGCCGAGGTTGACGGTGCCGGCCGTGCCGTAGACGAATCCCACGCCCACCAGGAACACCGTGGACACGAACAGGTTGAAGGTCACGTAGAGGCGCGAGCCGCGCACCGACCGGTCGGTGCCCTTGAGCCGTCCGGCCAGGACGAGCAGGCCGTACGACGGCAGCAGCATGACCTCGATGAACACGAAGAGGTTGAAGAGGTCTGCGGTCAGCAGCGCACCGTTGACACCGGCGGCGACCACGAGGAGCAGCGGCGCGAACAGGGGTTCGCGGCCGGGTCCCGACGCGACGGCGAACCACGAGCACACGACGATCAGCAGCCCGGTCGCCGTCAACATCAGCGCCGTGAGCTGGTCGACCGCGAAGGGGATGGAGATGCCGGCCGGCCAGGAGCCGACCGCGTGGGACAGCACCTCGCCGTCCTGGGTCTCCACCACGAACATGACCGAGACGACCAGCAGTCCGATCAGCGTGACGAAGGCGATCGGCAGCACCCAGCGAGCGGTACGGGGAGCCATGGCGGTGAGCCCGGCCATCGCCAGGGGCACGCCGACCATCAGCGGAAGGATGATGTCGTTCATCGGGGACCGCCCTCCTCGAGGCCGGGTTCCTCGTCCTCACGACCGGTGACAGCCAGGACGAGCAGGTAGACGGTGATGGCGAAGGCGATCACGATCGCGGTCAGCACGAAGGCCTGGGGCAGGGCGTCGGCCACGACCGCAGGATCGAGGTCGCTACCCAGCGGCTCGACACGGCGGGCACTGCCACCGGCCGCGAACAGCGCGAGGTTGACCGCGTGGCTGAGCACCACGAAGCCCAGCACGACTCGCAGGAACGTCAGGTCAAGCAGCAGGTAGATGGCGCCGGCGGTCAGCACGCCGACAGTGAGCGCGAGGATCATGGCTGGCCCTCCTCGAAGGACGCGGTCTCGAGGGGCGCGGGCTCGTCGTCCTCGTCGTGATCGGTTGGTGCACCCAGCAGGTTGATCGCTGCGAGGACCACGCCGAACACGGCCAGGTAGACCCCGAGGTCGAACACCAGCGCGGTCGACGCCTCGTAGCCGAGCACCGTGAACTTGATCGGGTACAGGAACGACCCCTTCGCCAGGCCGACGAATCCGATGACGGCTGCCAGGAGCACACCGGATCCGGCGATCGCCAGGTAGGGCATGCGCCGCTGGGTCCAGCGGTCGCTGTAGGCCGAGAGATAGGCCGCACCGACCGCTGCCGCACCGATGAGCGCGGAGATGAATCCGCCACCGGGAGCGTCGTGGCCGCGCAGCAGCGCGTACAAGGAGAAACCGGCCATGATCGGCACCAGCACCCGCGCGAGCGTGCGCAGGAACACCAGGTTGTCGGTCGCGTCGTCCAGAGCGGTGTGGTCGATCGTCACCTCGGGTCCCTCGAGGGCGCGCCGCGAGCGCAGCAGCACCGACATCGCCAGCCCGGTGACGGCCAGCACCACGAGCTCGCCGAGGGTGTCGAGCGCTCGGAAGTCCACCAGGATCGAGTTCACCACGTTGGCGGCCCCGGTCTCGTTCTCGGCCTCGCGCAGGTAGTACTCGCCAGCCGGCGAGAGCGTGCTGCGGCCGGTGAGCGCGAGGGTCGCGATGGTCGCGGCGACTCCGCCCAGCACGGCGACCACTGCGGTGACGGCACGACGGCGGGGCGCGCGGGGTCGGAACGTCCGGGGCAGACGGCGCAGCACCATCACGATGATGACGACGGTCAGGAACTCCACGAGGAGCTGCGTCAGGGCCACGTCGGCGGCGCCCAGCACGAAGAACCAGAGGGCGACGCTGAACCCGACGATGCCCGCCGAGATGACGGCACCCATGCGACTACTCGACGCGATCACCGAGATGACGCCCACGGTGATGAGCAGCAGCAGACCGAAGTCGACGGGTTCGGACGCGGGCGCTCCCGAACGCCAGCCGCCGGTGGTGACCGCTGCTGCCGTTCCGGCCACTGCCACCAACGTGATGGGCACGGCGAGGTGGGCTGCTGGCTGATCGGTGCGGGTGAGGTCACCCACCCGGCGACCGCCGGCGACGATCAGGTCGTGCACCCGGTTGACCGCACCGACACCGGTGCCCGGGAAGAGCGGGCGATCCAGCAGGACGCCGACTCGCTGGCGACCGAGGATCAGGGCCAGGGCGATGCTCAGCACGACGACGGAGATCAGCAGGGCCGTGTTGAAGCCGTGCCACAGGTAGACCTCGGGAATCTCGCCCAGCGGCTCACCGCTGGCCGCAGCGGCGGCCGGGCGCACGAGGCCCTCGAGCAGCGGCGCGCCGAATCCCAGCAGCGCACCGCCCAGCGCGGAGACCGAGACCGCTGATGCCATCGAGACGGTGCCGCGTGGGGCGTTCAGCTTCATCGGGGAGCCGCCGAAGGTGTGCACCACGAGGCGCGCGCTGTAGCTGGCGGTGAACACGGCGGCCAGCGCGATGCCGGCCACGGCGAACCAAGCGCCTTCGTCGAGGCCGGCCTCGAAGATCGCCTCCTTGCTCACGAATCCGAGCAGCGGGGGTACGCCGGCCATGCTGAGCGCGGCGAGCGCCAGCATGAGCGAGGTCCACGGCATGGCACGCGCCAGGCCGTTCAGCTCGCGGATGTCGCGGGTCCCGCTGCGGCGTTCGATCAGGCCCACGTACATGAACCCGGCCGACTTGAACAGGGCGTGCGCGACGACGTGCACGCACGCAGCGAGCATCGCGTGCGAGCCGCCCACGCCGATGATGGCCACCAGCATGCCCAGCTGGCTGACGGTCGAGTAGGCGAGCAGCTCCTTGATGTCGGTGCGCTGCAGCGCGAACACGGCGGCCATCACCGAGGTCAGGACGCCGATGCCGATCAGGATGACGGGCCACGCGGGCGAGGCCGAGGCCGCGTCGGCGAAGCGCAGGAGCAGGTAGATGCCAGCCTTGACCATCGCGGCCGCGTGCAGGTAGGCACTCACGGGAGCAGGCGCCACCATGGCGTCGGGCAACCAGGCGTGGAACGGGAACTGGGCGGACTTGGTCAGCGCCGCGACGGCGACCAAGACCGCAGCCGACGTGGCGAAGGCCGGATCGGTGGTCCAGGCGTCGCTCGCGAGTGCGTCGGTCAGGTTGGTGGTGCCGGTGCGGGCGATGATCAGCGCGACGGCGCCGAGCAGGCACAGCCCGCCCATCGCGGTCACGAGCAGGGTGCGGGTGGCCGGCCGGACCGCCTGGGGACCGGACCGCAGGATCAGCAGGTACGAGCACAGCGTCGTCAGCTCCCACGCCACGAACAGCAGCACGAGGTCGTCGGCGAGGACGAGCACCAGCATGGCGGCGGCGAAGAAGACCATCAGCGTGTAGAAGGCCAGCGGCCGTTTCTCGGTGATGTAGCTGGCGCTGTAGAGCATCACCAGGGCACCGATACCCAGCACGACGACCGCGAACAGCAGGCCGAGCCCGTCCATGCGCAGGCTGAACGAGACGCCCAGCGACGGGATCCACGGAACGCTCTGCTCGAGCGATCCTGAGTTCCACACGGTCACGGCACCGGCGGTGCACGCGGCCAGACCTGCGGCGATCGGCCATCCGGCGCGAGGCCCGAGGGCCGAGGCGAGCACCGGCGCGAGGGCGACGAGGAGCGCGGCGGCACCGACGAGGATCAGCAGGCCCATGCAGCGGCCTTCCTCAGGTCGGTGGGGTGGTCAGCGAGGGTCACGGAAAACTCTTCGGGATCGACGACATGGCGCCGACCAGACTTCCCGGCTCACCGCAGACCAACCTATCGCAGCGCGTCGAACGCTCGAGAGGCGCTCGCGACGTCAGCAGCGATTCGGGCTTCAGCTGCTGGGCCCTGGGCGCAACGAGCCCGACCGTACGGCCTGGAGCACGAGCATGGGCTTCCTGCCGGGGCGAGCCGGACTTTTCTGGGGCCAGTCGCACCTAGGCGGCGCGGCCGAGCTCATTCCCACTCGATGGTGCCCGGGGGCTTGCTGGTGATGTCCAGCACCACCCGGTTGACCTCGCGAACCTCGTTGGTGATGCGCGTGGAGATCTTCTCCAGCACCTCGTGGGGAAGTCGGCTCCAGTCGGCGGTCATCGCGTCCTCGCTGGACACCGGCCGGAGCACGATGGGGTGGCCGTAGGTGCGGCCGTCGCCCTGCACGCCCACCGAGCGCACGTCGGCGAGCAGCACGACCGGGAACTGCCAGATCTCACCGTCGAGACCGGCTGATGCCGTCTCCTCGCGCACGATCGCGTCGGCCGCGCGCAGGATCGTCAGGCGGGACTCATCGACCGCGCCGACGATGCGGATGGCCAGGCCCGGCCCCGGGAAGGGATGCCGGCCCACGATCGCCTCGGGGATGCCCAGCTGACGCCCGACGTCGCGGACCTCGTCCTTGAACAGGGTGCGCAGCGGCTCGATGAGGCTGAACTCGAGGTCCTCGGGCAGGCCGCCCACGTTGTGGTGGCTCTTGATGTTCGAGGCGCCCTCGCCTCCACCGGACTCGACGACGTCGGGGTAGAGCGTGCCCTGGACCAAGAACTTGACCGGCGGTCCGGGCGTGGCCATCACCTCGCGCTCTGCGGCCTCGAAGACCCGGATGAACTCACGTCCGATGATCTTGCGCTTCTCCTCCGGGTCCGAGACACCCTCAAGGAATCCGAGGAACTGATCCTTGGCCTCGACCACCTTCAGGTCCACACCGGTCGCCTCGACGTAGTCGTGCTCGACCTGCTCGGCCTCACCCTCACGCAACAGGCCGTGGTCGACGAAGACCGCCGTCAGCTGATCGCCGATCGCGCGCTGCACCAGGGCCGTGGAGACCGCCGAGTCCACGCCACCGGACAGAGCGGAGATGACTCGAGAGTCGCCCACCTGCTCGCGGATCCGCTCGATCTGCTCCTCCGCGATGTTGCTGCTGGTCCAGGTCTGTCGGCAGCCAGCGATCTCGACCAGGAAGCGCTCGAGGACCTGCTGACCGTGCTCTGTGTGCATGACCTCGGGGTGCCACTGCACGCCGGCGAGTCGCTGGTCCAGGTGCTCGAAGGCTGCCACCGTCGCACGCGGCGACGTGGCGTTGACCGTGAAGCCCTCGGGCGCACCCACGACCTCGTCGCCGTGCGACATCCACGACGTGAGCGTGTCCGGCAGGTCCGACAGCAACGTGCCCGGGTCGCTGATCGTGACCGTGGTGCGGCCGTACTCGCGTTGCCCGGTGTGGGCGACCGATCCGCCCAGCGCCTGCGCCATGGCCATGAAGCCGTAACAGATGCCGAACACAGGAACTGCTGCGTCGAACATCGCCGGATCCAGCTGGGGTGCCCCGGGCTCGTAGACCGACGACGGCCCGCCGGACAGCACGATCGCGGCCGGCTTCTTGGCCAGCATCTCGTCGACCGGCATGGTGCTGGGCACGATCTCGGAGTACACCCGGGCCTCGCGGACCCGTCGGGCGATGAGCTGGGCGTACTGCGCCCCGAAGTCGACGACGAGCACGAGGTCATGGTCTGCGGTCACCGGTCCATCGTAGGACCCGCGTCCCGCGCCGAATCAGCGGTCAGCAGCGTGCTGAGAAATCTTTTCCCGAACCGCGTAACCCCACGCGACACCCTTCGTTAGATGGGGTGATCCGACACACTCCCTCCCGTCGGATCTTGTGCTGCTCCTCGTGGCACTACAGAACCCGGCCCGTGATCTCCCTCCCGGCCGGGTTCTGTGCGTTGCGCGAGTCGCTACGCTCCCCGCACCAGCGGCTCGCCCCTCGCCGCTGCCGGGCTTCGCCCGGGCAACTGCCTCGCTTCGCTCGGCTTATGGTCACCAGACCTAGTGAACAGGTGGCGTGTTGGTGCCCTATCGGGGTGAGATCTGGCGCCATCCCGGCCCGGTCAGGTAGTCCTTGCGCTGTTCGGGCGTGAGCTCCTCGCTGGTGTCCGGTCCGAAGTCGCCTGCGCTTAGATCAATCACCTTCCAGTGCCCATCGGCCCAGACGACATCGATACGTGTCTTGTACCAGCTGTAGAGCTCGAACGGATCTGAAACGAAGGCGGCGGCAATCTCGACGTTGACCCGATCAGGCTGTCCGCTCGCCGGACGGACGCTGGAGCGAATCCACTGGCTGCGAGTGGCGTCCCAGCGTCGCTCCGCGCCCAGGGTTTGCTGGCCCTGCAAATCGGATGCGATGAAGTTTCGGATGGCCGGGCTCATCTGGGCGGACGCAACCTCGGAGAGAACAGCCTCCATGTCTGTGTCTGGCCGCGCATCGATGTAGAGCTGCGAGAACTCCAACGCAAACTGCTCGGCATCTCGTCGCGTTCTCGACACCTTGGCGGCCGCGACGGTCCTGCTCGCCGAGGCCACCGAGCGCAGTGGTCGCGGCACCTCGTCCACTGTCGTGGCAACCTCAACCGGCTGCAGCGACGGCTCAGTCATCGTGCTGCCATCGGGGTTCGACTGCGAGGGGGCCGAGTCGGCAGACCCTCGGTCAGCGATGCACCCGGCCGTCAGCAACACCCGACCATCAGCGCCAAGACGAACTGTCGAGGGACCTCATGCCGTCATCTTGCCAGCGCTCGGTATCGGGTGAACTCACCCACTCGTCGATCCCGCCTGTGCAGGCGAGACCAAGATCTTCGGTCGAGGCTGCGCACGTGGTGAACAGGTGGCGTGTTGGTGCCCTATCGGGGTGAGATCTGGCGCCATCCCGGCCCGGTCAGGTAGTCCTTGCGCTGTTCGGGCGTGAGCTCCTCGGTGGTGTCCGGTCCGAAGTCGCCTGCGCTTAGATCGATCACCTTCCACTGCCCATCGGCCCAGACGACATCGATACGTGTCTTGTGCCAGGTGTAGAGGTCGAGCGGATCTGAAACGAAGGCGGCGGCGATCTCGACATTGACCCGATCAGGCTGTCCGCTCGCCGGACGAACGCTGGAGCGAATCCACTGGCTGCGCGTGGCGTCCCACCGTCGCTCTGCGCCCAGGCTTTGCTGGCCCTGCAGATCGGATGCGATGAAGTCTCGGATGGCCGGGCTCATCTGGGCGGACGCAATCTCGGAGAGGACAGCCTCCATGTCTGTGTCTGGTCGCGCATCGATGTAGAGCTGCGAGAACTCCAACGCAAACTGCTCAGCATCTCGTCGCGTCTGCGACGTCTCAGCAGCCGCGACGGTCCTGCTCGCGGAGGCCACCGGCTGCAGTGGTCGCGGCACCTCGTCCACTGTCGTGGCATCCTCAACCGGCTCCAACAAGGGCTCAATCATCGTGCTGCCATCTGAGCTCGACTCTGAGGGGACCGAACCGGCAGACCCCTGGTCAGCGGTGCACCCGGCCGTCAGCAACACCCCGACCATCAGCGCCGTGGCGATCTGTCGAGGGTGTCTCATGCCGTCATCTTGCCAGCGCACGGAATCGAGTGAACTCACCCACTGGTCGATCCCGCCTGTGCGGGCGAGACCTGAATCCTTCGGCCGGGGCTGCATGATCGCCGGGGAGCGGAGCGACCGTGGCGCGAAGCCCGAGGCGAACCGCATCCGAGAAAGCGAGCGACGCCGCTCCCCTGCGAGCCTCGGTCAGCTGACGCCGACGATGGGCAGGCGCAGGGCCGCCGGGGCCTCGTCGGGCACGAGCGGGGACTTCGGGGCGACCGGCTCGAGCCGGCGGTATTGCTCCCCCATCGCGGGCCGCGTGTCCTCCTCGCCCTTGTTGGGCCAGAACGACATGGCGCGCTCGGCCTGCGCCGTGATGGTCAAGGAAGGGTTGACGCCGAGGTTGGCGGTGATGGCCGACCCGTCGATGACGTGCAGGCCCTCGTGGCCGAACAGGCGCTGGAACGGGTCGATCACTCCCGACTCGGGCGAGTCACCGATCGTGCAGCCTCCCATGAAGTGCGCGGTCAGAGGCACGTTGAACGGCTCGCCGATGCTGCCGCCCGGCGTGCCCTTCATGTGGGTGGCCATGCGCTGCACGGCCTCGTGTCCCTCGGCGATGAACGCTGGGTTCGGGGCACCGTGCCCCTGCCGGGACGTGAGTCGCTTGCGACCCGTGACCCTGCCCATCAACGTGGGCCTGGTGAACGTGGTGATCGAGTTGTCGTGGGTCTGCATCACGAGAGCGATGATCGTGCGCTCGGACCAGTGCCGCAGGTCGTAGAGCTTGAACAGCTTGGTCTTCTGCTTCCACATCTCGCCCAGCCACACCCGCCAGCGCGGCGCGCTGCCGCTGCCGTCGGTCAACACGGTCTGCATCAACGACATCGCGTTCGAACCGCGGCCGTAGCGACACGGCTCGACGTGCGTGTGCCGGTCAGGATGGAACGACGAGGTGATCGCGACGCCCTCGCTGTAGTCGATGTCGTCACCGTCGGCGATCGAGCCGAGCAGAGCTTCGGAATTGGTGCGGGTCAACATGCCAAGACGCGGCGAGACGTGCGGCAGCGAGCCGTTGTCGCGCATGCGGTGCAGGAGCTTCTGCGTTCCCATGGTGCTGGCCGCGAACACGACCTCGCGGGCCCGGATCGTGCCGTGCGGGCGGAAACGCCGGTTGGTGCGGCGGGTCTCGATCTCGTAACCCGCCGGTGACGCGGAGTCGCCGCCGAGCGGACGAACATCGGTGACGGTCGTCATCGCACGCACCTCGGCACCGCCCTTCTCGGCGAGGTACAGGTAGTTCTTGACCAGGGTGTTCTTCGCGTTGTGCCGGCACCCGGTCATGCACTCGCCGCAGTTGATGCAGGCATTGCGCTCGGGGCCAGCCCCACCGAAATACGGGTCGGCGACCTTCTCGCCCTCCGTGCCGAACAGCACGCCGACCGGGGTGTGGTGGAAGGTGCCGCCCACGCCCATGTCGTCGGCGACGTGCTTCAGCACGCGGTCCGCGGGCGTCTCGTAGGGGTAGACCGTGACGCCGAGCATGCGCTTCGCCTGGTCGTAGTAGGGCGCGAGCTCGGCGCGCCAGTCGGTGATGTGCCCCCACGCCGCATCCTTGTAGAACGGATCCAGCGGTTCGTACAGCGTGTTGGCATAGACCAACGAACCGCCGCCCACACCCGCACCCGACAGGATCAGGACGTCCTTGAGCTTGTCGATGCGCTGGATGCCGTAGCACCCGATCTGCGGCATCCACAAGAACTTGCGCAGTCGCCAGGAGTTCTTGGCGAAGTCGGCGTCCTCGAACCGCTTTCCGGCCTCGAGCACGAGCACCTTGTAGCCCTTCTCGACCAGGCGCAGGGCCGAGACGCTGCCACCGAAGCCCGAGCCGATCACGACCACGTCGTAGTCGTAGTCGTCCAGATCGGCGTCTCGGCGGCTCATACCTGGAGTATGCCACCGGGGATGGCCCATGGCTACTGGTGAGTAGCACGTCACAACTGTCACAGCGCGAGCCGCGATCAGGCGAGCAACCGGTCACCCCAGTAGCCGTCCGGGCCCACCCCGGGCGGGCAGGCGAAGACGCCCGAGCTGACGTGCACGATGTACTCGTTGAGCAGGTCGTTGTTCACCCCGGCCAGGGATTTCTGGATGGTGCTGAACTGATCGGGGTCGCGCTGGAAGGAGATGAAGAACAACCCGGCGTTCAGCTGACCGAGGCCGTTCGAGCCGTCGACGAAGTTGTAGCCGCGCCGCAGGATCTGGACGCCCTGGTTGGAGGTGGGGTGCGCCAGCCGGACGTGCGACTTCTCCGCGATCGCCAGCTCACCATCGCCCACGGCCGCGAAGTCGGGCTCGTCGAACTCGTCCCCGCCCGACATCGGTCCACCCGGGCCCTTGGAACGACCGATGATGTTCTCCTGCCCCTCCAGGGACTCGCGGTCCCAGGTCTCGATGCGCATGTCGATCTTGCGCGACACCAGGTAGGAGCCGCCAACGAGCCAGGCGGGGCCGTCGTCTGGACCTACCCACACGAACTCGTCGACCACCTGGGACGACTGGGCCTTGATGTTGGCCGTGCCGTCCTTGAATCCGAACAGGTTGCGCGGCGTGACCTGCGATGCCGAGGTCGACGAGGTTCGTCCGAAGCCCATCTGCGACCACCGCACCGACGCCCGGCCGAAGGCGATGCGCACCAGGTTGCGAATAGCGTGCACCGCGACCTGCGGATCGTTGGCGCAGGCCTGGATCACCAGATCGCCCCCGCTGAGTGCAGGGTCGAGCCGGTCGCCTGCGAACGACGGCAGGTCCTTGAGCTGATAGGGCAGCTGACCGTCCAGGTCGAATCGGGCCTGGCCGTCCGCGTCGACGAACATGCTGCGACCGAAGCCGACGGTGACCGTGAGACCCGACGGCGGCAGGCCCAGCGCCTCACCGGTGTCCTCCGGTGGGGCGAACGGCGCCCCGGCGACGGCGCCGAACTCGCCGACCTCGTTGCCCTGGGTCATCTTGCGAGCGGCGGCCGTCCACTCCTGCATCAGCAGGATGAGATCGCCACGGCTCTCGGTGGTCAGGTCGAGGGCCGTGATGTACAGCCGGTCCTGCGCTGGCGTGACGATTCCGGCCTGGTGCCTGCCCTCGAACGGGACGGGCAGCGCGTCGGGATCGGCCGTGACCGGCTTCGTGTCATCAGCGGCGGCGTATCCGACCCCGGCACCGATCGAGCCTGCAGCGATCGCGCCCAGGCCAGCGGCTCCCAGCAGTCGCCTGCGGGAGACACCGGGGCGGTCACGATCCGCGGTCACGCCGATTGGGCCACGGCTGCGGCGACCTTGCTGATCGGCTCGCTGAGCGCTGCGACCGCATCGGACAGCTTCTTGACCTGCTCGTCGGTCAGCTTGTCGTAGAAGACCCAGTCTCCGGTGGACTGGTCCTGGTACTGGTTGAGCTCGGTGTCGAGGGCCGCGAACTGGGTGTCCAGCTCCTCGACGAGCTCAGGGTCCTGGTCGGACAGCACCGGGCGCAACGAGGCGATGGCGGCCTGCGATCCCTCGATGTTGGCCTTGAAGTCCCACAGGTCGGTGTGCGCGAACTCATTCTCCTCGCCCGTGATCTTGCCGGTGGCGACCTCGTCGAGCAGACCCTTGGAACCCTGGGCGAGCTCGAGGGCCGTCAGCGGGGCGTCCTGGCCGAGGGCGACGATCTCGTTCACGTTGTCGAGGAGCTGGTCGGCGTACGTGTCCATGCCCTCGGTGTTGCCCTCCACCCACAGCTGCTTCTCGATGCGGTGCCAACCGGTGAAGTCGACCCCCTCGGCGATGGCATCGGGCTCGCGGCCATCGGTGATCGGGTCGAGGTCTCCGAACTTCTCGGCAACGGGCTCGATGCGCTCCCAGTAGGTGCGCGCGACCGGGAACAGCTCCTTGGCCTCGTCGACGTCACCGGCCTTGACGGCGTCGACGAACTCGGTGGTCTTGACGATCAGTGCGTCGGACTGGCTCTTGACGTAGCGCGCGTAGCTGTCCGCGGCGGCCTTCAGCTCCGCGGAGTCCGACAGCGGTGTGGCTGCCTCACCGCTGACGGTGAGCTTCTGCCGGATGCCGTCGCCGACCATGCCGGGCTTGCAGGCGCCCTCGTAGGTGCCCTGGGGCAGGTCGACGACCAGCTCGCGGGACAGGCCGGGGCCCACGTTCTCGACCTCGCCCATGATGCGGTCACCCTCGGCGTAGACATAGAACTCGGTGACCTTGTTGCCTGCATTCGTGATCGTGAACGTCTGCGGACCCGACTCGAGCTCGGTCGCCGACACCTCGCACTCGGAGTCCGACGCCTGGACGGTCAGGGCGCCGTCACCGCCGGCGGCGGGATCCTCGGCGCACGCCGCGAGGCTGAAACCGGTGAGGGCGAGGACGCCCGCGATGGCACCGAAACGATGCAGGGGGCGTCGGGTCATGAAAGTTCCTCGCGATGGCAGGTTAGGACAGCCTGCCCATCATAAGGCAATCCTCACCCCACGGCGACCAATCGGGCGAGCGGCGGCCCCCCGGGCCCACCTAGTCAGCCGTGACGGCGTCCCCGACGGCGATCTCGCCCGTACTCATCGGCACGATGCGGATGCCGAACCACACGTGCCTGTCCCAGTGGCGGTGCTTGGCCAGGGTCCTGATCGGCTCCTTGCCGCGAGCACGGGTCGACGGATCGATCGTGGTGACGACGCACCGGTCGCAGTGCTCGGCGAACCGGAACCTCACTGCCCCGATCGTGATGGTGCGCCAGTCGTCCTCGACGAAGGGCTCGAGGTCGCTGTCGATCACCACGTTGGGACGGAACCGCCGCATCACCATCGGCTGCGCCTCGTGGTCGGCGGCGATCCAGGCGTCGAGCTGACGCAGCGATGCCGTCGTGGTCAGCAGCAGTGGCCCGGTGTCCGCCAGGCTGAGCGGTTCATCGCCGCGACCTCCGTGGTTGACGGCGACAGGTCGCAGGTCGTCGTCGGGCTGCCACCCGAGCCGCACCGACTCCCCGACCACCGCGCTGAGCCAGCTCGCCGCGGCATCTCCGGCATCGACCAGGGCCGGGAGGCGCGAGAGGTCGACCTCGATCTCGGCACCGCCCTTCGGTCGAGGCACGTGCAGGTCCGGACATGCAGGTGCCGACAGGACGATGTCGCCGGAGGACACAGGCCGCGCCGTCACCGTCATGAGCACGTCGTGGGTCGTGTCGTGCAGGACCTTCCCCGCGGCGTCGACCACGGCCCAGCGGCGGTCGTGGCGGAGCCCTCGGAGGTCGACCTCTGCGGTGTCGAGGTCGAACGGGCCGGTGGCCTTGACCGGATAGAGGTGCAGCCCGCTGATCTTCACAGGACCTTCTCGAAGCACAGTGATGCCGGCATGCCGACGTACGGCGGGTAGATCGGGATCGGTGTGTAGCCGTGCCCTCGATAGGTGCGGATGGCTGCTGACTGACGGTCGCCGGTGTGCAGCACGATGCGCGGGGCGCCCTGGGCCAGGCAGTGCTTCTCCAGCTCGAGCAGGAGGGCGGATGCCGCGCCGTGACCCCGCGCTGTCGGCGCCACGTACATGCGCTTGATCTCGAGATCGTCGCCCAACCGACGCACCAGCCCGTGGGCGACAGGCTCGTCGTCGAGGTACCCGAGCACCGTCACCACCACCGAGTCCGGATCGATGCCCTTGGCACCCTCACCACTGCCGTGGTCGCGCTGACCTCCGTAGACCTGCGTGACCTCGTCGACCATCGCCGTCCGCAACGCGACGGCGTCAGGGTGGTCGAAGTCCACGCTGACGAGCCGCAGGCCCCCCGCCATCGCCACCGTCATCGCAGGCCGGTCACCCGACGACGACCTCGACCCGCTGGAACTCCTTGAGGTCGGAGTAGCCGGTGGTGGCCATGGCTCGGCGCAGGGCACCGATCAGGTTCATGGTTCCGTCGGGGACCGACGACGGGCCGAACAGCACGGCCTCGAGGTCGCCGACGGTGCCGATGTCGACGCGGCCACCGCGCGGCAGCTCGGGGTGCCAGGCTTCGGCACCCCAGTGGAAACCGCGCCCGGGAGCCTCGAGAGCGCGCGCGAACGGTGAACCGATCATGACCGCGTCGGCACCGCAGGCGATCGCCTTGGCGATGTCGCCACTGCGGCCGATGGACCCGTCAGCAATCACGTGCACGTACCGACCGCCGGACTCGTCGAGGTAGTCGCGTCGCGCCGCTGCGACGTCGGCGACCGCCGAGGCCATCGGAACCGCGATGCCGAGCACCGATCGCGTCGTGTGCGCCGCGCCCCCGCCGAAGCCGACGAGCACGCCGGCGGCGCCGGTGCGCATCAGGTGCAGGGCGGCCTGATGGGTCGCGCAGCCACCGACGATGACCGGGACGTCGAGCTCGTAGATGAACTCCTTGAGGTTCAGCGGTTCGGCCTGGCCGGACACGTGCTCGGCCGAGACCGTGGTGCCACGGATGACGAACAGGTCGACGCCTGCCGCGACGACCGCATCGGCGAACTCCTTGGTGCGTTGCGGCGACAGTGCTCCGGCGACCGTGACGCCGGCGTCGCGCATCTGCTGCAGACGCGCGGTGATCAGCTCGGCCCTGATGGGTTCGGCGTAGATCTCCTGCATCCGCTGGGTGGCCTGGGGACCGCTCAGGGAAGCGATCTCGTCGAGCAGCTTCTCGGGGTTCTCGTAGCGGGTCCAGAGGCCCTCGAGGTCCAGGACGCCGAGACCGCCGTGCCGACCCAGGGCAATTGCGGTGTCGGGACTCATCACCGAGTCCATCGGCGCCGCCATGAGCGGCAGCTCGAACCGGTAGGCGTCGATCTGCCAGGCCGTCGACACCTCCTCCGGGTCGCGGGTGCGCCGACTGGGCACGATCGCGATGTCGTCGAAGGAGTAGGCCCGACGCCCACGCTTGGCGGTGCCGATCTCGATGTCTGCCATGCCCTCACCCTAGTCGCGACCCTCCTCCCCTGAGGGCGGTGGATCTGCAACCTTTCGGCCCGTACCCGGCGACTACTGGACTCCGCGCTCGATGTCCTTCAGTGACAGGTCGCGCAGCATGCCGTCGGGATGGTCGGCGCGACGCACCAGGACCGGTTGGGTGTCATCGCCGGTGCGGGCCAATGCGTAGGCCGATCCGGCGAGCGCGAAGCGCAACGCCCGCGACAGCGAGCTGACCCGAGCATCGGACGGGCTCACCTCGGGCGCAGCAGCCTTGATGGCCATCGCGAGGATGGGCAGCGTGCCGCCAGCATTGGCGAGCTTGTCGCAGAAGCTGCTGACATCGGGGTCGGCGAGCACACGCTCGACGATCTCCTTGTACTCGGCCGGTGACGCGGCCGGCCCCGCGTGCACGACACCGATGTTCTGCGCCATGGCGTGCCACGACACCTTCTTGCTCTGCTGCTTCTTCGGTTCCGACCGTCGCGATGGCGACTTCTTCGTCTCCGAGGCCTCGGCCCCAGCCTGACGCGACTCAGCCTGACGCGGCTCAGCCTGACGCGACTCAGCTTGGCGCGGCGGTGCGGCCGGTGGCGGCGGGACGGCCTGACCGTCGCCGGAGAAGATCGGCTGCAGCGCCGACGCGGGCGGCGGGGGCGGGGTCGGCTTGATGCCGACATACAGGTCCACCTCGCGCTCCAGCAGCGAGTTCACCGGGTGGTCGGCCAAGGTCGCGCCCACCACGTACTTGTCGAGCTCGTGCAGGCGCCGGGCCAACGGTACGAAGTCGCCGTCAGCGGACACGATGATGAACACCTCGAGCTGCTCGAGGTCGGCCGCCGACCGCAGGCAGTCCACGACCAGCTCGATGTCTGCGGCGTTCTTGGATGCCTTGCCCGCCGAGAACACCTGCACGGTCTTGACGCCCGCTCGTTCGACATCGCGGCGATAGTCCTCGATGCCCAGCGCATTCCAGTCCGCGTACGCCCGCGAGATCGCGATCTGCCCCGCTCCGGCCTCGCGACCGACTGCGGTCTCGAGCTGCTCGAGCATCTCCTCCATCGTGAGGTCGGGGATGTCGAGCTTTCCGTAGCCCTTGAAGAGATTCTCGGCGTCGATGAAGACGGCTACGTTGCGTTGATCCACCTGATCAGGCTAACGGTTCGCGCGCCCCGATCCTCCCGATGCCTCGCCGACGGGCGGCTGCGCCGTGAAAGGTTCACGCGCCACTGGCATTGCGTCGTCGGTGAATCGCTGGCGCGATTCAGCGCGAGGCGTAGTTCGGGGCCTCGGCGGTCATCTGGATGTCGTGGGGGTGCGACTCCTTGAGACCCGCCGAGGTGATGCGCACGAAGCGGCCACGGTCCTGCAGCTCGGGAATGCTGCGCGAGCCGACGTAGAACATCGACTGGTGCAGTCCGCCGACCAGCTGGTGCGCGACAGCCGACAGCGGGCCACGGTAGGCGACCTGACCCTCGATGCCCTCGGGCACGATCTTGTCGTCACTGACGACATCGGCCTGGAAGTAGCGGTCCTTGGAGTACGACTTCTTGCCCCGCGAGGCCATGGCCCCGATCGAGCCCATGCCGCGATAGCTCTTGAACTGCTTGCCTGCGACGAAGATCAGCTCGCCGGGGCTCTCCTCGCACCCGGCCAGCAACGAGCCCACCATGACGGTGTCTGCCCCGGCCACCAGCGCCTTGGCGATGTCGCCTGAGTACTGCAGGCCACCATCGGCGATGACCGGGACGCCCGCGGGCTTGCACGCCTTGGCCGCCTCGTGGACCGCGGTGATCTGCGGAACCCCGACCCCCGCCACGACCCGCGTGGTGCAGATCGAGCCCGGCCCGACACCGACCTTGACGGCGTCGACCCCCGCCTCGACCAAGGCCTGCGCGCCGCCGGACGTCGCGATGTTGCCGCCGATGACCTGCACGCCGTCGAAGGCGCGGTCGGCCTTGATGCGGCGCACCATCTCCAGGAGCAGGCGCGCATGCCCGTGGGCGGTGTCGACCACCAGGACGTCGACGCCGGCCTCGCGCAGCCGGTTCGCGCGATCCCACGAGTCGCCGAAGAACCCGACCGCGGCACCCACCAGGAGCCGGCCCTCGTGGTCCTTGCTGGCGAGCGGGTGCTGCTCGGACTTCACGAAGTCCTTGACCGTGATCAGACCGGTGAGATGCCCGGACTCGTCGACGATCGGCAGCCGCTCACGCTTGTGCGCGCGCAGCAGGGCCGAGGCGTCCTCGCGGCTGATACCGACCGGTCCGGTGATCAGTGGCATGGGTGTCATGACGTCGCCCACGATGGTCGTGGCCCATTCGGCGACCGGGGTGAAACGCAGGTCGCGGTTCGTGATGATGCCCAGCAGGACGTTGTCGGCGTCGACCACGGGGAGACCCGAGACGCGAAACTCACCACAGATCTCGTCGAGGTCCTCGAGCGTCTTCTCTGCGGTGATCGTGACCGGGTTGGGGATCATGCCGGTCTGGGTCCGCTTGACCAGATCGACCTGGTACGCCTGGTCCTCGGTCGAGAGATTGCGGTGCAGGATCCCGATGCCGCCCTCGCGTGCCATCGCGATCGCCATGCGCGATTCGGTGACGGTGTCCATGGCGCTGGAGAGCAAGGGGATCCGCAGGTTCATCTCGCGGGTGAGGCGCGCCGTGGTGTCGACTTCACTGGGGATCACGTCGGTCTCCCCCGGCAGCAGCAGCACGTCGTCATAGGTCAGGCCCAGCGGCGCAAAAGTGTCGGGATTTCCCAGCGGCTCCATGACTTCCATCGTACGCGGATCACTACACAGCCGATCTTCAGCATTACGGCCCGCTCGCCGGGGACCCCCACGGTAGGCTGATGGGATGGATCGCAAGCCCGGACGCCCTCGCGCCCTCACCGTTGACCAAATCGCGCAGGCCGCCCTCGACGACGGCGTGAACAACTTCAGCATGCCGTCGGTGGCACGTCGGCTCGGAGTCGCTCACTCGGGCCTCTACCGCTACGTGGCCGACCGGGAGTCCCTGCTCATCACGGCTGTCGACCGTGCCGTCAACACCATCGAGTGGCCCGATGCCGACCAGCCGTGGGACGACCTCCTGCGTGCCATCGGCGATTCCATGTGGGAGCTGTGCGACAACTTCCCCGGCCTGGACCGCGCCTCGCTGTCCGCCTCGCGCGCCGCCCCCAGCGCGGTCAAGCTCATCGAGGGTTACGTCGCCCAGCTGCACCGCGAAGGCTTCTCCCTGGAGGATTCCGCGCTCGCCATCAGCTTCGTGGTCAACCAGACCATGATGTCGTCGGCCGACATGGTTCGGGTGCGCGCGAACGGGCACTCGACCATGGTGGGCTCGGACAGCGAGCTGCTCAAGGCCTACGACGCTGACGAGGCGCACTCCGATCGCGGTTGGTACACCCGCAAGCTGCAGATCATCCTCACCGGTCTCGCCAGCATGCGCATCGCCTGACCGAACCGGCTCACCAACCGGTCACACGGGTCGGTACTGCAGCGATCCTTCGGTCTCGTCGACCTGCTCCACGCTCACCTGGATGGTGCTGCCCTCGACGAGACCCGCACCGGTGCACCACGCCTCGACCGGTGGATCCACGATCATGATCTCGGCTCCGTCGGCGGAGCCCTTGCGTCCTGCGCGCAGCACGATCGCCTCGAAGGTCTCGCCGTGCCGGTCCGCCATGACCCAGGCCTCGACCGCGTCGATGGCTTCACGGTCCGCCGAGGCGGCCAGGCGCCCGCTGGCCCGCATGGCCTCGGCGATCTCGGGCAGGGCAGCTCGGGCCCACTCCGGCACGGACACGTCAGCCGACAGCGCCAAGCACACCTCGGTGGTGAACCGGTCGACGAGGCGACGCAGCGGCGCCGTCACGTGGGCATAGGCGCCCCCGATCCCGGCGTGCTCGCGAGTCTCGGGCTCGGTCCCGTCGAAGGCCACGTAGCCCGCCCCCCGCAGCAGCCGAGTCGCGTGGGTCATCAGCGCCATCGCCACCGGCGTGCTCGCGTCGAGTGCGGCCAGCACCTCTCCGGGTGTCTCACCGTCACGCACGTCGACGCCCAACCGACGCGCGACCTCCAAGAAGGCCTCGACGCTCTCTGACGAGGGTGCCGGGAGCGTTCGCAACAGACCGATGCCGGAGGCCAGCATCATCTCGGCGGCGGCCATGCCGGTCAGCAACGAGACCTCTGCGTTCCAGGTGTCGGCCTCGGTGCGTGGCTCGATCCGCAGGGTCCACTCCTCGCCCGAGCGCACGACGCCCTGCTCGGGCAGCGCCAGGTCGATGGCACCGGCGTTGAGACGAACCTGCCGACGCAGAAGGCCCAGGTCGCCCAGCGCCTCGATCGATGCGTGCGGCGTGCCCGCGTCGGCGTCGCGCTGCACGCCTTCGTACTCCAGGCGGGCGACCGAGCGAACCAGCGCACGCTCGACCGTCGCGGACGTGACGGAGCCGTCCGGTGCGACGTCGATGCTCCACACCGCAGCTCCTCGGGTCTGGTCCGGCAGCAGACTCAACGAGCCCTCGGACAGGACGGGTGGATGCAGCGGAACCCGCCCGTCGGGCAGGTACAGGGTCTGCCCGCGCTGGCGCGCCTCGGCGTCGACGGCGCCGTCGGCCGCGATCGCCGACCCCAGGTCGGCGATCGCGTACTGCACCCGAAATCCGCCGTCGTCGAGCCGGGCGATGTGCACCGCCTGGTCGAGGTCCATCGAGCCGGGCGGGTCGACGGTCACGAACGGCACGTCCGTGAGGTCGACCGTGGCCCGCGGCGACTGCTGACTGAGCGTTCGAGCCTCAGCCAGGACCCGTTCGGGGAAGCGGTCGGTCAGCGCGGCGGGCGGCAGGCCCAGCTCGGCGCGCAGGGCTGCGAAGTCTCGGCTGGTCACGTCGTGAACGTACAACGCCCGCCGCACCGGCGTGAGCCGGTGGGCGGGCGTCGTGCGTGACTAACCGCTAGTGCGAGTGACCTGCGTGCGCGTCCTCGTCCTCTGCGGGCTTCTCGACCACGAGCGTCTCGGTCGTCAGCAGCATCGCTGCGATCGAGGCGGCGTTGGCCAGCGCGGAGCGCGTGACCTTGACCGGGTCGAGCACTCCCTGCGACACGAGGTCGCCGTACTGACCCGTGGCCGCGTTGTAGCCCTCGCCGCTCTCGCGAACCTTGTTGACCACGACCTCACCGGAGACGCCGCCGTTGCGGGCGATCCACTCCAGCGGGGCGTCGGCGCCGAGGCGCACGATGCGTACCCCAGTAGCTTCGTCCCCGCTCAGGCCCAGATCCCCTTCAAGGATCGAGACCGCGTGCACCAGTGCGCTGCCGCCACCGGCGACGATGCCCTCCTCGATTGCCGCGCGAGTCGCCGAGACGGCGTCCTCGATGCGGTGCTTCTTCTCCTTGAGCTCGACCTCGGTGGCTGCGCCGACCTTGATCACGCAGACGCCACCGGCCAGCTTGGCCAGTCGCTCCTGCAGCTTCTCGCGGTCCCAGTCCGAGTCGGTGTTGGCGATCTCGTTCTTGATCTGGTCGACGCGGCCCTCGACCTGGTCGGCCTCGCCGCCGCCGTCGATGATCGTCGTGTTGTCCTTCGTCACGACGACGCGACGGGCGGTACCCAGCTCCTCGAGCCCGATGGTCTCGAGCTTGAGCCCGACATCGGGGGTGACGACCTCGGCACCCGTGAGGGTGGCGATGTCCTGCAACATGGCCTTGCGGCGGTCACCGAAGGCCGGAGCCTTGACGGCAGCCGAGGTGAAGGTGCCCTTCATCTTGTTGACGACCAGGGTCGAGAGCGCTTCGCCCTCGATGTCCTCGGCGATGATGAACAGCGCCTTGCCGGCCTGCACGACCTTCTCCAGCACGGGCAGCAGGTCGGCGATGGCCGAGATCTTGCCCTGGTGGACCAGGATGTACGGGTCGTCGAGGACCGTCTCCATGCGCTCGGTGTCGGTGACCATGTACGGCGACAGGTAGCCCTTGTCGAACTGCATGCCCTCGGTGAACTCCAGCTCGGTGCCCATGGTGTTGGACTCCTCGACGGTGATCACGCCGTCCTTGCCGACCTTGTCGAACGCCTCGGCGATGAGGGCGCCGATGACGCCGTCACGCGAGGAGACGGTCGCGACATCGGTCATGTCCTTGATGTCGTCGACGTCGCGGGCCATCTCGTGCAGCTTGTCGGTGACAGCTGCCACGGCGGCCTCGATGCCCTTCTTCAGGCCGACCGGGTTCGAGCCGGCCGCGACGGCGCGCAGTCCCTCGTGGACCATGGCCTGGGCCAGGACGGTCGCGGTGGTGGTTCCGTCACCGGCGACGTCGTTGGTCTTGGTGGCGACTTCCTTGGCCAGCTGGGCGCCGAGGTTCTCGAACGGGTCGTCGAGCTCGATGTCGCGAGCGACGGTGACACCGTCGTTGGTGATCGTGGGGGCGCCCCACTTCTTGTCCAGGACGACGTAGCGGCCCTTGGGGCCGAGCGTCACCTTGACGGTGTCTGCGAGCTTGTCGACACCGCGCTCGAGCGCGCGGCGTGCCTGCTCGTCGAATTCCAGGATCTTGGGCATGCGCAGTCCTTTGCGAAACGGTGAATGGAAAAACGACGCGCCCCGACCCTTCCCCCCTCAGCTGGAACGCTGAGCGGAGGATCGGGGCGAGGCGTCAGGAGACGATGGCGAGAACGTCGCGCGACGCGAGGATCAGGTAGTCCTCACCGCCGTGCTTGACCTCGGTGCCGCCGTACTTGCTGAACAGCACCTTGTCGCCGACAGCGATGTCGAGCGGGACGCGGTTGCCGTTGTCGTCAATGCGACCGGGCCCGACGGCGACGACGGTGCCCTCCTGCGGCTTCTCCTTGGCAGTGTCCGGAATGACGAGTCCGGATGCAGTGGTCTGCTCTGCCTCGGCGGCCTGGATGACCAGACGATCTTCGAGTGGCTTGATGGTGACCGACACGATGTCGACCTCCCCTTTCAGCGTGGAACATGGACGGATGGGCGAGGATCTCGCCGCTTCAAAATCTAGCACGCCGCTGGCACTCGACGAGAGAGAGTGCTAATCCTGGCGGCTTCGCCGCCCCGCGGCTCCGCCGCTCACCCGTGCTTCGCCCGGGACGTCTTGCCTCGCTTCGCTCGGCCCGCTGATGACGTCGGGGGTTGCGCTGGGAGACTGGCCTGGTGGAGGTGGAGACGTTCGAGGAGTTGTTGACGCCCTCCGGGCGGGCGTTGCTCGACGAGATCGCCGAGCGGGCCGGGGTCGAGAGCGATCTGGGGCTCGGCACGCGGTTGCGCCGTACGTACGCGTCCGATCTCGTGGCAGCTGCCGTGACGCAGAACCACCTGCGCGGCAAGGCCGTGGCCAAGTTCGGGCCGCTGGCACGCGATCTGTTCTTCACCCACGACGCACTGGAGCAGTCGACTCGATCTTCGGTGGCCGATCACCGGGCCCATCGGCTGGCCGCCAGCGGAGCGGTCGCGGTGGTCGATCTCGGGTGCGGCATCGGCGGAGATCTGCTGGCCTTGGGGCGAGCAGGACTCCGGGTGCGGGGCATCGAACGCGATCCCGTGCGCGCCGCGATCGCGCGGGCCAATCTCGCAGCCGCCGGACTCGAGGGCACGGTCGAGGTCGGTGACGCCGAGACAGTGGTGATCGCCGACGACGAGGTGGCCTTCATCGATCCGGCTCGTCGCGATGCACGCGGACGCACCTTCGGCACCGCGGACCTCCAGCCGCCATGGGACTGGGTGCGAGAACAGCTGGCCGGTCGCTGTGTCGTCAAGGTGATGCCGGGCCTGGCGCACGACGACGTCCCCCCGGGAGTCGAGGCCGAGTGGGTCAGTGACGGAGGCGACCTGGTCGAGGCCGCCCTGTGGGGTGGGCCCTTCGCGAGCACGACGCGACGCGCGAGCGTGCTGCCCGCCGGAGCGACCCTCGTCGAGACCGGCGAGCCGGCGGCGATCGCCCCGGTCGGCGCACACCTGTACGAGCCGGACGACGCGGTGATCCGCGCCGGCCTGGTCGGCGAGTTCGCGGCCACCGTCGACGGCTGGTTGCCCGACCCGCACATCGCCTACGTCAGCACCGAGACCCAGCAGACGACCCCCTTCGGCCGGGGTTTCACCGCGGTCGAGGAGCTACCGTTCCGCGAAAAACCGCTCAAGGCTGCGCTGCAGGCTCGACACGTCGGCACGCTGACCGTCAAGAAGCGCGGCGTCGAGATCGTTCCCGATCAGCTCATCAAGCGTCTCAAGCTCAAGGGTCCGGAGAAGGCCCTGATCATCATGACGCGGGTCCAGGGAGCCGGCCGCGCCTACCTCGTCACACCCCACTAGTCCAAGATGTGAACCCATGGACCTGAATGCGGACCTCGGAGAATCGCCCGAGCAGTGGGAGTCGGGGGCGGACCAGGCTCTGCTGGACATCGTGACGAGCGCCAACGTGTGCTGCGGGGCCTACGCCGGCGACGCGGGACTGGCCCTGGCGACGGTCGAGGCCTGCCTGGAGGCTGGGGTGGTCGTGGGGGCGCAGGTCGGCTACCCGGACCGCGAGGGATTCGGGCGCCGGCCGATGGAACCCTCGGACGCCGACCTGATCGACACGGTGCGCCGCCAGCTCGACGACCTGATGACCTGGGCGGACGAGGTGGGCGGACACGTCTCCTACGTCAAGCCGCACGGCGCCCTCTACAACACGATCGTGGCCGACGAACGGCAGGCGCGTGCCGTGGTCGAGGCAGTCGCTCCCTACGGCTTGCCCCTCCTGGGCCTGCCGGGCAGCGCCGTCCTTCGCATCGCTGCTGCCGAGGGCCTGGACGGCGTCCCGGAGGGTTTCGCCGACCGTGGCTATCGAGCCGACGGCACCCTGGTTCCCCGTTCTGAGGCCGGTGCCCTGATCGACGACCCCGAGGTGGCTGCCGCCCAGGCCCGCACGCTGGCCACGCAGGTGCGATCCCTGTGCGTGCACGGCGACTCCCCCGGTGCACTCGACCTCGCCCGCGCGGTGCGCGCCGCGCTCGAGGACGATGGATACCGCCTGGTCGGCTTCGCATGAGGATCCTGCGCGTCGGCATCCTCGTCTTCGACGAGGTCGAGGTGCTGGACGCGTGCGGCCCCCTTCGAGGTGTTCGGGGTCGCCGGCCGGATCTCTCCGGGCCCGATCGGGTTCGACGTCACGATGATCGCCGTCGATCAGCCCACCGTGGCCCGGCACGGCCTCACGATCGTGGCCGATCACACGCTCGGGGATGCACCCGACCTGGACCTCGTGATCGTGCCCGGCGGCATCACCGATGCGGTCGAACGCGATGACCGGGTGCTCGCGTGGCTGCGCGACCGTGCTCGCACGCCCACGATCGCCAGCGTCTGCACCGGAGCGTTCGTCCTCGCGGAGGCCGGACTCCTCACCGACCAGCGCGTCACGACGCACTGGGACGACGTGGATGCCCTCCGCGAACGCTTCCCGGCGCTGGACGTCGTCGACGGTCCGCGCTGGGTGCGCTCCGGCCACGTGTTCACCTCGGCCGGTATCTCGGCCGGCATCGACCTGGCCCTGCACCTCGTCGGAGTGCTCGGCGGCCCCGACCTGGCCGTCGAGACGGCACACCGGATGGACTACGCCTGGACACCGACCATCCCCGAGGCGCCCGAAGGCCCCCAGCGCGGCACCTGAGTCAGTAGGTGCAGGCGCTTCGCCAAGGCGCTGACGACGTCAGAAGCATAAACATCTGCGAGTTCAGAACGGCTGGTAGATGTCAGGACGGGCGATCACGATGACTCCCACTCCGTCCAGGACGAATGCTTTGTCGGTGGCGGAGACGTCTCCCCGCTGCAACCCGATCGTGACCACGAAATCGTCGCCGCACCGCGAGATCCCGGATTGATTCACGCTGTACTTCACGGACATACGGTCGACGGCAGCGTCCCGAACCGCCTCGGCCTCATCTTTGGTTGTCGGCGGCTGCGGGAGCGATGGAAGCGACGCGCAGGCTTCGTCGATCGACTCAGGAACATTCGTGTCCAGCCGCCCCTGGTCGACACATCCCGCCAAGACCCCAGCGACGGCCAGCGGCACGATCGCCCAGCGCCGACAGACCGTGGAAGCCCTCATGAGTGAAGTGCTTCGAGTTCCAAGACCGCCATCACTACCTCCGATCGAGAAGGCTGAGCACACCCAGCCGCCGAAAGCGATGAGGCGAAAATAACAGACGCGAGAGCAGCCGAAAGCCTCATAGTCACTACATCAGACGGACATCCGAAGTAGAGTTCGTGCCCTTGCGGAAGCAGCCACGATGCAGATCGAACATGACCTGCGAGACGGGAGCACCGAAGCTCCGCAGCGCGACGCCTAAGTCAGCAGGTGCTGACGTCGACGCCCTCGACCGGCATCTCGCCGCCGGGCTCGGCCTTGCCGGTCAGCACGTCGACGAGGGCACGCATCGCTGGCTCACCCTCGCCGAAGAGCGCGATCTTGGTCGCGGCCTGACTGGTGTTGAGAGCGAACGGACGATCGGTGCTGACCACGATGTCACCTGTTGCTCCCGACGACCCGTAGCCGAGCAGGATCACCGACGGACCGGATCCGATACCCACACCGGCGTCCTCGGCCGCTCGGGTGAACGCAGCGACCACGTCCGGCGAGCCGTAGGGCACGAACGACGTGGGCGCGTCCACCGGCTCGCAGGGCTCGGCCACCATCGTGACCGCCGCGGCGCTGAGCGCCTCGGCCTCCTCGACGTGACTGCCGGGTTCACCGTCCTCGGGAACCGGCGAGGCCTCGACGTGGCTCAGCCACGCGATCGTCCGGGCGGCGGATGCGCGGGCCTGCTCCTCAGGCAGGTCGCCGGACTTCAGAGCCTTCAGCATCGCGTCGTAGGCCTCGAGGTTGTCGGCCGGCATCAGCGCGATGTCGCTGCCCGCCTTGATCGCCTGCACCGCTGCCTCGCCGCCGGGATAGGAGTTCATGACGGCGCCCATGCCGAGGGAATCCGAGACGATGAGTCCGTCGTACCCCATTCGGTCGCGCAGCTCGCCGGTGATCGCCGGCCGCGACATGGAGGCGGGGACTCCCGGGTCGATCGCGGGGACGTCGATGTGGCCGGTCATGATGCCCGGTGCCGAATCGGCGATGGCCGCCTCGAACGGGACGAGATCGTGCTCGGACAGCCGGGCCCGATCGCTCTCCAGCACCGGCAGACCTTCGTGGCTGTCCACGTCGACGTTGTGGCCGGGGAAGTGCTTGACCGCCGAGATGATGCCGGCCTCGGAGTAGCCGTCGACGGCAGCGGTGACCGACTGCGCCACGACCTCGGGATCGCTGCCGGGTGATCGGGTGCCGATGATCGGGTCGTCGGGGCCGATGGTGGTGTCGCCACCGGGCGCGAACACCACGTTGAATCCAGCCGCACGCAGCTCGGCACCGGAAGCCCGGGTCGCGGCGGTGACCGCTGCCGCGCCGGCTTCAGGATCGCCGGTGATCGCGGCGCCGGACGACATGGCGGTGGGGAACGGGGTGAGCGGCTCCTTGAGCCGCGCCACCAGACCGCCCTCCTGGTCGATCGGCACCATGACCGGCACGTCGCGCTGCTCGCCGAGGGCCTCGAGCTCGTCGTTGAACGAGGTGACCGACGAGAGCGGATCCTCGCTGGCGATGTCGAGGATGCGATCGCCGGTGACCATGACACCTGCGAAGTGCTGATCGCGCACCAGGGCCAACGAGGATTCGTCGTCGAAGTGTCGTGCCACGATCAGCTGTCCGGCCAGCTCCTCGAGCGTGAGATCGGCAGCGGACTTCTCGGCGGCGTCGATCTCGGCGTCCGTGGGGCCCCAGGCAGCAGGTGCCTCGGGCGCGGAAGCCGACGACGTCGCGGGGGCGGCGGCCGGCTCGGTGCTCGATCCACTCGTCGCGACGACGGCCGACGCTCCGCCCACCGCCAGCACAGCCACGGCGGAGGCGGCCAGGATCAGGCGTCCTCGGCCGGGCTTCTGTGCACGAGATGAGTGCTGCGTGTGCGATCCCATGTCAGCTCGCCACGACCTGGGTGACCGGCAGGCCGGAATCGACCGGCAGGTCCAGCGACGACGGCTCCATGCCGCGGCGGACGACCTCGGCTCCCAGCGCAGCGACCATGGCTCCATTGTCGGTGCACAGACCGATCCGCGGCACCCGAACCTCGATGCCGGCGGCGTCGGCGCGCTCCTGGGCCATCGCCCGCAGACGAGTGTTGGCCGCGACTCCCCCACCGATGATGAGGGTGTCGATGCCGTGCTCGCGGCAGGCCGCGATGGTCTTGGCGGTCAGCACGTCACACACGGCGTCCTGGAATGATGCTGCGATGTCGGCGACAGGCACGTCGCGGCCCATCCGCCGCTCGTGCTCGACGTGACGGGCGACGGCGCTCTTGACGCCCGAGAACGAGAAGTCGTAACGGTGGTCGTCGGCGTACTTGGGCAGGGTGAGCCCGCGCGGAAATCGGATCGCCGTCGGATCGCCGTCGCGGGCCACCCGGTCGATGTGCGGGCCACCCGGGTAGGGCAGGTCGAGCAGTCGCGCCACCTTGTCGAAGGCTTCACCGGCTGCATCGTCGATGGTCTGGCCGAGCATCGTGATGTCGCCGGCGATGTCGTCGACCAGCAGCAGTTCGGTGTGACCGCCGGAGACCAGCAGCGCCGCGACCCGCCGGTCGAACCGGCCGTGCTCGAGCTGGTCGACGGCCACGTGCGCCGCGAGATGGTTCACGCCGTACAGCGGCTTGTCGTGTGCCAGCGCCAGAGCCTTGGCGGCGGCGACGCCCACCAGCAGGGCGCCGGTGAGCCCGGGGCCGGAGGTGACGGCGATGGCGTCGACATCCTGCACCCGCACGCCGCTCTCGGCATAGGCCTGCTCGAGGGTCGGGACCATGGCCTCGAGGTGGGCTCGGCTGGCGACCTCGGGCACAATGCCACCGAAACGGACGTGCTCCTCCATGCTCGAGCTGAGGGCGTGGGCCAGCAGCTCGGTGCCGCGCACGATGCCGACACCGGTCTCGTCGCACGAGGACTCGATACCCATCACCAGCGGTTCGGCGCCACCCCGTCCAGACATGCACCCCAGTCTGACAGGCCTGTGGCAGATCGCCCCTCCAGCCTGATGCGGCGACGTGGGCCTCGAGCAGTCCGCGGCACTGGATGCCGATTCAGCAGGCAGGACCGTAGGCGGTGGTCAGGGAGGCATCCAGGTCGGCCACGAGGTCCTCTGAGGCTTCGAGGCCGATGGCGAGCCGGATGAGGCCGCACTCGCGGAACGGCTGGGCGAAGGCAGCGGCACGGCCGTCGGGGTACTGCTCGTAGGCCACCAGCGTCTCGTCGTGCCCCAGGGAGACCGCCGAGGTGATGACACGCAGGTCGTTGACGAACCGGAGCCGGTCCTCGTGCGTGCCACCGAGCGCGCACGACACGACACCTCCGAACCCGGTGGCCAGCTGGGTGCGTGCGAGGTCGTGCTCATCGTGGCCGAGCAGACCCGGGTAGCTGACGTGGACGACGCGGCGGTCTGCCTCGAGGAACTCGGCGACGGCCTGAGCGCTCTCGCACTGCCGCTGGAGTCGCAGCGGCAGCGTGGTGGAGCCACGCATGATGAGCCAGGCGTTGAACGGTGAGATGGCGCCACCGGCGTGCCACATGGCGCCGGTGCGCACGTCCTCCACGAAGTCGCGGCGACCGATGACCACTCCTCCCATGGCGTCGCCGTGGCCGTTGTAGTACTTGGTCAGCGAGTGCACGACGACGTCGGCTCCGTGGTCGAGGGGACGCATCATCGGCGGCGGGGTGAAGGTGGAGTCGATGCTGAGCAGCGCACCGGCGTCGTGGGCGATCTGTGCCAGCGCGGCAACGTCGGCGACACGCAGGTCGGGGTTGGCAATGACCTCTGCATGCACGAGCCGGGTGCGCATTCGCACGGCGGCGCGGACGGCGTCCAGATCGGTGACGTCGACGAAGTCGACCTCGATACCCAGCTTGGCCGGAAAGATCGAGTCGAAGAGCCCGGCGACCCGGCTGTACACGACGTTGGACACGATGACGTGGTCACCCGGGTTCAGGATCGTGAAGAACGCGGCGTGCAGGGCGGCCATGCCGGTGCCGAACACGGCAGCCGCCTCGCCATGATCGAGCCTGGCGAGCTTCTCCTCCAACCCGCGCTGGTTGGCGCCGTGCTCGCGGGTGTAGACCAAGCCACCGAAGCCGGGGTCCTCGATCGCGCTGGGGTCCGCGGGCAGGCGGTAGGAGTTCGCCATCACGATGGGGGCCCGGATGGCTCCGGTCGACTCGTCGCCGTGATTGCCCCCGTGCACGGACCACGTGCTCTCCGACAGGGTGTCGAAGTCGCGTTTGTCCGGGCGGGTACCGGGCGGGCGCACACCCACGTGGGTCATGACTGCTCCCGGTCGGCCGAGTCGTTGACCGACGACGAGGGGGTCAACCGGCCGTCGCCGTACGTGGCCCGGATGTCGCTCACCACGATGCGATAGCCGTCGTACCAGCGCTGCACCTGCCCCTTGGCCTCGCGGTGCTGCGGGAACCGGCCGAGCTCTGCGACGGCCTCCGCGTCGGCGAAGTAGTAGATGGCATTGACCACGTCGCCGTCGGGCGAGAGCCACTTCTCGACCCGATCGAACCCCGGGAGACTGCGCGCATAGTCGTCGATCTCCTGGTCGAGGCGACGGAAGTCGTCGTCGTACGTGCCGGGCTTGAAGATGAACTGGCAGCAGATCATGAGTCCTCCTGAAGTGTCGTTGCGGTGAGTGGCCCGTCGAGGTGCCGAAGGGTCAGTCATGACTGCCGGCCGCCCCTGACCCGACCCCTACCCCGGGCTCGAACACGGCCAAGGAGAATCGCGCGGGCTCCACCCCGTCATTGGCGTACGAGTGGGCGACGTCGCTGGCGAAGGAGATCGCGTCACCGGTCTCGAGGACCTCGACCTGGGAGGCCACCAGAACCGTGACCGTGCCCTCGCGCACCTGCAGGATCTCCTGCGTGCCGCGCACGTGCGCCTCGCTGTCGTGCCGGTCTCCGACAGCCAGCGTCCAGTCCCACAGCTCCAGCACGTCTGGCGGGGACGTCCCGGCCAGCAGGACCCCGCGGCCACCTCCCGGTCCCGCCCAGAGGGCAGCACCTTCACCGTCGCGGACGACATTCACGGGCGCGACCTGCGGTACGTCGACCAGCGCCTGCAGGCCGATCCCGAGCGCGTCACTGATCCGCAGCAGCGTCGTCACGCTCGGGTTCGCCGAGCCCTGCTCGACATTGATGAGCATGCGCCGGCTGACCCCGGTCGCCGTCGCGAGCTGCTCCAAGGTCCAGGTACGTGCCAGTCGCTCAGCCCGGACCGTGGCCCCGATGGAAGCCGCCAGCTCGCGTGCGTCGATGGTCATGAAGTGCACCATAGTGCACTTAGAGTGCACTGGTTCCCATGGGGTGGGCCAGCCCTGCCCGGCCCACCAGCCGATCAGAGTCGTTTGCTCATCTGCTGGATCGTGACCTCGAACCCCATCTGCTCGTACAGCGCACGGGCGCCCGTGTTGAAGCCGAACACCGACAGACCGATCTCGACGACGCCGCGCTCGCGACAGATCTCCTCGGCCGCCACCATGATCGCTCGCCCGTAGCCCTGACGACGTTGCTCCGTCGTAACCTGGAAGTCGTACCCGAACGCATGGAGGCCGTCGGACTTCTCCGTGAGGGCGAGCCACAGCATGCCGACGTCCCGGTCACCGTCCAGCGCCCTCCAGAAGAGCTGGTCGGCCGTGTCGACCCCTTCGGGGAGGAGACCATCGAAGTCGGCAACCGCCTTCTGGAGTGCCTCGGGCGCGGGCAACATTCCTGCTGTCACGATGTTGTCCGCGTAGGCACGCTCGGCGACGGCGCGGTAGGCCCGAAAGTGCTCCGACGACATGGAAACCAGGCGAACAGACAAGGGCACGCGGAAACCCTACGACGTGGCACCGACATGGCACTCCTCGCTCGAGTCCCAGTTCCCCGCTGAGGGTGGCGCCGGGGGATGCACCCGTGCCACCTGTCTACGTGTTGTCGCGCTCGGCTCGCTTGGCCGCCCGCGCGGCGTACTCCTCGTCGTCCATGACCTTGGCCTGCTCCAGCGTGGGGGCGGTGCCCCCGTGCCGCGCCGGAGCCCACCACTGGCCCTCGGGACTGACCGGGTGCTGCTCGATGGCGTGGTCCAGCAGGGCGCTCATCGCCTCGCGGAGCCGTGCGGTCTCAGCGACCGGGTCCTGGCCCGTGACCACCAGCGGCTCACCGACGTGCAGTCCGATGGTCTTGCCGCGGCCCCACAGGTTGGCGTCATGGTCCTTGGTCTTGAGCAGCTGGGTGCCCCAGGTGACCATGGGGATCAGCGGCACACCCGCCTCGGCGGCCATGCGGACGGCACCGGTCTTGAGCTCCTTGATCTCAAATGACCGGCTGATCGTGGCCTCGGGAAAGATGCCGACGATCTCACCGCCCCGTGCGCAGTCGACGGCGTCGTAATACGACTGCTCACCCTTGGCGCGGTCCACCGAGATGTGGTGGTACGAGCGCATCAGCGGTCCGGAGACGGCATGGTCGAAGGCTTCCTTCTTGGCCATGAAGCGCACCAGTCGTCCGCTGGGTTGCGCGGCCAGCCCGTCGAACACGAAATCGACGTAGCCAATGTGGTTGGCCGCCAGGATGGCGCCACCGGTGCGCGGGACGTGCTCCGTCCCAGACATCTGGAACCGGATGCCCAGGGCCTTGAACAGCGTCTTGGCCGTCAGGATCGTGGCCGGGTAGGTGTAATCGCGCATCCGATCACCGTAGTGCACCCACCTGCGCCTGGACGGGTGAAGTCGGTCTCAGCCGAGCTCGTCCTCGACCACGTGGACTGCGGCCTCCTCCGAGCTGGCAGCGGCACCGTCGATGCCGACATCGTCGCCGATCAGCTCGGCGTCGGTGTCCTCACCCAGACCCTCGTCGGGGGCGACCAGGCGACCGGCGCGCTCGGACCCGACCTCGCCACCGACGGTCTCGGGCTGCTCGGCGTACGGGTCAGGCTCCGGCACTTCCTGGGCGAGGCGCTGCTCGAGGTTCTCGCCCTCGAGCGCTTCGCCGGCGGTGGTACCGAACCCTTCGCCGCGGTAGGACTCCGGCGGCGAGTAGCTCGTGTCCATCATCTCGTCGACGTCCTCGACCACGGCTTCCTGGTCGGGCGCGTCGTCGGGGTCGATGTGGTCGTCGGGTGTCATCTCGCTCATGTGTTCAGCGTGCCAGAGGCCTGTCAATCGGCAAGCCGCGCTCCATCACCAGCGCGTCCGCTCCCCCGCGGTAGTAGCGACGCCGGCGGTGGATCTCGGTGAATCCGACGGCGTCGTACAGGGCACGAGCGCTGGTGTTGTCCTCGGACACCTCCAGCAGCATCCGTTGGGCGCCGCGACTGATCGCACGATCGGTCAGTGCCTGCAGCACGGCTCGTCCCAGCCCCTGACCGCGCACCGGCGCGAGGGTCGCGATCCGGTCGAGGTCAGCGGTGTCCGCCACGACGCGGATGATGCCGTAGGCGTCCCCGCGGGTCGAGAGCAGGACCTCCTGGAGCGGGTCCTCGATGCTGCGCAAGATCGTCGGGCCGCTCCAGGCGCCGTCCCCGAAGCAGTCGGTCTCGATGGCCAGCAGCGCAGCCAGATCGGCCGCAGTGGCCAGTCTCGTCGGGGCTGGCCTCATCGAGGTTGAGCGTCAGGGCGGCGCAGGTACAACGGTTCGAGCGGCAGGTCGTCGTGCCGACCAGAAGCGACGAGCTGGGCAAGCGCCGCAGCCCGCGGCCGTACGTCACCGGCCGGCCTGAGGACGGCGGAGTACACCACCGCCCCCGGACCATAGGCCGGCAGATCGGGGTGTTGTGCGGCGAGGCCGGCCGGGGCCGAGACGTGGGGGCCGTCGAGCCGCACACCACCGACACCGTCCGCGGCGGCATAGCGCGCCCAGTAGACCTCCTTGCGGCGTGCGTCGGTGGCGACCAGGAACTCGCCCTCGGCGGCGACATCGGCGGCGATCACGTCGAGCGTGCAGACGCCGTGCGTGCGCAGGTCGAGCGTCGATCCGAGCGTCAGTGCCGTGACCACCCCGACCCGCAGACCCGTGAAGGGACCGGGTCCCACGCCGACCGCGACATCGGTCAGGTCCGACATCGCGGCCCCTGCCTGCTGCATCGCCGCGCGGATCGTGGGAGCGAGCTGCTCGCCGTGTGCCATCGCGCCCGTCATTTCTGCCTCGCCGACGACGCGCGAACCGTCGTGGACGGCCGCCGTGATCGCGGCGGTGGCGGTGTCGAACGCGAGCAGCAGCACCCCCCGACCCTATTCGCGACCACGCCGAGGAGTCACGCAGGCCCGCTGACGAGTCACGCAGACCCAGCGAGGAGTCACGCAGTCCCGGTGACGAGTCACCGGGACCGGTGCATGTCAGTCCGAGGAGTCGGCCAGCACGGTCGAGCGCAGCGGAACACCGGCCCAGCGGACGCCCCGTGGCTTGATCGTGACGACGCGCGGATCGATGTCCTCTCCCTGCACGTCGTCAAGGTCGCCCTCGTGCGGCGTGCCCAGCGGGTCGATGGGGCGAGGCCCGCGTACCTCGATGCGCACCCACAACCAGCTGTCGTTGAGTTGTTCGGCCATGCCGTCGCCCCACTCGACCACGGTGACGGCATTCTGCGCGACCGCGTCGAGGTCGATGTCGTCGATCTCGTCCGGGCTGCCGAGCCGGTAGGCGTCGACGTGCACCAGGGAGGGCCCATCGACCAACGACGGGTGCTCTCGCGCAAGCACGAACGTCGGCGAGGTGATCGGACCGCGCACCCCCATCGCATCGCCCAGCCCCTGGGTGAAGGTGGTCTTGCCGGCCCCGAGATCGCCGGACAGCACCAGCAGGTCACCGCGGTGCAGCAGACGCTCGACCCGACGAGCCAGGTCCTTCATCAGATCGGGCGTGGGTACCTCCCGCGAGAGCCACAGCGTCTTGGCGAACGCGATCAGCGGCCCCTCCCGTCCCACGGGGAGGTAGGAGCGGCGCGTCCAGAACTGGACGGTCTCGGGGAGCTCCTCGCGCACGTGCAGCCAGATACCGTCCTTGCCGCGCTCCTCGGCGGTGTCCTCGGCGACTCCGACCATGGCCGAGGCCACGCCGCGGGCCTGCAGCTCGGGGTCGACCGAGACGCGCCGCAGGCCGAGCAGTCCTTGCCGGCTCTCGTCGAACAGCAGGGCACCCATCGGCTGGCCGCGACGCTCGACCAACAGCCCGCCCGCCGATCCGAGGACCTCGGCGACCGACTCGACGGTCTCGTCCATCGCGGTCGACGGAGGATCGAGGATCTGACGCGCCCCGAACGAGCGGTGGATGACGTCGACGACCTGCTCGGCGTGCTCAGGTCCTGCCTCGATGACGTTCAGTGCACCGGTCATGACATCTCCTCGCGAACCTGCTCGACGACGTCCTCGATCGCCGCTGTGACCATCTCGTGCTCCTCGAAAGCGATCATGTGCCCGGCGCCGTCGACGAGGCGAAGCGTCGAGCCGTCGATCGCTTCGGCGAGTCGGCGGCTGTGCTCCGGCGGCGTGAGCTGGTCATCGGTGCCACAGACGATCGTGGTGTGCGCCGTGGCGATTGTCGGCATCGCGGCGGACAGGTCCAGATCGACGAAGTTGGAGTAGAAGTCGGTGAGCGCGTGCAACGGGGCCCGCAGCAGCATCTCGTTGGTCATGTCGACGTGACGCTCCTCGGCATCGGGACCCAGACCCCAGTGCTTGATGATGGAGTAGCTGTTGAACGACCTGCCCCAATCCAGCACCGGGCTGGCGAGACGAATCAGCGGCACGATCCGGCGCAGCGCAGGGCTACCGCGCATCAGCCGGCCCGTGCTCGTGCCGATCAGCACGACGCCACGCACGCGGCTGGTGAACAGCTCCGGCTGGTCCACGGCGAGCCGCATGACAGCCATGCCGCCCATCGAGTGTCCGACGAGGATCACCGGGCCGCGCGGAGCCACCTGGGTGATGACGTGGGCAAGATCGCCAGCCAGATCGGGGAGCGAGGAGTTCGACGGGCCCGACCTCCCCGATGCACCGTGTGAACGCAGGTCCATGAACACGAGTCGCACGGCTCCACGCATCGCGAGGCGCTGGTAGTGCCAGGCGTCGAGCGTGCAGACCCAGCCGTGCACGAACACGACCACGGGTGTCTTGGATTCTGCTTCGTCGACCTCGACGTTGATCGACACACCGTCGGAGGCGGTGATGGCCAGCGGCGTGGAGTGCACCGAGCCGAACTCGACCTCCTCGCCACGCCTGCGTCGGCGGACGCTCTGGGCACGGCCGTTGAGGACGGTGGCGGTCAGTCCGGTGGCCACGAAGGCCCCGGCCGTGGCGATGATGCGGGTGGTGCGATTCATGGGGCTCCACGATAGGTGCGCACGACGCGGCCGCCGACACGGGTCACGATCTCGTAGCCGATCGTGCCGGCCGCTGCTGCCCAGTCATTGGCCGTGGGCTCGCCGTCCTGGCCGGGCCCGAAGAGCGTGACCACGTCGCCGCGGCGGGCGTCTCGGTCACCCAGGTCGACCATGATCTGGTCCATGCACACGCGGCCGACCTGGGCGATGCGATCGCCGGCGAACCCGCCTGACAGCTGGCCCGATCCGGTCACCGGGATTCCTTCGGCGTAGCCGAGCGGCACCAGACCGAGTGTGGTCGCCCGGTCGGTCGTGAAGGTGTGGCCGTAGGACACCCCGGTGCCGGCCGGCACTCGCTTCACCGCGGCGAGCCGGCCTCGCAGGGTCATGACCGGCGTGAGTGGGACACCGTGATCGACGGTGGCCACCGGATCGATGCCGTACGAGGCGACGCCGACACGCACGAGGTCGAGGTGGGCCGAGGGTCGTGTCAGCGTGGCGGGCGAGTTGGCCAGGTGTCTCCACCTGGGCTCGATGCCCGCAGCCTGCAGCTCGTCGACAGCGCGGACGAAGACCTGTTCCTGCTCGTCGTTGGCCCGATGGTCGGGTTGGTCGGCGCAGGCGAAGTGCGACCAGACGCCCGTGATCTCGAGCCGCCCTGCCCCCTGATGCGCGGCCGCGGACTCGACCAGGCGCGACCAGTCCGCACCGAAGGCGCCATTGCGCGCCAGGCCTGTGTCGACCTTCAGCTGGGTGCGAGGTCGGCCGCCGGCGGCGACGATCTGCTCGAGCTGTTCGACCGACGACGCCGTGACCTCGACATCGGCCGCAACGGCCGCGGCGAGATCCTCGTCCGGCGCCGCCAACCAGCACAGGATCGGCCCGGTGTCGCCGGTGGCGCGCACTGCCAACGCCTCGGCGGGGGTCGCGACGCCGATCCAGTCCGTCCCCCCGTCGCGCGCGGCGCGCACCATCGGGGCAAGACCGTGTCCGTAGGCGTCGGCCTTGACCACGGCCATCAGCGCCGCATCCGATGCGACCGCGGCCAGCGCGCTGAGGTTGGCGCGGTAGGCGTCCAGGTCGATCACCGCCTCGGCCTGAGGACCGGGTCCTGCAGGACTCATGACCATGTCTCGCGATGGACGTCGACCAGCGTTCCCGCGCAGAACCGCGCCACCACGCCGGGCAGCGCGCGGGCGACCTCAGACGCCGTGATCGGGCCGCCCGGGTTGGCTGCCACCGCGGCGGCTCCGTGCAGGAACGCGCCGAGCGATCCAGCATCGAACGGATCGAGACCGTTCGCGAGGAGAGATCCGATGAATCCGGCGAGGACGTCGCCAGCACCCGCGGTGCCCAGCCACGGGGTGCCGCTGAGGTTCACGCGCACTCGACCCTCGGGCGAGACGACCAGAGTGCGGGAGCCCTTCAGCAGCACGGTGGCCTCCCATCGTTCAGCGGCGCGGCGGGCGTGCACGAGCGGTGCGGACTCGACAGCGGCCCGGTCGGCGCCGAGCATGCGCGCCAGCTCGCCCGCGTGCGGCGTGAGCAGGACGGGGCTGTCGAAGGCCTCCGGCAGGTGGTCCAGCGCCGAGGCGTCGAGCACGACCGGCACACCGTCGGCCAACGCGACATCCATCAGGTCGGCGACCTGCTCGTCGCCACCCGGTCCCACGACCCACGACTGGACGCGACCCGGCGCAGCAACGACCTCGGGGGCCCGGTCGACGACTCGCGCCGCGAGTGTGTCGGTGCCGGCGAAGCGCACCATGCCCGCCGGGCCGGCCTGCGCCCCGGCAACGCACAGGAAGGCCGCGCCGGCATAGGCATCGGATCCCGCAGCAACGCCCACCACCCCGCGGGAGTACTTGTGTCCGTCGGCGTCACCCAGCGCGTCCAGCAGCAGATGCGAGTCGCGGGTCTCGATCGACTCGACGACCCCAGGCTCCAGGTGGGGCCTGAGCCCGATGTCGATCACGGTCACCCCCGAACCGGCACTGCTCGACGCGGGGGGCAGCAGCAGACAGGGCTTGAGCGATCCGAAGGTGACGGTGGCGTCGGCGTCCACGTGGGCCCCAGGGCGGGTGCCACCGTCGACGTCGATGCCGGACGGGACGTCGACCGCGATCGTGAACGGGGCCGTGCGATCGATCCAGTCGACCCACTGAGCCGCCCGACCCTCCAGACCGGGACGGGCACCGATCCCGAGCACCGCGTCGAGCACGGTGCGCTGACCGCCGGGTTCCTCGACGAGGTGCGCCCCGGCCGCGAGAGCCGCCTCGAGGCCGGCTTCGTGCACGGCCCCCGGGTCCAGCAAGCACAGGTCGACGCGCACGCCGCGACCCAGCAGGTGGGCCACCGCGTAGAGCGCATCGCCCCCGTTGTTGCCCGGCCCGATCAACGCCAGCAGCAGGTCGCCCGCCGCGATCTCGCCGAGCGCCTCAGCCAGCCCGCGGGCTGCGGGCTGCATCAGGTCGTCCCACGCGCTCGAGCCCGATCCCGCGGCAGCCACCAGTGACTCCTCGGCGGCGCGGATCTGCGCGACCGAGTGTGCCGTCAGCACTCGGCCACCACGAAGGCGGTGGCCACCGTGGTGTCGTGCGAGATCGACAGGTGGATCGACACGATCCCCAGGTCACGCACCCGTCCCGGCGCGGCTCCGTGCAGGACGAACTCGGGCGTACCGGACGCGGTGTTGATCACCTCGAAGTCCTGCCAGGACAGGCCCGACGGAGCACCCATGGCCTTGGCCAGAGCCTCCTTGGCAGCGAACCGGCCAGCCAACGACTCGGTCGCGAGGTTCCGCTCGGACTCGGTGAACAGCCGGGTGCGGATGGTGGGAGTTCGCTCGAGCGTCTGGGTGAAACGCGCGAGGTCCACGACATCGACCCCCACTCCGTGAATCGCCATCACTCCACCGTGACGGACTTCGCGAGGTTGCGGGGCTGATCGACGTCGTTGCCGAGCAGCTCGGCGAACTCGCACGCGAAGATCTGCAGGGGGACGGTGGCCACCAACGGCTGCATCAGGGTGGGCACACGTGGCAGCCGGATGATGTGGTCGGCGAACGGCACGACGTCGTCATCGCCATCCTCGACCAGGCAGATCGTGCGTGCGCCGCGGGCACGAATCTCCTGGATGCTGCTGATCGTCTTGTCCTGCAGCTGGTCGCGACCCTTGGGCGGCACGATCACGAACACCGGCAGCCCCTCCTCGATCAGGGCGATCGGCCCGTGCTTGAGCTCGCCGGCGGCAAATCCCTCGGCATGGATGTACGCCAGCTCCTTGAGCTTGAGCGCCCCCTCCAGCGCCACCGGGTAGCCGACGTGTCGGCCGAGGAACAGGATGGAGCGCGATCCGACCAGGTCCGCGGCGAGCTTGCGCATCTGGTCGCTCTCGTCGAGCAGACGCTGGATGCCCTGGGGAATCTGGTGGAGCTCGGCGAGGATCGAGGCGATCTCGTCGCCGTACTTGGTGCCCTTGGCCTGCGCGATGTACAGCGCCAGGAGGTAGCAGGCCACGACCTGGGTCAAGAATCCCTTGGTCGAGGCGACGGCAACCTCGGGCCCGGCGTGGGTGTAGATCACCGCGTCGGACTCGCGCGGGATGGTCGAGCCGTTGGTGTTGCAGATGCTCAGCACGCGAGCACGCTGCTGACGCGCGTATCGAATCGCCATCAGGGTGTCCATGGTCTCGCCGGACTGGCTGATCGTGACGACCAGGGTGCCCCGATCGAGGATCGGATCGCGGTAGCGGAACTCTGAGGCGAGCTCGACCTCGCAGGCCACGCGGGTCCAGTGCTCGATGGCGTACTTGGCCACCAGCGCCGCGTACATCGAGGTGCCCGCCGCGATGATGATGATCTTGTCGACCTCGCGCAGCTCGTCGTCGCTCAGCCGCATCTCGTCGAGCTGCAGCAGCCCGTCGACCGAGTGCCGGCCGAGCAGTGTGTCGGCGACCGCCTTGGGCTGCTCGTTGATCTCCTTGAGCATGAACCAGTCGTAGCCGGCCTTGTCGGCGGCGGACACGTCCCAGTCGACGTGGAAGGTACGGGTCTCGGCCGGCGCTCCGTCGAAACCGATCACCACGATGTCGTCGGCCGTGATCGTCACGACCTGGTCCTGGCCGAGCTCGACGGCCTCACGGGTGTAGTCGATGAAGGCGGCGACATCGGAGCCGAGAAAGTTCTCGCCCTCGCCGCGTCCCACGACGAGCGGAGAGTTGCGACGTGCGCCCACGACGACGCCCGGCTGCTGGGCGTCGGAGATGACCAGGGTGAACGCGCCCTCGAGTCGGCGGCACACGAGGCGCACCGCCTCGGTCAGGTCGGGTGTCCGGTTGAGCTCTGCCGCCACGAGGTGCGCCACCACCTCGGTGTCGGTCTCGGACCGCATCTCGACGCCGTCGGCCTCGAGCTCGGTGCGCAGCACGGCGAAGTTCTCGATGATGCCGTTGTGCACCACGGCGACACGCTCGGTGGCATCGAGGTGTGGGTGGGCATTGCGATCGTTGGGTGCACCGTGCGTGGCCCACCGGGTGTGCCCGATCCCGGTGCTGGCCTCCGGCAGGTCGGCCGTCTCCAGCACGCCGCCGAGATTGACCAGCTTGCCGGCCTTCTTGGCCCAGGCCGTGGTTCCTGCGGTGTCGCCGCTGGGCACCAGGGCCACTCCACCGGAGTCGTAACCGCGGTACTCCAGGCGTCGCAACCCGCCCATCACGACCTCGAGAGCCTGCCGGTGTCCTACGTATCCAACGATTCCGCACATGGTGCAAGGGTACCGGCGAGCGACCATCAGGCCGACACACGCAACAATGGCGGTCATGTCGCGTGAGCAGTCGCCGTACGTGGAGCTCGAACGAGCCGCGTGGTCACAACTGGCCGGGGATACGCCGCTGGCTCTCGACCCCGCCGAGATCGAGCGCATCCGCGGCATCGGCGACGAGCTCGACCTCGAGGAGGTCCGCGAGGTCTACCTGCCCGTGGCCGAGCTGTTGAGCATGCGCGTGCGGCTCGCCGAGGAGCTCTACGCGGCCACCGAGCAGTTCTTGCGCATGGGCCAGGACCACAAGGTGCCGTACGTGATCGGCATCGCGGGGTCGGTCGCCGTGGGCAAGTCCACGATCGCGCGGCTGCTGACCGAGCTGCTCGCGCACTCCCCCGATCACCCGCATGTCGAGCTCGTCACCACCGATGGGTTCCTGTACCCCAACGCCGAGCTCGAACGCCGCGGGATCCTGGATCGCAAGGGCTTCCCGGAGTCGTACGACCGCCGGGCCCTGCTGCGGTTCGTGATGGAGGTCAAGTCGGGCGTCGAGGTCGTCACCGCCCCCGTCTACTCCCACCTGACCTACGACCGCACCGACGAGGTCGTGACCGTCGAGCAGCCCGACATCGTGATCATCGAGGGTCTCAACGTCCTCGGTTCGGCCAAGCAGCGGCCCGACGGAAGCCCCGGCCTGGCGATCCGCGACTTCTTCGACTTCTCGATCTACGTCGACGCCTCCAGCAGCGACATCAAGCGCTGGTACGTGTCGCGATTCCTCAAGCTCCGACAGACGGCGTTCGCCGATCCCAAGTCGTACTTCCACCGGTACAGCACGTTCTCGGACACCGAGGCCATCGAGCGGGCCGAGACCTTGTGGGACACCATCAACTGGCCGAACCTGCGCGAGAACATCGCGAGCACCACCGGCCGGGCATCCCTGGTGCTGCGCAAGGGCCCCGATCACGCCGTCAAGTGGGTGCGGCTCCGCAAGATGTGAGTCCCCAAACTTTGTGACGTAGTTCGTCACTCAGCGAGACGAGGCTGACGAACTTCGTCACAAAATTTGGCGCCTGTCAGAGCGCGAGCGTGGTGCGGACGACGCCTGCCAGATGCTCGGCGACCGTGGAGGCCTGCTCGCGGCTCGGTGCCTCGACCATGACCCGAACCAACGGCTCGGTACCGCTCTGACGCAGCAGCACCCGGCCGCTGTCCCCGAGCTTGGCGGCTGCGACCGCGACCTCGGCCTGCAGAACCGGGTCGGTGTCGGCGCGAGCCTTGTCGACACCGGGAACGTTGACCAGCACCTGGGGAAGCCGTGTCATCACCGACGCGAGATCGGCCAGCGTGCGCTGGCCCGAAGCCATCGCCGACGCGACGTGTAGCGCGGTTAACGTGCCATCACCCGTGGTGGCGTGATCGGCCATGATGACGTGCCCCGACTGCTCGCCACCGAGCGAGAACGCACCGGTGCGCATCGCCTCGAGGACGTACCGGTCACCGACCGCCGTGGCAACCACGTTGATGTTCTCGGCGGCCATCGCCTGCATGAAGCCCAGATTGCTCATGACGGTGGCCACGACCGTGTCGGCAGCGAGGCGGCCGGCGTCGCGCGCCGTGACCGCCAGCATCGCCAGGATCTGGTCGCCGTCCACGACCTCTCCGGCGGCGTCGACAGCCAGGCAGCGGTCCGCATCTCCGTCGAAGGCGAATCCGGCGTCCGCCCGCACGTCGACCACCGTGCGTTGCAGATCGGCCAAGTGCGTGGACCCGCAGTCGCGGTTGATGTTCAGCCCGTCCGGCTCGGCATGGATCGTGACGACCCGCGCCCCGAGCTGTCGGAATGCCTCGGGTGCGACGTCGAACGCAGCACCATTGGCACAGTCGAGCACGACCGTCAGACCGTCGAGGCGGTGCGGGACGGTGTCCACGAGATGGCTGGTGTACGCCGCGACGCCGGAGTGGCTGTCGCCGACTCGACCGACGCCGCCTCCCGTGGGCCTGTCCCACGGCTCGGCCAGACGACTCTCGATCTGCCGCTCGAGATCGTCGTCGAGCTTGAGCCCTCCGCGAGCGAGGAACTTGATGCCGTTGTCGGGCATGGCGTTGTGGCTCGCCGAGATCATGACGCCCATGTCTGCCTTGAGCAGCGAGGTCAGGTACGCCGTGCCCGGTGTGGGCACGACTCCCAGCCGGTGCACGTCGACGCCAGCCGACGCCAGACCGGCGACGACCGCTGCCTCGAGGAACTCCCCCGAGGCGCGCGGATCGCGACCGACGACAGCCGTGGGGCGTTGATCGGCGAATGCACCGATCTCGCCCAGGATGTGAGCTGCGGCCACCGACAGGTCGACGGCAAGCTCGGCCGTCAGATCGCGGTTGGCCAGCCCCCGCACCCCGTCGGTGCCGAAGAGCCGGCCCGCCACGACGCGATCAGCGCTTGCTGTACTGCGGAGCCTTGCGGGCCTTCTTGAGTCCGGCCTTCTTGCGCTCCTTGATGCGGGAGTCGCGAGTCAGCAGGCCAGCACCCTTGAGGACCGGGCGGTTGATCTCTTCGTCGATGCCGTTCAGCGACCGGGCCACGCCAAGACGCAGAGCGCCGGCCTGTCCGGTCATGCCACCGCCGCTGACGCGGGCGATGACGTCGAAGCGATCCTCCAGGCCGGTGGCCGCGAAGGCCTCCTTGGCGATCTGCTGGTGCAGCTTGTTCGGGAGGTACTCCTCCAACGGCTTGCCGTTGACGGTCCACACACCGGTGCCGGGCACGATGCGGACGCGGGCCACCGCTTCCTTGCGTCGGCCGGTGGCCGCGCCGGGGGCGATGGTCGCCGGCTTGTCGGAGACGGCGGCAGAACCGGCGGTCTCGGAGGTGTAGGACACGCCGTCCGCGTTGGGGGCGAACTCGGTCTCTTCAGTGGCAGTTTCGGTCACGGTGTCGATCCTTACTGGGAGATCTGCGTGATCTCGAACGGCTGGGGCTTCTGGGCAGCGTGCGGGTGCTTGGGGCCGGAGTAGACCTTGAGCTTGGTGATGAGCTGGTCGCCGAGACGGTTCTTGGGCAGCATGCCGCGGACCGACTTCTCGATCGCCTTGCGAGCGTCCTTGTCGAGCAGGTCGCCGTAGGCGATGGACTTGAGCCCGCCCGGGTAACCGCTGTGGCGGTACGCCATCTTGTCGGTGCGCTTGTTGCCGGTCAGCGCGACCTTGGCGGCGTTGACGATGACGACGAAGTCACCACCGTCCATGTGAGGGGCGAAGGTCGGCTTGTGCTTGCCGCGCAGGAGCGTGGCGGCCTCGACGGACAGACGGCCCAGGACGATGTCCTCGGCGTCGATGATGTACCACTGACGATCGAGGTCAGCAGGCTTCGGGCTGAACGTGCGCACGGCAGAACCTTGTCTTCGATGAATAAGAAAGCGTTGTGTCTAGTCGACCGTCAGGCGGGTGGACCGCGCAGCACAGATGACCGTGCGACGGGAAACGACGACACACCAGAGTAACCGGCGGGCGCACGGTCGGTCAAAACGGGTCCCGCGTGGGGGCTGGCTCACACACGCGATACGTTGAGTCGTGGGTCGCCCCACCTCGCGGCTCCGTCCGCCATCCCGTCACAGGAGACCCATCGTGACCGAGAATCAGTCCCTGACCGTCCGCGACAACCGCACCGGTGAGGAGTACGAGCTCGACATCACCGACGGGACCGTCCGCGCCGGCGACATCGGCAAGATCGGCAAGACCGACGACGACCCCGGGCTCGCCGTCTACGACCCGGCCTTCACCAACACCGCGTCGACTCGCAGCGCCGTGACCTACATCGACGGCGAGAAGGGCATCCTGGAGTACCGGGGTTACCCGATCGAGCAGCTTGCAGAGCACTCCACCTTCCTCGAGGTCGCCTACCTGTTGATCCACGGCGAGCTGCCCACCAAGGAGCAGCACGACGAATGGGTGCACGAGATCACCTTCCACACCTTTGTGCACGAGAACCTCAAGTCGCTGATGCAGGGCTTCCGCTACGACGCGCACCCCATGGGCATGCTGCTGTCGAGCGTCGGCGCCCTCTCGACCTTCTACCCCGAGGCTCGCGCGATCAGCGATCCGGACATTCGTCACGAGCAGATCGTGCGCATGATCGCCAAGATGCCGACCCTCGGCGCCTGGGCCTTCCGCCACGCCCAGGGCAAGCCGTACGTCTACCCCGACAACAACCTCTCGTACACCGAGAACTTCTTGTCGATGCTGTTCAAGATGAGCGAGCAGGAGTACAACCCCGACCCACGCCTGAGCAAGGCGCTGGAGGTGCTGTTCATCCTGCACGCTGATCACGAGCAGAACTGCTCGACCAACGCGGTGCGGTCGGTCGGGTCCAGCCAGGTCGACCCCTACTCTGCGGTCACGTCGGGCATCGCGGCGCTGTACGGCCCGCTGCACGGCGGCGCCAACGAAGCCGTGCTGAAGATGCTGCGCCGCATCGGCACGGTCGACAAGATCCCCGAGTTCATCGAGGGCGTCAAGAACGGTGACGAGAAGCTGATGGGCTTCGGGCATCGCGTCTACAAGAACTTCGACCCGCGCGCCACGATCATCAAGAAGGCCGTCGACGACGTCTTCGAGGTGACTGGCGTCAGCCCGCTGCTGGAGATCGCGCAGGAGCTGGAGCGCATCGCCCTGGAGGACGACTACTTCGTCAGCCGCAAGCTGTACCCGAACGTCGACTTCTACTCGGGCCTGATCTACGAGGCGTTGCAGTTCCCGCCGGAGATGTTCACCGTGCTGTTCGCCATCCCCCGCACCGCTGGCTGGCTGGCGCAGTGGATCGAGCTGGTGGACGACAAGGAGCAGAAGATCGCTCGCCCCAAGCAGATCTACACCGGCGACCGCCAGCTCGACTTCGTCCCCGCCGCCGAGCGCTGGGCGAAGTAGTAGCCGGCCCGCGCTCGTTCCTCGCGCTTGCTCCGCGACTGCGTCGCGGGCCGTCTCTCGGGCTTCGCCCTCGTCATGGTCACCACGAGATAGCGTGGGCGGGTGCGTCTGCGAATTGATCTGGCCTATGACGGGGCACGGTTTCACGGGTGGGCGAGCCAACCGGGGCTGCGCACGGTGCAGGGCGAGATCGAGTCGACGATCGCGACCGTGCTGCGCCTCGATGTGGCACCGCCGCTCACCGTGGCCGGACGCACTGACAGCGGGGTTCATGCGCGGGGGCAGGTCGCGCACGTCGATCTCGAGGACACCGAGCCCGCAACGCTCGAACGCCGGTTGCAGCGAGCCCTGCCCGACGACATCTCGATCCGCCGTGTCACCCCCGCTCCCCCCGACTTCGACGCACGGTTCTCGGCGATCGAGCGACGCTACGTCTACCGCATCTGCGATGGCGTGCCCGACCCTCTCACCCGACGCAGCGTCGTGGCGGTGCGCCGGGCCATGGACGTCGGTGCGATGAATGCCGCCGCCGATCACCTCCTCGGCGAGCACGACTTCGCGTCGTTCTGCAAGAGGCGCGACGGCGCCACCACGATCCGCACCCTGCTCGAGCTGTCGACGGTGCGACACGGCGACCGGCTGGAGACCACGGTGCGCGCCGACGCGTTCTGCCACTCGATGGTGCGGGCCCTCATGGGTACGCTGGTCGCCGTCGGCGAGGGCCGTTACGAACCGGCGTGGGCCGGCGAGATCCTCGCCGGGTTCGCTCGCGATCCCCGGGTCAAGGTCATGCCGGCGCACGGTCTGACACTCGAAGAGGTCGTCTACCCGCCCGACCACCTGCTGGCCGCGCGGGTCGAGCAGGCCCGTCGCCGCCGCGACGAGCCATGAGCCCGCAGGTCGCCTTGGCTCCCATCCCGGTCGAGGTGCTGCGCATGCTCGCGATCGGTGACCTGGCCGCGGCGGGCAGCGCCATGGGCATGGCGATGCCACCCACTGTCCTGGACATGCAGTGGGTCTGGAACGCCTTCGGTCACCGCATGGAAACCCGCCCGGCCGATGCCTTCTGGTACACCCAGTACTTCGTCGTCGAGGAGAGACGCATTGTCGGCGACGTCCGCTTGCACGAACCTCCCGCCCCTGATGGATCGGTGAAGATCGGGTACCACGTAGTGCCGGTCGAGCGCCGCCGAGGCGTGGCCGTGGCTGCCGCACGCGCCCTGATCGACGTGGCCACCGCACAGGAGGAGGTGCGGCTGATCGTCGCGCGGGTGAACCCGACGAACCAGGGGTCCCTGGCCGTGTGTCGTCACCTCGGGCTCAGGGACGTCGGCGAGGAGCTGCATACCCACTCCGGCACCATGATGCGCCGCCTCGAGCGGCGGGTACAACCGTGACCGTCCGCAGCTTCGGTCTGCTCCCGTGGAGGGTCTTCGAGGAGGGCGAGGTCGGCTGGATCGAGGTGCTGCTCGCCCACATGGGTGGGCCGTTCTGGGCGCGCAGGGATGCCGGCGCCTGGACGATCCCCAAGGGTCTGCCCGAGCCCGGCGAGGACCCGCTCGAAACGGCTCGGCGCGAGTTCACCGAGGAGCTCGGTCTGCCAGCGCCGACCACGAGATTCATCGACCTCGGCGAGGTCACCCAGTCCGGCGGCAAGATCGTGCAGGGGTGGGCGGTGCGGCACGACCTCGACCCCGCGACCATCGCGCCGGGCACCTTCGAGATGCTGTGGCCGCCGCGATCGGGACGCACGCAGACCTTCCCCGAGATCGACCGCGTGCGGTGGATGCGGCTCGACGAGGCCCGTGGCCTGATCGTCACGGCCCAGTCAACCTTCGTCGACCGGCTCATCGACCATCTCGCCAGCACGGGCGAACCGGAATGATGACTCCGTGACCGTCACGTGGGAGGAGCTCGCCGCTCTTGCTCGCACCCTGCCCGAGACGACCGAGTCCACCTCGTACGGCACCCCGGCCCTGAAGGTGAAGGGGAAGCTGATCGCTCGCCTGCGCACCGATGCCGACGGATCGCTGGCCCTGCGGTGCTCCCTCGACGAGAAGCAGGCATTGGTCGCCGACCCCGATCCGGCGTTCTTCACCACGGCGCACTACGACGGTCACGGGTACGTCCTGGTCGGCCTCGAGCAGGCGGACGCCGAGCAGGTGCGTGAGCTGCTCGATGCCGCCTGGTGGCTGGTCGCACCCGCCCGCGTCCGACAGGCACGGGAGCGGTCGACGTGACGATGATCGCCGCGTGGCTCGCCACGCTGCTGTCGATGCTGGTGCTCCCTCCCCCGGTCGCCGGCGTGGCGGACTACCAGATCGGCGGCGCGTACGAACCGGCCTCAGAGGTCTCGATCGTGACCCGAGACCGCGCCGATCCGCCTGTGCCGGACACGTACTCCATCTGTTACGTCAACGCCTTCCAGACCCAGCCCGGCAGCGACGGGTACTGGGAGCGGGAGCATCCCGACCTGCTGCTGCGCGAGACCGACGGCACGCCGCTGATCGATCCCGACTGGCCGGACGAGGTCATCTTCGACATCGCGACCCCAGCTCAGCGCGACGAGCTGGCCCGTGTCGTCGGAGACTGGTTCGGCGACTGCGCCCGAGACGGCTTCCAGGCCGTCGAACCGGACAATCTCGACAGCTGGACGCGATCGACCGGACTGATCGGCCCCGAGGACACGGCGGCGTTCGCTCGTCTGCTCGTCGAGCAGGCGCACGCCCGCGGGCTGGCCATCGCCCAGAAGAACGCGGTCGAGCTGATCGGTCAGGATCTCGGATTCGACTTCGCTGTCGCCGAGGAGTGCGAGGTCTACCGCGAGTGCGACGACTACGTGAACGAGTTCGACGGCCGGGTGATCGAGATCGAGTACACCGACACCGATCCGGCCGCCTTCGCACGGGCCTGTGCCGCCAGGTCAGGACAGATCTCGATCCTGTGGCGCGACCGCGACGTGGCCCCCGACGGGGCTGAGGACTACGTCTACGAGCACTGCTGAGCACGTGGAAGACTGCCTCCGTGGCCGATCACTACTTCTCCGAGGCGTCCGCCCACGGCGGCAGACGTCACGAGATCACGGCCCAGATCTGGGACCGGAGCCTGTCCTTCACGACTGCGGACGGAGTGTTCAGCCGTGACGGTCTCGATCATGCCACGGCCGTGCTGCTGGCCGAGTCAACTCCCCCGTCCAGCGGGCGGCTGCTCGATCTCGGCTGCGGCTGGGGAGCCATCGCGTGTGCCGTCGCCGCTCACAGCCCCGACGCCGAGGTGTGGGCGGTCGACAGCAATCCCCGCGCCCTGGACCTGACACGCGAGAACGCGACTCGGCACGGCGCCACGGTCCACACCTCGCTACCCGACGGCGTTCCTCCGCACCTGCAGTTCGACTCGATCTGGTCGAACCCACCGATCCGGATCGGCAAGGACGCCCTGCACGAGCTGCTGCTGCGCTGGCTCCCGCACCTGTCGGCCGAGGGGACGGCTCGCCTGGTGGTGGGCAAGAACCTGGGCGCCGACTCCCTGCAGCGCTGGCTGATCGAGCAGGAGTGGCCCACTGAACGGGTCTCCAGCAGCCGCGGCTTCCGCGTGCTGGAGGTTCGACACGCGTAGGTGACACCGCCGTCGCGTCCACTACTCCCACCCACAAAGAACTCCCGGCCGATACGGCCGGGAGTTCCTTGTCGTGCAGGTGCGGGTGGTGCTACTTCGTGTCGTCGGTCTCAGGCGCGACGTCGAGGTTCTCGGCGACCTCGGGGGCCTCCTCGGTGGCCTCGACGACCTCGACGTCCGATCCGAGGTCATCACCGGGGGCGACGTCGTCGGCCGGCTTGTCCTCGACCGTGGTCGGCTCCTCGGCAGCTGCAGGCGCCGCGGCGCGGGGGGCCTTCTGCGTCTGAGCTGCGAAGTCCTTGGCCTCGACGATCTCGATCACGGCCATGGGAGCGTTGTCGCCCTTGCGTGCCGCGATCTTGGTGATGCGCGTGTATCCGCCGGGACGGGTGGCCATGGCCGGACCGATCTCGGTGAACAGCGTGTGCAGGATCGACTTGTCACGAATGACCCTGACGACCTGGCGGCGGTTGGCCACCGTGTCGGTCTTGGCCTTGGTGATCAGCTGCTCGGCGTAGGGACGCAGACGGCGCGCCTTCGCTTCGGTGGTGGTGATCTTGCCGTGCTCGAACAGGTTCTGCGCGAGGTTGGCGAGGATCAGCCGCTGGTGGGAGGGGCTACCGCCGAGGCGAGGTCCCTTGGTGGGCGTGGGCATGAAATGTCTCCAGAATCAATTCGGTGAGCCGGCAGCAATGAGCAAAGCCCGGTTCTGTTGATGAGCAGAGCTCAGTACTGCTCGTCCTCGGCAAAGCTTGCGTCGTCGTCGTACTCGGCCATGGCGGCGGCGGGATCGAATCCAGCCGGGCTGTCCTTGAGACCCAGGCCCATCTCAGCGAGCTTGGCCTTGACCTCGTCGATCGACTTCGAACCGAAGTTTCGAATGTCGAGCAGGTCCTGCTCCGAGCGCGTGATGAGCTCGCCCACGGTGTGGACGCCCTCACGCTTGAGGCAGTTGTAGGAACGAACCGTGAAGTTCAGGTCCTCGATCGGCAGTGCCAGGTCAGCAGCGAGCTGCTCATCGACCGGCGACGGCCCGATGTCGATGCCCTCGGCCTCGACGTTGAGCTCACGCGCCAGACCGAACAGCTCGACCAGGGTCGAACCGGCCGACGCGATGGCGTCGCGCGGCAGCATCGACTTCTTGGTCTCGACATCGACGACCAGACGGTCGAAGTCGGTGCGCTGCTCGACGCGAGTGGCCTCGACCTTGTAGGTCACCTTCAGGACCGGGCTGTAGATCGAGTCGACCGGCATGCGGCCGATCTCTTCGTCGCCGGTCTTGTTCTGAATCGCCGAGACGTACCCGCGGCCGCGCTCGACGACCAGCTCGATCTCGAGGCTGCCCTTGTCGTTCAGGGTCGCCACGTGCAGGTCGGGGTTGTGCACCTCGACGCCGGCGGGAGGAGTGATGTCGGCCGCGGTGGCCACACCCTCGCCGCTCTTGCGCAGGTACATCACGACCGGCTCGTCGATGGTCGAGGAGACCACGAGGTCCTTGAGGTTCAAGATGATCTCGGTGACGTCCTCGGTGACTCCGGGGACGGTCGAGAACTCGTGCAGGACACCATCGACCTTGATCGAGGTGACGGCCGCACCCGGGATCGAGGACAGCAGGGTGCGCCGCATCGAGTTGCCGAGGGTGTAGCCGAAGCCCGGCTCGAGGGGCTCGATGACGAACCGCGAACGGAATTCGTCGACGACCTCTTCGGACAGGACGGGGCGCTGGGCGATCAGCATGTGTGTTTCCTTTCCGGACCGACCACTATTTGAGGGCCCGGGTCATGGTGCGAGATGAGATGGATCAGATCTTCGAGTAGAACTCGACGATCAGCTGTTCGGTGATCGGAACCGTGATCTGCTCACGAACCGGCTTCTGGTGCACGAGGATGCGACCGCGATCGGGCGAGACGTCCATCCAACCCGGAACGGTGTCCGCGTCGTGGGTCTCACGCGCCACGATGAACGGCGTGGTCTCCAGCGACTTGGCCTTCACGTCGATGATGTCGTGCTTGCTGACCTGGTACGACGGGATGTTCGTCTTGATGCCGTTGACCAGGAAGTGACCGTGGGTCACCAGCTGGCGAGCGTGACGACGCGTCCGCGCCAGACCGGAGCGGTACACGACGTTGTCGAGACGGCACTCCAGTGCGACCAGCAGGTTCTCACCGGTCTTGCCGGGCTTGCGGTGCGCGCTCTCGTAGTAGCGACGGAACTGCTTCTCGAGGACGCCGTAGGTGTAGCGCGCCTTCTGCTTCTCGTGCAGCTGGGTGCGGTACTCCGACTCCTTGATGCGCGTGCGACCGTGCATTCCCGGAGGGTAGGGACGCTTCTCGAAGGCGGTGTCGCCGCCGACGAGGTCGACGCCGTAACGGCGCGACTTCTTGGTGATGGGTCCGGTGTAACGGGCCATGGGTCAGAGCCTCCGGTGCTTGGGGGGACGGCAGCCGTTGTGCGGGCTGGGGGTGACGTCGGAGATGGTGCCGACCTCGAGGCCGACTCCGCTCAGCGACCGGATCGCGGTCTCACGTCCCGAGCCGGGGCCCTTGACGAAGACGTCGACCTTCTTCATGCCGTGCTCCATGGCCAGGCGACCGGCGGCCTCGGCCGCCATGCCGGCGGCGTACGGGGTCGACTTGCGCGAGCCCTTGAACCCGACGGTTCCACCCGACGCCCACGCGATCACAGCGCCGCTGGGATCGGTGATGGTGACGTGGGTGTTGTTGAACGTGCTCTTGATGTGGGCTTCGCCCTGAACGACGTTCTTCTTGACCTTGCGGCGCGACTTCTTGGCGCCAGCTGTCTTCGGAGGCATCTAGATCACTTCTTCTTTCCGGAGACGGTGCGCTTGGGGCCCTTGCGGGTGCGCGCGTTGGTCTTGGTGCGCTGACCGCGGACGGGCAGGTGCGCACGGTGACGACGGCCCTGGTAGCTGCCGATCTCCATCTTGCGGCGAATGTCTGCCGTGACGTTGCGGCGAAGATCGCCCTCCGTCTGGTAGTTCGCCTCGATGTGGTCACGCAGCGCGACGAGGTCCTCGTCGGTGAGCTCGTGGACGCGCTTGTCCGGGCTGATGCCGGTGGCGGCGAGGGTCTGGACGGCGCGAGTGCGGCCGATCCCGAATACATAGGTGAGAGCGATCTCGATGCGCTTTTCGCGCGGGAGGTCAACTCCTACGAGGCGTGCCATCTGGGGCAGTTCCTTCCGTTCGGCGAGGTGTTGGCGCCTGATGCACCCCGACTGCCTCCCAGATGTTCGGTGATCTGGAGTCGGGCCCCGGCCTACGCTCCGGAGGTGACCCGCCGCACCGAGGTGTGGCGGGAGCTATCAGACGTTCAGTGCTCCTGCGCGGAGCTGTGCTGGTGAAGAGGAATTTTCTGCTTCAGCCCTGGCGCTGCTTGTGCCGCGGGTTGCTGTTGCAGATGACCATGACGCGGCCGTGGCGACGAATCACCTTGCAGCTGTCACAGATTCTCTTCACGCTCGGATTGACCTTCATGGTTTCTCTTTCGGGTCCTGAACGTGGTGGATGTTCACTTGTAGCGGTACACGATGCGACCGCGACTGAGGTCGTACGGCGAGAGCTCAACGACCACACGATCCTCGGGGAGGATACGGATGTAGTGCTGACGCATCTTGCCGCTGATGTGAGCGAGCACCTTGTGCCCGTTCTGCAGCTCGACACGGAACATCGCGTTGGGCAGTGCCTCGACTACGGCACCCTCCATCTCGATGACGCCTTCTTTTTTCCCCATGACCTCTTCTTCGGTTGCTTCGATGTCTGCGACCTGAGCACACGACTGACCCGTGCTCGAGGCAATCGCCTCGCGAGACAGTACGCAGACCTATCAGGCCGACTCTCGATTCTATGCAATCAGGCCGCCAGACTCAAATCGTGCGCGATCGATGAGTCGCGACAGCACGATGGAGGTGTCGGTGTGCGCGATGTTGACGACCTCGACGCGCACCCGCTCGAGGGCCTGCTCGAGGTCGCGCACATCGCGCGCGACGATCCGCAGGATCGCGTCGGCCTGGCCCGAGACGGTCGCTGCCGAGTGCACCTCGGGCACCCGCGCGAAGGCTCTCCTCAGCTCATCGGGCGAGACTGCTCCCTGGCAGTGCACCTCCACGTACGCCTCGGTCGTCCACCCCATCGCGGCTGGGTCGATCACTGCGGTGAATCCCCTGATCACCCCGTCACCCACCAGCCGGTCCGTGCGGCGCTTGACCGCTGGCGCGGACAGCCCCACCTCGTCGCCGATGGCGGCATAGCTGGCCCGGCCATCCTCGAGCAGGCAATCGATGATGCGGCGATCCAGAACGTCCATCTGGTCAGTATCGCAAGAAATCACCGAGTTCGAGCGATGGACGCAAGAAACTTGTTCTGTGACGCACAGTTTCAGCCTCGAGGCTGAGCCGGTCAGCCGCCTAGGCTGATCCCAGTGTTCGAATCATCGATGCAGCACGCCCGGAGGCCATCTCGTGACCGTTCTCGACACCCGCGTCCGACCGTTCGCCGCACGCGAACCGCGCACCCGCCATTACGTGATGTGCGCGCCGGACCACTTCGCCGTCGAGTACTCGATCAACCCGTGGATGAACCCCGACGTGCCAGTTGACACCACCCTGGCCCGCCAACAGTGGGACGACCTGCGCGCCACCTATCAGCGACTGGGCCACCGGGTCGACGTCATCGACCCTGCGCCCGGCCAGCCCGACATGGTCTTCGCGGCGAACGGTGGACTCGTGGTGGGTGACCGCGCCTACGGGGCCAGGTTTACCTACCCCGAGCGCGCTGCCGAGGCGGGCGTCTTCGCGACCTGGCTACGCACCCAGGGCCTCATCGTGACGGACCCGTCCCACACCAACGAAGGTGAAGGCGACTTCCTGGCGCTCGGATCGATGATCCTGGCCGGTACCGGCTTTCGCACCAGCATCGCTGCGCACATCGAGGCCGCGGCGGCACTGGACCGCCCCGTCGTCTCCCTCGAGCTCGTCGACCCGCGGTTCTACCACCTCGACACGGCCCTGGCGGTCCTCGACGACGGCAACGGCGATGCTGCGAGCAACGTCGCCTACTACCCGGGCGCCTTCAGCCCGCACAGTCGGCGTGCCCTGCGCGACCTGTTTCCCGAGGCGATCATCGCGACCGAGGCGGATGCTGCGGTGCTGGGCCTCAATGCCGTCAGCGACGGCCAGCACGTGGTCCTGCCGTCACAGGCCCATCAGCTGGCCGAACAGCTCGACCAGCGAGGCTACCTCCCCGTGCCGATCGACCTCTCGGAGTTCCTCAAGTCCGGGGGCAGCGTCAAGTGCTGCACCATGGAACGTCACCGCTGAGACCACATTTGCAACAACCTTCACACCCGTCACATATTTCACGTACCCTGTCGGAGTGTCTCGGACCCGATCGCTTCTTCCCGTGTTATTGCTGATGGCTCTCATCACTCCCCTCGGACGCGCAGATGCCGCCGTCTCGATGCTCTGCACCGGGTACTCCGCGTGCGCCTCGGGGGGCTACAGCGACGGCGGGTACGCCAAGAAGCAGGGCACCAGCTACTGGGCCATGTACACCGGCACCAACTGCACCAACTACGTGGCCTACCGCCTCGTCACGACCAACGGCATGCCCAACCTTCGGCCGGCAGCCGGGGTCGGCAACGCCCGCGACTGGGGCACCACGATGGCCTCGATCACCAACTCGACTCCGACGGTCGGCTCCGTGGCGTGGTGGGGAAGCGGCGTCGGCGGCAACCACGTGGCCTACGTGGAGAAGGTCGTGTCCTCGACCGAGATCTGGGTGTCGGAGTCGAACTGGTCGGGAGCCTTCGACTGGCGCAAGATCACCAAGACCGGGTCAGGATGGCCCCAGGGCTTCATCCACTTCGCCGACAAAGCGACGACTCCGACCACTCCGACCCCCGCCCCTGCCAAGCCGATGACGATCAGCCAGGCACCCGAGATGTCGGGTATCCCCACCGTCGGCGTCCCGCTCTCGGTCGGCAGCGGCACCTGGTCGCCCGCGTCCTCGGCCACGACGTACTCCTACCAGTGGATGCTCGATCGCCGCGCGGTGTCCGGTGGCACCTCCAGCACGTTCACGCCCACCGAGGCCATGCTCGGTCGCAGCCTGTCGGTCAAGGTCACCGCGAAGCGATCCGGGTACACCACCACCTCGACCACGGTCCACGGCGTCGACGTCTGGCCCGTGACCCTGCGCCAGCAGCAGGCGCCGACGATCTCGGGATCACCGCAGGTGGGACAACGCCTGAGCGTCTCATCCGGCGTCTGGTTCCCCCAGCCGGACGAGCACGCATACCGCTGGCTCGCCAACGGTGTCGTGATCACGGGTGCGACCGGCGCGAGCTTCACACCCACAGCTGCCCACCGCGGCCAGAAGGTGACCGCCGAGGTCACCGCCCGGCACCCCGACTACGACCAAGTCGTCGCGAGGACCGTGCCGACCGCGGCCGTCGCACCCTGACCCGCACCCAGCGAGGCTCCATCCCCGCGATGGTCGGGTCAGCGACCGCCGAAGGGGATGCCCATGGCCTCGAGGCGCGCACGACCGCCGTCTTCGGCGGTCAGGACCCACGTCCCCGTGCTGGTCAGCGTGAAGGTGTGCTCGAAGTGGGCGGAGCGACTGCCGTCCAACGTCACCATCGTCCAGTCATCGGCCAGGGTGCGGTTGTCGTCCGTGCCCAGCGTGACCATCGGCTCGACGGCCAGCACCAGGCCCTCGACCAGCTTGGCGGTGCGGCCCCGCGAGGCAACGTTCGGCACCCAGGGTGGCTGGTGCATCGCCGTGCCGATGCCGTGTCCGGTCAGACCGTCGGCAATGCCGTACTCCCCCGCCGACGTGATGGACCGTTCGATGGCGGCGCTGATGTCACCGACGCGGCCGCCCAGGCTCGCTGCCGCGATTCCGTCCCACAACGCCTGCTCGGTGACCCGCATCAGCTCGCGTTGCGCCTCGTCGACCTCTCCGATCGCGAACGTGATCGCAGCGTCACCGTGCCATCCGTCGATGATCGCGCCGCAGTCGACCGACACCAGGTCACCGTCCGCCAGGACCCGTCGCCCGGGGATGCCGTGCACGACCTCGTCGTTGACCGAAGTACAGATGACTCCGGGAAATCCTCCGTGCCCGGCGTCATCGGCCCCGTAGTCCAGAAAGTTGGAGGTGGCGCCGTGCTGCGCGATGGATGTGCGCGCCACCTGATCCAGATCGGCGGTCGTCATGCCCGCCACGGCCTGCTCGCGCACCGCGCGCAGGGTCGCTTCGACGACCAGCCCCGCTCGACGCATCAGGTCGATCTCGGCTGGCTTCTTCAGCTCGAGCCGTTCGCGGAACGCCATGGATCGTGAGAATCAGGCCGGGAGCACGACGTCGATACGTGCCGCGACCTCGTCGACCGTGCCGATGCCATTGACCTGGAGCAGCAGGTCACGCTGGTCGTAGACCTCGAGCAGAGGTGCGGTCTCGGCGGTGTAGACCTCTTGCCGCTTGCGGACGACGTCTTCGGTGTCGTCGACACGGCCACTGGTCTCAGCCCGCTTGAGCAGCCGGCCGATCAGCTCCTCGGGATCGACGACCAGCTCGACCACTCCGTCGAGCTGCTGACCGAGCTCGCCGAGGATCGAGTCGAGCGTCGAGACCTGATCGAGCGTGCGTGGATACCCGTCGAGGATGAACGCGTCGCGGGCGTCGTCGCGCGCCAGCCGGTCGCGGACCATGGCGTTGGTGACCTCATCGGGCACGTAGTCACCCGCGTCCATGTACCGCTGAGCCTCGCGACCCAGCTCGGTGTGGTCCTTGACGTTGGCCCGGAAGATGTCTCCGGTGGAGATGTGCGCCCCACCGATCCGCTCGGCCAGCGAGACCGCCTGGGTCCCCTTGCCAGCACCCGGTGGTCCCATGATGAGCAGTCGCATCAGCGCAGGAACCCTTCGTAGTTGCGCTGCTGGAGCTGCGCCTCGATCTGCTTGACCGTGTCCAGCCCAACACCCACGATGATCAAGATCGTGGTGCCGCCGAACGGGAAGTTCTGACTGGCGTCCAACAAGGCGATGGCGATCATCGGGATCAACGCGATGAAGCCCAGGTACAGAGCGCCGGGAGCGGTGATGCGACTCAGCACGTACCCCAGGTAGTCCTGCGTCGGCTGGCCGGCTCGGATGCCCGGGATGAAGCCCCCGTACTTGCGCATGTTGTCAGCGACCTCCTCGGGATTGAACGTGATCGACACGTAGAAGTACGTGAAGAACACGATCAGAGCAAAGAAGGTGATCATGTAGTACGGGTGATCGCCGCGCACGAAGTGATCATTGATGAAGGCCGTGTACGGCGCCTCAGGATTGAACTGGGCCAGCAGCGCCGGCAGGTACAACAGGCTCGAGGCGAAGATCACCGGGATGATGCCAGCCTGGTTGACCTTGAGCGGGATGTACGTGGACGAACCGCCAAACATGCGCCGGCCGACCATGCGCTTGGCGTACTGCACCGGGATGCGGCGCTGGGCCTGCTCGATGAAGATGACGCCGGCCACCACGATCAGACCGACCATGCACACCAGGATGAACGTGGTCCAGCCCTGGGTCTGGCGAATCTGCCACAGCGCTCCGGGGAAGGTCGCGACGACCTGCGTGAAGATCAGGATCGACATGCCGTTGCCCACACCACGGTCGGTGATGAGCTCGCCGAGCCACATGATGACGGCGGTGCCCGCGACCATCGTGGTCACGATCAGCAGGAACGCCGGGATGCTGTCGGGGCTGTACAGCACGTCGAGATTGCAGGCCCCGCCGAACAGGTTGCCGCTGCGCGCCAGCGCCACGATGCCGGTCGCCTGCAGGATCGCCAGGCCCAGCGTGAGATAGCGCGTGTACTGAGTGATCTTGGTCTGGCCGGCCTGGCCCTCCTTCTTGAGCGCCTCGAGTCGCGGAATGACCACGACGAGCAGCTGCAAGATGATGCTGGCGGTGATGTAGGGCATGATGCCGAGCGCGAAGACGGTCAGCTGCAGCAGGGCGCCACCGGAGAAGACGTTGATCAGCGAGAACAGGCTGCTGTTCTCACCCTGCGTGGCGAGGTCCACGCACTGGCGAACGTTGCTCAGATTGATGCCGGGAGCCGGCGTGGTTGAACCGATCCGGAACAGCACGATGACGCCGAGGACGAACAACAGTTTCTTGCGCAGGTCAGGTGTCCTGAACGCTTGCGCGAAGGCGGTGAGCACCGGTGTTCCTCCCGAGGGAAATGCATCGTGAGATGACGACATGATCCGGGCGGACGACCCGCCGGGACGACTCTAACAGTGATGCAGAACGGCGGGCCCCCCTCAGGGAGCCCGCCGCACTGCTCAGACGTGCTGGATCACAGCTCGGTGACCGAGCCGCCAGCTGCTTCGATCTTGGACCTGGCCGAAGCGGAGAACTTGTCGGCGGTCACCTGGACCGCGACGGAGATCTCACCCTGGCCGAGCACCTTGACCGGGTGACCCTTGCGGACCGCACCGTTCGCGACGAGACCTGCGACGTCGATGGTGCCACCGGACGGGAACAACAGCTCGAGGCGATCGAGGTTCACGACCTGGTACTGGACGCGGAACGGGTTCTTGAACCCCTTCAGCTTCGGCAGGCGCATGTGGATGGGCGTCTGCCCACCCTCGAAGCCGGCCGGGACCTGATACCGGGCCTTGGTGCCCTTGGTGCCGCGACCAGCGGTCTTGCCCTTGGAGGCCTCACCGCGACCCACACGGGTCTTGGCCGTCTTGGCGCCGGGAGCGGGACGCAGGTGATGCAGTTTGAGCGTCATGTCAGTCAACCTCCTTGATGTCCACGAGGTGCGAGATGGCGTCGACCATGCCGCGGAACTCAGGACGATCTTCCTTGACGACGACGTCGCCGATGCGCTTGAGACCCAGCGAGCGCAGGGTGTCGCGCTGATTCTGCCGGCGACCCACCCCCGAGCGCACCTGGGTGACTTGGAGCCTGGTCATCGTGACGCCACCGCCTCGTTGGCCGACGAGTCAGCCTCGGCCTTGGCATCCTCGATACCGAGAGCCTTGGCCTTGAGCAGAGCCGCCGGAGCGACCTCCTCGACCGTCAGTCCGCGACGCTGAGCGACCATCTCGGGCGACTCGAGCAGGCGAAGCGCCGCCACCGTGGCATGCACGATGTTGATGGCATTGGACGATCCCAGCGACTTGCTGAGCACGTCGTGGATGCCAGCGGCCTCCAGCACTGCACGCACCGGGCCACCGGCGATGACGCCGGTACCGGGGGACGCGGGACGCAGGAACACGACGCCTGCGGCCTTCTCACCCTGCACGGGGTGCGGGATGGTGCCCTGGATGCGCGGGACGCGGAAGAAGGACTTCTTCGCCTCCTCGACACCCTTGGAGATCGCCGTGGGGACCTCCTTGGCCTTGCCGTAGCCGATGCCGACCTGTCCGTCGCCGTCTCCGACGATCACCAGGGCGGTGAAGCTGAAGCGACGACCACCCTTGACGACCTTGGAGACACGATTGATCGTGACGACCTTCTCGATGTAGTTCGACTTCTCGGCTCCGCGATCTCCTCGACCGCGTCCGCCTCCGCCTCCGCGGCGCTGCTGCCCGCTCATGCGGCACTCCTTCGGTTAATGGTGTGGGTCATCATCAGAACTCCAGCCCACCTTCGCGCGCGCCGTCGGCGAGCGCCTGGACACGTCCGGCGTACTGGTTGCCGGCGCGGTCGAAGACCACGGTGGCGATACCAGCGGCCTTGGCACGATCGGCCACGAGCTCGCCGACCTTCTTGGCCTTGGCGGTCTTGTCACCGTCGAGGCCGCGCAGATCAGCTTCCATGGTCGAGGCGGAGGCCAGCGTGCGGCCCTCGAGGTCGTTGACGACCTGGGCGACCATGTGCTTGCTGGAACGAGTGATGACCAGGCGGGGACGCTCGGCCGATCCCTCGATGCGCTTGCGGCCGCGGATCTGACGACGGCGACGCGACGCGGTGCGAGCACTGGTGTGCTTGGCGCGATTGATTGAGATACCCATGGCTTACTTACCAGCCTTTCCGACCTTGCGGCGGACATGTTCGCCGGCGTAACGCACGCCCTTGCCCTTGTAGGGCTCAGGCTTGCGGATCTTGCGGATGTTCGCGGCAACCTCACCGACGGCCTGCTTGTCGATGCCGATGACCGAGAACTTGGTGGGCGACTCGACCGCGAAGGTGATGCCTTCGGGCGCGTCGACCGGGACCGGGTGGCTGAAGCCGAGAGCGAACTCCAGAGCCGTGGGGCCCTTCGCCTGGACGCGGTAACCGACGCCGACGATCTCGAGCTTCTTCTCGTAGCCGTCGGTGACACCGACGACCATGTTGTTGATCAGAGTGCGCGACAGACCATGCAGCGACTTGTTGTCGCGGTGATCGTCGGGACGCTCGACCGCGAGCTCACCGTCGTCGTTCTTGCTGACGGTGATCGGCTCGGCGACCGTGAGCGACAGCTCACCCTTGGGGCCCTTGACGCGAACGTCCTGGCCCTCGATGGTGACCTCCACGCCGCTGGGCACGGGAACGGGGTACTTGCCAATGCGTGACATCTCAATCCCCCGTTACCAGACGTAGGCGAGGACTTCCCCACCTACGCCCTTCTGGTTGGCCTGGCGGTCTGTGAGCAGACCCTGGCTGGTCGAGATGATCGCCACGCCGAGGCCACCGAGGACCTTGGGCAGGGCGGTCGACTTCGCGTAGACACGCAGGCCGGGCTTGCTGATGCGCCGGATTCCGGCGATCGAGCGCTCGCGATGCGGTCCGTACTTAAGGGTGATGGTCAAGGTCTTGCTGACCTCGCCGTCTGTCGGGTCAGCGACGTCGATGGCAGTGATGAAACCCTCTTGCTTCAAGATGTCGGCAACGCCGGCCTTGAGCTTTGAGTATGGCATCGACACGCTGTCGTGGTACGCCTGATTACCGTTGCGAACACGCGTGAGCATGTCCGCGATCGGATCTGTCATGGTCATTGCTGTGATTCCGTTCCTGCCGTGGTTTCCCGGAGGACCTTCGGCGGTTGTGAGGAGAAAAAGATCGTCAAGAACTCGTGGGTCACCACGAAGACTTCGTGACTCCCGGCAGCTCGCCGCGGTGCGCCATCTCGCGCAAGCAGATTCGGCACAGGCCGAACTTGATGTACACGGAGCGGGGGCGGCCGCAGCGCTGGCAGCGCGTGTAGCCACGCACCTTGAACTTGGGCTTCTTGGCAGCCTTGTTCCTCAGACCAGTCTTCGCCATGTCGGGTCTCCCTTACTTCTCGGCGTAGGGGAAGCCGAGCAGCTTGAGCAGCGCGCGTCCCTCGTCGTCGTTGGTGGCCGTCGTGACGACGGTGATGTCCATGCCGCGCGAGCGGTCGATCTTGTCCTGGTCGATCTCGTGGAACATGACCTGCTCGGTCAGACCGAACGTGTAGTTGCCGCGCCCGTCGAACTGCTTGGGCGACAAGCCGCGGAAGTCGCGGATGCGGGGCAGCGCGAGCGTCAGCAGACGGTCGAGGAACTCCCACATGCGATCGCCGCGCAGCGTGACGTGCGTGCCGATCGGCATGCCCTCACGCAGCTTGAACTGGGCGATCGACTTGCGTGCCTTGGTGACCGACGGCTTCTGGCCGGTGATCGCCGTGAGGTCGCGGATGGCGCCCTCGATCAGCTTGCCGTCGCGGGCAGCCTCGCCGACACCCATGTTGACGACGATCTTGGTCAGTCCGGGAACCTGCATGACGTTCGAGAAACCGAACTGCTCGTGCAGGGCCGGGAGGATCTCGGCGCGGTACTTCTCCTTCAGGCGCGGCACCGTGGATGCAGCGACCTCGGGGCTACCGGCGATGGAGTCTGTGTCAGCCATGCTCAGATCTCCTTTCCGGTGCTCTTGGCGATACGCACGCTGCGCTTCGCCGGGTAGGTGCTGCCGTCGGGACGGGTCTTGGTGATGTCGTCGCGGCGGAATCCCACGCGGGTGGGCTCCTTGTCGGCGAGCAGCATGACGTTGGAGATGTGGATGGCGGCTTCGCTGGTGATGATGCCGCCCGTGCCTGCGCCGCCGGCCTGAGCCGACTTGGTGTGGCGCTGGACGCGGTTGACGCCCTCGACCACGACGCGCTGCTTCTCGGCGAAGACGTCGAGGACCGCTCCGGTCACTCCCTTGTCCTTGCCAGCGATGACCTTGACCTGGTCACCCTTCTTGATGCTGACGCTCGATGAGTTCGAGCTAGCCTTGGTGGCCATGTCAGAGCACCTCCGGTGCGAGAGAAATGATGCGCATGAACTTCTTGTCGCGCAATTCACGACCGACGGGGCCGAAGATGCGCGTACCGCGCGGGTCTCCATCGGTCTTGAGGATGACTGCTGCGTTCTCGTCGAACTTGATGTACGAACCATCGGGACGACGGCGCTCCTTGACGGTGCGCACGATCACAGCCTTGACGACCTCCCCCTTCTTGACGTTTCCGCCGGGGATGGCGTCCTTGACAGTGGCGACGATCGTGTCGCCGATGCCGGCGTAGCGCCGACCTGAGCCACCGAGCACGCGGATGCAGAGGATTTCCTTTGCACCAGTGTTGTCGGCGACCTTGACTCGCGACTCTTGCTGAATCATCGGTCTCCTACTTCGCCTTCTCGAGGATCTGCACGACACGCCAGCGCTTGGTGGCCGACAGCGGACGCGTCTCCATGATGCGGACACGGTCGCCGGTTCCGACGTCGTTGGCCTCGTCGTGGGCCTTGAGCTTGATGTTGCGACGCAGGACCTTGCCGTACAGCGGGTGCTTGAAGCGCTCCTCGATGCTGACGACGACGGTCTTGTCCATCTTGTCGCTGACGACCAGGCCCTCGCGGGTCTTGCGCGAGCTGCGCTCGGTCTGTGTGGTCACGGGTTCATCCTTCGTGCTCATGCGGTGGCCTCCGCCTCAGTCTCGATGATGCCGAGCTCGCGCTCGCTCATGACCGTGTAGATGCGGGCAATGTCCTTGCGCACCGCACGCAGGCGAGCGGTGTTGTCGAGCTGACCGGTGGCGTTCTGGAAGCGCAGGTTGAACAGCTCTTCCTTGGACTCGCGGAGCTTCTCCTCCAGCGAGGACGCATCGATGGCGCGCAGCTCGGCGGCTGTGGTGTTGGTGGACATCACATACCCCCTTGGGTCTCACGGCTGATGAAGCGAGCCTTCATCGGCAACTTGTGGATCGCGCGGCGCATGGCCTCGCGAGCAGTCTCCTCGTCGACACCCGACAGCTCGAACATCACGCGCCCGGGCTTGACGTTGGCGACCCACCACTCAGGCGAGCCCTTGCCTGAACCCATGCGGGTCTCGGCGGGCTTCTTGGTCAGCGGACGGTCCGGGTAGATGTTGATCCAGACCTTGCCGCCACGCTTGATGTGGCGCGTCATGGCGATACGAGCGGACTCGATCTGACGGTTGGTGACATACGCAGGCGTCAGCGCCTGGATGCCGTAGTCGCCGAACGCCAGCTCGGTGCCGCCCTTGGCCGCGCCGCGGCGCGAGGGGTGGTGCTGCTTGCGGTACTTGACACGTCGGGGCATCAACATCAGCTCTGCCCTCCTTCGGGCGCGGTGCTCGTTGTCGCCGAGCCCGCGACGGCGGCTGCAACAGGTGCCTCGGCCGTGGGAGCGTCGGCAGCGGGTGCCTCGGCCGCGGGTGCGGACTCGGACGTGGTGTCACGAGCGGGGCGCTCGGGGCGACGGGCGCCACCTTCGCGGCCACCGCGGGCGGGACGACGGTTGCAGCCCGGGGCTGCGGCACGCTTGGCGGCCTCGGCCTCGCGCTCGGCACGGGTGCCGGCGACCTCGCCCTTGTAGATCCAGACCTTGACACCGATGCGACCGAACGTCGTCTTGGCCTCGTAGAAGCCGTAGTCGACGTCAGCGCGCAGCGTGTGCAGCGGGACGCGGCCCTCGCGGTAGAACTCCGAACGGCTCATCTCGGCACCGCCGAGGCGGCCCGAGCACTGGATCCGGATGCCCTGTGCACCGCTGCGCATCGTGGTCTGCATGGCCTTGCGCATGGCACGGCGGAACTGCACGCGTCCTGCGAGCTGTTCGGCGACACCCTGCGCGACGAGCTGAGCATCGAGCTCGGGGCTCTTGACCTCGAGGATGTTGAGCTGGACCTGCTTGCCGGTCAACTTCTCCAGGTCGCCACGAATGCGGTCGGCCTCGGCGCCGCGGCGACCGATGACGATGCCCGGACGAGCCGTGTGGATGTCCACCCGAACTCGGTCGCGGGTGCGCTCGATCTCGACGCGGCTGATGCCGGCGCGATCCATGCCCTTGGTGAGCATGCGACGGATCTTGACGTCCTCGCCCACGTAGCTGGAGTACAGCTTGTCGGCGTACCAGCGGCTCTTGTGATCAGTGGAGATGCCGAGCCGGAACCCGTGCGGGTTGATTTTCTGTCCCACTATCGGTTCCCGCCCTTCTTCTTCTTGGAGGTGGTCTTCGCTGCCACCACGTCGGCCGGTTGGACGACGACGGTCAGATGGCTGGTGCGCTTGAGGATGCGGTTGGCCGCACCCTTGGCGCGGGGACGCCAACGCTTCATGGTCGGGCCCACGTCGACGTGGACCGTTGAGATGACCAGCGAGCCACGAGCGAGATCCTCGGTGGACTCGGCGTTGGCGGCGGCGCTGTCGACCAGCTTGTAGAACTGCTCGGATGCGGCCTGCGGTGCGAACTGCAGGATGGCCAGAGCGTTGTCGACGGACTCACCGCGGATCAGGTCGCCGATACGACGAGCCTTCTGCGGGGTGATCCGCACGAAGCGAGCGACCGCGAACGAGCCGGCCTCATCGCCGAGCAGACGCTCACGACGCGCACTGATGCTTACTCGAGTTGCTGCACTCATGACGCCACCACCTTGAAGGTCGTGAAGATAGGCGATGCCGTCATGACGACATCGTTCATGTTCGTTCGCTGACGCTCACTCATCGACGCTTCGCCTTCCGGTCATCCTTCTCATGGCCCCGGAACGTCTTGGTCGGAGCGAACTCGCCCAACTTGTGCCCGACCATGGCATCGGTGACGAACACCGGGACGTGCTTGCGGCCGTCGTGCACGGCGATCGTGTGTCCGATGAAGGACGGCAGGATCATCGAGCGACGAGACCAGGTCTTGATCACGGTGTGGGTGCCCTTGTCGTTCTGGACGTCCACCTTCTTCTCGAGGTGGCCGTCGACGAACGGGCCCTTCTTCAAACTGCGAGGCATGTCTTTACCAATCCCTTATCAGCGGCCGGACTTGCGGCGGCGGACGATCATCTGGTCACTGGCCTTGCGCTTGCGCGTACGGCCTTCGGGCTTGCCCCAGGGCGAGACCGGGTGGCGTCCACCGGAGGTCTTGCCCTCGCCGCCACCGTGCGGGTGGTCGACCGGGTTCATGACGACACCGCGAACGGTCGGGCGCTTGCCCTTCCAACGGTTGCGGCCGGCCTTGCCCCAGTTGATGTTCGACTGCTCGGCATTGCCGACCTCGCCGATGCTGGCGCGGCAGCGGACGTCGACGTAGCGCATCTCGCCCGACGGCAGCCGCAGCTGAGCCTTGGTGCCTTCCTTGGCGACGAGCTGCACGCGGACACCGGCCGAGCGGCCCATCTTGGCGCCACCACCGGGCCGCAGCTCCACAGCGTGGATCTGCGTGCCGACGGGGATGTTGCGCAGCGGGAGGTTGTTGCCCACCTTGATGTCGGCACCGACACCGGACTCGACGGCCTGGCCCTGACGAATGCCGTCGGGCGCGATGATGTAGCGCTTCTCGCCGTCGGCATAGTGCAGGAGCGCGATGCGCGCCGTGCGGTTGGGGTCGTACTCGATGTGCGCGACCGTGGCCGGCACTCCGTCCTTGTCGTAACGACGGAAGTCGATGATCCGGTAGGCACGCTTGTGTCCGCCACCTTGGTGACGAGTCGTGATGCGTCCCTGGTTGTTGCGGCCGCCCTTCTTGGGCAACGGCTGAACCAGTGACTTCTCCGGCGTGGTCCGGGTGATCTCAGCGAAGTCCGCCACGCTCGAGCCGCGACGGCCCGGGGTGGTCGGCTTGTACTTGCGAATAGCCATGTCTGCTCAGTCCTTCAGCTCGGGCTCGAGAAGATGTCGATGCTCTGACCGGCGGCGACACTGACCACGGCGCGCTTGGTGTTCTTGCGCTTGCCGAGGCCATTGCGCGTGCGACGCGTCTTGCCCTTGCGGTTGAGCGTGTTCACTGCGGTGACCTTGACGCCGAAGATCTTCTCGACGGCGATCTTGATCTCCGTCTTGTTGGCGTCGGGGTGCACCACGAACGTGTACTTGTTGTCGTCGAGGAGGCCGTAGCTCTTCTCGCTGACCACCGGGGCGATCAGGACGTCGCGGTGATCCTTGTGGATGGTGCTCATGCGTCTCCTCCAGCCTGTGTGAAGCCAGCGGCCTCGGCGCTCTCGGCGGTGTCGAACCAGACCTCGGCCTCCGTGGCGTCGTACCACTGGCCGTCAGGCTGGTGGTACTTCATCGAGTCCTCGTTGCCCTTGATGTCAAAGCCCTTGGGAGCGTTGCCGCTCTTGAGGGGAGCCTTCGAACCCGGACCGTACGGCTGGGTCTTGGTGACGCCGTCCTCAGCGGGAGCGTCCGCGCCTGCGGTCTCCTCGACCTTGGCCTCGTCGACCTTGGTGGGGGCGGCCTTCTTGGCCGGCGCCTTCTTGGCCGCAGACTTCTTCGCAGCCGACTTCTTGGGCGCGGGAGCCGAGTCCTTGGCCGAGACCTCGGTGGCAGCCGCGCTGAGCTTGATCGTCTCGACACCCTCGGCCGACCGTGCGGCGACGAAGGCGTCGAACGCGGGCTGGGTGAAGATCAGGTCGTCGCTGCGGAGGACGTCGTAGGTGTTCAGCTGGTCGAAGGTCAGCGTCTCGATACCCGCAGCGTTGCGCAGGCTCCTGGTCGTGGCGCCGTCCTCACGGAGCAGGACCACGAGCACCCGAGTGCGCGGCGTGAGCTCACGCACGGCAGCGATGGCGCCCTTGGTGGAGAGTGCATCACCGGTCACCAGGGCGTCCACGACGTGGACGCGACCCGAGCGAACCCGGTCGGAGAGGGCACCGCGCAGAGCGGCGGCCTTCATCTTCTTGGGCGTGCGCTGATCGTACGAGCGCGGCACGGGGCCGTGCACGATGCCACCACCGGCGTACTGGGGCGCGCGGATCGAGCCCTGACGGGCGCGGCCTGTGCCCTTCTGGCGATACGGCTTCTTGCCACCGCCGGAGACCTCAGCACGCGTCTTGACCTTGTGAGTTCCCTGACGAGCCGCAGCCAGTTGGGCCACGACAACCTGGTGGATCAGCGGGATGTTGGTCTGGGTGTTGAAGATGTCAACGGGCAGGTCGACGTCTACGGTGTTCGCCATGGTCAGGCCCCCTTCGCTGCAGCGTTGGCCAACGGCTTCTTGGCCGCGGTACGGACGACCACGAGCGCGCCCTTGGCCCCGGGCACAGCGCCCTTGACCAGGATGAGGCCCTTCTCGGCATCGACCGAGTGGATGGTCAGGTTCTGGGTGGTCACCTGGTCGGTGCCCATGTGGCCGGCCATGCGCAGACCCTTGAAGACGCGACCCGGGGTGGCGCAGCCACCGATCGAGCCGGGCTTGCGGTGGTTGCGGTGCGCGCCGTGCGAAGCGCCCACGCCGTGGAAGCCGTGACGCTTCATGACGCCGGCGAAGCCCTTGCCCTTGCTGGTCGCGGTGACGTCGATCGTGTCACCGGCAGCGAAGACGTCGGCCGAGATCTCCTGGCCGAGCGTGTAGTCGGCGATCTGCTCGGTGCGGATCTCGACCATGTGGCGGCGCGGGGTGACGCCAGCCTTGGCGAAATGGCCCGAAGCCGGCTTGTTGACCTTGCGTCCCGCGATCTCGCCGAAACCGATCTGGACGGCCGAGTAGCCGTCGGTCTCCTGCGTACGAATCTGCGTGACGACGTTGGTGTCGGCGGCGATGACCGTGACGGGCACGACGAGGTTGCCCTCGGTCCAGGCCTGCGTCATGCCGAGCTTGCGGCCGAGGAGGCCGCGCGCCATGGCGGTGCTGGAAGATCCGCCGGATGCGGCGGTGGAATTGCTGCTCATGGTGGCGTCCTCCCTCAGAGCTTGATCTCGATGTCGACACCGGCCGGCAGGTCGAGTCGCATCAGCGAGTCGACGGTCTTCGGCGTGGGGTCGAGAATGTCGATGAGGCGCTTGTGCGTGCGCATCTCGAAGTGCTCGCGGCTGTCCTTGTACTTGTGCGGCGAACGGATCACGCAGAACACGTTCTTCTCGGTGGGCAACGGCACCGGGCCCGCGACCTTGGCGCCCGTACGGGTCACCGTGTCGACGATCTTGCGCGCCGAGGAGTCAATGACCTCGTGGTCGTAGGCCTTGAGCCGGATACGGATCTTCTGTCCCGCCATGCTCTGATGTCCTTTTCTTCGCTTCGCTTGAGGTCGACCCGGTGGAATCCGGGCCGATCATGGCTCCGGCCTCCGAATCCCGAGGTCGGGCGTGTCGGAGCACCACAAAGGGCTTTCGTCACACACTTGTCGAGTTGGGTGGTTGGACCCGCTGCGCCCAGATACCAGTCATGCTGGTTGGTACCCGTGCTGCTGCGGGACGAGCCCGGTCTCAGGTTCGGCATTGCACGGTGATCAGGCGTGAGCCCTGACCGCAACACCCCAGCGACCGCGCCGGAGCAACCGAACTAGTCTGACAGACGGCGCAGCGGAAACACAAATCAGCCCCCTGCAATGCTCGTCACGAGCTGGCGTCCGCCTCGAGCTCACGCGCGAACGTGCTGATGGCGTGCGCCAGGTCGGTGTCACGCGAGGTGACCCCGCCGACATCGTGCGATGTCAGACGAACCGTGACGCTCGGGTAGGTCAGCTCGACATCGGGATGATGGTTGGCTGCCTCGGCAGCTTCGCCGAGACGAGCCACGAGCTGCAGCCCCGTGGCGAAGGTCCCGGTGCCGAAGGTGGCGGACAGGGCGCCGTCGGACCACCGCCAGTCACTGAGCTGCTCGGCGCGGACCTGGGCTTCGTCGAGCACCTGCTTCGGATCGGACATGAGGTTTCCTCCTGGGGGTAGGTCAGTGATGAGTGTGGCGCTCGGACTCGCGGTGCTCGGCCGTCTCGATCTGGAAGGTCGAGTGCTCGACGTCGAAGTGCGAGGAGCAGCAGGCGTGCAGCCGGTCCAGCACGCTGTGCGCCTCTCCCATTCCGGCCACCGAGTCGTCAACGACCACGTGCGCCGTCATGACGGGCATGCCCGACGTGATGGTCCAGACGTGCAGGTCGTGCACCTCGACGACCCCGTCGACGCCCAAGATGTGTGATCGGAGCTCATCCAGGTCGACCTCCTTGGGCGTCGCCTCGAGCAGGACCTCGGCGACGTCGCCGAGCAGAGAGAGTGCGCGCGGCACGATGAGTGCGGCGATCACCAGCGAGGCGATCGCGTCGGCCTCCGCCCACCCGGTGACGGCGATGATGCCGGCCGAGACCAGCACGGCGACCGAGCCCAGAGCATCGCCCATCACCTCGAGATAGGCACCGCGCAGATTGAGACTCTTGTCGGCACCATCGCGCAGCAGCAGCAGTCCGACGACGTTCGCCACCAGGCCTACGGCGCCAGCGATCAGGATCGGCGTGGCCTCGAGCTGCGTGTCGGCACCGAGGCGACCGATGGCGTGGAACACGATGAAGCCTGACAGGACGAGGAGAAACAGGCCGTTGAGGCCGGCGGCGAGCACCTCGGTGCGGTGGTAGCCGAATGATCGGCGCGATCCTGGCCCTCCCCCGCGCTGGGCGACCGTGATGGCGGCCAGCGCCATCAGAAGTCCAACCGAGTCCCCCAGCATGTGGCCGGCGTCCGCCAACAGCGCGAGACTGCCGGTGAGGACAGCGACCACCGCCTCCGCCAGAAGCACGGCGAGCGTCAGGCCGAGGACCAGGGCGAGTCGCGAGCGGTGCTCCAGTCCTGTCCCGTGCGCATGCGAGTGACCCATGCCCTGAGGCTACGGACTACTCGGCCTTCAGACGAGCCGGCCATGACAACCACTCTCGACAGGCCGGACCGCGGACAACGACGAAGCCCCCACCGCCGGAGCGATGGGGGCAACGCACGTGCCGTGTGAAGCTAGCTCACTTGTTGATCTTCGTCACGCGTCCGGCGCCGACGGTGCGGCCGCCCTCGCGGATGGCGAAGCGCAGGCCTTCCTCCATGGCGATCGGCTGGATCAGCGCGACCGTCATCTCGGTGTTGTCGCCGGGCATGACCATCTCGGTGCCCTCGGGCAGCGTGATGACGCCGGTGACGTCCGTGGTGCGGAAGTAGAACTGCGGACGGTAGTTGTTGAAGAACGGCTTGTGACGGCCACCCTCCTCCTTGGACAGGATGTAGACCTGGCCCTCGAAGTCGGTGTGCGGCGTCGTGGAGCCGGGAGCGATGACGACCATGCCGCGCTCGACGTCTTCACGCTTGGTGCCGCGCAGCAGCAGTCCGACGTTCTCGCCGGCCTGGCCCTCGTCGAGGAACTTGCGGAACATCTCGATCGCGGTGACCGTGGTGCTCTGCTTGGTCTCACGGATGCCGACCAGGTCGACGTTCTCGTTGACCTTGATGATGCCCCGCTCGATACGGCCGGTGATGACGGTGCCACGACCGGTGATCGTGAAGACGTCCTCGACGGGCATGAGGAACGGCTTGTCGGTCTCACGCTCGGGCATCGGGATGTAGTCGTCGACGGCCTGCATGAGCTCGAGGATGGCCTCGCTCCACTTGGCGTCACCCTGCAGCGCGGGGTGAGCGGCGACCTTGACGACGGGGACGTTGTCTCCGTCGAAGTCCTGGTCGCTGAGCAGCTCGCGGACCTCGAGCTCGACGAGCTCGAGGATCTCCTCGTCGTCGACCATGTCGCACTTGTTCAGCGCGACGACCATGGCGGGCACGCCGACCTGCTTGGCGAGCAGCACGTGCTCGCGCGTCTGGGGCATGGGGCCGTCGGTGGCGGCCACCACGAGAATGGCACCGTCCATCTGGGCCGCACCCGTGATCATGTTCTTGACGTAGTCAGCGTGGCCGGGGCAGTCGACGTGCGCGTAGTGACGCGACTCCGTCTGGTACTCCACGTGCGCGATCGAGATCGTGATCCCGCGCTGACGCTCTTCGGGCGCCTTGTCGATCTGATCGAAGGCCGAGGCCTGGTTCAGATCGGGGTACGCGTCGTGCAGCACCTTGGTGATCGCCGCGGTCAAGGTCGTCTTGCCGTGGTCGATGTGTCCGATGGTGCCGATGTTCATGTGCGGCTTTGTCCGCTCGAACTTCGCCTTGGCCACTGGGGCTCCTCCTGGTTGGTGTACTGCTGTGCTGGGTTTGTCTGGGGATACTGCAGGACCGGGCTAGTACTACTCGCCGCGGGCCTTCTTGATGATCTCTTCTGCCACGTTCTTGGGAACTTCGGCATAGGAGTCGAACTGCATCGAGTATGACGCACGGCCCGAGGTCTTGGACCTCAGGTCACCGACGTACCCGAACATCTCGGACAGTGGCACGATCGCCTTGATCATCTTGGCGCCACCGTAACCTTCCTCCATGGCCTGGACCTGGCCGCGGCGGGAGTTGAGGTCACCGATCACGTCGCCCATGTAGTCCTCGGGCGTGGTGACCTCGACCGCGAACACGGGCTCGAGGATCACTGGATCGGCCTTGCGCACGGCCTCCTTGAAGGCCATGGTGCCGGCGAGCTTGAAGGCGAGCTCGGAGGAGTCGACGTCGTGGTACGCGCCGTCCTCGAGCGTGACCTTCACGTCGACCATCGGGTAGCCGGCCAGGACGCCGAACTCCATGGCGTTCTGGGCTCCAGCGTCGACCGAGGGGATGTACTCCTTGGGGACGCGTCCACCGGTGACAGCGTTGTCGAACTCGTATCCGCCCTCGCCACCGATGACCGGTCCCGTGGGAGCGATGCCGATGACGACCTTGGCGAACTGGCCCGAGCCACCCGTCTGCTTCTTGTGGGTGTAGCTGTGACCCTTGACGGTTCCCTTGATGGTCTCGCGGTACGCGACCTGGGGCTTGCCGACGTTGGCCTCGACGTTGAACTCACGCTTCATGCGATCGACGAGGATGTCGAGGTGCAGCTCGCCCATACCGGCGATGATGGTCTGGCCGGTCTCTTCGTCGGTGTGCACCTGGAAGGTCGGGTCCTCCTCGGCGAGTCGCTGGATGGCGACGCCGAGCTTCTCCTGGTCACTCTTGGTCTTGGGCTCGATCGCGACCTGGATGACCGGAGCGGGGAACGTCATGGACTCCAGGACGATCGGCTTGGCCGAGTCGGCCAGCGTCTCACCCGTGGTGGTGTCCTTGAGGCCCATGACGGCCACGATCTGGCCGGCGCCGACCGACGCGATCTCCTCACGCTTGTTGGCGTGCATCTGGTAGATCTTGCCGATCCGCTCCTTGCGACCCTTGGTCACGTTGAGCACCTGCGTGCCGGCCTCGAGACGACCCGAGTAGACCCGGACGAACGTCAGCTTGCCCAGGTGCGGGTCCGCGGCGATCTTGAAGGCCAGGCCGGCGAACGGCTCGTCCTCGGTGGGCTCGCGCGTGTCGGACTTGGTCTCGTCCTTGGCGTCGAGGCCCTTGATCGCGCCGACGTCGATGGGCGACGGCAGGTAGTCGATCACGGCGTCGAGCAGGGGCTGGACGCCCTTGTTCTTGAACGCGGTGCCGCACACGACGGGGTTGAGCGCGGTGGCGAGCGTGGCGCGGCGGATGGCAGCCTTCAGCTCGTCGACGCCGATGTCCTCGCCCTCGAGGAACTTCTCGGCGATGGCGTCGTCGACGTCGGACAGGGTCTCGAGCAGCTTCTCGCGTCCCTCGGCGGCTGCCTCGGCCAGGTCGGCCGGGATCTCCTCGATGTCGTAGTCCTCACCGATCGCGGTCTCGCCACGCCAGGTGAGGGCGCGCATGCCGACGAGGTCGACCACACCGAGGAAGTCGGACTCAGCGCCGATCGGCAGCTGGAGCACCAGCGGGGTGGCGCCGAGGCGCTCGGTGATGGTCTTGACACAGAAGTCGAAGCTGGCACCGGTGCGGTCGAGCTTGTTGATGAAGCACATGCGCGGGACGCCGTACTTGTCGGCCTGACGCCAGACGGTCTCGGACTGCGGCTCGACTCCGGCGACGCCGTCGAACACGGCCACGGCGCCGTCGAGCACGCGCAACGAGCGCTCGACCTCGACGGTGAAGTCGACGTGTCCGGGGGTGTCGATGATGTTGATCTGGTGGTCCTTCCACCAGCAGGTGGTCGCGGCGGACGTGATGGTGATGCCGCGCTCCTGCTCCTGCTCCATCCAGTCCATCGTGGCGCCACCGTCGTGGACCTCGCCGATCTTGTACGTGATGCCGGTGTAGAACAAGATGCGCTCAGTCGTGGTCGTCTTGCCGGCATCGATGTGCGCCATGATGCCGATGTTGCGGACCCGCTTGAGGTCGGTGGAGATGTCAGTAGCCACTGGAAAGCTTCCCTCGAAGTTCGTGGATGGATGCGAGCTGGGGTCCCGCGGCCGCCCACCGGGTGAGCGGGCCGCGGGTGGTGGTCACCAGCGGTAGTGGGCGAACGCCTTGTTGGCTTCGGCCATCTTGTGGGTGTCTTCGCGCTTCTTGACCGCACCGCCGAGGCCGTTGGAGGCATCGAGCAGCTCGTTCATGAGGCGCTGGGACATCGTCTTCTCACGGCGGGAGCCGGCATAGCCGACGAGCCAGCGCAGAGCGAGCGTGTTCTGGCGCGCCGGGCGGACCTCGACGGGCACCTGGTAGGTGGCGCCACCGACGCGACGGCTCTTGACCTCGAGGCTGGGCTTGACGTTGTCGAGCGCGCGCTTGAGCGTGATGACCGGATCGGTGCCGGACTTCTCACGGGTGCCTTCGAGCGCGGCGTACACGATGCGCTGAGCAACCTGCTTCTTGCCGTCGACGAGGACCTTGTTGATCAACGAGGTGACCATCTGGCTGCCGTAGACCGGATCGGTCTCGACGGGGCGCTTCGGTGCGGGACCTTTGCGGGGCATTTACTTCTCCTTCTTCGCGCCGTAGAGGGAGCGAGCCTGCTTGCGGCCCTTGACCGACTGGGTGTCGAGCGCGCCGCGCACGACCTTGTAGCGAACGCCGGGGAGGTCCTTCACGCGACCACCGCGGACGAGCACGATGGAGTGCTCCTGCAGGTTGTGTCCCTCACCGGGGATGTAGGCCGTGACCTCGGCACCGCTGGACAAGCGGATGCGGGCGACCTTGCGCAGTGCGGAGTTGGGCTTCTTCGGAGTGGTCGTGTACACACGCGTGCACACTCCGCGACGCTGGGGCGAGCTCTTCAGAGCCGGGGTGGCCGTCTTGACGACCTTGCGCTGGCGACCATGACGGACCAGCTGATTAATGGTGGGCACTACGACATCCTTCTTCTTGACTGAGGAGAGTCTCGATCTTCGACGCACTCGCCATCGAACGTTCCCCGATGATCAACTGTGCGGACACCGGAGACAGGACGGGATGCGTGCGTCGGTCTGGTCACTCCAGACACGGCTGCCCACACTACCGGGTGAGCCATGGCGGGTCAAAATGCCGTCAGCGCGGTCCTGAACGGGTGGGCGGTGCGACCGGTCAGCTGGTGCGTGGTCCCTCGAAGACGGCGCGCGCCTCGGGCGAGTCGTAGCTGAGGCGATCGACGGGAATGCGGCCCCACAGCGCGAGATAGAGCTCGCCCGTGGTGCCCCGCGCGGACGTGTCGGCGTCGGCATTGCTGTGCAGCTGCATCGGGGGCCCGTTCGGGTCGCTGCCGGGAGCGGTGATCCACGAGTCGTAGCGGTCGATCGCATCGAGCCGCACCCGGACCCGCACGTCGGGGCGCCGGCCGAGTGCGGTCATGCGGGGGAAGAACACCCCGAGCACCTCGTCGATGCCGTGCGCCGCGACCTCAGGCGTGACGCCCCAGGGCTCGTGGGCTCCCAACGACTGTGCGGCGTCGACCGCGTGCACCGTGGTCTCGTGCAGCTGGCGGGCCGTCCAGAACGCGGCCGTCTCGCGCAGGCGCGAGAAGTTGGGGACGGGTTCGTCGGGATCGACGGCGTCCAGCGCCGCAAGGAGCGCGGCCGCACATCCGGCGTACCACTCAGCGCGAGGACCACGCACCAGCGGCGTGGGCTCGGCCAGGCCGCGCGCACCGCCCAGCACGATGGACGCCGCCCACCGGTGGATGGCGCCCAGGTGGAGCACCAGGTCATCGAGGGTCCAACCGTCACAGCTGACCACGGGTTCGTCACCGTCGGCGTCGGCAACCAGGTCGGCGAAACGGCTCATGGCTGCGCTGAGATGGGTGATCTGGTCGGCACGCTCCATGGCTGGCATCGCCCTGATCATAGGCCGGAGCAACGTCCGATGCAGGCCCGCGCCGCTCGGCTGGGCTCGACCGATCTTGGGCCAGCGCGTCAGGACCTTCGCAGCAGCTGGGCCAGGTGCACCGGAGCGGTGTCGGTGAGATCGGTCAGCTGGGTGCGGCACGAGAAGCCGTCGGCCACGACGATCGCCCCTGGCCCGGCGTCGCGGATCGCCGGCAGCAGCTGCTGCTCGGCCACGGCGACCGACACCTCGTAGTGGCCCTTCTCGACGCCGAAGTTGCCGGCCAGACCGCAGCAGCCGCCCAGCCGTTTGATGGACGCCCCCGTCGACTCGAGCAGCGCCAGATCGGGCCCGAACCCGATGACCGACGCCTGATGACAGTGCGGCTGCACCACCAGCTCGGTTCCGGTCAGGTCTGGTGGCTGCCATCCCTCGGTGCGCTGCAGGAGCTCGGCGAGGGTCAGGACACCGGCCGCCACCTCGGCTGCTCGAGGATCCTCGAGCAGCTCGACGGCGTCGGATCTCAGCACACCGAGGCAGGACGGCTCCAGTCCGACGATCGGGATGCCGTCGGCCACGTAGGGATGCAACGCCTCCACGGTGCGGCCGACGATCGCGCGTGCCGCATCGAGCTGTCCCGTCGTGATCCAGGTCAGGCCGCAGCAGGCGGGACGGTCGAGCAGCTCGACGCGGTAGCCAGCCTCCTCCAGCAGGCTGACTGCGGCGCGGCCGCCCTCGCTGCTGAAGTACTCCGTGAAGGAGTCGGCCCACAGCAGGACCGGTCCGTGCGGGGCCTCGACGGTCGGGACGGCGCGACGCCGGACCCACCGTCCCAGAGCGCCACGGCGCAGACCCGACTGGGCGAACGGCGGAAGGCTGCGACGCTGGTCGACTCCAGCGACCCATCGCGCGAGGTGGGCGAGCCCGGGGATCTGCAGACCCAGATTCGCGACGGCGGCGATCGGGGAGGCGAGGCGCGCCCACATCGGCAACCGACCGAGCACGTAGTGGCTCCGGGGCCGGATCCGGCCCCGATAGGTCTGGTGCAGGATCTCGGACTTGTAGGTCGCCATGTCGACGCCGGTCGGGCAGTCGCTGGCGCAGCCCTTGCACGACAGGCACAGATCCAGAGCCTCGTGCACCTCCGGTGCCCGGTACCCACCGCCCACGAGACGTCCGTCGATCATCTCCTGCAGCACCCGGGCCCGTCCGCGCGTGCTGTCCTTCTCGTCGCGCGTGGCCTGGAACGACGGACACATCACGGTCCCGCCCGAAGGGTTGGCCACGACGCACTTGCCGACACCGGTGCAGCGGTGGGCCGCTGCACCCAGGCTGCCGCCATCGTCGAGCAGACGAAGTCCCTTGCGTTCGCCCTGCAGGCCCCACGAACGATGTTGTCCCCGCAGGTCTGCGTCGAACGGCCGGGGGTCGACCAGGACGCCGGGGTTGAGCAGGCTCTCGGGGTCGAACACGTGCTTGACCCGGCCGAACATCTCGATCGCCTCGGCGGAGTACATGAGTGGCAGCAGCTCGCTGCGCGCGCGCCCGTCGCCGTGCTCGCCGGAGAACGAGCCGCCGTGCGAGGCGGTGAGGCGGGCGGCGTCGGTGATGAAGTCGCGGTAGGTCCGGTGTCCCTGGCCCTGCTCGAGGGGGAAGTCGATGCGCACGTGCACGCAGCCGTCACCGAAGTGCCCGTAGGGGTGGCCCTGCACGTTGTGCTGGGTCATCAGTGCCTCGAAGTCGCGCAGGTAGGCGCCCAGGTTGGTGGGCGGCACCGCGGCGTCCTCCCAGCCCGACAGCGCGGGTCGGTCGAACGAACGACTCGCCAGGCCCGCACCCTCCTCGCGAACCTGCCACAGCACGGCCTGCTCCACCGGCGCCACGACGTCGCGGTGCGCCAGAGCTGCCGATGCCTGCACGACGCGCGCCGCGCGAGCGGCAAGCTCGGCCGGGTCGTCGCCGGCCAGCTCGACATAGAGGTATCCGTCACCGCGGGGCAGGTCGGGCAGGGCGCTGTCCCCCCGGGCGGCCCGGAAGATGTCGACGATCCGAGCGCCCAGACCTTCGCAGGCAATCGGACCGAACGGCAGCATGGTGGGGACGTCGTCCGCGGCATCTGCCATCGTCGGGTAACCGAGAACCACGAGGTGGACGTGCCGCGGAACGTCGACGAGGTCGACCGTCGCGCCGAGCGTCACCGCCAGGGTGCCCTCGGTGCCAGCCATGAAGGAGGCGACGTCGAAGCCGCGTTCGGGCAGCAGATGCTCGAGGCTGTAGCCGGAGACCTGACGACCGAAACGTCCGAACTCGGTACGGACCGTGGCGAGGTCGTCGGCGATCACGCCACGCAGTCGCTCGAGGGTGGCAGAGCCGACTCCCGCACCCGGGGTCTCGCCGCGGACGAGATCGAGCCGCTCCCCCGCCGCTGTGACGATCTGCAGCGCGGCGACGTTGTCGGCGCTGCGCCCGTAGCCGAGCGCACGGTTGCCGCAGGCGTTGTTGCCGATCATCCCGCCGATGGTGCAGCGCGTGTGCGTGGACGGATCCGGTCCGTACCGCAATCCGTGCGGGGCCGTGGCCCGCTGCAGGGAGGCATGCACGATGCCGGGCTCGACCCGCGCGGTCCGCGCCTCGACATCGACCTCGTGCACACGGGTCAGGTGCTTGGCCAGGTCCATCACCACCCCGGTACCGACCGCGTTGCCGGCGATCGAGGTGCCAGCGCCACGCGAGGTCAGCGGCACACCGGTCCGGGCGCAGGCGTCCACGACGGCCAGCACCTCCTCGACGTCGCGCGGGCGGACCACGACGGTCGGTTCGACGCGGTACAGCGACGCGTCGGTGCTGTAGAGCGCACGGGCAAGGGTCGAGTCGTCGACATCGCGCACCCCGTTGCCGCGCAGCTGGTGCACCACGTCTCGAGCCGTCACGTCCCGCTCCACCACATGCGTCATGAGTAGCATGCTACTCGATTCCGGGGCCTCCGTCGCGCCATGTCCGGCTTCTCGTCCAAGGTCGGAGGTCGACGTCACCGAGGAGCAGCGCTGCCGTGTGCTCGAGGTGGGTGCGCATCGCCGCCGCGGCCGCGAGCGCGTCGCCGCCGACGACTGCGGCGACGATCGGCGCGTGCTCCTCGGCGATGTCGGACATGGTGCGGGTGCGGTCGATCGTGGAGACCCCGCGCACCTGGATCGAGTCGCGCAGGCGATCCACCTCCTGCGAGAGCCTCCGATTGCCCAGTGCCTCCCCCAGCACGGCGTGCAGGTCGCGATCGTGACCTGTGAAGCTGACCTCGTCGCCGATCCGGGCCGCCTGCCGCATCGCATCGAGGGCAGCGACCAGTCGAGCCCGCAGGGCGTCGTCGGCGTGCGTGGCCGCCCCGGCCGCGGCCGGCACCTCCAGCAGGAGGCGCAGCTCGAAGACGTCGCGCACGTCCTCTGCCTGCACGCCACGCACTGTGACGCCCCGGTTGCGCTCGATCGTCACGAGTCCCAGGTCGGCCAGCCGCAGCACAGCCTCCCGGACGGGGGTGCGCGAGACACCCAGCGCGTCGGAGAGTCGGTAGATCGAGTGCTGCTCTCCGGGAGCGAGCACCCCGGTGAGAATCTGCTCGCGCAGGCGGGCGAAGACGTCCTCGGTGGTCGATCGTGCTGCGGGGGCCTCGCTCACCACAGCTCGATCGACTGCCGCAGGATCGTGGCAACGTCGTCCTCGGTCACCTCGCGCGGCGCGGTGGCGAGCAGTCGTTGCTGCTTCATCGCCCCCTCGGCCAGGTCGGTGATGTCGCCGTCTCCGAAGCCGACCTCGGCCAGGCCCGAGGGGATGCCCACGTCGCGCATCACCTGGGCCAGCACGGTGGGCAGGAACTCCGAGACGTCATCGGGGCGCTGTGCGGTCGGCGCCAACAGCTCGGCGGCACGCACGTGCCGATCCGGTGACGCGTCGAAGGTGAAGCGGAATGCGGCCGGTGCACTCAGCGACACCGCCATGCCGTGCGGCACCATCGCATGGTCGGCCGGACCACCGTCGGGACCGTAGCCGTCGGGTCGGAAGTCGCGCACCCGACCGGCGATCGGGTAGGCGTTGGCGTGTGGGATGTGCACACCCGCGTTGCCGAAGCCCAGGCCGGCGAACGTCGCGGCCATCGCCATCTGGGTGCGCGCCTCCAGATCGTCGCCGTGCTGGACGGCGGAGCGAAAGGACGTCGCCATCAGGCTCAGTGCCTTCTCCGACCACATGTCCGCGATCGGGTTGGCTCCGCAGTACGGCACGCGCTCTCCGGGCTGCTTGTGCTCGTAGGAGGTGTAGGGCCGCGCGGTGTAGCTCTCGAGCGCGTGGCACAAGATGTCAAGGCCAGAAGCCGCGGTGACACTCGCCGGCTGGGTGAGGGTCAGCTGCGGATCGACGATCGCCATGGTGGGACGCAGACGGGCGTGCGAGATGCCGGTCTTGACGTGCTGACTGACCACGTCCAGCACGCAGATGGTGGTGCTCTCGCTGCCGGTCCCGGTCGTCGTCGGAATGGCGATCAGAGGCAGCAGCGCCTGGGCGGGTGCACGGCCCAGCCCCACTGGCGCGTTGACGTAGTCCATCAGCTCGCCCTCGTTGGTGGTGAGCAGGTTGACCGCCTTGGCGGTGTCGATGCTGCTGCCCCCGCCGATCGCCACGATCGCGTCGAACGGACCCTCGGCGCGGCCGAAGTCGATGGCCTCGATGAGACTGCCGTCGGTCGGCTCGACCCGCGATCGGTCGAACACGACAGCCTCGACCCCAGCAGCGGCCAGGCTCTCGGCCAGCTCGGCCGGCGCTCCGGTCGCCGCCACTCCCGGATCGGTCACGACCAGCACCCGCCGCGCGCCCGACTGGGCCAGATCGTGGCCGAGCTCGAAGCGAGCCCCCACGCCGAACTTCAGACCGGGAGCCCCGTAGGTGAACACGGTCTCGGGATGGGCGGGAACGAATGTCGACACGTCGGACCTCTTTCGTGGGTGTTCCACGCAGAATACGCACGAACGAGCCGGGTCGAGGTCCCGCACCTCATCGCGCTGGGACACGGAAACTACGATGGGCGCACTGTGTTCTCATCTGCTTCCGTGCGCCGCGCCGCCATTCTGTCCGTCGCCACACTGGCTCTCGCTGCCTGCCAAGCCGGCTCGGGTGATCCTGCTCCCGACGCCACCGCCAGTGCGACCGCGACCGCCAGTCCCAAGCCCGACGTCGCCATCTTCGAGTCGGGTCCGGACAGTCCGCTGGGCTACGGCCTCCAGGTTCCCGCCGGCGCCACGCAGCTCGGTCCGCTGAGCCGCATCCGCAGCGAGCAGATGATTAAGACCTACGCGCCCGATCTCCAGGCAGCTCAGGCGCAGCGAGACGCCGACCGCCGCGAGGATCTCGCTGAGCGAAGGGCGGAGAATCCCGACGAGGTGGTGCCCGTTCCGGTCCCGACGCCTGACGTCCGCCCGAGCCAGGACTCGTTCAACCCGTTGGAGGAGCAGCCCCGGCCCGACACCGTGATCTCCACGATGCGCATCGACGGTTCGCCTACCGTCGTGGTCCTGCGCATGATGGCGCAGATCTCGGCGATGCTGCCCGGGGCCGACGTCCCGATGCGGCTGACCGAGATGTGCACCGAGACCGACATGCGCATCACCGGGTGCACGGCCGAGGTCACCGGGACGACCGCGGACGACCGCGAGGTCCGGGTCGTCGTCAACGTGGATCCCGGCAACGTCGAGACCCGCACGTCCGCTCCATCAGCGTTGCGCCAGCCCGTCATGACCCTGCAGATCCGCTACGTCGGAGATGTGCGTGAAGGTCAGCGTGAACGTGAGTCCAGCGAGATCGGCGAGATCGCGGAGATTTCGCCCGACGTCGATCCCGAGGGCCTCATCTGGCCCAGCATGGATCTCGACGCCCCCGCTGACACCCCCTTGGTCGACGGTTTCGTGGCGCCCGAGGACGCGATCATCCTCCTCAGCGGCTTCTCCCCGCAGTTCGTCGAGCTCACGACCGACAAGGCCGCCACGGCGGACCTGCTGGCCCAGCGATGGGTGGAGGAACGCATCGAGGGCGAGGTGGCCAAGGACGTCGCAGTCGAGCTCAACGAGGTCAACACCACCTACACCGGCAGCTCGGAGGACGGCACCTACTACCGCGCCACCTACGTGCTGTCCGCGCGTGGCAACTACGTCCTGCTGCGGGTCTATCCGCCCGACGCACCCCGGTAGGACTCGGGGCCGTGGCTCCCGGTCCGATGACCGAGGGCGTGGGTCACCATCCCCAGGACCGGGGTCACCGACACGCCGATGTCGGCGACCGGGACCCAGGCAGCCAGATCCGTGGTGCCACCTGCGTCGATGACCTCCAGCGGGGCGTCAGGATCGACGGAGACCGAGTACAGCAGGTGCACGCCGTGATAGTCCTCGAAGCGGTCGTCGCGGCCCTGCTCCACGACGTGGACGTCGTGCACGTCGATCAGCTGTGCCTCGCGGGCCCGGAGACCGGTCTCCTCGAACAGCTCGCGGCGCACGGCGTCGTGGGGCGACTCACCGTGATCGACACCTCCCCCCGGCAGGGTCCACGCACCGGCCGGATAGCCCACCGCAGAGATGCGCGTCAAGAGCATCTCGTCGCCGCCGACACCCGCGCGGAAGGCCACCGCGTAGGCACCCAACCTCTGGGTCCGATGAGTACCGAGCCCCTCGGAGCCGTGTGCGGAGTCCGACGTCGTCCCGTCCGGCGGTGAGGTCACGACCTCTAGACTCGCAGACGATGAACAGCCAGCAGAACCCCCCGGCGACCACCGAGCGCGTGGCCTACCTGGACAACGCCCGCTACTGGGTGATGCTCCTGGTCGTCATCGGTCACTCGCTGACCCAGTTCACGGCCATGGACTCCGCCCGTTCGGTGTACGTGTGGATCTACTCGTTCCACATGCCGTTGTTCATCCTGGTCTCGGGCTACACGGCGCAGCGATACGTCGGCAACGAGCGCCAGGTCCGCCGGCTCGTCAGCACCCTGATCGTGCCGTACCTGATCATCGAGACCACGCTGCAGCTGCTGATGCGGCACTACGAGGGCTCTCCCGACCCGCTCGCCCTGCTGTCACCGCAGTGGCTCGGGTGGTTTCTCGCGGCTCTGTTCGTGTGGCGCCTGACGACCCCGATCTGGCTGGCGTTGAGATACCCGATCACGACATCGATCGTGATCTCGCTGCTGGTCGGTCTGATCGAGGTGCCCAACGTGATGGCACTGCCGAAGATTCTCGGCTTCCTGCCGTTCTTCGTCGTGGGTCTGACCATGACGCCCGAGCGGCTGCGCAGCCTGAGCCGCACTCCCGTGCGCATCGCCTCAGCCGTCGTGCTCGGTGGCAGCTTCATCGTGTGCTATCTGTACTCGCGCAACTGGACCAGCGACTGGCTGCTGTACAAGGCGCGGTACGACGAGGCACCGCTCAACTCGACTCCGTGGGAAGGGATCACGCAACGCGCCGAGCTCCTCGTGATCGGCTTCGTGCTGACCTTCGCCGCGCTGACCCTCGTGCCGTGGGCGCGTTCGTGGACCAGCTCCCTGGGCGAACGCACCTTCTACTGCTACCTGCTGCACGGGTACGTGATCTTCCTGCTCGACCAGCAGTTCGGCGTCTTCGAAGCGCTGGAGGGCTTCGGGGCCATCTCGGCGGTGGGCGCGATCCTTGCGGCCATCGCGCTGGCAAATCTGCTGATGCTGCCGATCGTCAAGCGCATCTTCTCGCCAGTCTTCGAGCCGAAGCTCACCTGGTTCTTCCGCCGTGACCAGGTCCCCGCTGACGAGTCACGAAAAACCACTGAGGAGTCACCTACGCAAGCGCGTTGACGCCTGCGGGTGACTCCTCAGTGGTTCTACGTGACTCGTCAGCGGTTCTCCGTGACTCGTCAGCGGTTCGGCTCGATCAGCTGCTCGGGAACGAGTAGTCGCTGTCGTCGAGCAGCACGGGCTCGGCCTCTCCGCCGAAGCCGTAGTCGTAGTCGCCATAGCCGGTGACGGCATAGGCGGCCTGACGGGCCTCGTCGGTCGGCTCGACCTTGATGTTGCGGTAGCGCTCCAGACCGGTACCGGCCGGGATGAGCTTGCCGATGATGATGTTCTCCTTCAGGCCACGCAGCGAGTCCGACTTGCCGTGGATCGCCGCGTCGGTCAGGACGCGGGTCGTCTCCTGGAAGGAGGCGGCCGACAGCCAGGACTCGACGGCCAGCGAGGCCTTGGTGATGCCCATCAGCACCGGTCGACCCGAGGCGGGGGTGGAACCTTCGGCAACGACCCGACGGTTCTCCTCCTCGAAGATCGCCCGATCCACCAGGTCACCGGGGATGAGCTTGGCAGCGCCCTGCTCGATCACGGTGATGCGGCGCAGCATCTGCCGCACGATGATCTCGATGTGCTTGTCGTGGATGGCCACACCCTGCGAGCGGTAGACCTCCTGGACCTCGTCGACCAGGTGCTCCTGGGCCCGACGGACACCGAGGATGCGCAGCACTTCCTGCGGGTTCGGCGTGCCGTGGGTGAGCTGCTGTCCGACCTCGACGTGGTCACCGTCGGAGATCAGCAGACGCGCACGCTTGGTGACCGGGTACTCGAACGGCTCTTCGCCGTTGTCGGGGGTCACGACCAGCTTGCGGCCCTTGTCGGAGTCGTCGATCGCCACGCGACCGGCGGCCTCGGTGATCGGCGCCTGTCCCTTGGGGACACGAGCCTCGAACAGCTCCACGACGCGCGGAAGACCGTGCGTGATGTCGTCACCAGCCACACCACCGGTGTGGAAGGTACGCATGGTCAGCTGGGTGCCGGGCTCACCGATCGACTGGGCGGCGATGGTGCCGACCGCCTCACCGATGTCGACGAGCTTGCCGGTGGCCAGCGAGCGGCCGTAGCACTTGGCACACGTTCCGGCCTTGGCCTCGCACGTCAGGACCGTACGAACCTTGACCTGGCTGACGCCAGCCCTGATCAGGGCCGCGATCTCCACGTCACCGAGGTCGCCGCCAGCCTCGACCAGCACGGTGCCCTCGGAGTCAGTGACCTCTGTGGCGGCCGAACGGGCGTAGGCCGACGTCTCGACGTTCTCATCGGCGACCAGCTGGCCGTCGTCGAGGGCCGTGGCGATGACCTTGGGCAGACCGCGCTCGGTGCCGCAGTCCTCCTCGCGAATGATGACGTCCTGGCTGACGTCGACGAGTCGACGGGTCAGGTATCCGGAGTCGGCGGTGCGCAGTGCGGTGTCGGCCAGTCCCTTGCGGGCGCCGTGGGTCGCGATGAAGTACTCGACGACCGACAGTCCCTCGCGGAAGTTGGCCTTGATCGGGCGCGGGATGATCTCACCCTTGGGGTTGGCCACGAGGCCACGCATACCGGCGATCTGACGCACCTGCATCATGTTGCCGCGCGCACCGGAGTGGACCATCATCCAGATCGGGTTGTCCTCGTCGAAGCCCTTCTCCATCTCGGCAGACACCTCGGCCGTGGCCTGGGTCCAGATCTCGATGAGCTCCTGACGACGCTCGTCCTCGGTGATCAGACCGCGATCGAACTGGGTCTGGACCTTGGCGGCCTGCGTCTCGTAGCCGGACAGGATCTCCTGCTTGCGCGGCGGCGTGACGACGTCCTCGATGGAAACGGTGACACCGGAGCGGGTGCCCCAGTGGAAGCCGGTGTCCTTGAGGTCGTCGAGCGCGTTGGCGACGTCGACCTTGGAATAGCGCTCGGCGAGATCGTTGACGATGACGCCGAGCTCCTTCTTGCCCACCTGGAGGTTGACGTACGGGTAGTCGACCGGGAGCGCCTGGTTGAAGATGGCGCGACCCAGCGTGGTCGACTGCGTCGTTCCGTCGATGCGCACCGAGATGTGGCTCTGCAGCGTGATCTCGTGAGCCTCGAAGGCCATCGTGGCCTCGGCGACCGAGCTGAACGCACGACCCTCGCCGATGTGTCCTGCACGCTCCAGCGTGAGGAAGTACAGGCCGATGATCATGTCCTGGGTCGGCATCGTGACCGGTCGGCCGTCGGACGGCTTGAGGATGTTGTTGGTCGACAGCATCAGCACGCGCGCCTCGGCCTGCGCCTCGGCGCTCAGCGGCAGGTGCACGGCCATCTGGTCACCATCGAAGTCAGCGTTGAACGCCGAGCAGACGAGCGGGTGGATCTGGATGGCCTTGCCCTCGATGAGCTGCGGCTCGAACGCCTGGATGCCCAGACGGTGCAGCGTGGGCGCGCGGTTCAGCAGCACGGGGTGCTCGGTGATGACTTCTTCGAGCACGTCCCACACGACCGACTTGGAACGCTCGACCATGCGCTTGGCGCTCTTGATGTTCTGCGCGTGGTTCAGGTCGACCAGCCGCTTCATGACGAAGGGCTTGAACAGCTCGAGTGCCATCTGCTTGGGCAGACCGCACTGGTGCAGCTTCAGCTGCGGGCCGACGATGATGACCGAACGGCCCGAGTAGTCGACGCGCTTGCCGAGCAGGTTCTGACGGAAACGTCCCTGCTTGCCCTTCAACATGTCCGAGATGGACTTGAGCGGACGGTTGCCCGGCCCGGTGACGGGGCGACCGCGGCGGCCGTTGTCGAACAGCGAGTCCACGGCCTCCTGCAGCATGCGCTTCTCGTTGTTGACGATGATCTCGGGAGCACCGAGGTCGAGCAGACGCTTGAGCCGGTTGTTGCGGTTGATGACGCGCCGGTACAGGTCGTTGAGGTCCGACGTCGCGAACCGGCCACCGTCGAGCTGCACCATGGGGCGCAGCTCCGGCGGGATCACCGGGACAGCGTCCAGGACCATGCCCTCGGGTGCATTGGTGCTGGCCAGGAACGCCGAGACGACCTTGAGGCGCTTGAGCGCACGGGTCTTCTTCTGTCCCTTGCCGGTCGCGATGATCTCGCGCAGCAGATCAGCCTCGGCGTCGAGGTCGAAGTCCTGCAGGCGACGCTGGATCGCGGCGGCACCCATGTGGCCCTCGAAGTACTTGCCGAAGCGGAACGTCATGTCGCGGTAGAGGAGCTCATCGCCCTCGAGGTCTTGAACCTTGAGGTTCTTGAAGCGGTCCCAGACCTCGTCCAGACGGTTGATCTCGCGGTCGGCGCGGTCGCGCAGCTGCTTGGCCTCGCGCTCGGCGCCGTCCTTGACCTTGCGCTTGGCGTCGGCCTTGGCGCCCTCGTCCTCGAGTGCCTTGAGGTCGTCCTCGAGCTTCTTCATGCGGTCGTTGACCGAGTTGTCGCGACGCTCCTCGAGCTGCTTGCGCTCCAGACCGATGCGGTCCTGCAGGGTCGACAGATCCTGGTGACGAGCATCCTCATCGACCCGCGTGATCATGTACGCGGCGAAGTAGATGACCTTCTCGAGGTCCTTGGGAGCCAGGTCCAGCAGGTAGCCCAACCGGCTCGGCACACCCTTGAAGTACCAGATGTGCGTGACCGGAGCGGCCAGCTCGATGTGACCCATGCGCTCACGGCGAACCTTGGAGCGGGTGACCTCGACGCCGCAGCGCTCGCACACGATGCCCTTGAAGCGGACCCGCTTGTACTTGCCGCAGTAGCACTCCCAGTCCCGGGTGGGACCGAAGATCTTCTCGCAGAAGAGGCCGTCACGCTCGGGCTTGAGCGTGCGGTAGTTGATCGTCTCGGGCTTCTTGACCTCACCGAAGGACCATCCTCGGATGTCCTCGGCGGTCGCGAGACCGATGCGGATGCGATCGAAGTAGTTCACGTCAAGCACAGTGAGCTTCTTTCCTGGTGTCTCGAAATTTCTCTGTTCTGGGGAGGTCTGGGCGGCCGCGCTCTGCGGCAACTCAGACTTCTTCGACGCTGGAGGGCTCACGACGCGACAGGTCGATGCCAAGTTCCTCGGCCGCCCTGAAGACGTCGTCCTCGGCATCGCGCATGTCGAAGGCGGATCCGTCGCTGGACAGCACCTCGACGTTGAGGCACAGCGACTGCATCTCCTTGACCAGCACCTTGAAGGACTCAGGGATGCCGGGCTCAGGGACGTTCTCGCCCTTGACGATGGCTTCGTAGACCTTGACGCGGCCCGCGATGTCATCGGACTTGATCGTCAGCAGCTCCTGCAGCGCGTATGCGGCGCCGTAGGCCTCCAGGGCCCAGACCTCCATCTCACCGAAGCGCTGGCCACCGAACTGGGCCTTGCCGCCGAGCGGCTGCTGGGTGATCATCGAGTACGGGCCCGTGGAACGTGCGTGGATCTTGTCGTCCACGAGGTGGTGCAGCTTGAGCAGGTACATGTAGCCCACGCTGACCGGCTCGGGGAACGGCTCACCGGAGCGGCCGTCGAGCAACCGCGCCTTGCCGTCACGACCGACCATGCGCACACCGTCACGGTTGGGGAGCGTGGCGGCCAGCAGGCCCTGGATCTCGTCCTCACGCGCACCGTCGAACACCGGGGTCGCGACATTGCTGTCGGCCGGTGCACGATCTGCACCGATCTCCCGCAGCCGGTCGGCCCACTCGTCCTTGAGGTCCGCGATGTCCCAGCCGGTCTTGGCGACCCACCCGAGGTGGGTCTCCAGCACCTGACCGACGTTCATGCGGCCGGGCACGCCCAACGGGTTCAGGACGATGTCGACCGGGGTGCCGTCCTCGAGGAATGGCATGTCCTCGACGGGCAGGATCTTGGAGATGACGCCCTTGTTGCCGTGCCGGCCGGCCAGCTTGTCACCGTTGGAGATCTTGCGCTTCTGCGCCACGTACACGCGCACCAGCTGGTTGACGCCGGGGCTGAGCTCGTCGCCCTCCTCGGCATCGAACACGCGGACGCCGATGACGGTGCCCTGCTCGCCGTGCGGCACCTTCAGCGAGGTGTCGCGCACCTCGCGCGCCTTCTCACCGAAGATGGCGCGCAGCAGGCGCTCCTCGGGGGTCAGCTCGGTCTCGCCCTTGGGCGTGACCTTGCCGACCAGCACGTCACCGTTGCCGACCTCGGCACCGATGCGGATGATGCCGCGCTCGTCGAGATCGGCGAGCATCTCATCGGAGACGTTCGGGATGTCCCGCGTGATCTCCTCCGGTCCGAGCTTGGTGTCGCGGGCGTCGACCTCGTGCTCCTCGATGTGAATCGAGGTGAGGACGTCGTCCTGGACGACGCGCTGGGACAAGATGATGGCGTCCTCGTAGTTGTGGCCCTGCCACGGCATGAAGGCGACCAGCAGGTTGGTGCCGAGCGCCATCTCGCCGTCCTCAGTGCACGGACCGTCAGCCAGAGGCGTGCCGATCTCCACCCGCTGGCCATTCGCGACCAGAGGGCGCTGGTTGGTGCAGGTGCCCTGGTTGGAGCGCTGGAACTTGGCCAGACGGTAGGTGCGGTTGGCGCCATCGTCCTGGGTGATCTCGATCAGGTCGGCCGAGACCTCCTTGACCACGCCGGGGGCCTTGGCCACCGTGACGTCACCGGCGTCGACGGCGGCACGGAACTCCATGCCGGTGCCGACGAGCGGGGCGTCGTTGCGGATCAGCGGGACGGCCTGACGCTGCATGTTCGAGCCCATGAGCGCGCGGTTGGCGTCATCGTGCTCGAGGAACGGGATCAGGGCCGTGGCCACCGACACCATCTGGCGCGGGGAGACGTCCATGTAGTCGACCTGCGGGGCGGCCAGCAGCTCGGCCTCACCACCGCGCTGGCGCACCAGCACCATCTCCTCGGCGAACGAGCCGTCCTCGGCGAGAACCGAGTTGGCCTGCGCGACGATGAAGCGATCTTCCTCGGTGGCGGTCAGGTAGTCGACGGTGTCGGAGACCTTGCCGTCGATGACCTTGCGGTACGGCGTCTCGACGAAGCCGAAGGAGTTGATTCGGGCGAACGACGCGAGCGAACCGATCAGACCGATGTTCGGTCCCTCGGGAGTCTCGATCGGGCACATGCGGCCGTAGTGCGACGGGTGGACGTCGCGGACCTCGTAGCCAGCGCGCTCACGCGACAGCCCGCCCGGTCCGAGCGCCGACAGGCGACGCTTGTGCGTCAGACCGGCGAGCGGATTGTTCTGGTCCATGAACTGGCTGAGCTGGGACGTTCCGAAGAACTCCTTGAGCGCGGCGACCACGGGGCGGATGTTGATCAGCGTCTGCGGCGTGATGGCCTCGACGTCCTGGGTGGTCATGCGCTCACGCACGACCCGCTCCATGCGCGCCAGACCGGTGCGGAGCTGGTTCTGGATCAGCTCGCCCACGGTGCGCATGCGGCGGTTGCCGAAGTGGTCGATGTCGTCGGCCTCGACGATCGTGGTGCCCGCGGGCATCTCGATCTCGGTCTCGCCGGCGTGCAGGGCCACGACGTACTTGATCGCGGCGACGATGTCGTCGATCGTCAGCGTCTGCTGGTCGAAGGCTTCCTCGACGCCGAGCTTGCGGTTGATCTTGTGGCGACCGACCTTCGCGGTGTCGTACCGCTTGGGGTTGAAGTAGTAGTTCTCCAACAGGGTCTGCGCGGCCTCGCGCGACGGCGGTTCGCCCGGTCGCAGCTTGCGGTACAGGTCCAGCAGCGCCTCATCCTGCGTCTGCGGGGTGTCCTTCTCCAGCGTCAGCGCGATCGAGTCGTACTGGCCGAACTCCTCGAGGATCTGTGCCTCGGACCAGCCCAGCGCCTTGAGCAGCACGGTGACGCTCTGCTTGCGCTTGCGGTCCAGACGGACACCGACGAGATCGCGCTTGTCGATCTCGAACTCCAACCACGCACCGCGCGACGGGATCACGCGAGCGGTGTAGACGTCCTTGTCCGACGTCTTGTCGGCCTGACGCTCGAAGTACACGCCCGGCGACCGGACCAGCTGCGACACCACGACACGCTCGGTGCCGTTGATGATGAACGTGCCCTTGTCCGTCATGAGCGGGAAGTCGCCCATGAAGACCGTCTGGCTCTTGATCTCGCCCGTCTCGTTGTTCATGAACTCGGCGGTGACGAACAACGGCGCGGCGTAGGTGACGTCGCGATCCTTGCAGTCCTCGACCGTGTACTTGGGCGGCTCGAAGCGGTGATCGCGGAACGACAGGCTCATCGTCTCCGAGAAGTCCTCGATCGGGGAGATCTCCTCGAAGATGTCCTCCAGACCTGACCGGGTCGAGACGTCGGTGCGGCCCTCGGCGAGCGACTGCTCCACCCGGGCCTTCCACGAGTCGTCGCCGATCAGCCAGGCGAAGCTCTCGGTCTGCAGAGCGAGAAGCTCAGGAACCTCAAGAGGTTCGGAGATCTTGGCGAAGGAGATGCGGCGGGGCTGTACGGTTGCGGCGGAACGCGATGCGGCCAAGAGGGGTCCTTCCAAAGGCTCACAACCTGTGGCACCAGGTTGCAGCGTGATACTGGGCTACGGTTCGATCTACGGTGAACAGGTGGTACGAGCGGGGAATCGATATGTGCGCACGCCAAACGGCCCCGGTCAAGGGCACCCTCGATGAGGCTAAATGAGGGCATGACGAGAAGAGCGCGAAAGTTCAGCATAACGCGCGCGCCACACCGAAGCAACACCGGGTCTTGACAAATGCGTCACAGTAAGGAAAAGTGTCGCGCTTTTGCTCGCGTTCCAGCCCGAACGCAGCATCGATGCGGCGCTGGCTCGCCGTCAGAGGGCGCGGATGTCCCCGACCTTCCAGTCTCCGTCGCCCTTGACGAGGTCGACGACGATCCGGTTGCCGAACACCGTGGAGGCGTCATCGTCCTGGGTGCGGCGGTCCAGGTCGACGAACACGAGCACCGAAGCCCGGTCGGCGGAGCACTCGTCGCCGCACGGGAGCACCGCGGCGTTGCGGGCGACCGCCTCGACGACGACCTCGCGCTGCGGCGCGATGTCGGTGAGCGCCGGGGCAATCTGGTCGAACTGCTCGGCGTACGCCGGCGTCATCAACGCCTTGGACTCGGCCGTGTGGTCGTCGAGGTCGTCGAAGCTGAACGAGAAGATCGTCTCGGCCGCGTTGGTGGCCGCTGCCACCGCCTCGGTCCGGTTGTCCTCGGTCGACTCCCCCAGGAAGTGCTGCAGGCCGAACCAGCCGATCACGGCGCCGGCCACTAAAACCAGGGCCGCCCCTGCCGTGATGACCGTGGTGCGGCGGGACCCCGGGGTCGGCGAGACTCGCTTCTTCGCGGCCAGCGTCTTCGTGGCTGGAGCCTTCGTGGCTGGAGCCTTCGTGGCTGGGGTGGTCGTAGCGGCGATCGAGCTGGAGACTGGAGTGCTGGAGGCTGGAGTGCTGGAGGCTGGAGTGCTGGAGGCTGGAGTGCTGGGCGCCTCGGTGACGGCCCCATCGGCCACCGGCGCTGCACCTGCACCCTTCGAAGCCGGAGACTTCTTCGGCTGAACCTTCTTGGCCGGCGCCTTCTTGACCGGGGCCTTCTTGTCCGCAGCCTTCTTCGCCGGGGCCTTCTTCGCCGCTGTCTTCGCGGCGGGGGCCTTCTTGGCCGGGGCCTTCTTGGCGGCAGTCTTCTTCGCCGCAGTCGTCGCGGCCGGAGTCGTCGCAGCGGCCGGGGTCTCGTCGGTCGCCGTCTTCTTGGCCGCTGACGGACGCTTGCGCGGCGTCGGCGCCTTGCGGGCGGGCTGCGTGGGGGCCGCTGCCTCGCCGGCGATCTTGCGGCGCGGGGGCGGCGGTGGAGTCTGGTCGCTCACTGGCCGTCCTCTGCATCGGGTTCGGCGGAAGGCGCCGGTGCTGGCGTCTCGCCGGTGGCGGCTGGATCCGGCGTGGCTTCCGGGTCAGGCGTTGCCCCGGGATCCTCGGCATCGGCGGGCTGCGCCGCAACAGACTCGAACTGCGAGATGCGCCATTCGTCGTCGACGAGCTGCAGGTTCACCGTCCAGCGGAACTGGCGCAAGATGGCGGACTCGTTGTCGGTGTTGGTGACCTGGGCATCGACCACGGCGAGCGCGACCGCGGAGTCGTCGTCGACACTCTGGACCGCGACGTCCTTGACCACGGCGTCACCGCTCTTTTGCTCCTTGTCGGCGATGGCCTCGAACAGGGCGTCGGTCAGCTCGACGAAGTCGGCGTTGTAGTCAGCGGTCAGCAGACCGGACATCCGCTCCTGATAGCCCTCGACATCGGCGACATCATAGGTGTTGTAGGTCGTCGCGAAGTCGTTGACGCGGGAGATGATCGCCTTGTCGGTGGCACTGTCCTGCGCTTCACCGGCCCGTGAGGGCACGACCCACAGCACCAGTCCGGCCACGGCGAGCGCGAGCCCGAGCGCACCGACGATCCAGACGAATCTGGGAACGGCGGGTGCGGACGTGGGGGTACGGGCGGTCACCGGCTGGCCGGGTCGATCAACATCCACGACAGAGCGTCCTTTCCGGAGACGGCTGGCGCCGTCCGGTTCAGATCCCTGACCTCGAGGTCGGTCTTCGACGGCTGACGCGCAATGGTGTTCTCGACCGTACAGTCAGGGCTCACAGGCGGCGGGCCCTGCTGGAAGGGAAACAGCTGGTCGGTGACATCGCTGGGGTCCCGGCGCGTGCGATAGCCGTCGCTCTCAGGTCCTGCCCCCTCGGCACCGGGCGCCGTACACACCGGCGAGGTGAGGGAGTTCAGGACGATGCCGAACCGGGCGTTGTACTCAGGTTGGCCATCACCGTCCTCGTCCGGTTTCTCCGCGAGGGCACTGTATGTGCCCTCCAACAGGTACGGATACAGCGTGAAGATGGTGCGGACGCCCAGCTGGTTCTCTGCCAGCGGCTTGCCGGCGGTGATGAGGTTGTTGATGACGACCGTGAGGTCGTCGGCGTTCTCCGCGACCAGCTCGTCGGTGTTGCGGGCCGCGACCGTGCCGTCGTCGAGCAGCCGGCGCAGGTCCGGGTCGGCATCGACCAGGGTGTCGGAGAAGAGCGCCAGGTTCTCCGAGAACGTGCCGAGCTGGTCCTGCTTGTCGATCTGGGTCTGCAGCACCTGGTCGGACTGGCGGATCAGCTGACGCGTGACGTCGATGTTGTCGTCGGCGGCGTTGATGAACTCGCTCGAGGTGTCGAGGATGCGGCTGAGGTCGGGCCCTGCTCCCTCGAATGCCTGGCCGAGCTCGGAGACCACGGTCTGCAGGCTGTCGGTGTCCACCGAGGAGACCAGTGCGTTCACGTCGAGCAGCAGCGTGGTCGTGTCGATGGGGATGCGGGTGTTGGCGAGCGTGACCTCGGACCCATCGGCGAGGAACGGTTCGCCACGGCCCCGCGGCTGCAGGTCGACGTACTGCTCGCCGATGGCGGACTTGTTGGCCACCACGACCAGCAGGTCGGCGGGAATGTCGGGCGCGCTGTCCTCGATGTCGAGGCGCACCTCGACGCCGGCGGGCGTGAAGGTGAGCTTGCCGACCGTGCCGACCTCGATGCCGCGGTACGTGACCTGCGCGCCGGCGAAGATACCGCCGGAGTCGCTGAACTGAGCCGTCACCTCGTACGTGCGGTCGATGAAGAGGCGGTCGAGCTGGGCATAGCGCCCGCCCACGATGGCGCCACCGATGAGGGTGATGATCGCGAAGATCACCAGCTGGATCTTGGTGAGTCGGGTGGTCACGGTGTCACCGCCGGCTGGAGAAGGAGCAGGGCAAGATCCGGCGAACCGTCACCACTGGTCGGGGCCGGGCGGCACATACCGAGCAGCCCACACACCGGGCCACCACCGGACCCGGAGTCGGAGTCAGAGCTGTTGTCGGGCGACGGAGAGCCTCCGTCAGGCGAGGTGTTCGCCCCGGGGCTGGGTGCACCGGACGAACCGTCAGCGCCGGGGAGCCGCAGCCCCTCGAGGGTCCGCTGCAGCTCGGCCATGTTCGGGTCGGACTCCGCCTGGCCCTGCGCCTCGTCATCGGGTGCCGCCTCGGACTCGGCGCCATCGGTGGCGCCGCCCTCGGGAATCAGAGCGCCCAGACCGAGCGCCTCCAGCAGGTTGGTAAGGCCCTCGAGGTCGAGCGATTCGAGGAGAGACTGGAGCACGTCGGTGCTGAGGTCGAGGCTGACGTCGAGATTGGCGAAGTCGCCGACGCAGAAGCCCGTGTTGTCCCCGCTGCCTGCCGGTGCATTGCACTCACCGAGCGCCGGGATCGGGTTGTTCCGGGTGCCGTCGAGATCGGCGCCCGAGCCGATGGTTCCGTCGGTGAACGGGTAGGTCAGCAGCGCCTGGAAGTCGAAGGCGAGGTCGTCTGCGGACTTCGTCAGGTTGGTCAGCGTCGGCACCAGCAGCTTGAGGTCGGCCACGACATCGTCCTTGGACTCGCGAATCACTCCGGTGGCCACGTCGCCCAAGCGGTTGAGTGCCTCCAGCAGACCGACGAGGTCGTCGCGCTGGTCGTTGACCACCCGCAACGCCTCGGGCAGGTCGTCGAGGGCGCCGGTGATGGCATCACGCTGGTTGTTGGTCGTGATGGCGAGCCGGTTGACCTTCTCCAGCGAGGTCAGGATCGCCTCCTTGTTGTCGTCGATCTGACCCAGGAACGTGTTGGACGTCTCAAGCAGTTCGCGGATCTCCGCTTCGTTGCCATCAAAAGTCTGGCTAAGCTCCTTGACGATCGTGTTGGTGCGCTCCAGGCCACCTCCGTTGAACAGCAGGGACGCGGCGCTCAGCACCTCTTCGATCTCTGGATTGCGGCCGGTGCGAGCCAGTGGAATCGCATCGCCGTCGCTGAGCTCACCGGTGGCGCCGGACTCCGGCGCCTCCAGCGAGACGAACTTCTCGCCCAGCAGGTTGGTCTGACGGATGGAGGCGACCGCGTTGTCGGGCAGCTTGGCGTCGTCGTTGATCTCGAGGGTGACCATCGCGTTCCACCCGTTGAGCCGAATGTCGGTGACCTTGCCCACCGCGATGTCGTTGACCTGCACACCGCTCTGCGGCACGAGGTCCAGGACGTCGCGGAACTCGGCCGTGACCACATAGGGATCGTCGCCGAGATCGGCACCGCCGGGGAGGGGCAGGTCGTACGGGGTGAAACCGCAGCCGCTGAGTCCCACGGCCACGGCCACGGCGCCCGCCGAGATCTGAAGTCGTCGCTTGATGGTCATCACTTCACCGCCAACATGTCGGCGACTGACGCCTGGGATTGAGTCGACACGGCTTCGGAGGGGGCCGCGCGCTGAAGAATGTCCGCGAACTGTCCGAGAGCGTCCTCCGGAGTCGGCGGGGGCGAGTTGTTGACGCCACCCAGGCCGTCGAGCAAGGAGGCGATGAGATCGGGCAGACCCAGCCCATCGATCAGTTCACTGAGCCCGTCGCACACCCCGTTCGCACCGGGCTGCTCACCTAGGAGACCGCACAGGAACTGCACGGGATCGCCCAGAAGGTCACCAATGACCTGATCGATGGAGGTGCGCACGTCGAGCGTTCCCGAATTCGGGTTGTAGGCCAATGCCACGTTGGCCAGGGCCGTGGGCGCGGCCACCGCTGCCTCCTCGATCTGGTCGGAGCGGTTGGCCAGGACCTGAGTGACCTCGCGCAGGTTGGTCACGTTCTCGCGCAGCGAGCCCTGGTTGTCGGTGACCAGCTTGTTGACGTCGACCAGCGCCAGGCTGAGCTCGCGCAACGTGGCCTCGAGGTCCTGGCGCTCCCCCTCGAGCACGGTCGAGACCCGCGCCGTGCTGTCGTTGAAGGCACGCACCGTGTCATCGTTGCGGTTGAGCAGCTCGACGAAGTCGCGCACCTCGCGCAGGCTGCCGAACAGTTCCTCCTTGTTGTTGGACAGCGTCGTGCTGAGCTTGCCGAAGTTGGTCAGTGTCGTGTTGAGCTGAGCGCCCTGGCCGTCGAGCTGCCCGGCCGTGTCGTCGAGCAGGCGGCTCAGAGCACCGTCCTTGTTGGCGCCCTCGGGTCCCAGTGCGACGGAGAGGTCGTCGAGCGACTTGTAGATGGTGTCGAGCTCGACCGGCACCGCGGTGCGGTCGACAGGCAGGAACGCATCGTCCTCCAGGGCCGTCCCTCCCCCGTAGGCGGGCGCGAACTGCACGAAACGGTCGCCGACGATCGCCGGTGAGACGATGACGGCCTTGACGTCGGCAGGGAGCGAGACGCCCTCCTCGTACGAGAGCCTGGCGCGGACGACTTCACCACGCGGTGTGAGGGACTCGACGCGGCCCACGGCCACCCCGAGGATCTTGACGTCCGACCCCTCGTACAGCGAGTTGGTCTGCGGGAAGTCGACGGTGACGTAGCTCTTGCCGTCGCGGCCCGTCACGGCCAGCAGCAGCGCGCCCACCAGCAGGACAGCCACCGCGGCCGCCAAGAGCTTGGAGATGCCGGTCAGACGGTCGGACAAGGAGGTGGGACTCATTGGCTGTCTCCTTGTTGCAGTGCATCGGCGAGCTGACCTGGCAGCGCGCTGCCATCGGGCTGGACACCGAGGAACGTGTCGAAGAAGGGGCCACTACCCAGGGCGTTGGCGAAGACGTTGAGGAACCCGGGGTACTTCAGCAGCGCCTGGTCGAGGCTTTCCTTGTTGGCCACGAGCGCATCGGTGACGTTGTCGAGCCGGTCCAGCGCCGGCTTGAGATCCGCGCGGGTGTCGGCCACCAGTGCTCGCAGCTGGCGCGAGATGGTCTGCGTGGACACCAGCAGCTGGTTGATCGAGTCGCGGCGATCGCTGATCGCGTCGAACAGCACGTCGGCGTCCTCGAACAGGGTGACCAGCTCGGTGTTCTTGGAGTTGATCGCGCTGGAGACCTTCTCGAGGTTGACCAGCAGCGTGTTGATCTGCTGGTCGCGAGCGGCCAGGTTGACCGAGAGGTCCGAGACTCCGCGGATGGCACCCTGGAACTCCTCGGGAGTGGCTGCGGCGATGTCGGAGACGGTGCTGAGCGCTTCGGCGAGCTGATCGGTGTCGATCTCGCCCACGGTCGTGCTGAGCTCGGAGAACGCCTCGACCACGTTGTACGGGGAATCAGTGTTCTCCAGCGAGATGGTGTCGCCGACCTCGAGCGTGCCCTCGCCGACCGGTTGCAGCGCGAGGAACTCCGCACCCAGCAACGTGCGGACCCGGATGTCGGCCGTGGTGTCGGCCGTGAGCTCGGTCCCCGTGTCCATCTTGAAGGTCACGATGGCGCGGTCGCCTGCGAGCTCGATGCCGGTCACCTTGCCGACCGAGACGCCCGCGACGCGGACCTCGTTGTCCTCCTCGAGGCCACCGATCTCGCCGAACTCGGCCTGGTAGGTGTCCCCGCTGCCGATGATCGGCAGCTGATCGGCACGGAACGAGCCGAGCATCAACGCGGCGATGATGGCCAGGCCGATGATGCCGATGATGGTGGCATTGCGTTCGCGGAACGGCTTCACAGCTCACACCTCGCTCCGCCGACGGGAAGTGAGCCGCCCCCGGGGACGCCCAGGTTGACCTCGTCGAGTCCCAGCTCGGGGATGTTGATCGTGCCACTGAGTCCGCACAAGAAGAAGTTGAACTGCGATCCGCTCGAGGCGGCGTTGCCGAACTTGGTCAGCTTGCTGGGGAAGACCTGGATCGAGTCCGTGATGAGCTTGAGGTTGCGATCGGTGCCGATCTCTCCGGCGAACGCATTCAGCTGCTTGATGTCCTCGGTCAGGGCGGGTCGGCCCTTGACCAGCAGATCAGAGGTCTCGTTGCTGAGCTCGGAGATCGAGTCGATGGAGTCGAGGATCGCGTTGCGGTCGGTCTTCAGACCGGTGACGAACTGCTGCAACGTCTCGATCGTGTCGGTCAGCTCCTCATCGCGATCGCCGATCGTGTCCAGCACCGTGGACAGGTTGGTGATCACGTCGCCGATCAGCTGGTCGCGGTCTGCCAGCGTGTTGGTCAGCGAGCTGGTGGTGGCCAACAGGCTCTCGACGTTGCCGCTCTCCCCCTGCAGGGTCTTCACGATCTCGAAGGTGAACTTGTTCAAATCGTCCGGCGACAGCGCCTGGAAGACCGGTTTGAAGCCGTCGAGCAGAACGTTGAGGTCCAACGCTTCCTGGGTGCGGTCCATCGGGATGGTGCTGCCGGCCTCGAGCCGCGCTCCGGCCCCGTCGGCACCCTGCTCGAGGGACAGGTAGCGCTGGCCGATCAAGTTGCGGAACTTCAGGCGCGCGTTCGTGTTCTGGGTCAGCGGCATGTCGGCATCGACCTCGAAGGTGACCAGCGCGTTGGTGCGATCGACGACCTCGACCTTGCTCACTGCGCCGACGGCCACGCCGGCCACCCGCACGTCGTCGCCCTTGGCCACGCCGGTGACGTCCTCGAACACCGCCTTGTACTCGGTGCGCTCACTGAAGCTCAGATTGCCCAGCGTGATCATCAAGATGAAAGTCGCACCCCCGGTCAGGACCAGGAAGAAGACCAGCTTGAGCAGTGCGGCGAAGGACTCTGCGTCCAGGATTCGACTCAGTCTCATCGCACGCTCACCGCCGTTCCGTGCAGCACCGGACTCATCATCAGCGAGGCGACATCGGGTACGTCGGCGGCGTCCATGCCGACGCGGGCGCCGAACAGGGTGTTGAGCGCTTCACGTTCGGCCGGCGTGTCGAGGCCACCCATGCTGGGCTGCACCGTCGACACCAGAGCGTTGGACGAGGCCGCAGGACGGTTGGACGGCTGGACGTCGCCGAACTTGCCGTGATCGCTCTGCACGTTGAAGATCTCGTAGACCGCTGGCGGGATGCTGAAGGGGTTCTCCTGCGAGGACAACTCCCGCTCCGCCTCGGGGTTGCCGACGATCTCGTTCAGGTCCAGGCACGACGGAGTGGCCGCGTTGTCCGCCGTGATCGGGACCCCGTTGCCAGGACTCGGAGCCGGACCCCGGGACGCGTCGTCGAAGTCCTGCTGGGTCGCCTCGAGATTCTCCGATCCGTCCGAGGCGTACGGGAGCGGTTGCGGGGCGAGAACCTGGGCGTCGATGTGCAGCCTTCCGTCGCGGAACGCACTGTCGAGGCGCGGGATGATCTCGCGCATGCTGGCCAGGAAGCACGGGAAGGTGGGCGCGTAGTCGGCCAGCACGTCCAACGTGACCCGACCGTCGGAGGCGAGCCGAGGAATGTTCTCGGCATTGGCCGAGGTGAAGTCCGTCAACGTGTTCGACAACGCCGTTCCTTGGTCGAAGAACGCAGCCAGCTGGGCGCGCTTGGCCACCAGCGTGTTGCCCGTGAAGGTCACGTTGCTCAGCGTGCGACCGAGCTCGGGCAGGGCGTCGGAGTAGCCGTCGGCGACGGTGCCGAGCTTGACCAGGTCGTCGATCAGCTGTGGCACGTCGGGATTGGCCTTCTTGAGGTAGCTGTTGGTGGTCACGAGAGTGTCGCCGAGCTGCTCGCCGCGTCCGCTGAGGGCATCGGACAGCGCGGTCAGCGTGTACGACAGGTCTTCGGGGTTCACAGCGGTCAGCAACGGTTGGATGTTGTTGAGGACCTCTTCGACCTCGATCGGCACCGCGGCACGATCGATGACTGCACCCGCCTGCAGCGACTCGCCGGTGAGGGTCTCGGGTGGGATGAGGTCGACGTACTTCTGACCGAACAAGGTCTTGGGCACGATCTGCACCGTCACACCCTCGGGCACGTCGTCCAGCAGCTCCGGCTTCATCGCCAGCAGGATCTCGACGCCGTCATCGGTGGAACTGATCTCACGGACCTCGCCGACGAAGATACCGCGCAGCTTGACGTCGGCGTTCTCGGGCAGGCTCAGGCCAGCGTTGCTGGCGCGGACCGTGACCGGTTCGAAGTCGACGAACTTCTTGTCGAAGAAGGCATAGGTCAACCAGACGAAGAACACGACCATGGCCAGGAACAGGGCGCCGAGTCCCCGGATGGAGGACTTGCGCTCGAGCAGACGAGTACGCGGCATGGCTCAGCCCGCCAATCTGACGGTGACGTTGGTGCCCCAGATCGCCATGGAGGCGAGGAGGTCGATCACGGTGATCGCGACGATCGAGGTGCGCACGGCCAGACCGACCGCAACGCCGACGCCCGCGGGACCGCCGCTGGCGTAGTAGCCGTAGTAGCAGTGGATCAAGATGACGACGATGGCGAAGATCAGCACCTTGGCGAACGACCAGAGGACGTCAGTGGGTGGCAGGAATGTGGTGAAGTAATGATCGTAGGTTCCCGTGCTCTGCCCGTTGATGCGGGTGACGGTGAGTCTGGTCGCGAAGTACGAGGACAGCAGGCCCACGAAGTACAGCGGGATCACCGCGATGAGCCCCGCGAGCACGCGTGTAGTGACCAGGAAGGGCATGGACGGGATGGCCATGACCTCGAGGGCGTCGATCTCCTCGCTGATGCGCATGGCACCGAGCTGAGCGGTGAAACCACAGCCGACCGTGGCGGCCAGGGCGATGCCGGCGACGATCGGCGCGATCTCGCGGGTGTTGAAGTAGGCCGAGATGAATCCGGTGAGCGCCGAGGTACCGAGCTGGTCGAGAGCCGCGAAGCCCTGGATGCCGACCTCGGTCCCGGTGAAGAAGCACATGGCGGCGATGACGCCGACCGTGCCGCCGATGACGGCCAGGGAGCCCGAGCCGAGGGCGACCTCGGCCAAAAGCCTGAAGACCTCTCGCTTGTAGCTCCTGATGGTGCGCGGAACCGATCTGATGACGCGGATGTAGAACAGCATCTGCGTGCCGAGGGTGTCGAGCGTTTCGCCAGGCGCCTGGGACGCACTCTGTACGCGCTTCGCGAGCTTGTTCTCAGCCATGGGTCACATCCCCTTCGGAGGGACGACCTGCAGGTAGATCGCCGAGATGAAGAAGTTGACGATGAACAGCAGCGTGAACGTGATGACGACGGCCTCGTTGACCGCATCGCCGACGCCCTTGGGGCCACCCTTGGCGTTCATGCCCTTGTAGGAGGCCACGATCGCGGCGATGAAGCCAAAGATCAGTGCCTTGGCCATTCCTTGATACAGATCTGGCAGTTGTGCCAGCGCGGTGAAGGAGGCCAGATAGGCGCCTGGGGTGCCGCCCTGGAGCACCACGTTGAACACGTAGCCGCCGGCCACGCCGACGACGGTGACCAGACCGTTGAGGAACACCGCGACGAGCATGGTGGCGAGCACGCGCGGAACGACCAGCCGCTGGATGGGGTCGATACCCAGCACCATCATGGCGTCGAGCTCTTCACGAATCTTGCGTGCACCGAAGTCGGCCGCGATGGCTGAGCCGGCAGCGCCGGCGATCAGCAGCGCCGTGGCGATGGGGCCAGCCTCACGGACGACCGCGAGCACGGCTGCCGAGCCCGTGAATGACTGCGCACCGAACTGCTGGATGAGTCCACCCACCTGCAGCGCGATGACAGCACCGAACGGGATCGACACGAAGGCCGTGGGGATGATGGTCACCTTGACGATGAACCAGGCCTGGATCAAGAATTCCTTGATCTGGAACGGCCGTCGGAACAGCGCGCCGACGACGTCGAGCATGAAGGCGAACAGACCACCGGCGGCGCGGGCCGGTGCGGCGATGTTGGTGGCGCTCACACGTCACCTGCCCCGATCGTGGACTGGTTCACGCGGCACCACCGACGAGAGCTTCGGCCTTGAACGAGCCGTCGGGCGGTGTGACGCCGTTCTCGCGGCACCACTGGCCGGGCTCGCGGGCGCCGCTGCGCGGACGGCCGTCGGACGGCTCGATCTGCAGCGCGACCGGCGGAAGCGCTGGCATGGCGATGCCCTTCTCGCTCGCGAGCTCATCGGCGTCCTTCTCCTCCGACATGCCGATCGGGCCGACCATCTGCGCGTTCAGGAACTGCGCGACGACCGGCTCCTCAGATGTCAGCAGCATCTCGCGCGGACCGAACATGGCGAGGTGCTTGTGGTACAGCAGGCCGATGTTGTCCGGCACGGTGCGGGCCGTGTTGATGTCGTGGGTCACGATCAGGAACGTGGCATCGATCTGGGCGTTCAGGTCGATGAACAGCTGGTTGATGTACGAGGTTCGCACAGGATCGAGGCCGGAGTCGGGCTCGTCGATCAACAGGATCTCGGGGTCGAGCACCAGAGCGCGCGCCAGACCGGCGCGCTTGCGCATGCCTCCGGAGATCTCGCCGGGGAGCTTGTTCTCCGCACCGGCCAGACCCACGAGCTCCATCTTGTCCATCACCACGTTGCGGATCTCTGACTCGGACTTGCGGGTGTGCTCGCGCAACGGGAACGCCACGTTGTCGTAGAGGTCCATGGAACCGAACATCGCGCCGTCCTGGAACAGCACACCGAAGAGCTTGCGCACCTCGTAGAGCTCTTTTTCCTTGCAGTTGGCGATGTCGACGCCATCGATCCACACGTGCCCCTCGTTGGGCTTGAGCAAGCCGATGAGGGTCTTGAGGAACACCGACTTGCCGGTACCCGACGGACCGAGCATGACCGAGATCTCGCCAGCCGGCAGCGTCAGCGAGACGTCCTGCCAGATCAACGAGCTACCGAACTTCTTGGTCAGTCCCTCGACTTTGACTTCTGTACCCACGGTGGGCCCCTCCTGCTCACCCCGGTCCCCCGGGAATCCCCGGTGGAACTTCAACATACCCAACTGCTTGTGATGCCAACCACAGTTACAACGAACCACCGACCACGGCGTTACGGCCACCGGCGGCGCAGTGACTGGCGAGTAACCATGACACGACCGATGAAACATACCTCACATCACATCGAGGTGCAGGGTCGATCGAAAAAGGCACCCGCCCCCACCGGGGACGGGTGCCTCTCGCACGAATCAGCAACCGAGGTTGCCGTGACGCGTGGAACTGACTACTTGACGCTGACGCTGGCGCCGGCGGCCTCGAGGGCCTCCTTGGCCTTCTCGGCAGCTTCCTTGTTGGCCTTCTCGACAACGGCCTTGGGGGCCGCCTCGACGAGGTCCTTGGCCTCCTTGAGGCCCAGGCCGGTGAGGGTGCGGACCTCCTTGATGACCTGGATCTTCTTGTCGCCGGCAGCCTCGAGGATGACGTCGAACTCGTCCTGCTCGGCAGCCTCTTCGCCGCCGGCTGCGGCACCGGCCGCAGGAGCGGCAGCAGCGGCCACGGGGGCAGCTGCGGTGACGTCGAACGTGTCCTCGAACTCCTTCACGAACTCGGAGAGCTCGATGAGGGTCATTTCCTTGAAAGCGTCCATCAGGTCGCTGGTGCTGAGCTTCGCCATGGTGGCGTCCTTCCTATGGTGAGGCCCCGAGGGGGCCCCGAGTGAATCGGGCTTCAGCCCTCGGTGGATGCCTCGACCTCGGCAGGTGCCTCGGTCTCGGTCGCCTCAGCAGATGCTTCGGCGGGTGCTTCTTCGGCTGCTGGCGCGGAAGCGTCAGCAGCGTTGCTCTGGGCCGGTTCCCCGGCGGCCAGGACGGACGGGTCGGTCTCGGCCTTCGCCTGCAGTGCACCCATGACTCGGGCGGCCTGCGACAGCGGGGCGTTGAACAACGACGCGGCGTTCGAGAGGCTGGCCTTCATGCCACCTGCGAGCTTGGCGAGGAGGACCTCGCGCGACTCGAGGTCGGCCAGCTTGTTGATCTCATCGGGTCCGAGGGTGGCACCGTCAAGGTAGCCGCCCTTGATGATGAGAGGCGGGTTCACCTTCGCGAAGTCGCGCAGACCCTTCGCAGCCTCGACCACGTCGCCGTTGATGAAGGCGATGGCGGTCGGACCCACGAGCAGAGCTTCGTCGAGCTCGACCCCCGCGTCCCTGGCTGCAAGCTTGGTCAGCGTGTTCTTGGCGACGGCATAGCTGACGTTCTCACCGAGCGTGCGCCGCAGTTCCTGCAGCTGCTTGACGGTGAGACCGCGGTAGTCGGTGAGCACGGCGCCATTGGACTCGCGGAAGTTGCTTGCGAGTTCGGCGACGGCTGCTGCCTTGTCCGGGCGTGCCATGGGTCTCCTTTCACGTACGTGGTGGTCAGTACATCTGTGCTGTACATCTGTGACCGATCGCCGCACACGAAAAAACGTCCCATGCACAGGGCACGGGACGCGGAAAGCATCTGACGCAGCCTGCGCGGGTCGCCCTCTCGGGCGCTTCGAGACGCTCCGGGGAGCGACTACCAGCGGTCTTCGGTACCCCGATACTAGGTCAGATCCCCGGAGCGGACCAAATCGGCGGTTTCGCTTCGCTCACTTCGTGCCGAGGAAGCCACCCACCAGCTCCGATGCGTTCTGCTCGGAGATCTGGTCCGCTGCGGGAGCTTCGATGTCGACCGGCTCGCCCCACGCGCTGAAGTCGATCGTGACCGGCGCTCCTGCAGCATCCATCCCGATCCGACGCGGCAGGTCGTCAGCGCCCACGTGGACGGTCAGCTCGATGGTCGCCGGCAATCGGTGCGACTCGCTCGACGTCGACAGCTGTGCGGTGTCGACGGTCACGGCGTAGGCCGTCGTCTCGACTCCGTCGAGGGTCTGCGGTTCGTCACCGGTGGCCTCGACCGAGATGGCTCCTTCGAGGTCGTCGAGCAGGCCCTGGACGTCGACCTTGTCCTTCATGGACTCCAGCTGCTCCACGAGCGGGTCGTCGGCGTCGGTCAGGTCGACGCTGAGGAACTGACCACCGGTGAAGGGGTTCGCCTTGGCGTACACGACCTGATCGGCCAGTCGGATGTCGATGCCGCCATCGGGCGAGGCCAGAGCGAACGCGAGATCTCCCGCCGTCTCACCGCCAGCGACGTCACCCTCGAGCTCCAGCGGCATGCCCATCACGGTGCCCTCGGCCGTCACGTGCGCGGAACCCGCGTCTGCGACTGCAGAGGCGACGGTGCTGGCGAAGGAGTCGTCAGTCAGCTCGGCCACGGGACGCACGTCGGTCGACGCGCTCTGCTGGCCACACCCGGCCATCAGACCGACGGTCAACGTGGCGGCAGCGAGGACGGGAAGGACTCTGGTGATACGCATGCTCTGAGGATACGACGACGCCCCCACCCGTCGCCGAGATCGGGACGGATGGGGGCGTGGTCGACGGTGCGTCAGGCGTCGTCGGCGGCCGAGTAGTTGCGCACGCGGCTCGGGTCGACCGGGATGCCGGGACCTTGAGTCGTGGACACCACGATCTTGCTGACGTAACGACCCTTGGAGCTGGCCGGCTTGAGCCGCAGCACCTCGTCGTACGCGGCGCCGTAGTTCTCGGCGAGCTGCTCGGCGGTGAAGGACGCCTTGCCGATCACGAAGTGCAGGTTGGCGTGACGATCGACGCGGAACTCGATCTTGCCGCCCTTGATGTCCGCGACGGCCTTGGCGACGTTGGCGGTGACCGTGCCGGTCTTGGGGTTCGGCATCAGGTTGCGCGGACCGAGCACGCGGCCCAGACGGCCGACCTTGCCCATCATGTCCGGAGTGGCGACGACGGCGTCGAAGTCGAGCCATCCGCCGTTGACCCGCTCGACGAGCTCGTCGGCGCCCACCTCGTCCGCGCCGGCCTCACGAGCGGCGTCGGCGTTGGCGCCCGTGGCGAAGACGAGCACGCGGGCCGTCTTGCCGGTGCCGTGCGGCAGGTTGACGGTGCCGCGCACCATCTGGTCGGCCTTGCGCGGGTCGACACCCAGGCGCATCGAGACGTCGACCGTGGAGTCGTACTTCGCGCTGCCCGATTCCTTGGCCAGCGTGGTGGCCTGCAACGGGGCGTAGAGGGAGTCTGCGTCGATCTTCTCGGCGGACTGACGGTATGCCTTGGAGTGCTGTGTCATCTCTGGTTCCTTCGGTTGTATGTGACCAGTCGTGGTCGAACGGGCCCAGCTGGCCCTGCCACTGGTGGTTCGGGTGTGACGTGCTGAATCAGCTGAATCAGCTGAATCAACTGGTCGTGACGCCCATGGAGCGGGCGGTTCCTTCGACGATCTTCATGGCCTGATCGATGTCGTTGGCGTTCAGATCGGGCATCTTCGTCGTGGCGATCTCACGAATCTGATCCTTGGTGATCTTGCCGACCTTGTCGGTGTGCGGCACGGCCGAACCCTTCTGCAGGCCAGCAGCCTTCTTGATCATCTCGGCCGCGGGCGGCGTCTTGGTGACGAAGGCGAAGGTGCGGTCCTCGAAGATCGTGATCTCGACGGGCACGACGTTGCCACGCATGGACTCGGTGGCGGCGTTGTACGCCTTGCAGAACTCCATGATGTTGACGCCGTGCGGGCCGAGAGCGGTACCGACGGGAGGAGCGGGGTTGGCCTGTCCGGCCTGCAGCTGCACCTTGACGATGGCAGCGACTTTCTTCCTGGGGGGCATGCGATTGGTTCCTTAATTGTTGTGTGAGGCGGTGCAGAGGGCAGGAGGCCGGTCAGACCTTCTGGATCTGGGTGAAGCTGAGCTCGACCGGGGTCTCGCGACCGAAGATCTCGACGAGTGCCTTGACCCGCTGCGCGTCCACGTTCATCTCGGTGATGGTCGCGTGCAGGGTGGCGAACGGACCATCGACGACCATGACCGAGTCGCTGACCGCGAAGTCGGTGAACTCGATCTTGGGCGACGAAGCCGCCTGCTTCTGGTCCGGCGAGTCGGCGGCGGCCGCAACAGCCACCTCAGCCTCCACGGCCGGAGCCAGCATGCTCTCGACCTCGGCCAGGCTCAACGGGACCGGCTGGTGCGAGTTGCCCACGAAGCCGGTAACCGACGGGGTGTGGCGCACGACGCCCCACGACTCGTCGGTCAGGTCCATGCGCACCAGGACGTAACCGGGCAGCACGGTGCGCTTGACCAGCTTGCGCTGACCGTTCTTGATCTCGGCGACCTCCTCGGTCGGCACGACGACCTCGAAGATGTAGTCCTCGGCGTTCAGGGAGGTGACGCGGTTCTCCAGATTGGACTTGACGCGCTTCTCCATGCCGGAGTAGGTGTGCACGACGTACCAGTCGCCGAACTGCGTGTAGAGCCGGTCCTTGAACTCCTGCAGCACATCGGGAGCGGCGGCCTCCTCGGTCGACTCCTCGGCGGCGTCATCCTCAGAGGCGGCGTCATCCTCAGACCCTGCTTCATCAGAAGCACCCTCATCGGCGACAGCGTCGTCGGGGGCTGCGTCGTCCTGAGCCGGGTCGTCCTGGACTGGAGCGTCGTCAGCGTCCTCGACGACGGGTGCGTCGGACTCGGCCGGTTCGGCCGTCTCGGACTGCTCCGTGTGGTCGGTGGTCGTGTCAGACACGTCGACATCCTCTTCTGGGGTCATGGGAAAAAATTCAGATCTGGTGCGATGGATCGGTGCGCTGGTCAGGCGAAGATCAAGAACATCAGCCGCGCCAGCCCGTAGTCGAGACCAGCGACGATGGCCATCATGATCAGCACGAAGACCATGACGACGAAGAAGTAGTTGACCACCTGCGGACGCGTGGGCCACACGACCTTGCGCAGCTCGGCAATCACCTGGCGATAGAAGGTGACGGGCGACGTGCGGCCGCTCTTGCGGGTCACCTCGTGGCTGTCGCTCACGGCTCTCCTTCGTCGTACTTCTCGGTGATGGTCGATGCTTCGCACGGCACTGTCCTGCTGCTCCGTGCTTCGCACGGCACTGTCCTGCTGCTCCGTGCTTCGCACGGCACGAGGGACTTGAACCCCCAACCTTCGGTTTTGGAGACCGACGCTCTACCAGTTGAGCTAGTGCCGTTTGGTGCTGTCCGGTTCAGTCTGGCCGTCGGGTCGCGCCCGCGTGCGGGCATGACGAACTAGCCTGAGATTCGCCGGTCGGTCAAGTGTACGCGGTCGTCCGCGCCCGCGTCGAACCGGCAGAATCCCCGGTGACAGGATGCGCTGCATGAGGCTGACCGAGAACGGCGCGGGTGACATCGCCGCGCTCCCCAAGGCCCACCTGCATCTGCACTTCACCGGCTCGATGCGACACACCACGTTGCTCGAGCTCGCCGAGCGGGACGGCATCGGCCTGCCCCACGCCCTCGTCGAGGAGTGGCCGCCTCAGCTGGTGGCCACCGACGAGAAGGGCTGGTTCCGCTTCCAACGTCTCTACGACGTCGCCCGCTCGGTGCTGCGCACCGAGGACGACATCCGCCGCCTCGTGCGAGAGGCCGCCGAGGATGACGTGCGCGACGGCTCGGTGTGGACCGAGATCCAGGTCGATCCCTCGGGCTACGGCGCGCGGTTCGGCGGCATCAGCGCCTTCACCGACCTCGTCATCGATGCCGTCCGCGACGCCACGGCCGCCACCGGTCTGGGCATGGGGGTCGTGATCGCCGCCAACCGGACCCGCCACCCCCTGGATGCTCGCACGTTGGCCCGGCTCGCAGCCCAGTACGCCGGTCGCGGCGTCGTCGGATTCGGCCTGTCCAACGACGAACGTCGCGGCACGACCGCGGACTTCGGGACCGCCTTCACCATCGCCGATCGCGCCGGGCTGCGCCTCGTGCCCCACGCTGGCGAGCTGCTCGGCCCCACGAGCGTGACCCACGCGTTGGACTCGCTGCACGCCCACCGGCTCGGACACGGCGTACGGGCCGTCGAGGATCCACGTGTCCTGGATCGGGTCGCCGCGGCGGGTGTCGCCCTCGAGGTCTGCCCCACATCGAATGTCTCGCTCGGCGTCTATGCGACCCTCGACGAGGTGCCGGTGCGCACCCTGATCGATGCCGGCATCGACGTCGCACTCGGCGCCGACGACCCCCTGCTGTTCGGATCGCGCCTCGCCGGCCAGTACGCCGTGCTGCGTGCGGCCCAGGACCTGAGTGACGGCGAGCTCGCCGAGCTCGCTCGCATGTCACTTCGCGCGTCGGCAGCTCCCGAGGACCTGGTGACGACATCGACCCGCGCCGTCGATGCCTGGCTGTCCGCCACCGAGGAGCAGACCGGTCAACCCGGCATGATGGCCCCATGAGCGATCAGCAGCAGTGGGCCGCCCCGCCCACGGACACGCCACCACCGGGTTGGTACCAGCACCCGGCACCGGTCCACCTCCCCCAGCATCCCCGGGCGAACGCAGCCCTTGCCCTCGGGATCATCTCGGTGTGCGGCCTCGTGGTCGGCGTGACACTCGTCGTGGGCCCTCTGGCCTGGTACTACGGCGCTGCGGCGATGCGCGACATCGATCGAGAGCCCACCCGATGGAGTGGTCGCGGTACGGCCAAGGCCGGCTTCATCCTCGGGATCATCGGCACCGGCCTGCTGGCGCTCGCGATGCTGCTCCTGCTGGTGGTGATCGGCGGCCTGGCGATCGTCAGCGGCTTTGACAGCGGCTACCCGACCTAGAGGGCACCAGGCCCGTGCGACCAGGTCAGAACGCGCAACCGACGAGCACCGGCTCATTGACCAGCCGGATGCCGAAGGCCAACTCGACGCCATCGCGCACCTCACGAGCCAGCGCCAGCAGGTCCGACGTGCTGGCTCCTCCCCGATTGGTCAGTGCGAGCACGTGCCGGGTCGACAACGAGACGGAAGTCCCCGCGTAGCCCTTGGCGAATCCAGCGTGGTCGATCAGCCAGGCGGCACTGGTCTTGACCGAACCATCGGACTGCTCGAATCTCGGCGCCTCGGACGGAAGGGCAGCGGCCTGATCGACCGTGAGGATGGGATTGGTGAAGAACGAGCCTGCGCTCCAGGTGTCATGGTCCTCGGGGTCCAGCACCATCGCCTTGCCGCGACGCAGCGCGAGCACCGCGTCGCGCACCTGGGCCAGAGGGGCACGCTGACCGATCTCGACGCCGAGCCGGCGGGCCAGCTCGGCATAGACCACCGGTGCGCCCAGGTTTCCCAGCCGCAGGGCAAAGGTCACGCTCAGCACCACGTAGCGCCCCGGCTCGGCCTTGAACCGGCTGTCGCGATAGCTGAAGCCGCAGTCGGCGGCGGCGAAGGTCCGCACCGCAGCCTCGTACCGGTCGTAGACCCGCACCGAGGCGATGGTGTCGGCCACCTCCTGGCCGTAGGCACCCACGTTCTGGATCGGGGTGGCACCGACGGAACCGGGGATGCCGGACAGCGCCTCGAGGCCGACCCAGCCCTCGGCCACGGCACGTGCGACCAGGCCGTCCCACGACTCTCCCGCCGCCACGGTCACCGTGGCGCCGCTGCAGTCGTCGACCTCCACCTCGACCCCGCGGGTGACGATGTGGACCACGGTTCCGGGAAACCCCTCGTCGGCCACGACGAGGTTGCTGCCACCGGCGACCAGCAGGAGCCCGTCGCCGGACTGGTCGTTGAGCCGGACGACGTCGAGAAGTCGCGACTCGGAGTCGGCGACCAGGAACTGCCCGGCAGGCCCCCCGAGGCGCAGCGTCGTCAGATCGGCGAGATTCACGGCGCCGACGCTAGCAGTCGACCATCAGGCCGGGCAGACGTGCGAAGACCCCCGGAGCAGCGGCTCACGGGGGTCATCGAACGAGGTGCTGAGGTCAGCGCGTCTCGCGGTGCGTCTGGTGCACCTTGCAGCGCGGGCAGAACTTCTTGATGTCGAGACGATCGGGATCGTTGCGACGGTTCTTCTTGGTGATGTAGTTGCGCTCCTTGCACTCGGTGCAGGCCAAGGTGATCTTGGGACGAACGTCTGAGCTCTTGCTGGCCACGGGGTGCCTCTTCTTGGATCGGTGGTGTTGTAGCGGGAGCGGGGCTCGAACCCGCGACCTCACGATTATGAGTCGTGCGCTCTGACCAACTGAGCTACCCCGCCACGAGAGACGAGACTGCCCTCGTCTCCCAGAGCCCCCTTACGGAATCGAACCGAAGACCTCTTCCTTACCATGGAAGCGCTCTACCGACTGAGCTAAGGGGGCAAGCCGACAGCCAAAGATACAGGGTGCGAACGGTGAAGCGAAATCGGGGGTTCGGCGCGCTCTCACACGGTGGCGTCCACGATCCACGAGTGCCCCGTTTCGAGCAACCGCTGGTCTGCGGTGAGCAATGCGAGACCCTCGGTCTCGGCCTGTGCCAGCAAGATGCGATCGAACGGGTCATGTCGCGCCAGGTCCGGGAATCGAGCCATGGCAGCGGCGTGGGATGCGCGCACGGGAACTTCGATCCAGCCGCTGGTGGCGACGTGCTCCCCGAAGTCATCTGGAACGGCGACCTTGCCGAGCATGGCTTTGATGGTGATCTCCATGATGCTGGCGGCCGAGTAGTGCGCCTGGCCCGCCGACCGTAGAGCCTGTGCGGCCGCGGACCCGAGGCGGTCCGAACCGGCGAACCACCACAGGACCACGTGGGTGTCAGCGAGGTACATCGACGCCGATGTCACCGAAGAGCGCGGCCACCTCGGCATCGGCCCGCACGAACGCGTCGTCATCGAGCTCGATGCGCCCACTCAGGGTTCCGAACACCAGGTCGGCCCCGGCGTATGGAGTCAGCTCGGCCACTGGCACACCGGCCTTGGAGATGATGACGCGCTCTCCGGCCCGGACCTGTTCGAGCAGCCGCGACAGATGCGTCTTCGCCTCATGAATGTTGACGGTGGTCATGATCAGACTGTAGGCGACCAGACTAAGCTTGGTCAACCGGCTGCAGCGGCGAGCCGGCGCGGCCAGGTCGGCCCGCCATAGACAAATCCGGTGTACGCCTGGACGAGGTCGGCGCCCGCTGCCAGGCGAGCCCGGACGTCCCCGGGGGTGACGACCCCACCGACCCCGATCAGCGCCATCCGGTCGCCCACCCGCTCTCGCAGCCGCACCAGCACCTCGACGGCTCGGTCGTGCAGGACGGGACCGGACAGCCCCCCTGCACCGACCGCGTCGATGTTGCTGCGAGCGGCGCGCAGCGAGTCGGGTCGGGCGATCGTCGTGTTGGTGGCGCTGATGCCAGCCAGACCGACCTGCAGGGCGAGGTCGGCCACCGCGTCGATGTCGTCATCGGCGAGGTCGGGGGCGATCTTGACGACGACCGGCACACCACCGCTGACGCCCTGCACCGCGGACAGGATGGGACCGAGCTGGTCGACGGCCTGCAGGTCACGCAGGCCCGGCGTGTTGGGACTGGAGACGTTGACCACCAGGTACGACGCGAACGGCGCCAGCAGGCGAGCGCTCTCGACGTAGTCGGACACGGCGTCCTCGGGTGGAGTCACCTTGGTCTTGCCGATGTTGACGCCGATCACCGCATCGCGTCCCGATGGGGTGGCCCGCAGACGGTGAAGGCGCGAGGCGACCTCGGCCGCTCCCACGTTGTTGAAACCCATGCGGTTGATGATCGCCTCGTCCTCGACCAGGCGGAACAGGCGGGGACGCGGGTTGCCCGGCTGCGCCCGGGCCGTCACGGTGCCCACCTCGACATGCCCGAAGCCCAGGGCCAGCAACCCCGGGACCGCCGCAGCATTCTTGTCGAAACCGGCCGCCAACCCGAAGGCGTGCGGGAACTCGATGCCCATCACCGTGCGGGGAGCCCGGGTCCCACCCATGCGCGGCGAGGTCAGCAGCGGAGCTGCGAAACCTGCCGCCCGGATCGCCGCGAACGCCCGCTCGTGGGCCCGTTCGGGGTCCATGCCAGCAAAGACCGTGTCGAAGAATGCGCGATAGACCACCGTCGCAGACTACCGAGACGATGGAGCTCAGCCACATCCTTCCGATACAGTTTGGAACCAAACGACAATGCCACGGAGTCGGTCGTGCCGAATCATGATCGACCCCACGACGTTTCCACACGACCGGGAGGACCTCGATGGCGCGCCGTCCTCTGATCGCGATCCCCGCACGCTTCTCCGAGTCCGCCTCGGCCCTGCGCTATCGGGCCGACGTCCTCCCGCGCACGTTGATGACGGCGGTGCTCGCAGCGGGCGGTGAGCCCCTCGCCGTCCACCCGACCGGCGGCGCCGACGTCGACGACCAGGTGGCCCAGCGGCTGGAGTTCGCGGACGGCATCGTGCTGCCCGGCGGCGGCGACCTCGATGCGCGATGGACTGCTCAGGCCTCGCACCCCACGCTCTACGACGTCGACGTCGAGCAGGACGAGTTCGATCTCGCCGTGGCCCGCCACGCGCTCGTCTCTGGCATCCCGTTGCTCGCCATCTGCCGCGGGCTGCAGGTGGTCAACGTGGCTCGCGGCGGCGACCTCGTGCAGGACATGTCCGAGTCGACCGGCCACCACCGCGACCTCACGCACCCGGTCACCACCCAGGCCGGCAGCCTCCTGCACGCCGCGATCGGAGCGCGTGTCGAGGTCTCCTGCTTCCACCACCAGAGTCTGAGGCGGCTCGGCGAGACGATGACGCCGGTGGCCTGGGCCGAGGACGGCACCACCGAGGCCGTCGAGCTCTCGCAGTCGCCAGGCTGGTTCCTCGGGCTGCAGTGGCATCCCGAGGACACCGCTGCGACTGATGGGGCCCAGGCGGCCCTGTTCGCGGCTCATGTCGTGGCCGCCGCGCAGTTCAGGTCGCGCGAGAGCCCGAACCGCTAGGGCCGCTAGGACGTCTCGGCATCCCGGTTGGCGTTGCGGCGATCCGTGCCGCCGGCCTCGAGGTGCTCGACCAAGCGGTGCAACGAGCCGCCCAGCGCGGTGACCTCGTCGGCGGACAACGCCTCGGTGACGAAACGTTCCTCACCGTTGAAGGCCGGAAAGAGCCTCTGCATCAGAGCCTGGCCGTCCTCGGTCAACGACAGGAGAGTGCGCCGGCGGTCGTGCTCGGGAACGGTCCTGACCAGGAGCCCGCGATTGATCAGGGTCTGCGCGACACCGGTCAGCGTCCCCTTGGTGATGCCGGCCTCGGCCGCCACGTGACGACTCTCGAGCTCGTCCCAGATCCACACGACCCACAGGACCACGAATCCGGTCCACGTCAGGTCGACCCCACGCAGCACGGACTGCTCGAGATGGTTGCGGATCGAGGACGCCGCCCGATAGAGGTTCGACACCGCCGCCATGGCGGCGAAGTCGACCTGGAGGTCCTCGATCTTGGAGTGGACGGCCTCCTCGGTCTGCTGCAACGTGTGAAAGCCGGTCATGGCCAGATCCTCCCCGATGAGTCCAATCAGTCTGAGACGAGGTCGCGATAGTGCTTGTGCCGGCCACCCAGGCCGATCATCACGACGCCGACCAGCTCGTCGGCGCCCGAGCCGGCCCTGAAGTAGCCCACCGCGACCTCACCGTCGAGATCGCCCTCGAGAACCTCGACGCGCTCACCCACGCCCACCGAGCCGAACGACTGGATGCGCAGGTCGTACTGGTCGCTCCAGAACGAGGGGACCGGAGCGAAGTCGACGTCGTCGATGGCGGGATCGTGGGCCGCGCCCGCGAGGTGTCGACCCAGCGTCCGACCGGCCTTGCGGGCGGTGTCGGTGACCATCGTCCAATGCTCCACGCGGCGGGGCACCTCATCGACGAGCAGGTTGGGGAACCGGGCGATGTCGCCACACGCCACCACGTCGGGGCGCCCCTCGACCCGCATCGAGTTGTCGCACAGCAGACCGTCGCGCAGATCCAGATCGTTGCCCTCGAGCCACTCGGTCTCGGGCTCGCAGCCCACCGCCTCGACCACCAGGTCGGCCGGCAGCACCGTGCCGTTGGCCAGCTCGACCGAGGTCACCCGGTCCGTGCCGCCGAAGCCGATCGGCACGGTCTCGAGGTGGAACCGCACCCCTTCACGCTCGTGCCGACGCTGCAGCGCGGCTCCGACCTCGCGGCGCAGCGGGCGCTGCATGGGGACCTGCTCGGGAGCGACGACATCGACCTCGACACCGAGCGCACGAGCGGTGGCGGCGACCTCGCAACCGATGAAGCCCGCGCCGACGATGACGATCCGCCCAACCTCGATCAGCGCCTCGCGCAGGCGAACGGCGTCGTCGAGGGTGCGGATGACGTGACGTCCGTCCTCGGGTCCTTGCAGCTCGACGCGGCGGGCGCGGAGTCCGGTCGCGACGACCAGGCCGTCCCAGTCCACGACCTCTCCCCCGGCGGTGGTCACGGTGCGCGCCGCCAGGTCGCACGAGGCGACGCGGGTGCTCAGACGCCACTGGACGTCGGCCGCACCCCGTGGGACACGGAACTCGAGCCGGGCCTCGTCGAGTCCGCCCCTGAGCGCGTCCTTGGACAGCGGCGGACGGTTGTACGGCATGCGAGGCTCGTCGCCGAGCACGAGCACCTCACCGGTGTAGCCGGCCTTGACCACGGCCTCCGCCGCACGAAGGCCTCCCATGGAGGCGCCCACCACGACCACACGCCCGGCACTCCCGACCTCCGGCACCCCGACTCCGTCGGCAGGAGGCACGGCTCAGTCCTCGATCTCGATGGCTTGCAGCGGGCAGACGTCGGCCGCCTCCTCGACGTCATCGCGCATCGACTCGTCGAGGTCGCCGGAGATGTAGGTGTCCCCATCGGTCTGGGCGCGGAATGCGAGCTTTCCGTCGTCGTCGAGCGAGAAGACCTCCGGAGCCGAGAAGACGCACTGACCGTGGTCAGCGCACTGCGTGAGATCGACGATCACCTTCATGAGTTCTTCCTCTGTTCCTTGATCAGTTCCCGCTTGGGCCAGTCTCCGCCCTGCGCGGTCGACAGCACTTCGTCGGTCTCGGTGACCTGGGCGCCGACGTCGGTGCGGATGGGGGTGGGTCCCGACACGATGTGGTTCGTGAGGGTGCCCAGGCCCTCGACCTCCACCTCGACGACGTCGCCGGGGTAGACGGTGCGGGAGGTCGCGGGCGTGCCCGACAGGAGGACGTCGCCGGGGTGCAGCGTGATGGTGCGCGCGATGTCGGCCACCAGGTAGTGCATGTCCCACTCCATCTCGGCAGTCGTGCTGTCTTGCCGGACCTCGCCGTTGACGGTGGTGCGGATGCGCTTGTCGTGGAAGTCCCAGTCATCGACCAGGCCCGGACCGAGCGGACACAGGGTGTCCGAGCCCTTGACCCGCAGCATCGAGCCGGCGTCGGTGTCGCGGAAGTCGTGCAGGCCGTAGTCGTTGGCCACGGTGTAGCCGGCGATGTGCTCGCCGGCCTCGGCCGGGCTGATGTTGCGGGCGGTGCGACCGATGACGATGGCGATCTCGCCCTCGTAGTTGAGCCACTTGCAGCCCTCGGGCCGCACGACCTCGCCGCGGTGCGAGTTCAGCGCCGAGGTGGGCTTGTGGAAGTAGGTCGGTGCGCTCGGCAGCGTGGTGCCGAACTCCTCGACGCGGCTGCGGTAGTTCAGGTGCACCGCGACGATCTTGGAGGGCACGACGGGCGGCAGGTGGATCGCGTCGTCGATCGCGACGGTGCGGCCGTCTGCTGCGCGCAGGGTGTCGCCCTCACGCACGACGTCGACGACGGCTCCGTGGAGCAGGATGCGGCGGTGCTCGGTCATCGGACGGGTTCTCCCTGCATGGGTGAGGACGGCGTCGCGGTGAATCCGTCCTGGCTGGTGTCGGTCTGGCGGGCGGGCGCGAAGCCGCCCTCGGGCCGGTCGAACCACACGTGCACCTGGCCGGTGCCCACGGAGTTCTCGTACTCGCCGAACTGTCGGCCCGTCGCGGTGCAGTCCTGCTCGCCGAGTGCGCCCATCATCATCAGGTAGTGGCCGAACCGGGCTTCGGGCTTGAACCGGTAGAACTCCGGCATCGTGTCCAGGACCTGGGCGTGGTCTCCTGCCGCGAACCACTGGAGGCGCTGCAGGTCGGCTGCGTGGGCCTCGGGAGTGAAGATGTGGCTGGGGTCGGCGGCCTCGTGGTCACGGATCTGACGCAGCGGCCAGAAGGTGTGGCTGAGTGCACCGGAAGCGATCAGCAGCACCTTGCGATCCGTGGCAGCGACACCGCGAGCCAGGGCACGACCGAGGCGCAGGTTGTCCTCCATGTCGGCGGTCTGGCAGACCCCGATCGAGATCCACCGCTTGTCCGGCAGTCCCTGTCCGAGGAACTCCCACATGTTGGTCGTGGCGTAGAAGATCGGCAGGTGGTCGTCGGTGATCGCGGTGATCCAGGTGCCCTGGGCCGAGGCCTCGGCGGCGATCGCGTGGGCCAGGTCCGGGTCGCCGGCGAAGTCGTACGGCCGGGTCTCCATGCCACGGGGCAGCTCCTCGGAGGTGAACACACCCGAGCGGCGTTCCTGCGCGGTCACGACGAACTCGACCGTCGTGGCCCAGTGCGAGTCCAGCACCACGACGGTGTCGTAGTCGAGGGTGTCGAACACCTCGCGGCGCAGCTCGTGCAGGCCGCTGACGAGGGTGGAGTCCTCGCCGCCGTTGATCTCACGGCGCACCGACTCGGGCAGCACGATGGTGGGCACGTGCGCGAGCAGACCCGCACCGACGATCTCACCCATGATCTTCAGCTCCGTCCGTTCGGGTCCATCCGTGCGGTGATGTCACGGTGTTCTTGAGGTCGCAGAAGAAGTCGAACGACCAGGTGCCACCCTCGCGGCCGATTCCGGACATGCGCGATCCACCGAACGGCGCTCGCAGGTCCCGCACGAAGAAGCAGTTGACCCACACGGTGCCCGCGACCAGCTGGTCGGCCACCCGCGCAGCGCGGTCGGCGTCGCCGGTGAACACCATGGCGGCCAGTCCGAACTCCGAGCCGTTGGCCTGCTGGACGGCCTCGTCCTCGCCATTGAACGTGTGCAGCACCAGGACCGGTCCGAAGATCTCCTCCGTGGAGATCTCCGAGCTCGGATCCGTGTCGACGAACAGGGTGGGGCGGTAGTAGGGGCCGCCGAGGTCGCGGCTCGTCTCGGCATTGGGCTCACCGCCGAGCACGACGGTGCCGCCCTCGTCGCGAGCCCGTTGGACGAATCCGTCGACCTTCGCGAGGTGCGCCGCGTGGATCGATGGCCCGATGTCGGTGGTCTCGTCGCGCGGATCTCCCTGTCTCAGGGCCGAGGCACGCTCGACGAACAGGTCGATGAAGGCTTGCCGGATCGGCTCCTCGACGAGCAGCCGGGTGCCCGACAGACAGACCTGGCCCGCGTTGTCGTACTGCTCCACTGCATTCTGGACCGCGAGGTCGAGGTCGGCGTCGGCGAACACCACGAACGGGGACTTGCCACCGAGCTCGAAGGAGACCGGGGTGAGATTCGCGGCGGCAGCCGCGGCGATCGACTTCGCGGTGGGCACCGATCCGGTGAACGAGATGCGAGCGACGCCCGGGTCGGCGACCAGCGCCGCCCCCACCTCGGGACCCAGCCCCTGCACGACGTTGAGCACGCCATCGGGAAGGCCAGCCTCAGCGGCGATGTCGGCTAGCAGGGATGCCGTCAGCGGCGAGAACTCCGAGGGCTTCAGCACGACCGTGTTGCCCGCGGCCAGGGCGGGCGCGACCTTCCAGGTGGCGAGCATCAGCGGAGCGTTCCACGGCGAGATGAGCACGCAGACGCCCGCCGGATCCCACGTGACGTGATTGCGGTGGCCGCGGGTCTCGAAGTCCTCGTGCACGAGGCTCTCGGTCAAGTAGTCGGCGAAGAAGCGGAAGTTGTGCGCGACCCGCGGCATCACACCTCGACGGTGTGAACGGATGAGCGCTCCGTTGTCGGTGGTCTCGACGATCGCGAGATCCTCGATGCGGCGCTCGACGCCATCGGCGATCGCGTGCAGCACCCGAGCCCGTTCGGCCTTCGACGTGGCCGACCACCCGGGGAACGCCTCCTGCGCGGCGCGCACGGCCTGCGCGGCCTCGTCGGCACCACCGCGCGCGATCTGGGCGATGACGGTGCCGTCGATCGGTGAGACGTCCTCGAAGGTGCCGGGCGACGACACGCGCTGGCCTCCGATCCAGTGGTCGGTCCGCACGTCGATGCCAGCGATGTGGGTGACGTTCATCGGCTCCTCCAGATCGGATCGTTCGGATCCAAACGTATAGTGCGGGTCGCAGAGGGTCAAGCAGCGATCAGGTCGTCAGGGAGCGAGTCGCTCCAGCGATGTTCCCCCGTCCCACACCACGCCGATCTGGCGGTAGTAGCCGCCCACGATCTCCTCGACCTCGAGCTCGGCGAGCTCCTCGGTGGGCGATTCGTACAGCCGCAGGTCGACGTCGCCGACCCAGGACTGTCCCCCCTCGAAGGAGCTCGCGCCCGACGAGATCAGCTCGGAGTACGCGTCCGGCGCGCCCGACTCGATGCCGGGGTAGATCCGGTGGTGAGCCATCGGGTGGCCATTGACGAAGCCATTGGTGTCCGACTCGCCGGTCAGCGTGAGGACCGCGTCGGCGATGCGCCGGTCGCCGGCCGCCAGCGTGGCACCGAACACGCCGCCCGGCGCGATCTGAGGTGCCGCCTGGGCGAACGGGTGGGGGCGCGTCTGCCACATGGAACCGAGCTTCTTGGGATAGCCCTGGTGCAGTCCGCGCCCGATCGCGAAGTCCTTGTCGACCCAGATGTAGACGCACCGGGAGAAGGTCTGCCCCTGGTACGAGCAGCGAACGACGACGAAGGCCTCCTTGTACTGCGCCCGGATCGGGTCGAGCAGCTCCTCGCGAGACGACGAGCAGGACTGCCAGTCGGCCCAGATCAGCGCCACGGCACCGGGATCCTCCTCGGCCAGGGACAGCGGCGCCGGCAGCAACGCCTCGACACGGGCGGGGTCGGTCCGGTACTCCACGGTCAACAGGTCACCGGAGTAGTGCCACGGCGGCTTCGGAATGAGCGCGGCCTTGCCGAGCGGGGTGCGCGGATAGAGAAAGCCGTGCTGGTGGTGGTCCTGAGGCATGCAGAACTCCTGGTCCAATTGTTTGGATCCTTACGATAGGTGACTCAAGAATTCCGCGCCAGACCTATGCCGTCTCCAGCTCAACTCTCTCGGTTACCAATTTCAGCCACGAGAGCGGCGGCGGAAGCGACGGCCTCGGCCTGATGCGGCTGGAGAGGATGGCCTGCAAAACCTCCCACGATCGGCAGGAACGGATCACCGAATGGCTCCGCCCCGGCCATCGTCTCCAGGAGCGCCAACCCACAGAACGGGACATAGGCCGGGCTGTATCCGCCTTCGTGCGACATCGCCACCTTGCCTCCGCTTGTCTCCGCGGCCACGTCGAGCAGCAACCGGGTGATTCGGCGGTACCCGTCCGAGGTCACCATCTGACGCGAGAGCGGGTCCATGGCGCCGGCATCAAATCCGCACGCGACTAGCACCAGGTCTGGCTTGAAGCGTCTCAGCGCCGGCACCACCACCTGCTCGACGGCATGGACGTATCCGTCGTCGCCCGTCCCGGGCGGGAGCGGCACGTTCAGTGCGCTGCCCCACCCGGCGCCCGCTCCACGCTCGGTCAGCAGCCCGCTGTGGGGAGGAAAGACGTTGTCCTGGTGAATCGACACAGTCAGCGTGTCGGGGTCTTCGTAGAAGATCGATTGCGTGCCATTGCCGTGGTGAACGTCCCAATCGACGATTGCGATCCGCTCAACCCCGCGCTCGTGACGCGCATGCGCCGCGGCAATCGACAGGTTGTTGAACAGGCAGAATCCCATACCCATCTCAGCGGTCGCATGGTGTCCCGGCGGTCGCACGAGGGCGTACGCATTCTCGACCTCGCCATCGAGCACCGCGTCGACGGCAGCGATGACCCCACCCGCAGCCAGGCACGCAATGGCAAAGCCGCCCTTGCCGAACGGGGAGAGTCCGTCGCCAGCGTCGCCTCCCTTGGGCAGCTCGCTCTCGGCGCGGATGCGCTCTAGGTGATCCCCGGTGTGGATGCGCAGAATTTCTTCGTCGCTCGCCGAACGCGCTGTCAGCCGGGTGAGGCGGTCGATCAATCCGCTGACGACGACGAGCTCGTGGAAGCGTCGCTTGGTCTCAGGGTTCTCGAAGTGTGCAAGCGGCTGGAGACCCACCGCGGGGTCGGACGGAAACAATCCGGTCACTGTTCCTGTGTCGTGCCAGCTGAAAACCTCGTGGTAAACGTAACCAGTCGCCATGGCCCTACCTCTCATCTGCGCCGCACCTGGCGCGCGGCGTGGCTGCATCGTGACACCGTCGACAGAGTTCAGGCATCGGCACAATTGCCGATCCTTGTGCCCGGTCCGCGCGCAGGCTTATCGTGAGGGCCCCAACGATTCGGGGCTGGAGGACGCATGCACGGTCTCGCAGGAGCAGCCGAGCGGATCGCCGATCTTGGCCGTCAAGCCACCTCGGCCGAGGCTTGCGCAGAAGCCTTGTCCATCCTCAACGACGCGGTGGGCGGCGATGCATCGACCCTCCAGGTCGTTACTCGGAACACCCATCAGAGCATCGCCTCCGTCGGATACCCCGATGATCTGACCCGGGCGTTACGCGACGACTTCGTGCAGACGGAGTGGTTCGACATGGTCGTCAACGCATCCTCGCCGCCCACAATCTCCACCGAACTGTCGCAGTCGTTCCGCCGGGGTTGGTTCTACGAGGAGAACATTGCGCCTGCGGGCTTCCGCGACGGCTTGAGCTGTGCCCTTCGAACCGACGGCCTCTATACCGCTGTCGTGCACGTCTCGAGCCGCGCCCAGGGTGCGCTCGGCGCGGTGCCCCAGGCGTTCATCGCCGGGGTGGCTCCCACGCTGCTGACCTTCGCTCGCACCGCCGCCTGGCTCCCGCCGGCCGACATCGCCCCGGGCCTCGCCGCCCTCGCCCGCACCGCGGCGAATGCGGGCATCCCTGCACTGCGCGGAATCTGGGCGACCCCAGCGGGCTGGATCCGCTTCGAGATGGGCCAGCACGCCCCGGGGTCGCCGGTATACGTCCGGGCCAATCCCTTCGTCGTGCCATATGAACTGACCTCTCGAGAGATCCAGGTGCTGACCCACGTGGCACTGGGGATGGGAAATCGTGAGATCGCCGACCACCTGGTCGTGTCGGAGCGCACGATCCATTCCCACGTCCAGCACCTGCTGAGCAAGACCGGGCTGCGGTCGCGGACCGAACTGGCAGTTCTCGCGGTGGCCGACAACCTGCTGATGCCCACCGAATACCTGTCGACATCGCACACGGCGAACCTGAAACGGGCCCTCGGCTCGCTCACCTGATCTGCAGCACTGCAGTTCTTCAGCGGGTGGTCTCCTCCAGGATCCGCAGCACGACGTCGGCGGAGGTGTCGGGATTGACGAAGACGACGCGCAGCACAGTGCGACCCGCCCAGCGCGTGGGCACGCACAACAACGCGCCCTCGTGCGCGAGCCGCTCGCACCACCGGGTGTAGTCGGCCTCGCTCCATCCGGGCCGATCGAACATCACGACCGACAGCTCGGGAGTCATCAGCAGACCGAGGTGCTCGATGCGCTCGATGCCGGTCGCCACGTCGCGGGCGGTCTGCAAGGTCTTCTCGATCGCCTCGACGTAGCGGTCGGTCCCATGGGTGGCCAGGCCGTACCAGAGCGGCAGCCCTCGCACCCGCCGCGACAGGTGCAGCGCCAGGTCAGACGGGTTGGGTTGCTCGCGATCGATGCTGTCCAGGTAGCTGGCGTGCTGTGAGTGGGCATCACGTGCGTCGGCGGCGTCGCGATACAGCAGCGCACAGCAGTCGTACGGGGCGAACAACCACTTGTGCGGATCGACGATGAAGCTGTCTGCTCGCTCGATCCCGTCGAATCGGGCCCGCACCGACGGTGCGAGCAGCGCCGCTCCCCCGTAGGCCCCGTCGACGTGCATCCAGACGTCGTGATCGGCACAGGCGTCCGCGACGTCGGCGAGATCGTCGATGATGCCGGTGTTGGTCGTGCCGGAGGAGGTCACCACCGCGAAGGCCGAGGGCGTGCGCTCCAGCACCTCGCGCAGGGCGGCGCCGGTCATGTGGCCGCGGCTGTCGACCGGAACCTCGGCGATGGCGACGTCGAGCACCTCGGCGGCCGAGATGATCGAGGAGTGCGCACCTCCCGTGCACACGAGGGTCCACCCCTCCGCGGGCCTGGCGCCACGTCGCCGCAGTGCCCGCTTGCGCGCGGCCACGAGGGCCGACAGGTTGCCCGTCGTGCCGCCGGACACGAAGCAACCGGCTGCGGTGTCCGGCCACCGCAACAGCCCGGCGAGCCAGGCAAGCACCTCGTTCTCGGCATGGATCCCACCAGCGCCCGCCTCCCAGACGCCGCCGAAGATGTTCGCGCTGCCGGTCACCGCGTCGAAGGCGACTGCGGACCGGTTGGGCGCGGCGGGGATGTAGGCGAGGTTGAGCTCGTGGCCCTGCGCTCGCGTCGCCGGCTCGAGCACGTCGGAGAAGATTCTCAGGGCTTCGCCCGAACCGATTCCGGCCGGCACGACGGTGGGCCCGGCGTCGGTCGCCAGGTCCGAGGCAGAACGCGCCGTGGTGCGCGGATCGGACTCCCTCGCCATGCGCGCGACCGCCCAGGCCAGCGCCTCACGCACGCTGGCGGACTCGTCGCCCCAGAACTCGCCCACTCCCCGCAGATCCGTGCCGTGCACGTGCGAGCCGTGGTCCTGCTCGTGTGTGTTCATCGTGTTCACCCTGCCGAGATGGTCGAAAGCTTTTGTCATGAGATGGCTTGTCAGAATGTGGCCTGGGTCATATCGTAAGGCTCCAAACGATTCGTTGTTTCGTCGCACAGAGCGCCACAACCGACACCGGAGGACCGCGTGGGACATTTCAACACGGACGCACTCGAGGCGGCTGCCACCGATCTCGCCGAGCGCGGCATCGACGTGGTGCGGCTCAGCTACTCGGACCTGATGGGTACAGAGCGCGGACGCGATCTGATGGTCTCCAACCTCACCCGCACGGTCGGTGACGGCGTGGCGTTCTGCCGGACCGTCTACGGCACGACGCCCGGCGGCGACGTCGTCGCGATCGAGGGTGGCCTGGAGGCCGGCCTGCCCGACGTCGTGGCCTTTCCCGATGCCGCGACACTCGTGGACGTGCCGTGGGAACCGGGCGTGGCGCACGTCATCGCCGACGTGTTCAATCCCGACGGCAGTCCCTCGCAGGAGAGCCCCCGCAACGTGCTGAGGCGTGTGCTCGACCGGTTCGCCGATCTCGGGATGCAACCCATCGTCGGACCCGAGCTGGAGTTCTTCGTCCTGCAGAAGGACGAGTCCGCGCCCAGCGGATGGAGCCGGTACGGCGAGGCCACGGGAAATGTCTACGTCTCAGGGCTGCGCGGCGACCCCGAGAACGTGCTGCTGCGCTCCCTGCGCTCGCTGGCCGGCTACGGCCTCGACGTCGTGGCTGCCAACCACGAGTTCTCCAGCGGTCAGTTCGAGATCAACCTGTGGCACTCCCACGCCCTCGACGCCGCCGATCGCGCCTACCGGTTCAAGGGCGCGGTCAAGGAGCTCGCCCGCCGCGAGGGCAAGCTCGCGACCTTCATGGCCAAGCCGTACAACGACGAGGGCGGGTCGGGCTTCCACCTGCACTTCTCGACGCTCGACGACGCCGGGTCCTCGTTGTTCGACGACCCCGACGGCGTCGACGGCCTGTCCAGCATCGGCCGCTCGGCGATCGCCGGCGTGCTGGCCCACGCACCTGCTCTCGCAGCCCTGTCGAATCCGACGATCAACTCCTACAAGCGGTTCGGTCCCGACACGCTCGCGCCGTGGCTGATCGACTGGGGCCTGGACAACCGCAGCGCGATGGTGCGGATCCCACCCGAGCGCGGCGAAGCGTCGCGCCTGGAGCTGCGCCTCGGCGACGCCACCGCGAACCCCTACCTGGCGATCGCCGGTCTGCTGGCCGCGGCCTATCTGGGCATCCGCGACGAGATGGAGGCCCCGGCCGCGCTCGAGGGCTACGGCTACGACACCAGCAAGGCCGAGATGTTGCCGATGAGCCTCGGGCAGTCGCTCGACGCGCTGGAGGCCGACGCCGACTTCGTCGACCTGCTCGGACCTGCCTTCGTGCAGACCTTCGTGGCGTTCAAGCGCGACGAGCTGGAGCGGTTCTCCAAGTTCGTCACCGACTGGGAGTTCAGCGAGTACGCGTACCACCTCTGAGCTGCTGGGCTTCCCGGAGCACCGCCCCTTCGCACTTGCCACCTCACTACTGACGAGGACGTCCCCATGAACAGCCCCTTCGCCGATCGGCCCGCACTGGCCGACGTGGACCTCGCCCACCTCGACATCTTCGAGCGCAACGAGGCCTGGGCCAGCTTCGATCGCCTGCGCGCCGAGTCTCCCGTGCACTGGACCCCTGAGACCGGCGGCTCGGGCTTCTGGTCGATCACCAAGCACGAGGACATCGTGGCGATCGATCGCGATGCCGAGACCTTCACGTCGACGGAGTACGTGAACCTCGAGGAGGTCGAGGACGACGACCTCAAGGATCTGCGCCGCTCGATCCTGGAGTCCGACGGCACCCGGCACCGCGCGCTGCGCAAGCTGCTGCAGCGCGACTTCGGCGGCCAGACGCTCAAGAAGTTCGAGGACTTCCTGGCCGGACTCACCGAGGCCACGGTCAACGCAGCCCTGCGTCAGCAGTCGTTCGACTTCGTCAAGGAGATCAGCGCAGACTTCCCCATCCAGGTGCTGGCCCAGATGCTCGACGTGCCGCCGGACCGCACCGACCAGCTGATCCACTGGGGCAACCAGATGATCGGCAACACCGACCCCGACTACGCCGACGTGCTGATCTCGGACGCTGACAGCGACCAGTACAAGCACCTGCCGTTCCGTTCCCCCGCCGCGCTCGAGGTCTTCGAGTACGGTCGGGAGCTGGCCCAGCAGCGCCGTGGCGGCGACGGTGACGACCTGGTCAGCAAGCTGGTCAACCGGGTCCCGATCGACGGCGAGCCGCTGACCGCCACCGAGTTCGACAACTACTTCCTGCTGCTGGTCGTGGCCGGCAACGAGACGACCCGCCACACCATCAGCCACTCGATGCTGGCCCTGATGGAGCATCCCGATCAGCTGGCCCTGCTGCAGCAGCACCCCGAGCTGATCCCGAACGCGGTCGAGGAGTTCTTGCGCTGGGCCAGTCCGGTGTATCACTTTCGTCGCACCGCGACCCGTGACGTCGAGCTCCGCGGTCAGCAGATCAAGGCCGGCGACAAGGTGGTGATGTGGTTCGCCTCGGGCAACCGCGACGAGGACGTCTTCGACGATCCGTACCGGTTCGACGTGACGCGCACCCCCAACGACCACGTCACCTTCGGCAAGGGCGGCCCTCACTTCTGTCTGGGCAACGCGCTCGCCCGCATGGAGATCCGCTTGATGTTCCAGGCCCTGATCCCCCGGATCAAGACCGCCGAGTTCACCGGCGACGTCACCCGCGTGCGCAGCAACTTCGTCAACGGCATCAAGAAGTTCCCCGTCACGATCACGACCCGATGACGGCCCGCCCGTGAAGGCTCTCGCCGTCCTGCACGACCACTGCTCGGCGCCCGGGCTGATCGGCGATGCGCTGGCCGCTGCGGGATGGGAGATCGACACCGTCACGATCGTCGGGTCCGACCGCTTCAATGCTCCCGACGTCGACTTCGACTTCCCCGACGTCGAGCCCTACGACCTGATCGTGCCGTTCGGGGCACCGTGGAGCGTCTACGACACCAACGTGATCGGGGCGTGGGTCCAGCCAGAGCTGGACTGGTTGTCCGCCGCCACGGCGGCAGACACACCGGTCCTGGGCGTCTGCTTCGGTGGTCAGCTGCTGGCCCGAGCACTGGGCGGCACCGTGGTCCTCGCAGAGACGCCCGAGGTCGGCTGGCACGACGTCAGCTCCGACGACGACGCGCTCGTCCCGTCAGGACCATGGTTCCAGTGGCACTATGACCGGTTCACCCTTCCCCCCGGCGCGACCTCGATCGCGCGCAACGCCGCCACCGAGCAGGCCTTCGTGCACGGTCGATCGATGGGACTGCAGTTCCATCCCGAGCTCACCTCGGACATCTTGCAGGGCTGGCTGGACATGGGTGGAGACGCCAAGGCGCGGGCCCTCGATCTCGACCCGGGCGACCTCGTGAAGGCCACCGAGCACCGTCATCTGGAATCTGCGGCCCGCACCCGCGCGCTGGTCGAGGGGTACCTGTCCACCATCTTCTGAACGGCACCACCTCCTGAACGGCACGGTCGTGTCGGCGCCACGAGCTCACGTCACCAGGTCGGCGACCGCGTCGGCGTTCTCGTCGCGACGACGCAGCCGGCCCACCGCGAGCCCGATCGCGAACATGATGAACGGTGCGAGCACCAGCACCCAGCCCAGCGCCGAGAGTCCGAACGTCTGAACCGTCGGGTCCACTCCCTCGTCCACCGTCCCGGCCAGGAGGCCGAACCGCGCCGAGACGAGATAGGCGCCCAGCGCGAGCCCCACGATCGACAGCGCCGGGGCGATCAGCGTGTTCCACACGCGCGTGTCTTCGCGGCTGCGTCGGAAGTACACGATCACCGCGATGGATACGAGGATCTCGACCAGCACGATCGCCAGCACGGCCATCGCACTGAAGACGTTGAACATGTCGAGGATGGGATCCAGACCAAGGATCGCGAACAGCACGATCACCGTCACGGTGATGGCCGACGTCGCCACCGCGCCCGCCACCGGAGCGCCGCGCCGGTTCACCCGGTCCAGCGCCGTGGGGAGCACTCCCGCACGGCCCATCGAGAACAGGTATCGCGCCGCGCTGTTCTGGAAGGCCAGCAGGCCGGCGAACAGGCTGGTCAGCACCAGCCAGCTCATGGTGGTGCCCAGCCAGCCGCCGACGTACTGGTCGGCGACCGAGAACAGGACGGCTGCCGGATCGGTCAGCGGGACGCCGTCCACGCTCGACCGGGCGGCCACCTCCTCGACGATGTTCGAGCTGCCGATGCCGCTGACGACCGCCCACGACGTGAGGGCGAACAGCACGGCGATCAGCGAGACGGCCGCGTAGGTGGCGATCGGCACGGCACGCTTGGGGTTCTTGGTCTCTTCGGCGTAGATGGCGGTGGCCTCGAAGCCGATGTAGGACGCGAACGCGAAGGCCAGCGCGATGCCTGCCGAGCCGGCGAAGCCGCCCGCGAAGATGTTCGAGGGCGAGAACGAGGACGCCGGGGCCAGTCCATCGGGACCGCCGCCCTGCACCAGCACCACGACCGCGACCAGAGCGAGTGAGAGGACCTCCGCCAGCATCAGCACGCCCAGCACCTTGGCACCCAGGTCGACCTGCAGGATCGACAGTCCGAGCACGACGACCCAGGCCAGGAGCGACCAGGCCCACCAGCTCAGGTCGAGGCCGATGCGGGCCTGGAACTGTCCGGCGGCGACCGCGCCGAAGAAGGCGAAGATCGCCAGCTGGATGGCCAGGTAGGCCAACACCGAGACGAAGGCCGACCCGACACCGGGAATGACGCCGAGGCCCCGCCCCACGTAGGCGAAGAACGCGCCGGTGTTGCTGACGCGCACGCTCATCGCCGAGTAGCCGACGCTGAACACGAGCAGCACCAGGCCGACGGCGAGATAGGCGCCGGGAGCACCTGCGCCGTTGCCGAGCACGATGGCCACCGGAACGGCGCCCGTCATGCCGACCAGGGGCGCAGCAGCGGCGACCACGAAGAACACGATGCCGGCGATACCGAGCTTGTTGCTCTTCAAGGTGTCGTCAGGCCGAGAAGCTGCGCCGGCGGAATCAGTGGGTGCGGTCATGGCGTCAACCTCTTCGATGGGGGATAAGAAGTGATGTACGCCACAAATCTATTTGGGACCAAACGACTTTGTCGAGCAGTTCGGCCGAATTGCTCGGCAGGTGGATTCTCCGATCAGACCGGTGCGCGCCATCTGTTGGAGGTGCGGCTGTCGGTGGCGTTGCCTACGGTGGAAGCACGCTGAGGCGAGGAGAGACCCCCATGACCCCCCCGTTGCACGATTCCGATGCACTGGTCGACCTGTTCGACCGAGTCCGTTCGCACACAGAGACCTTGGCCGCGCCGCTGTCCCCGGAGGACCAGACCGTTCAGTCGATGGCCGACGTCTCCCCCACCAAGTGGCATCGCGCCCACGTCACCTGGTTCTTCGAGACGTTCCTGCTGGCCGAGAACGAGAACGCCTTCGAACCCTTCCAGGACCAGTACTGGTTCTTGTTCAACAGCTACTACGAGTCGCTGGGGCCGCGCTTCACCCGGGCAGAACGGGGCTACATCACGCGGCCCGGTGCCCACGACGTCGGCGTGTACCGCGAGAACGTCGACGCTCGTGTGCGCGACCTGATCGCCTCGGTCGACGGCGGCACCCTCGACAAGCTCTCCAGCACGATCGAGCTGGGATTTCATCACGAGCAGCAGCACCAGGAGCTCCTGCTGATGGACATCAAGCACGTCCTGTCCGTCAACCCGCTGCAACCGGTGTACGCGGGAGCTCCTCGGCCGGCCAGCGAGCCGGACCAGCTCGGCTGGGTCGAGGTCGAGGGCGGACTCGTCGAGGTCGGCCACGCTGGCGGCGGTTTCAGCTTCGACAACGAGATGCCCCGCCACCGCACGTGGCTGGAGCCGTATCGGGTCGCCGATCGCCTCATCACCAACGGCGAGTGGATGCGCTTCATGGCCGACGGCGGCTACGACCGTCCCGAGTTCTGGTTGTCCGACGGATGGGCCAAGGTCAGGGCCGAGGGCTGGCGCGCTCCGCTGTACTGGACCGATCTCGACGGCGTCTGGCACGAGCACACGCTGCACGGCACGCACCGGGTCGATCCCGGTCTGCCCGCCACGCACGTGAGCCACTACGAGGCCGACGCGTACGCCACCTGGGCCGGCAAGAGGCTGCCCACCGAATCGGAGTGGGAGCACGCCGTCGTCAGCGACGGCCAGGGCGACGCCGCCCAGGTCGGCGGCAACCTGGCCGACACCGCATCCATCGATGCGCAGGGCGCAGGGGCCTTCCACGCCCGTGCGGCCGGTCCCACCACGGGTCACCTGCGGCAGGTCTACGGCGACTGCTGGGAGTGGACCGGATCGTCCTACCTGCCCTACCCCGGATTCCACCCGCCCGCCGGCGCGATCGGCGAGTACAACGGCAAGTTCATGTCCAACCAGATGGTGCTGCGCGGCGGCTGCGCGCTGACGCCGCCGGGACACGCTCGCCTCACATATCGCAACTTCTTTCCCTCCAGCGCACGCTGGGCCATGTCCGGGGTGCGTCTCGCCGATGGCGGAGCTCCCCGGGGTCTGGAGATCCACGCATGAGCACAGGTCCTGATGTGAACGTCGTCGAACCCACCGTGTCTGTCCTGCTCGATCCGGGCTGGGCCGCCGACAGCCTGATCTCCGACGTCCGCCGCGGGCTCGGTAGCCAACCGCGCACCCTGCCGCCCAAGTGGCTGTACGACGACCGCGGATCAGACCTGTTCGACCAGATCACCCGCCTGACCGAGTACTACCCGACCGAGGCCGAGCGCGCGCTCCTGGCCGCCCACGCCGACGAGATCGTGCAGCTGTCGGGAGCCGACACCGTGGTCGAGCTCGGTAGCGGCACCAGCGACAAGACCCGCACCCTGCTCGACGCCTTCTCCTCGCACGACCAGCTGGAGAGGTTCGTGCCGGTCGACGTGTCCGAAGGAACCTTGCGCACCGCTGCACACGAGCTGTCGCGGCGCTACCCCGGCCTGAAGGTCGAGGCCGTGGTCGGCGACTTCACCCTGCACCTGAGCAACCTGCCCGCGGGCGGACGCAAGCTGGTCGCATTTCTTGGCGGCACCCTGGGCAATCTGTACGTCGAGGAGCGCGCCGCCTTCCTCGGTGCGCTGGCCGACTCCCTCGCGCCGGGCGACTGCCTGCTGCTGGGCACCGACCTGGTCAAGTCCAGCGACCGGCTGATCGCCGCCTACAACGACCCGTCCGGAGTCACCGCCGCGTTCGCGACCAACTGCCTGAGCGTCGTCAACCGCGAGCTCGGCGCCGACTTCGATCTCGATGCCTTCAGCTTCGTGCCGTTCTGGGATCCACACATGGAGCGCATGGATCTGCGGCTGCGCTCCGAGACGCCGCAGACCGTCGCCGTACCCGGCGCCGATCTGACGATCGAGCTGGCCGCCGGCGAGGAGATCCGGGTCGAGATCTCGACCAAGTTCCGTCCCGACCAGCTACGTTCTGAGCTCGCCGCCGCCGGGTTCGCACTCGAACAGCTGTGGAGCGACGCCGACTTCGCCCTCACCCTGTCGCGCCGCACGCCCTAGAGCTCTCGCAAGAAGGCCCCCGACCAATGGTCGGGGGCCTTCTCGATCCCGTGGCAGGTATAGGATTCGAACCTATGTAGGCAGTGCCGGCTGATTTACAGTCAGCTCCCTTTGGCCGCTCGGGCAACCTGCCGGGGTGTGTTGCCGGGGCAACGACGCACCAGACTAGCGCAGGTCGTCGACCAGACAGAAACCGGCTGAGCCGCGCCCCGTCGAGTGACCTGCCAGCCGGCGCCTCGTAGGGTGAGCAAACCCCATCACACACCGCACCATCGCAGGGAGCACCCATGGCCGACTCGTCCTTCGACATCGTCAACAAGATCGATCGACAGGAGATCGACAACGCGCTCAACCAGGCTGCCAAGGAGATCGCGACTCGCTACGACTTCAAGAACACCGGCGCCGACATCAGCTGGAGCGGCGAGGACAATGTCGAGATCACCGCCAATGCCGACGAGCGCGCGCTGGCGATCCTCGACGTGTTCAAGGAAAAGCTGATCAAGCGCGGCATCTCGCTGAAGTCGTTGGACGAGGGCGAACCGCGCCAGAGCGGCAAGGAGGTCAAGCTGACCTCCAGCCTCACCGAGGGCATCAGCACCGAGCAGGCCAAGAAGATCTCCAAGCTGATCCGCGATGAGGGACCCAAGGGCGTCAAGGCCCAGATCCAGGGCGACGAGCTGCGGGTCTCGAGCAAGAAGCGCGACGACCTGCAGGAGATCATCACGCTCGTCAAGGGCGCCGATCTCGACTTAGCGGTGCAGTTCGTCAACTACCGCTGAGAGGACCCCACCGGAGCCAACTTTTGTAGCGAAGCGCAGGTTCTCGGGCCCGGAAGCCTGCGCTTCGCTACAAAAGTTGGGTCAGACCGACAAGAAGCTGACGGCGAACTCGGCATCGTCGGCCCACGGCTGCAGGTCCCAGGTGGAGAAGCGTTGCTGGAGGGTCAGGCCGGCGGCCACGAGGTCGGTGTCGAACTGCTCGACCCGGTAGTCGCGGTCGGTGTGGAAGCCGGTGACGATGCGTCCACCAAGTCGGACGTGGGCGGCCACGCGGCGCAGCACCTCGACCTCGGTCCCCGGTGCCACGAACACCAGCACGTTGCCGGCCATGACGGCGACGTCGAAGGGTTCCTCCTCGCCGAGATCGAGGGTGCTGAGATCTGCAACCTCCCACCGAGGGCCCGGATGATCGGCTCGGGCCGCTTCGATCAGCACCGGGTCGACATCGGCACCGACCACCGTGTGGCCGCGCTCGTGCAGGGCTCCGCCCAGACGGCCCGGACCGCAGCCCGCGTCGAGCACACGCGACCCGGGAGGCACGATCGCGTCGATCAGCCGCGCCTCGCCAGCGAGGTCGGCGCCGTCGGCGGCGAGGGTCCTGAAACGGTCGACGTACCACTGGGAGTGTCCGTCATTGGTGTCGCTGAACCAGCGGGGTGTCGAAGCCATGGTCACCATGCTGCCACTCCCGACGAGGCGGGCGTAGTCTCGCGTGGTGACGACCGATGCGCCCGTGCGATCTGCCTCTCGCGACGGCATTGCCTTCGGTGTCGGCGCGTACCTGTGCTGGGGATTCTTTCCTCTCTACTGGCCACTGCTGGAGCCTGCAGGCGCCCTGGAGGTGTTGTCCCACCGCTTCGTGTGGTCCATGGTCTTCGTCCTCGTCGTGATCACCGTGATGGGCCGGTGGCGACAGTTCGCAGCGATCGCTCGCGATCGCCGCCTGATGCTGATCCTGACCGGCGCTGCCATCACCATCGCGCTGAACTGGGGTGGCTTCATCTATGGCGTCACCAACGGCCACGTGGTCGAGACGTCGCTCGGGTACTTCATCAATCCGCTGGTCACCGTGCTGCTGGGCGTGTTCGTGCTCAAGGAGCGTCTGCGTCCCCTGCAGTGGGTGGCGGTCGCGATCGGCGGGGTCTCGGTGGTCGTGCTGACCATCGACTACGGCCGTCTGCCGTTCGTCGCGCTCCTGGTGGCGTTCTCGTTCGCCGCGTACGGATTCTTGAAGAAGAAGGCGAATCTTCCGGCGTTCGACGGCCTGGGAATGGAGACGCTCATCCTCACGCCGGTCGCTCTGGGCTACCTGTTGGCCCTGCAGCTCAGCGGGTCGCTGGCCTTCGGGCACGAGGGTGCCGGCAATGCGGCGTTGCTGATCGGGACCGGGCTCGTGACCGCGATCCCGCTGCTGCTGTTCGGAGCTGCTGCCACCCGCCTTCCCCTGACGACCATCGGCCTGCTGCAGTACCTGGGCCCGATCATCCAGTTCATCCTCGGTCTGACGATCTTCGACGAATCGATGACGCCCGCCCGCTGGGCCGGCTTCGCCCTCGTCTGGCTCGCACTCGTCGTCTTCACCACGGACGGCCTCACCAACCGCCGCAGGAGGGTCCTCGTTGCCCAAGTTTTGTGACGTAGTTCGCCTCCTGGGCGTGCTGCGCTGACGAACTACGTCACAAAATTTGGTTAGCCGAGGCGGGTCACGACGACGTCGCAGACGTCGGCGAGCGCGCTGCGCGCCGGGGTGTCGGGCAGCTGGCTCAACAGGGCACGTGCGGCGTCGGCCTCGGCCTGCACGAGGGCTCGCGCCTCGTCCATGGCTGGATGGACGCGCAGGGCCGCCAACGCTTCGGCGACCTCGGCGTCGTCGGTGATGGGCCCCGACAGCAGGTCGCACAGTCGCTGGTCGTCCGGCGCGGCGTCGCGCAGGACGATGAGGGTGGGCAGCGTCGGCACGCCCTCGCGCAGATCGGTGCCGGGCGTCTTGCCGGACTCATCGGTCTCGCTCACGATGTCGATGATGTCGTCGGCGAGCTGGAACGCCGCTCCGATGCGTTCGCCGAACTCGGTGAGCGCGAGCTCGACCTCGACCGGAGCCTGCGCCATCTTGGCCCCGAACCGAGCCGCGGCGGCGATCAACGAGCCGGTCTTGTCCGCGACGACCGACAGGTAGTGCTCAAGTGCCGGCTCCCCGTCGACCGGACCGAGGGTCTCGCGGATCTGGCCGCGCACCAGTCGCGAAAAGGTCTGGGCCTGGATGCGGACCATGTCCGGGCCGAGGTGTGAGACGAGCTCGGAGACCTGGGCGAACAGGAAGTCGCCGACCAGGATGGCCAGCGAGTTGTCCCAGCGCGCATTGGCACTGGGGGCACCGCGACGCTTGTCGGCCTCGTCCATGACGTCGTCGTGATACAGCGTCGCGAGGTGCGTGAGCTCGACCACCACCGCGGACGGCACGACGCCCTCGCGGGTCGGATCGCCGAAGTCGGCGGCGAGCATCGCCACGAGCGGACGGAACCGCTTGCCGCCGGCGTGCAGCAGGTGGGCGGCGGCTTCTGCGATGAACGGCTCCGGAGCGCGCGTGGCTTCCAGCAGCCGGGCCTCGACCGCCTCGACGCCAGCGGTGACGCGCGCCTCGAGCTCCGGGTCGTCGAACGGAACTCCCAGACCGGACACGTACTCCTCCTCGAGCGGATCAGCGCACGAAGGCGCCGGCGTGCTGCGCCAGGTCGATCATCGGCCCGGGAAGGATTCCCAGCGCGATGGTCGAGACGGCAGCCACTGCAATCACTACGGTAGTCAATCGCCCCGACAGAGCCACGCTCGGCCCGTCACCGACCGGGTCGGTGAAGAACATCAGCACGATCACTCGCATGTAGAAGTAGGCGGCAATGGCGCTGACGAGCACCCCGATGACGACCAGCGGCCAGAATCCGGCCGAGATCGCGGCGCTGAACACACCCCACTTGCCGATGAAACCGCCGGTGAGCGGGATGCCCGCGAAGGACAGCATGAACAGCGCGAACGTGCCGGCCAGCCACGGCGACCGCTTGCCGAGACCGGCCCAGCGCGACAGATGGGTGGTCTCGCCGCTGCCGTCGCGCACCAGGGTGACGACGGCGAAGGCGCCGATCGAGGAGACGCCGTAGATGGCCAGGTAGAACAGGACGCTGGATACCGAGGTGATGCGATCCTCGCCCGCCGGGCCCTGGTACGCGCCGACGAAGCCCACGAGCAGAAAGCCTGCGTGGGCGATCGAGGAGTAGGCCAGCATGCGCTTCACGTCGGTCTGCGCGATCGACACGATCGAGCCGAGGAACATCGTGATGATCGCGATGACCCAGATGATCGGCTGCCAGTCCCAGGTCGCGGCACCGAAGGCGACGTAGAAGACGCGCAGGAGCGCCACGAAGGCCGCAGCCTTGGTGCCTGCCGCCATGAAGGCCGTCACGGCAGTCGGTGCGCCCTGGTAGACGTCGGGGGTCCAGGTGTGGAACGGGGCGGCACCGATCTTGAACAGCAGACCCACCGCCATCAGGGCCATCGCCGCGAGCAGCAGCGCGTCCGATCCGGTGCGGGTCGAGACTGCGGTGGCGATGTCGGTGAGCTGGAAGCTGCCGGAGTAGCCGTAGGCCAGCGCGATGCCGTACAGGAAGAACACCGAGCTGAAGGCGCCGAGCAGGAAGTACTTGAAGGCGGCCTCCTGGCTGAGCAGACGACGCCGGCGCGCCAGCCCGCACAGCAGGTACAGCGGAAGACTCAGGACCTCGAGCGCCACGAACATGGTCAGCAGGTCGTTGGCCGTGGCGAACAGCATCATGCCCACGAGGGCGAACATCGCCAGCGGGAACACCTCGGAGTGCTCCAGCCTGGCCTCGGTGGCCTGGGTCTCGGCTGCTGAACCGGGGGCGTCGGCGGCCTGGCCGGTGAACCCGCTGAGTCCACCCTCGAGCGAGCGCTCGGCGAACAGCAGGACGCTCAACAGCCCGAAGACCAGAAGGATGCCCCACGAGAACACGCCCGGTCCATCGATCGAGATGGCTCCCTCGGCGCCCACCTGGCCGCGGCCCAGCCGGTCACCGTCGATGACCTGCAGGTCGGTGTAGACCCAGACCGTGGTGGCAAGTGCGGCCACGATGCCGACGAGCGCCACGACGACCTGGATGCTGAAGCGGTTGCGGCGGGGCAGGAAGGCCTCGAGGATCACACCGAGAACAGCCACACCAGCGATGACGAACAGCGGTGCGAGCATGGCGTACTCGACGGTGGGGGCGGGGATCTGCGGGCGCTCCACGGCGCCCAGCTGCTGCAGCACGCTCATCATTCGCCTCCTTCTTCAGTGCTGGCAGCGTCGATCGGAACAGCCGTGCGTGGCGGCGGGTCACCGACTCCGACGGTGCTGGACACCTGGTCGATGGCTGGGTTGATGACGTTCAGCAGCGGCTGCGGGAAGAAGCCGAGTCCGACGATGAGCACGATCGCCGGAGCCAGCGAGGAGATCTCCCGCGTGTTCAGGTCGGTCACCGAGGCGGCCTCCGGATTCAGCGGACCGGTCATGGTGCGCTGGTACATGATCAGGATGTACAGCGCTGCCAGCACGATGCCCGTCGTCGCGACGGCGGCCGCCGGGATGGACCGGGTGAAGGTGCCCGCGAGCACCATGAACTCCGAGACGAACGGTGCGAGGCCGGGCAGGGACAGGCTCGACAGGCCGGCGATCAGGAAGATGCCCGACAGGATCGGAGCGACCTTCTGGACGCCGCCGAACGCTCCGAGGGAGGCCGAACCTCGTCGAGCGATCATGACGCCGGTGACGAGGAACAGCGCGGCGGTCGAGAGGCCGTGGTTGAACATGTACAGCGTCGAGCCGGCCATGGACGTGGTGGTGAAGGCGAAGATGCCCAGCACGATGAAGCCGAAGTGCGACACCGACGTGAAGGCGATGAGCCGACGGATGTCGTCCTGCCCGATCGCGAGCAACGCACCGTAGACGATGCTGATGACGGCGAGGGTCATGATGACCGGTGCCGCCCACTGCGCGGCGTTCGGGAAGATCCCGAGGCACCACACCAGCATGCCGAAGGTGCCGATCTTGTCCACGACGCTGACCATCAGCACCGACGTGCTCGGTGTCGACTGCGCAGCGGCATCGGGCAACCAGGTGTGCAGCGGCCACAGCGGCGCCTTGATGGCGAACGCGGCCATGAACCCGACGAACAGCAGACGTTCGGTCGTGGTGTTCATGTCGATGGCCTGCAGGTCGGTGATCAGGTAGGACGGATCCCCCGCACGCGAGCTGACCACGTACAGACCGACGACCGCGGCGAGCATCAGCAGACCGCCGACGAGGTTGTAGATCAAGAACTTGACCGCGGCGTACGACCGGTTGGCGCCACCGAAGGCGCCGATCAGGAAGTACAGCGGGATCAGCGTCGCCTCGAACAAGACGTAGAACAAGAACGCGTCCATCGAGGCGAAGGCGCCGATGGCCAGACCCTCGACAGCCAGCATCCAGGCCAGGTACGACGACGTGCGACTCGGATCGGGCAGGCGATCGCCCCACGCGGCCAGCACGACCAGGGGCGTGAGCACCGTGGTGAGCAGGATCAGCGTGAGCCCGATGCCGTTGACGCCGAGCGCGAAGTGGGCCCCGAAGGCCGAGATCCAGTCAACGTCGATCGTCAGCTGGTAACCGTCCGCGCCGAGGTCGTACATGGCCAGCATGACCACGGAGACCGCCAGCGCGGCGAGGGAGAACGCGAGCGCGATCGTCTTGGGTCGTTGGTGGGGCGCCGGACCGCTGCCCAGAGCGGCGAGAACGCCGGCCCCGAGGAGAGGGATCGCGGCGAGGATCGTGAGGATCATGCGAGGGTCACCGCCAGGAGTGCGAGGACGACGAGCAGGGCGCCGCCGAAGAGTGTGGCCGCGTAGGACCGGACAAAGCCTGTCTGCGGCTTCCGCAGGAACTGCGAGGTGTCACCGAGCCGGTTGGCGAGGCCGGTGACCGCGCCGTCGACCGCCTTGACGTCGAGCCAGACCAGCAACCGGGTGAGGTGCATGGTCGGGCGGATCACGACGGTCTCGTTGACCTCGTTGCCGTACAGCTCGTGGCGACCCGCGCGGGTCAGGAACGAGACCTCGTGGTCGGCCGGGGTGTCAGCTGCGATGGACTCGCGGCGGTAGAACAGCACCGCGGCGAGGACGCCGAGGGCCACGACGGCCGTGATGATGATCGTCAGCACGATCACCGGGACCGGGAGATCGTGGTGCTCGACCGGTCCCACGACCGGCTCCAGCCACTCCTCGATCCAGTCGCCGAGCACCAGGACCCCGCCCACGGCGGACAGTGCCGCGAGCACGACGAGCGGGATGGTCATCACGCGGGGCGACTCGTGCGGGTGCACGTCCTCGCGCCAGCGCTTCTCCGACACGAACGTCATGATCATGATGCGCGTCATGTAGAACGCAGTGACGCCGGCGCCGATCAGGGCGGCCATGCCGAACCAGAAGCTCTCGCCGAAGGCGGCCTCGATGATGAGGTCCTTGGACCAGAAGCCCGAGAACGGCGGCACGCCGATGATGGCGAGGTAGCCGACGCCGAAGGTGGCGAAGGTGACGGGCAGGTACTTGCTGAGGCCGCCGTAGCGCCGCATGTCGACGTCGTCGTCCATCGCGTGCATGACCGAGCCGGCCCCGAGGAACATGTTGGCCTTGAAGAAGCCGTGGGTGATCAGGTGGAAGATGGCGAACGCGTAACCGTACGGGCCGAGCCCGGCGGCGAGCATCATGTAGCCGATCTGACTCATGGTCGAGCCGGCGAGCGCCTTCTTGATGTCGTCCTTGGCGCAACCGATCCAGGCGCCGAACAGCAAGGTCACGAGTCCGACCACGATCACCGCGGTGCGCGCCGCCTCGCTCGCGTCGTAGATGCCCGACGAGCGGACCACCAGGTACACGCCAGCGGTGACCATGGTGGCGGCGTGGATGAGCGCCGACACCGGGGTGGGGCCCTCCATGGCGTCGAGCAACCAGCTCTGCAGCGGCACCTGCGCGGACTTGCCGCACGCGCCGAGCAGGAGCAGCAGGCCCAGCGCCGTGGCGACCGAGGTACTGGCTCCCCCGACCGCCTCGTTGACCGTGGCGATGTCGGTGGTGCCGAACTGCGCGAACATCACCATGATCGCCAGGGCCATGCCGACGTCGCCGACCCGGTTGACGACGAACGCCTTCTTGGCCGCCGCGGCGGCCGAGGGCTTGTGCTGCCAGAAGCCGATCAGCAGGTAGGAGGCGAGACCGACGCCTTCCCAGCCGAGGAACAGCACCAGGTAGTCCGAGGCGAGCACCAGCGTGAGCATCGCCGCGATGAAGATGTTGAGGTAGGCGAAGAACCGACGACGCCGTTCGTCGTGCGCCATGTAACCGATCGAGTAGACGTGGATCAGGGTGCCGACGCCGGTGATCAGCAGGACGAACAACCCGGACAGCTGGTCGAACGTGAACGACATCTCCGCCGTGAACCGACCCGCCTCGATCCAGGTGAACAGATCGGCGGTCTGGGCGCGTGATTCGGGGTCCATGCCGAGCATGGACGCGAACAGCACGGCGCCGAAGACGAAGGCGAACGCCGAGGCGGCGGTCGCGATGAGGTGACCGAAGGCGTCAGCCTCCTTGCCCCACACCAGCAGGCCGAGACCGCTGACGAGCGGGACTGCGATGAGCAGCCACTGCAGATCGAACATGCAAGCGCTCCTAGGACTTCAGCAGGCTGACGTCGTCGACCACGATGGATCGACGCGTGCGGTAGATGGACACGATGATCGCCAGGCCGACCACGACCTCGGCAGCGGCCACGACCATCACGAAGAACGCGGCAACCTGCCCGTCGAGATTGCCGTACTGGCGCGAGAAGCTGACGAAGGCAAGATTGGTGGCGTTCAGCATCAGCTCGATGCACATGAACACCACGATGGCGTTGCGGCGCACGAGAACGCCGACGGCGCCGATCGTGAACAGGATCAGCGACAGGGACAGGTACTCGGTCACTTCTCGCCTCCGAAGCCCGAGTCGTCACGCGAGTCGTCGTGCTCGAGCTGACGGGTGACGTCATCGATGTCGTCGTCATAACCGTCACGCACCTGACCGCGGGCCACGATGCTGGGCGAGATCGACAGCTCGACGGGAGTGCCGTCCGGCAGCAGCGCCGGGGTGTCGACGGCGTTGTGGCGGGCGAAGACGCCGGGGGTGGGCGCGTTGCCGGGGTGCCGGCCGGTGGCGGCATACTCACGCATGCGCTCGGCCGCGAGCTCACCCTGCGACAGCTGCGGGGTCAGGCTCTCGCGGTGCGCCAGGACCATGGCGCCGAGGGTCGCGGTGATCAGCAGCGCGGCGGTGAACTCGAAGGCGAGGACGTACTTGCCGAACAGCAACGCGGCCAGGCCGTAGGGATTTCCGTTGCTGTTCGCGGCGTCGAGCCCGACGACCGCGACCGAGACCGACTGACCGATCGCGATGACCGCGACGAGGACGAAGACGCCACCCAGGATGGCCGCGATCCAACGCTGACCGCCGATGGTCTCCTTGATCGCCTCGGAGGTGTCCACACCCACCAGCATCAGGACGAACAGGAACAGCATCATGATCGCGCCGGTGTACACGATGATCTGTACTGCGAACAGGAAGGGCGCGTCGAGGGATGCGTACATCATGGCGAGCGCGATCATCACGACCGCGAGGCACAGCGCCGCATGCACGGCGTTGCGCACCAACAGCAGTCCGAGTGCCGCGATGACCATCAGCGGCGCGAGGATCCAGAAGACGGTCATGCGTCCTCTCCTGAGGTGGTGGTCTCCACGATCGGCAGGGTCTTGCCCCGGTAGTAGTCCTGGTGGTCGTCGCTGATCATCATCGCGTGCGGCGGCTCGACCATGCCGGGCAACAGCGGGGCGAGCAGGTCGGACTTCTCGTAGATGAGGTCGGCGCGGTTGTTGTCGGCCAGCTCGTACTCGTTGGTCATCGTCAGCGCGCGGGTGGGGCACGCCTCGATGCACAGCCCGCACAGGATGCAGCGCAGGTAGTTGATCTGGTAGACGCGTCCGTACCGCTCGCCGGGGCTGAATCGTTCGGAGCCGTCCTCGACGTCGACGTTGCTGGCCCCCTCGACGTAGATGGCGTCAGCCGGGCACGCCCACGCGCACAGCTCGCAGCCGATGCACTTCTCGAGACCGTCGGGCCAGCGGTTGAGCTGGTGACGTCCGTGGAACCGCGGAGCGGTGGGTACCTTCTCGAACGGATACTGTTCGGTGACGGTCTTGCGGAACATGGTGCGGAACGTGACGCCGAACCCCGCAACGGGGTCCCAGAGCGTCTCCTTGATCGGGTTGCTCACGATTCAGTCCTCATCGTTGATCTCGCTGCGAACTCTTGGTGGTCGTGGATTCGGGCAGCACCTGGTCGCCCATGGGCGGGACGGGGTATCCCCCGGCGAAGGCGTCGAACGGGGCGGCCTCGGGTTCAGGTTCGGGCTCGGGCTTCTTCTCCGGGATCACCAGACTCAGCACGATGAGGGCACCAGCGACCACGGCGACCCAGATGAGGGTCTCCTGGCCGAGCATGTCCTCGTTGCGCAGCTTGCGGATGAACGCGACCGCGAAGATCCAGACCAGCGAGACCGGGATCAGGATCTTCCAGCCGAAGTTCATGAACTGGTCGTAGCGCATGCGCGGCAGGGTGCCACGCAGCCACACGAACATGAAGATGAAGCCCAGCGTCTTGCCGAAGAACCACAGGACCGGCCACCAGCCCTCGTTGGCACCGGCCCAGACCGATCCGAGACCGAACGGGGCCCGCCACCCGCCGAGGAACAGCGTGGTGGCCAGCGCCGAGACGGTGACCATGTTGATGTACTCGGCCAGGAAGAACAGGGCGAACTTCAGCGAGGAGTACTCGGTGTGGAATCCGCCGACCAGCTCGCCCTCGGCCTCGGGGAGGTCGAAGGGGGCACGGTTGGTCTCGCCGACCATCGCGATCACGTAGACCACGAAGGCCGGGAACAGCGGGACGAAGTTCCACAGACCCTCCTGCGCCGCGACGATCTCCGAGGTCGACATGGAGCCGGCGTACATGAACACCGACACGAATGACAGACCCATCGCGACCTCGTAGGAGATCACCTGGGCGCTGGAGCGCAGTCCGCCCAGCAGGGCGTAGATCGATCCGGACGCCCACCCGGCCAGCACGATGCCGTACACGCCGATCGAGGTGACGGCCAGGATGTACAACACCGCGACGGGCATGTCGGTCAGCTGCAACGGCGTCTGGGTGTCGGTGAACGGGATGGTCGCCTCGGGGCCGAACGGGATGACGGCCCAGGCGAGGAAGGCCGGGATCGTCGCGAGGATCGGCGCCAGGATGTAGACCACCTTGTCGGCGGCCTTGACGACGATGTCCTCCTTGAGCGCCAGCTTCACACCGTCGGCGAGGCTCTGCAGCAGGCCGAAGGGGCCGTTGACGTTGGGGCCGATGCGGTGCTGCATCTTGGCCACGACGCGGCGCTCGAACCAGATGTTGAACAGCGTGAACAGCACCAGGAACACGAAGACCAGGACGGCCTTGACGATGATGACCCACAGCGGCTCGTTGCCGAAGACCTCACTCATGCGTTGACCTCCCCCGTCGTGTGCGCCATGGACGGGGCGAGGGTGACGTGCCCGCCGTGGGCGGTCGCGAGCGCATCGGTCAGCTGGACGCCGTTGTTGCCCGGCGCCCAGACGACGCCGTGGGGGAGGTCGGCGGCCCGGGTGGTCATCGTGGCGCTGCCGGAGGACGTGGAGATGGTGGCACGTCCTCCCGGGTCGATGTCGAACGCCTTCAGCGTCGACTCGCTGGCCAGCAGCACAGCGGGCCGGGCCGTGGCCAGGTACTGCGCCTGTCCGTCCTGCCCGCGTCCGTCGTCGACGAGCTGGCGCCACGTGGCGAGCCGGACCTGTCGCTTGGGCGAGGCATGATCGGCCGGTGCGACCTGCGGGGCAGGCGTGCGGGCGCCGTCCCACGACCCGATCTCGTCGAGCGCGCGACGAGCAGCGGCCACGGTGCGGAAGCCGATCGGCTTGCCGAGCTCTTCGGCGATGCCGGCGAGCACCCGGATGTCGGTCAGCGAGTTGGGCTCGTTCAGGACGGCGCCGAAGGAGCGGACGCGTCCCTCCCAGTTCACGAACGAGCCGGGCCGTTCGACCATCGGCGCCACGGGCAGCACGACGTCGGCGGCGTCGGTGACCTCGCTGGTGCGGACCTCCAGGCTCACCAGGAACGGCACCTTGGCCAGGGCCGCGCGGGCGGCGGCCGGGTCCGGCAGGTCGGCGATCTCGACCCCGCCCACCACGAGGGCGCGCACTCCGCGCGGGCCCACCGAGGCAAGGATCGTGGACAGGTCGCGACCGGGTTCACTCGGCAGGGACTTCACCCCCCAGGCGGCGGCGACGTCGGCACGTGCCTCGGCATCGGTCACGGGTCGGCCACCGGGCAGCAGACCGGGCAGGCACCCGGCATCGACGGCACCGCGGTCGCCGGCGCGGCGCGGGATCCAGGCGACTCGCGCTCCGGACATCGACGCGGCGGCACCGACAGCACTGAATCCGCCCTCGACCGTGGCAAGCCGCTCCCCCACCAGCACGATCGCGCGCGCGTCGAGGGTGGCGGTCAGCTCGGCGAGGGCAGCAGCCTCCTGGCCGGGAGCCGCCTGGATGAGCTCGCCGGACATCTTGCGCAGACCACGCGTGGCGTGGGCTGCGATCGTCGTGATCGGGACTCCGGCGCGAGCGGCCTTGCGCAGGCGCAGGAACACCGTGCCGGCCTCGTCCTCGGGCTCGAGCCCGACCAGCACGACGCGCGACGCGTGCTCGAGATCGGTGAAGGTGACGTCGACCGGTCGCCCGGCGACGTGCGAGGCGAGGAAGTCGGCCTCCTCGGCACCGTGGGGGCGTGAGCGGAAGTCGATGTCGTGGGTGCCGAGCGCGACCCGCGCAAAGGTGGAGTAGGCGAAGGCGTCCTCGGCGGTGAGGCGTCCGCCGGGCAGGACGCCGACCTTGCCCTTGGCTGCGGCCAGGCCACGAGCGGCGACGGCAAGCGCGGCCGGCCAGGAGGCGGGCTGCAGCTCTCCGGACTCATCGCGCACCAACGGGGTGCGCAACCGGTCGCCGGTGGTCGCGTAGGTGAAGCAGAATCGGTCCTTGTCGGTGATCCACTCCTCGTTGACCTGTGGATCATCTCCGGCCAGACGCCGCATGACGGTGCCGCGCCGGTGGTCCACGCGGATCGCGGAGCCGCTGGAGTCGTGCTCGGCGATCGACGGCGTCGAGACCAGGTCGAACGGGCGCGAGCGGAAGCGGTAGTCGGCACTGGTCAGCGCGCCCACCGGGCAGATCTGGATCGTGTTGCCCGAGAAATAGGAGCTGAAGGGCTCCTGCTCGTAGATGCCGACCTGCTGGTTGGCGCCACGCTCGATCAGCGCGATGAACGGATCGCCGGCGATCTGCTCGGAGAATCGGGTGCACCGCGCGCACAGGACGCATCGTTCGCGGTCGAGCAGGACCTGCTCGCTGACCTTGATCGGCTTGGGGAACGTCCGCTTGGTCTCGACGAAGCGGCTCTCACCGGCACCGTGGCTCATGGACTGGTTCTGCAGAGGGCACTCGCCACCCTTGTCGCAGACCGGGCAGTCCAGCGGGTGATTGATCAGCAGGAACTCCAGGTTGCCGCGCTGCGCCTTCGCGGCGACCTCCGACGTCACCTGGGTCTGGACGACCATGCCCTGGGCGACCTCGATGGTGCACGAGGCCTGCGGCTTGGGCATGCCACGACCGTTGCCGGCATCGGGGATGTCGACCAGGCACTGGCGGCAGGCGCCCACCGGCTCGAGCAGCGGGTGGTCGCAGAACCGCGGGATCTCCACGCCGATCACTTCGGCGGCGCGGATCAGCAAGGTGCCCTTGGGGACGCTGACCTCGACGTCGTCGATGGTCAGCGTGACCTGCTCGACGGGCGCCGGAGTCTTCGACGTGGCTTCGATAGTCATGCCGCTGCCCCCATGGAAAGGCGAGGATATGTGGCCACCGGCATCACAGGCTCGATGTTCACTCGCTGGCGCTCGATCATGCGCTGACCTCCTGGCCGAACAACGTGGACGCGGCGGGCGGGAAGAGCTCGGCCGACGGGGTGTGCATGCCGGACTCGAACTCCTCGCGGAAGTACTGGATGGCCGAGGTGATGGGGCTGGTGGCACCGTCGCCGAGCGCGCAGAAGGAGCGGCCGAGAATGTTCTCGCACAGATCGACCAGCAGCTCGATGTCGCCGTCCTTGCCCTCGCCGTTGTCGAGGCGCTCGAGGACCTGGACGAGCCAGTAGGTGCCCTCACGACAGGGGGTGCACTTGCCGCAGGACTCGTGCTTGTAGAACTCGGTCCACCGCAGGACGCACCGCACGACCGACGTGGTCTGGTCGAAGATCTGCAGCGCTCGGGTTCCGAGCATCGAGCCGGCCTCGCCGACGGACTCGTAGTCCAGCGGCATGTCGAGGTGCTCGGCGGTCAGCAGCGGGGTCGACGACCCGCCCGGGGTCCAGAACTTCAGCTCGCTTCCTTCACGCATGCCGCCGCCGAGGTCGATCAGCTCGCGCAGCGTGATGCCCAGTGGCGCCTCGAACTGGCCGGGGGTCAAGACATGCCCGGACAGCGAGTAGATGACGAAGCCGTTGGACTTCTCGGTACCGAGGCCCGCGAACCACTCGTGGCCCTCGCGCACGATGGCGGGCACCGAGGCGATGGACTCGACGTTGTTGATCACGGTCGGCGAGGCGTACAGCCCCTCGACGGCCGGGAACGGTGGGCGCAGGCGCGGTTGTCCGCGACGGCCCTCCAGCGAGTCCAGCAGCGCCGTTTCCTCGCCGCAGATGTAGGCGCCCGCTCCGGCGTGGATGACCAGATCGATGTTCGCGCCGGTGCCCAGGATGTCCTGACCGAGCAGTCCGGCCTCGTAGGCCTCGCGGCAGGCCGCCCGCAGGCGACGCACGACGTGCAGGATCTCCCCGCGGACGTAGATGAACGCGACCTTGGCACCGATCGCGTGCGCCGACATGATGACGCCCTCGATCAGGGTGTGCGGCGTCGCCATCATCAGCGGGGTGTCCTTGCAGGTCCCCGGTTCGGACTCATCGGCGTTGACGACCAGATAGGTCGGGTTGGGGTTGTCCTTCGGGATGAAGCTCCACTTCATGCCCGTGGGGAATCCGGCCCCGCCGCGGCCGCGCAGACCCGAGTCCTTGACCAGGGTGACCAGGTCGGCCGGCGCCATCTGCAGCGTCGATTCGAGGGCGTCGTACCCGCCGGAGGCGCGGTAGGCCTCCAACGTCCAGGCCCGATCGGTGCCCCAGTCCGCCGTCAGAACCGGCGTCAACGTGTCAGTCATCCTCAGATCCTCCGCCTTCGACCTCTGCGCCACTGGTGTCCAGGACGGTCTCGCTCTCGGCGCGCGCCGTGTCGGCCTGTGTCGCCGCGCCGTCCTCGGACGTCGCCGTGGCGTCGCTCGCCGTGGCGTCGGTCGGCGTGGTCGACGCTCCACCGGCGGTCCACCCGTTCTCCTGCGCGATCTTGAGCCCGACCAGCGACGCGGTGCCCGCCGTGGGGCCCTCGTCGGCCAGGCCGTCCTCCCAGCCGGCGATGACCCGTTCGGCCTCGCGCCACGACGTGATCCGTGCGCCGCGCGGGCTGCGGACCTCCTCGCCGGACCGCAGCTGGTCGACCAGCTCGACCGCGGACTCGGGGGTCTGGTTGTCGAAGAACTCCCAGTTCACGGTCAGCACCGGTGCGTAGTCGCACGCCGCATTGCACTCGATGTGCTCGAGGGTGATCTCGCCGTCCTCGGTGGTCTCGTCGTTGCCGACGTCGAGGTGCCCCTTGAGACGTTCGAGAATGAGGTCGCCGCCCATGACGGCGCACAGGGTGTTGGTGCACACACCCACGTGGTGCGTACCCATCTTGCGGCGCTTGTACATCGTGTAGAACGTGGCGACGCCGGAGACCTCAGCGGCGCTGAGGCCCAGGATCTCGGCGCACGTCTCGACGCCCTCGTTGGTCACGTAGCCCTGGGCCGACTGCACCAGGTGCAGCATCGGCAGCAACCCGGACCGCGCCTGCGGATAACGACCCGCGATCTCCCGCAGCTCGGCCACCGTCGTATCAGAAAGCGTCATCAGAACCTCCACGGGAAGAAGCGCAACCATGGCCCGAGCGCAGCGAGGGTAGGGGCCGTGCAGAGCACGGGCGCGACGAAGTCGCGCGGGCGGCCGGTGAGCCGAGGGAGCGAAGCGACTGACGGCTCAACGGTCGACACCCCCCATGACAGGATCGATACTCGCCACGGCGACGATGACGTCGGAGATCATGCCGCCCTCGCTCATGACCGAGGTGGCCTGCAGGTTGACGAACGACGGATCGCGGAAGTGCGCCCGGTACGGACGGGTGCCGCCGTCGGAGACGACGTGGCAGCCGATCTCCCCGCGCGGCGCCTCGACGACGCCATAGGCCTGGCCGGGCGGGACCCGGAATCCCTCGGTGACGATCTTGAAGTGGTGGATCAGTGCTTCCATCGACTCGCCCATGATGTGGCGGATGTGCTCGGCGGAGTTGCCCTGGCCGTCGGCGCCGACCGACAGCTGCGCGGGCCAGGCGATCTTCTTGTCCGCGACCATCACCGGAGCTCCCTCCATCTTGGCGAGGCGCTCGACGGCCTGCTCGACGATGCGAAGACTCTGGTCCATCTCGTCGAGGCGGATGCGGAACCGGCCGTAGGCGTCGGGCTCGTCGCGGGTGATGACGTCGAAGTCGTAGGAGTCGTAGCCCCAGTAGGGCTGCTTGGCGCGCAGGTCCCAGTCGTACCCGGTCGAACGGAGCACGGGGCCGGTCAGGCCGAGTGCCAGGCAGCCGGCGAGGTCGAGGTGGCCCACGTCCTTGAGGCGGCCCTTGAAGATCGGGTTAGCGTTGCACAGGGCCGCGTACTCGGGCAGGCGCTTGCGCAGCAGGCGGACGGTGGCGGTGATCTTCTCCAGCGCGTCGGGTGGCAGGTCCTGCGCGACGCCGCCGGGGCGGAAGAACGCGTGGTTCATGCGCAGACCCGTGATGGTCTCGAACACGTCGAGGATGAGCTCGCGGTCGCGGAACCCGCAGGTCATGACGGTGAGCGCACCGAGCTCCATGCCACCGGTGGCGATGCACACCAGGTGCGAGCTGATCCGGTTGAGCTCGAGCAGGAGGACCCGCATGACCTCGGCCTTCTCCGGCGCCTCGATGCCGAGCAGCTTCTCGACACCCATCACGTAGGCGGCCTCGTTGGAGAACGGGGCGACGTAGTCCATCCGGGTGCAGAAGGTCACGCCCTGCGTCCAGGTGCGGAACTCCATGTTCTTCTCGATGCCGGTGTGCAGGTAGCCGATGCCGGCGCGAGCGTCGCGGACGGTCTCGCCATCGATCTCGAGCACGAGGCGCAGCACGCCGTGCGTGGACGGGTGCTGCGGACCCATGTTGATGACCATGCGGTCGCCCTCGACCGCATCGGCGTCGATGGTGTCCCAGTCCTGACCGGTGACGGTGAAGACCGTGCCCTCGTCGGAGTCGGAGCCGCCTGCGTAGGGATCCTGGGTCCCCCCATTCACGGTGCTGGTCACGAGTAGCTCCTTCGCTGGTCCGGCGGGGGCACCGTGGCGCCCTTGTACTCCACGGGGATGCCACCCAGCGGATAGTCCTTGCGCTGGGGGTGGCCGGGCCAGTCATCTGGCATGAGGATGCGGGTCAGGGCCGGGTGGCCGCCGAAGATGATCCCGAACATGTCGTAGGTCTCGCGCTCGTGCCAATCGGCCGTCGGGTAGATCGACACCACGCTGGCCAGGTGCGGATCGGAGTCCGGCACGGAGGCCTCGACGCGGATGCGACGGTTGTGGGTCATCGACAACAGGTGGTACGCCACGTGCAGCTCGCGGTCGGTGTCGTGCGGGAAGTGCACGCCGGAGACGCCGGAGCAGAACTCAAAGCGCAAGGACTGGGCGTTGCGCAGGTGGGTGATGACGTCGAGGATCGCGTCGCGCCGCACGTGGAAGGTGATCTCCCCGCGATCGATGACGACCTTCTCGAGGGCTCCGTCGGGGGACAGCGTCGCCAGGTCGTCTGCCACCTGGTCGAACCAGCCACCGAAGGGGCGCGAGGCCGCGCCCGGCATGATGACCGGCCGGGTCAGGCCACCGAATCCGCTGGTGTCGCCCGAGCCGTGGGCGCCGAAGGAACCTTCACGCACCTCGACGACCTCGAGCGCGTGCTGGTCGCTGCGCGCCTCGACGATCTCGTGAGAGGGATCCTGGGTCTGCGGGTCGGGTGAGTCCGAGCTCATCGCATGAGGCCCTTCATGGCCAGGGTCGGCGTGGCGCTCAGCGCGATCTTCTCGTCCTGGGCGATCTCGGCGAGACGGTTGGTGCCGAGCTTGGTGTGCTGGATCTGGTCGTGCAGCTTCAGGATCGCGTCGATCAGCATCTCCGGGCGCGGCGGGCAGCCGGGCAGGTACATGTCGACGGGCACGACGTGGTCGACACCCTGCACGATCGCGTAGTTGTTGAACATGCCGCCGGAGCTGGCGCACACGCCCATGGCGATGACGTACTTGGGACCGGCCATCTGGTCGTAGATCTGGCGCAGCACGGGCGCCATCTTGTTGCTGACGCGACCGGCGACGATCATCAGATCGGCCTGCCGAGGAGACGGACGGAAGACCTCCATGCCAAAGCGCGCGGAGTCGAACCGTGGAGCGCCGAAGGTCATCATCTCGATCGCGCAGCAGGCCAGGCCGAAGGTGGCCGGCCAGAACGACGCCTTGCGCATGTAGCCGGCGAGTCCCTCGACCGTCGACAGCAGCACACCGCTGGGGAGCTTTTCTTCAATACCCATCAGGTCCATTCCATTCCGCCGCGGCGCCATTCATAGACGTAGGCGATCGTGATGTTGAGGAGGAAGAGCATGACTGCGAAGAACGCGAACCACGACAGCTGGTCGAACGCCACGGCGAACGGATACAGGAACACGATCTCGATGTCGAAGATGATGAACATCATCGCGGTGAAGAAGTACTTGATCGAGATCTTTCCGCCACCCTCGGGCAACGGGCTGGGTTCGATGCCGGACTCGTAGCGGTCGAGCTTGGCGCGGTTGTACCGCTTGGGACCGGTGAGGCTGCCTGCCACGATGCTGATGACCGCGAACCCGGCGGCGAGTGCGCCCAACGCGAGGACCGGTGTGTATTCCGTCATTCGCCGTCCCTCCACGTGCGCTTGTGAATGGCTTCACAACGTGTCGCGGGACACACCTTACAGGTCCGACTTCTGTAGCGGTGCGCAGGCTTCCGGGACCCAGATGCCTGCGTACCGCTACAAAAGTTGGGGCTCCGGGGCCAGGTCAGGGCTTGACGGCGTGGTGCAGGGCGACGATGCCGCCGGAGAGGTTCTTCCACGTGGTGGGGCCCCAGCCGGCGGCCTCGATCCTGGCCGCGAGGCCGCGCTGATCCGGCCAGGCTCGGATCGACTCGGCGAGATAGACGTACGACTCGGGGTTGGAGGACACAGCGCGTGCGATCGGCGGCAACGCCTTCATCAGGTAGTTGGTGTAGATCGTGCGGAACGGGCTCCACGTCGGAGCGCTGAACTCGCACACCACGAGGCGTCCGCCGGGGCGGGTCACCCGCAACATCTCGGCCAGTCCCACCGATGAGTCGGCGATGTTGCGCAGGCCGAAGGAGATCGTGACGGCGTCGAACGTGTCGTCGTCGAATGGCAGGACCATGGCATCACCCGCGGTGAATCCCAGTCGCGGCTTCTGGCGCTTGCCCACCTGCAGCATGCCGATCGAGAAGTCGCACGGGACCACCTGGGCGCCGGCGTCAGCGAACGGCTGGCTCGACGTGCCGGTGCCGGCTGCGAGATCGAGGATCCGCTCGCCGGGCTTCGGCAGCACCGTCTCGACGACGCGCCTGCGCCAGCGGCGGTCCTGCCCCATCGACAGCACGTCGTTGGTCAGGTCGTACTTGTCAGCCACCCCGTCGAACATCCGGGCGACGTCACGGGGGTCCTTGTCCAGGCCGGCTCGACTCACCCGTGCAGCCTACGGGGCTGACTGCGAGAGCGCCCCTGCACCGGCGGCGCTAGGCTCGATTCGTGAGCACTTCCGCCTCGGTCGACGCTGTCGGACCTCTTGTGGTTCGTTCGACGCCGATCGCCGATCCTGGCGCTCTGCTCGACCTTCTTCCCGCGGACGAGTCGCTGGCCTGGGTCCATCGCGAGGACGGACTCGTCGGCTGGGGCCGCGCTGCGGAGCTGACCTGCACCGGGGCGAACCGCTTTGCTGACGCCGCCGACTGGTGGCGCGACCTGGCGGTGCACGCCGTCGTGCGCGATGACGTCGATCGTCCCGGATCCGGCCTGGTGGCGTTCGGATCGTTCACGTTCGCCGACGACGGCCACGGGAGCACCCTCGTCGTGCCCGAGGTGGTCATCGGACGCCGGGACGGGATCGCGTGGCTGACCGTCATCGGCACCGGCATCACGACGATGCCCGACGTCACAGCCACCGAGGTGCCGCCCGAGCCGGTCGGTGTCACGTTCGCCGACGGTCCGGTCGACAGCAACACCTGGCAGGGCATGGTCGCCGAGGCCGTGCGCCGCATCAATGCCGACGACCTCGACAAGGTCGTGCTCGCACGTGACCTCGTGGCGGATCTCGACGAGGTGCTCGACGTGCGTGCCCCGTTGACACGCCTCGCCGCGCAGTACCCCAGCTGCTGGACCTTTCACGTCGACGGCTTCTTCGGGTCGACCCCCGAGATGCTGGTGCGCCTCGAACGCGGACTGGTGACCTCGCGAGTGCTGGCCGGCACGATCCGCCGCACCGGCGACGACACCCATGACCTCGCACTGGCCGGCTCACTGGCTCGATCCAGCAAGGATCTGGAGGAGCACGAGTACGCGGTGCGATCAGTGGCCGACTCGCTCGCGCCCCACTGCACCAGCATGAACGTTCCCGAGACGCCGTTCGTGCTCCACCTGCCCAACGTCATGCACCTCGCCACCGACGTCACCGGCGTCACCGGCGTCATGAAGAATGGCGCGAACGCCCTGACCCTGGCTGCGTCGCTGCACCCGTCAGCGGCCGTGGGCGGTACACCGACCCGCGACGCCGTGGCCCTGATCTCCGAGATCGAGCTGCTGGACCGTGGCCGCTACGCCGGACCGGTCGGCTGGATCGATGCGCGCGGCGACGGCGAGTGGGGCATCGGGTTGCGGTCCGCGCAGATCGAGGGCGACGGCACCACGGTGCGACTGTTCGCCGGCTGCGGCATCGTCGCCGACTCGGTCCCCGCTGACGAGCTCGCCGAGTCGAACGCCAAGTTCATCCCGGTCCGCGACGCCTTGGCCTGACTCGCCCCGGGGCGGTGCATTCTCAACCGAATGCTCGGGGCGGGAGTGTCAGCCGACGGGGCCGGGTGTCGGCCACCGCGGGCTGAGCGAGTCGCCTGACGACACCCCGGTGAGGCGTCGCTTGACCCACGGTCCGGCGTGCTCGCGGGTCCAGGCGAGATGGGCCTGACGGCGCTCGCGCGCCGACAGCACCGGGCGATCGACCAGTGGCAGTGGCGTCAGGTCGTGCGGCACCTCGAGGGTGTCGAGCACCGCGATCGCCATCCGTTGGTGACCTGGTGAAGCCATGTGCATGCGATCGACGTCCCACATGCGGTCGTCGCGGTACTCGCGCAGCCGCCAGAAGTCGACCAGCGTGGCCCCATGCCGGTCGGCGACCTCGCGCACCAGCTCGTTGTAGGTCGCGAACCGGCCGCGCAACGCGCCGAAGATCGGATGCGAACCCGGGTCGTACGCGGTGAACAGCGCCACCGTCGCTCCCCCGCCGACCAGTCGGCCGACCGCATCGTCGTAGGCGTCGACCAGGGCGTCGATGTCGATCCGCGGACGCAGGACGTCGTTGGCGCCGGCGTACAGGGTCACGAGGTCCGGTTGCATCGCAAGAGCGGGCTCGATCTGCTCGGCGAGGATCGGTCGCAGCTTGCGGCCCCGGATCGCGAGGTTGGCGTACTCGAAGCTGCTGTGTCGCCCGGCCAGCACGGCGGCCACCCGGTCGGCCCAGCCGCGCACGCCGTTCGGACGCGCGGGATCGAGATCGCCGACCCCTTCGGTGAAGGAGTCTCCGAGGGCGACGAATCGGTGGAAGTCAGGCACCGCTGCAGGTTACCGACTACGACGCACTCGGGTCGCTGACCACGTCCCGCCACGAGTACTGGGGGTCGAAGCCGACCAGGTCGCGCGCCTTGTCGATCGAGTAGAAGGTCTCGTTCGGGCCCATCTGGCGGCGCACCTCGACACCGTCGTAGAACTGGGCGATGACCTCGTCGGTGCTCGCCGCGACGGACATGTCTGCGTTCGCCACGTTGAACACCTCGAATCCGAGGCCGTCGGTGGCGAGACAGCGGTCGACCATCTGTCCGAGATCGCGAGCATCGATGTAGGCGAAGATGTTGCGTCTCCGCAGGGCCGGGTCGGCGAGGAAGTCGGGGAACAGCTCGGCGTACTCGTGCGGCTCGATGACGTTGTTGATGCGCAGCCCGTACACGTCGGCACCGGTACGGGCCTGGAACGAGCGTGCCGTGACCTCACCGGCGACCTTGGACATCGCGTAGCTGTCCTCGGGGACCGTGGGATGGTCCTCGTCGATCGGCAGGTACGCGGGCTTGCGCTCACCCTGCGCGAAGCAGATGCCATACGTGGTCTCCGACGACGCGAACACCACCTTGGTGATGCCGAGCGAAGCTGCGGCCTCCAGCACGTTGTAGGTCGACAAGACGTTGATGCGGTAGGTCTCGACGTCGGACTCGACGAAGATCGCCGGGATCGCGGCGAAGTGCACGATGGCGTCGTAGGCAGGCACCTCGGGCAGGTCCAGCTCGTCGGGACCGGCTGGAGCCTTCAGCGCCGAGACGACCTGACCTGCGTCGGTCAGCTCGACCCGGAGGTCGTTGACGCCCGGCAGCCCGAGCGGAACCCGATCGGCATTCGTGACCTGGTGCCCCTGGTCCACGAGGTACCGCACCGCATGCCGTCCCGCCTTGCCCGAGCCACCCGTGAAGAAGATCCGCATGCTGCAGTCCTATCAGTGAGGAACCAACCGGCAGCCCCACAGGTGACCCCGGGCCGAGCGAAGCGAAGGCAGCGCTGAAGAACCAACCGCAAGCCCACGAGGCCACCCCGGGCCGAGCGAAGCGAAGGCAAGGCGCCCGAGCGAAGCGAGGCAGCGGTGAGGAACGAACCGCTGAGGCTGCGAGGAACGAGCAGCGCGCCCCATGGGCCGAGCGAAGCGAAGGCAAGGCGCCCGAGCGAAGCGAGGCAGCGGTGAGGAACGAACCGCTGGAGCGGGGAGCGAAGCGACCCGTGCGCCCTACTTGAGAGTCTGCTTCCCCCCGTGCAGCACGGTGATCAGCGTCGCGACCCTGGCGTCGAGCTTGGCGTCGCGGGCGAAGGACGTCAGCATCATGACCGGCTTGAACTTCTGCCGGGTGATGGCCTTGGCGTAGGTGAACTCCTTGAGCCCGTCGGCGCCGTGGATGCGACCGAACCCGGACTCCCCCACCCCGCCGAACGGCAGCGCCGGCACGCCGGCGAACGCGATGACGGAGTTGACCGAGGTCATGCCGGCCCGCACACGCCGCGCGATGTCCATGCCCTTGGCCTCGGAGAAGACCGCGCCGGCCAGACCGTACGACGTGGCGTTGGTCAGCCGAACCGCCTCGTCCATCGACGACACCGGGTTGATGGTCAGGGTGGGGCCGAAGGTCTCGTCGGTGATGGCGCTGGAGTCCTCGGGCACGTGCGTCAGGATGGTCGGTTGCACGAAGCGCTCGCCGACGGCGTCCGCACCGCCCATGACGACGGTGGCGCCCTTGGCGATGGCGTCGTCGATGTGACTCTTGATGACCTTGAGCTGCGACGGCATCGTGATCGGGCCGATCTTGGCGCCCGAGTCGCTGCCCGCGCGCAGGCCCTTGGCCTGCTCGGTGATCTCCTTCACGAAGGAGTCGAACACCGACTCGTGCACGTAGACGCGCTCGGTGCCGATGCAGGTCTGACCCGCATTCGACATGCCGCCCCAGAGGGCAGCCTCGGCGGCCTTGGCGAGATCGGCGTCCTCATCAACGATCAAGGAGTCCTTGCCACCGGCCTCGATGACGACGGGCGTGAGGTTCTGGGCGCAGGCGGCCATGACCTTCTTGCCCGTGGCGCCCGAGCCGGTGAACGCCAGCTTGTCGACATCTGCGACACACAGGGCGTTGCCGGTCTCGCCCATGCCGGTGACGACCTGCAGGACCGCACGGCCACCCACGACCTCGGTGAAGGTGTCCGCCAGCCACTGACCGACTGTGGGCGTGTACTCGCTGGGCTTGAACACGACCGTGTTGCCGGCCGCGAGTGCGTACGCGATCGAGCCCATGGGGGTGAAGACCGGATAGTTCCAGGGGCCGATCACGCCGACCACACCGAGCGCGTTGTACTGCACCGTGGCGGCCTGGTTGGCCATCAGCAGGCCGGAGCTGACCTTGTGCGAACCCAGAACCTTCTTGGCGTTCTTGGCCGCCCAGGCGATGTGGTCGATGGCCAGAACGATCTCCAGCTGCGCGTCACCGTGCGGCTTGCCCGTCTCGCGGTGCGACAGGTCGGCCAGCTGCGCGATGCGGCGGGTGATGACGCTGCGCCACGTGAGCAGGTACTCGGCACGCTCGTCGAACGACAGCTCCCCCCACCAGCCAGCGGCTTCACGAGAACGCGCGACGGCTGCATCGACGTCGGCCGGGGACGCGATGGGGTGGCTGCCCACGACGTCACCATTGGCGGGGTTGAGGGAATCGAACGTGGGCGTCGGAACACCCGATCCGGTGGTCGGTTCGATCGTGGCGGTCATCGTGACTCCTTCACGAGATCGGCGCACATCTCGCCGATCATGATGGACGGTGCATTGGTGTTTCCGCGTGGAACCCGCGGCATGACAGATGCGTCAGCGACCCGCAGTCCCTCGACGCCGTGCACCTTGAGCTCCGGATCGACGACGCTGCCCTCGATCGTACCCATGGCACAGGTGGAGGTCGGGTGATACAGCGTCTGGGCCAGGCGGCCGATGGTTGCGGTGATCTCCTCATCGGTGGGATCCAACGTGGCCGGGTCCCACGGTGCGTCGATGAATCCGGAGAAGGGGCCCTGCTTGACGATCTCGAGCGCGTGGCGATACCCGGCGATGGTCGCCTCGAGGTCGGCCCGGTCGTCGAAGTAGCCGGCGTCGATCTCCGGGTGCCAGGTCGGATCGGCCGACCGCAGCCTCAGCTGTCCACGGCTCTGCACGTTGACCAAGGTGGTGGCCACGGTCACTCCACGCCGGGTCGGCTCGTGCATCCCGTTGTCGTAGAACCCCGTGGGCGCCACGTGGAACTGCAGGTCGGGGTGCTCGAGCTCGTCGCGTGAGCGCAGGAAGGCACCCGCCTCGGCGATGTTGGACGACAACGGCCCCTTACCGGTGGCGCGCCACTTCAGCAGGTTCCCGAGGCCGAGCATCTCGCCCAGGTCGGTGGTGCCCTTGGTGTACAGCAGCAGGCCCGCGGCGGGATGGTCCTGCAGGTTCTGTCCCACGCCCGCCGAATCGACGACGACGTCGATGCCGTGCTCGCGCAGGTGGGCGCCCGGGCCGATGCCCGACAGCATCAGCAGCTGGGGACTGTTGACTGCTCCTCCGCTGAGCACGATCTCAGCAGCGGAACGCGCGATGATCGACTCACCGTGACGCTCGTAGGCGACACCGGTGGCCCGGTTGCCGTCCATCACGATGCGGGTGACGAAGGCCTCGGTGAGCACCGTGAGATTGGGCCGATCCATCGCGGGCCGGATGTAGGCGTCCGCGACCGACCAGCGCTTGCCCTTCTTGCAGGTGACCTGGTACCAGCCGACGCCGTCCTGCTCGGCCCCGTTGAAGTCCTCGGTGCGCTTCATGCCCGAGGAGACGGCCGACTCGACGAATGCCGCGCTCAGCTCGTGGTTGTAGGTACGGTCCTCGACCCTCAGCGGTCCGTCGGTGCCGTGGAACCGATCGGCCAGTCGCTGGTTGCCCTCGGACTTCGTGAAGTACGGCAGCACGTCGTCATGGCCCCAGCCGGTGGCGCCGTAGCCGTCGCGCCACTCGTCGTAATCGGCGTGGTTTCCGCGGATGTAGATCATGGCGTTCATGGAGGTACAGCCACCGAGCGCCTTCATGCGCGGCCAGTACGCCTTGCGGCCCGCAAGGTGCTTCTGCGGGGTGGTCTCGTAGTTCCAGTCCCACTTGGTCTTGAACAACGTCGAGAACCCGATGGGGGCCTTGATCATCTCGTCGTCGTCCTCGGGGCCGGCCTCGAGGAGCAGCACGCTGATCGTGGGGTCCTCGCTCAGTCGCGCGGCGACGACTCCGCCGGCACTTCCTGATCCGATGACGATGTAGTCGAACGTTTCCTCGGCCATGGTCTCCTCGATCTGACGAACGTGTGACGTGCTGCACGAAATCTAGACCCAGACCGTTCGTGACACAACCGCTGTCACGGTCCGACGGCCACCAGCACGGCCGCGTCGATGCGAGCGGCCAGATCGCGTCTCCCTGTCCGATCGACCGGCACCTCGACGACACGCAGGCCCGAGGACTCGATCGCCAGCACGTCGGCCAAGGCCGCAGGCTCCACCCGTTGGTGCGGCACCCCGTAGCCCGCGCAAAGGGTGGCGATGTCCGCGCCGGTCGGGGTCGCGTAGACGCGCTCGAACGCGTCGGCGTACTCGGCGCTGCCCTGCTCGAGGGTGCTGAAGATGCTTCCGCCGTCGTCGTTGACCACGACGATCGTCAGATCTGGGCGCGGCTCGTGCGGACCGATGAGCAATCCGTTGCTGCCATGCAGGAAGGTCAGGTCGCCGAGGTAGGCGATGGCTCGGCTCGAGTCGCGCGCCAGCGCGGCCCCGATCGCGCTGGAGAGCACCCCGTCGATGCCCGCCAGCCCGCGATTGGACAGCAGCAGGCGCCGCTCCCCCACCGGGTAGGGCCGTGCAACCAGATCGAGGTCGCGGATGGGGCTGGAGGAACCGATGAACAACAGCCCACCGGGTGGCAGCGCCGCGTTGACGGTCCGTGCGACGTCATAGGGCGTCGAGCCGTCCAGGGCGGCGTCGACGGCAGTCGTCGCCGAGGCGTCCGCGGCCCGCCACGCCCCGAGCCAGTCGTCGGCATCTGGTTCCTCGAAGGCCACCGCATCGACGAACCGGACGTTCGCGCCGGCGGGCACCGGAAATGTCGACTGATCGCCCACGTGCACGATCTCGAGGTCAGTTCGCGCCAACAGCTGCGTGACGGGGCGCGAGAGCGTGGCGTGCCCGAAGCTGATGACGCGCTCGATCTCACCGGCCAGCGGCGAGTGCTGCAGCAGGAGGCGGTAGGCGACCAACGCCTCTCCGTTGCGCGATCCCGAGCTCGGCTCGGCGCACAGCGGCCAGTGCGCGTCGCGCGCCAGGACGCGTGCGGGTTGCCTGGCATCGTCACCAGCGACCACGACGGTGCGCGGGCCGGTCGGCAGCGTGAAGGGTGGCGTCGTGGGAGTCGAAGGGGTCATCGACACGGTGGTGGGGAAGTCCCAGTCCACGGGCTCGATCAATGGCTCGTCGAGCTCGAGGTTGAGGTGCTGCGGACCGTCGGCGCGGCCGATGTCCGGGACCCGGTCGATACACGGAACGCCCGGGAAGATGCCGGGCTGATCGGTCGTCTGGTTCGCCCCGGTGCCGCGCAGCCGGGCCGGCCGGTCGGCGGTGATCGCGAGGACCGGCACTCGGGCGTGCACCGCCTCCAGCAGTGCCGGGTGCAGATTGGCCACGGCCGTGCCCGACGTCGTGACCACCGGCACGATGCGGCGCGATGCCTTGGCCATGCCCAGGGCCAGGAACGCCGCCTCGCGCTCGTCGATGCGCACGTGCAGGCGCAACAGCCCCTGCTGGTCGGCAGCGGCGAGAGCCAGCGCGACCGGGCCCGACCGCGACCCCGGCGCCAGCACGACATCGGTGACGTGACAGCCGAGCAGGTGCATGACCAGTTCTCGGGCGACTCCGACTGATCCTTGGTCTCTCATGCGCTCAGCTCTCTGACCCGCGCCAGGCGCGCCTGCCAGCGAGCGTCGGTCTCGGGGTCGGCCGCGACCTGGGCGAAGGCGCCGTCGTCGAGCGTCTGCCGTCCGACCGGGAGCCAGCCGTCGACCGGCTTCAGGGGCTGGGTCACCACGTCACCAGAGAGCAGCGACGTGGTCGCCAGGCCGCAGGCGTGGGGCAGCTCGGGCAGCGCTGCGGCCAGAGCAAGTCCGGCCGCCAGTCCGATCGAGGTGTCGACCGCGCTGCTCACCACGACCGGGAGGCCGATCTGCTCGGCGATGCGCAGGCAGGCGTGCACGCCGCCCAGCGGCTGCACCTTCAGCACCGCGATGTCCGCGGCGTCGAGTGCCACGACGCGCAGGGGGTCGTCGGCGCGACGAATCGACTCGTCGGCGGCGATCGGCACGTCGACCCGGCGGCGCACGGCCGCGAGATCCTCGACCGAGGCGCACGGCTGCTCCACGTACTCCAGCCCAGCTGCAGCACGAAGCAGCTGCGCGATGCTCGACACGGCCACGTCGACGTCCCACCCGCCGTTGGCGTCGACCCGCACGTGACCGGACGCACCGAGCGCGTCGCGCACCGCCTCGACCCGTGCGATGTCCTCGGCGAGGGTCTGCCCCCGCTCGGCGACCTTGACCTTGGCCGTGGAGCACCCGCTGCGCCGAACGATCTCGGCGGCCTGCTCGGGCCCGACGGCGGGCACCGTGCAGTTGACCGGCACCCGGTCGCGCACGGCCACCGGCCACTCATGTCCGGCCGAGTCGAGCGCAGCAGCCAGCCACGGAACACACTCGGCCGGCTCGTAGTCCAGGAACGGGCTGAACTCGGCCCATCCCGCCGGCCCCTCGACCAGCATTCCCTCGCGCCGTGAGATGCCACGGAACCGCACGGGCATGTCGATGGCGAAGGTCTCGGTGCGCATCCTGCGACCCTACTGTCGTAGAACTGGCACCGACGAGAGGACCGAACATGACGAAGGCGCACGATCCGAGCGGGCGCACCCGCGACTCCGACCCCCTGGTGATCCACGTGGGAGACGACGAGCTGATCATCCGCCAGCGCTATGAGCTGCTCAGCATCGTCAACGACCTGCTGATCGGCACCTGGTTCCTGATCGGCAGCTTCCTGTTCCTCTCCGAGTCGTCGACCCTCGCCGGGACCTGGCTGTTCATCATCGGCAGCACCGAGATGCTGATCCGCCCGGCGATCAGGTTCGCGCGGGGGGTGCACCTGCGCCGATTCCGTCCGAATGGTCATCTTGTCGGTCCGGGGTCCCACGACTTCTAGACGGCATGAAGTGACCGACGTCATGCCTTGCCGGCGTGACCCGGGGCGCACCGTGACCTAGAGTGAACGAAACTGTTTCGTTTCGATCAACGGAGACCCATGACCCGCCTCAGTGACGAGCGCCTCGCCGAGCTGTACACCGGCACGCTGCGCCTCGTCGCGCTGCACGGGTTCGACCGACTGACGATGGACCAGATCTCCGAGGAGACGCACAGCAGCAAGGCGACCCTGTACCGGCAGTGGGGCAGCAAGACGGCCCTCGTCGCCGACGCGATGGCCTGCACCGTCGAGGACCACCCCGATCTCGTCGACACGGGCTCCCTGCGTGACGATCTGCACCTCATGCTCACTGCGGACAAGCCCGAGGGTGTCGAGGACGGCGCCCTGATCGGTGCACTCCTGCATGCCGTGCGCACCGATCCAGAACTCGGCCATGCCCTGCGGGACCAGGTCGTGGCCCTGGGTCGTGCCCGCATCCGCGCGGTCATCGATCGCGCTGTCGACCGCGGCGAGGTCGCCGCCGACTGCCCCGGCATCGATTACGTCCCCCAGCTGCTCATCTCCCAGGTCGTCCTGCAGCCAGTGCTCGACGACCAACCCTCTGACGACGACAGCCAGCTCGCCTTCGTCGATCACGCCCTCCTGCCGGTCCTCGGCATCCACCCCTGACCCCCTTCAAGGAGCTCCCCATGGCTTGGCACCTGTACCGGCTCGGACGCTGGTCGTTCACCCACCGCCGCGTCGTCCTGTCCTCGTGGCTGGTCCTGCTGGTGCTCATCGGCGCCGGCGCGGCCGCCTTCTCGGGCAAGACGTCCGACCAGTTCGATCTGCCGGGCATCGAGGCGACCCAGGCCTTCGAGCTGATCAAGGACCGCACTCCCGACGCGGCACCGGACGGCGCCACCGCGCGCATCGTCTTCGAGGCTCCCGCGGGTGAATCCCTCGCCGAGCCGGCCAACCAAGAGGTGGTGCTCGATGCGATCGAGAGCACGCGCACCGACCACGTCGTCGCCACCACCGACCCCTTCACGACCGGCACCGTGTCCGAGGACGGCTCGGTCGCCTACTCGACCGTCTCCTACGACCGCACGTCGGTCGAGCTGACCGAGACCGACCGCAGCGCACTGGAGGCCGCCGCCGAGGACCCCGAGTCCGCAGGCCTCGCCGTCGCGATCGGCGGCGACGCCCTGCAGGAGATCCCCCACACCGGCACCGCCGAGCTGCTCGGCATCGGCATCGCGGTCATCGTGCTGGTCCTGACGTTCGGCTCGATGCTGGTGGCCGGCATGCCCCTGCTGACCGCGCTCATCGGTGTCGGCATCGGCGTCGGCTCCATCACCGCCCTGACCGGTTTCGTCGACCTCGGGTCGACCACCCCGATCCTCGCCTCGATGCTCGGGCTCGCCGTCGGCATCGACTACGCCCTCTTCATCGTCAGTCGCTATCGCAGCGAGGTGAAGGCGGGCCACTCCTTCGAGGAGGCGGCCGGGCGCGCCGTGGGCACGGCCGGCTCCGCCGTCGTGTTCGCCGGGCTGACGGTCGTCATCGCGCTCGCCGGCCTGGCCATCGTCAACATCTCCTTCCTCACCGAGATGGGCCTGGCCGCGGCCGCCACCGTCGCCGTGGCCGTGCTGATCGCCCTCACCCTGCTGCCGGCCCTGTTCGGCTTCGCGGGCCGCCGCGTCACCTCAGGTGGCCTGCGCTTCCTGCAGCGCTCCAACCCCGAAGGCGTCGAGCACCAGCGCACCAACGGCCTCCGCTGGGCCGAGCTGGTCACCAGGCACAAGGCGGTGACGTTCATCGGTGGCCTGGTGGTCGCCGGCGTCATCGCGATCCCGGTCGCCTCGATGCAGCTGGCCCTGCCCGACGACGGGACCGCAGCCGAAGGCAGCGGAGCCCGGATCGCCTACGACACCATCGCCGAGAACTTCGGCGCCGGGACCAACGGGCCCCTGCTGGTCGTGGTCGACACCCAGGGCGCCGACGATCCGCAGGCCGCCGTCGATGCAGTCACCGGTGCCGTCTCCGCCATCGAGACCGACATCGCGGCCGTCGTGCCACCCCTCACGGAGCAGACTCCCCCGGAGGCCGCCGAGGCCTACACCCAGCAGCTCGAGCAGGCGCAGTACGCCATCGTGACCGTCCTTCCCGAGAGCGGACCGTCCGACGCCGACACCCAGACGCTGGTCGACGACATTCGCGCCGCAGTCGAGGGTGTCGAGGGTCAGACCGGGGCCTCCGTCCTGGTCACCGGCCAGACCGCGCTGGGTGTCGACATCTCCGAATCACTGGCCGATGCGTTCCCGCGCTACCTGCTGGTCGTGGTCGGCTTCGCGTTCGTGCTGCTGGCCATCGTGTTCCGCTCGATCCTCGTGCCGCTGAAGGCCGTCCTCGGCTTCCTGCTCTCGGTGGGAGTCGCCCTCGGCGCCACCGTCGCGGTCTTCCAGTGGGGCTGGTTGTCGGGCCTGATCGGCCTCGACACGTCCGGTCCCGTGCTGTTCCTGCTGCCCCTGCTGCTGACGGGCATCCTGTTCGGCCTCGCGATGGACTACGAGGTCTTCCTGGTCTCGCGCATGCGTGAGGAGTTCGTCCACGGCGCCGAGGCGGTGCCCGCCGTCATCACCGGCTTCCAGTTCAACGCCCGGGTCGTGACGGCCGCCGCGGCGATCATGATCGGCGTGTTCGGCAGCTTCGCCCTCGGCGACGACGTCATCATCAAGTCGATCGGCTTCGGTCTGGCGGTCGGCGTGCTGGCCGATGCCTTCCTGGTCCGCATGACGCTGGTTCCGGCCTTCATGGCACTGGTCGGCGACCGCATGTGGTGGCTGCCGCGCTGGCTGGACCGTCTGCTGCCCAATCTCGACATCGAGGGTGAGTCCCTGCGGACCCGCACCGCCGAGGCCGAGGTCGAGAAGGAGCGCGAGAAGGCAGTGACCGGCGCCGTGTGAGGCCGCGACCTACGGTGGAGTCATGACTGATTCCACCGGATCCAAGGTCGCCATCGTCGGCGGCCACGGCAAGATCGCCCAGCTGCTCATCACCGCGCTGGCCGAGCGCGGGCACCAGCCGCTCGCGCTCGTCCGCAAGGCCGAGCAGACCGCCGAGCTCGAGGCGCTGGGGGCCGAGACCGCGATGCTCGACATCGAGGCCGACGCCGCCGCCCGCTTCGCCGAGGTGTTCGCCGGGGCGGACGCCGTGGTGTTCGCGGCCGGCGGCGGGGGCGACGGCGACATCGACCGCAAGAAGTCGGTCGACCTCGGCGGTTCGCTGAAGTCGATCGAGGGGGCCACGTCGGCCGGCGTCAGGCGATTCGTGCAGGTCTCGGCCATCGGCGTCGACGCCGAGGTGCCCGAGGACACCGAGCCGGTGTGGCGGGCCTACGTCGAGGCCAAGCGCGATGCCGACACCGCCCTGCGCAGCAGCGACCTGGACTGGACGATCATCCGCCCGGGCGGCCTCACCGACGATCCCGCCACCGGATCGGTCGCCCTGGCGCCCGAGCTCGACCGTGGCGAAGTGACCCGCGCCGACGTCGCCGCCGTGATCGCTGCCTGCCTCGAGGACGACCGCACCATCGGCCAGCAGTGGACCCTCACCGAGGGCGACCACTCAGTGGCCGACGCCATCAACGCGCAGGTCTAACCGCCGACGAGTCACGTAGACCCGCTGACGAGTCACGTAGACCCGCTGACGAATCACCTCGTCAGCGGGTCAGCGACTGCCGATCGACCTTGCCACCCGGCAGGAGCGGCAAGGAGTCGAGCAGCACCACCTCGCGCGGCGCCCAGGTGCGTGGGAGACCCGCCGCCTCGATCTCGTCGCGCACCTCGTCGAGACGCAACCCGTCGAGGCACACCGCATCATCGGGCACCACGAATGCGACCACCCGGCTCCCCCACTCAGGGTCAGCTCGCCCCAGCGCGATCGCGTCGGCCACGCCGTCCAGCTTGCGCAGAGCCGCAGTCACGGCCGGCAGCGACACGTTCACCCCGCCACTGACGACGACGTCGTCGACCCGGCCGGTCACCCGCAGGCGCCCGTCAACGTCGATCTCGCCGCGATCGGCCGTGCCGAACCAGCCGTCGTGCGCCCCGGCGCCCGCGTATCCGTCGAACAGCACGGGACCCGCGATCTGGATCTGACCAGCCTCGTCCAACCGCAGGCTCACACCGTTCAGGGCAAGGCCGTCGTAGACACAGCCACCGCACGTCTCCGACATGCCGTAGGTGCGCACGACGGTGACTCCCGCAGCTCGCGCGGCGTCGAGCTCGTCCGCGGGCATGGACGCGCCGCCCACCAGGACGGCGTCGAGCTCGGCCAACACCCCGGCGCGACCGTCACGCAGCAGCCGGTGAATCTGGGTGGGCACCAAGGAGGCGTAGCGACGATCCCCCGAGATGGCGGCAATCGCCGACACCAGGTCCGCGTGATCGTCGGTGAACGCGGGGGTGATGCCGGCCAGCACCGAGCGCACCAGCACCTGCAGACCACCGACTCCGGTGACCGGCATCGCCGACAACCACCCGCCCGACCCACCCAGGCGTTCGAGGCTGGCCTCGGCCGAGGCCAGGACGGCTCGGTGCGACAGCACCACGTCCTTCGGGACACCCGTGCTGCCCGACGTGCGGATGACGATCGGCTCGCCGCCGTCGAGTACCCACGGCCGCATCAGGTCCAGCACGGCGCGTGGCGCTCCGGACACGGGACGCAATGAGGCTGTCTGCGCCTCGGCGGTCATGCGTCGCCACCCGGCTCGCCGGGCTCAGCGGGTCTTCCCGTCGAGCGTTTGAAGTAGACCCACGGGAACCAGAGGGTGCCGATGCGTTGCCAACCCTGCTGCTCCAGCTCGCGAGCCGCTCGACTGCCGATGACGTTGCGGCGATGCTCCCACTGCACGGACGATCGCTGGACGTCGTGGAACATCGGCCCGAACCGCACGGAGTGCCACCCGTGACGGCCCCACTCGTCGAGCTCCTCCATCTCGCGCATCGCGGTCAGGCCGACCAGCCGACGATTCTCTCCCGGCTCGTCGTTGTCGCAGACCACGCGCCCGAAACGCTGCTGGGCGGCCTGCCGGGTCATGCCCAGCGAGGTCCCGATCTGCTCCCAGCTGTGTCCAGCCGCTCGTGCCGCCACGACGGCGTCGCTCAGCAGCGACCCGACCCCCTCATGGGCACGCTTCGTCATCACGACCAGGTCCAGATGCGCTTGGGGGTCGCGGCCCAGGCGCCTCTCGAGGCCCGGATCGAGTCTCGCGATGGCCTGCGCGATCGCGTCGGTGAAGTCTCCGTCCGATTCAACCATGACGTCAACCTTAACTTGACGATCCACGTCTGCAACCGAGGTGGCAGACTACCCGGGTGACTTCTGCGCCCACGCCCACTCCGACCCAGCTGTGGATCGCAGGTGCTCGACCGCGCACCCTGCCGGCCGCCATCGCCCCGGTACTCGCCGGGACCGGCGCAGCAGCCTTCGCCGACGCCTTCGTCTGGTGGAAGGCACTGCTCGCGCTCGGGGTGTCCCTCGCCCTTCAGATCGGGGTGAACTACGCCAACGACTACTCCGACGGAATCCGCGGCACCGACGACGACCGCGTGGGTCCGCTGCGCCTGGTCGGCTCCGGCCTGGTGCCCGCAGCACGGGTCAAGATGGCCGCCATCGGGTTCCTCGGCCTCGGAGCGCTGCTGGGACTGGCGCTCGCTGCCACCACGACATGGTGGTTGCTGTTGATCGGCGCGGCCGCCATCGGCGCGGCGTGGACCTACACCGGCGGGCCCAGCCCGTACGGCTACCGAGCCCTGGGCGAGGTCAGCGTCTTCGTGTTCTTCGGGATCGTCGCGGTGGTCGGTACGGCGTACGTCCAGATCGGGCAGATCACGGGTCCGGCTCTCGCGGCTGGCGTCGGGGTCGGAGCCTTGGCCTGCGCGATCCTCGTGGCCAACAACCTGCGCGACATCCCCAGCGACACCGAGGCCGGCAAGCGCACGCTCGCCGTCCTTCTCGGGGACCATCGCACCCGCCTGCTCTTCACGGTGCTCATCGCGATCGCCGTGCTTGCCCTCGTCTGGGCCTCCGGGTTCACGACCTGGGCCCTGCTCGGACTGCTCATGACGCCGTGGGCGGTGCGGGCTCGCCAGACGGTGGCCAGCGGCGCCCAGGGTCCCGCCCTGATCCCCGTGCTGCGGGACACCGGACTCGCCGAGCTCGCCTACGCAGTCGGACTCACGGCCGGCCTCCTCATCGGAGCCTGAGGTGCGCGTCGCCGTCATCTCGGACACGCACGCGCCACGATTCTGGAAGCAGATGCCGTCCGCCGTGGCCGATCAGCTGCGCGGCGTCGACGTCATCCTGCACGCCGGTGACGTCTGCCGTCCCGGCGTCCTCGACGAGCTGGCCGCGTTCGCCCCCCTCCACGTCGTGCTCGGGAACAACGACGGCCCGGACGTCGCCGCCTGGGGTGCGCCCGAGACGGTCGAGATCGACCTCGCTGAGGTTCGGATCGCGATGATCCATGACTCGGGCCCCAAGCAGGGCCGTGCCCGGCGCATGCGCACCCTGTTCCCCGAGGCGGATCTCGTGGTGTTCGGACACTCGCACATCCCGTGGGACACCGAGGAGGACGGTCAACGCCTGTTCAATCCCGGATCGCCGACCGACAAGCGCCGTCAGCCGCGCGGCACGCTGGGTCAGCTGGTCCTCGACGCCGGCCACATCGTGTCCGCCGAGATCGTGCCGGTGACACCCTAGGAGCCGGCGAACTCGTCCTCGGATCGCAGGATGCAGAACTCGTTGCCCTCCGGGTCGGCGAGCACGACCCATCCGGTTCCGGGCCCGTGCGTGCCCCGAAGGTCGGCCACCTCGGTCGCACCGAGTGCGCGGACCCGCTCGACCTCCTCGTCGCGGCTGCCCGCGCGGGGCCGCAGGTCGAGGTGCAGGCGGTTCTTGCCGCTCTTGTCCTCGGGCACCTCGATGAACAGGAGGCAGGCACCGGTGTCGGGATCGACGATGGCGCACTCCTCGTCACCGGGCTCGTTCGGGTCCCCCTCGACGTCGACGTAGCCGAGCAGCGACTTCCACCACTGCGACAGCTCGTAGGCGTTGGCACAGTCGATCGACGTGTGGGAGATGTACGAGGTCATCCGGTCACTGCTGACAGCTCTCCGGTGGCCGAGAACGTGCGGAGGACTGCGGCGTACGGTGCGATGTCGATGCCCTTGGCCTCGAGCCACGCGTCGTCGAAGTAGGTGTTGACGTACCGCTCGCCACCGTCACACAGCAAGGTGACGATGCTGCCGGCCGCGCCGGCGTCGACCATCGACTGTCCATAGTGAAGCGCAGCCCAGACGTTGGTTCCGGTCGAGCCGCCCACGGGTCGGCCCAGCAGGACCGAGACCCACCGCGCCGTGGCGATCGATGCGGCGTCGGGGACGGCGACCATGTCGTCGACCACGCCGCCGACGAAGGACGGTTCGACCCGCATGCGACCGATGCCCTCGATGCGCGAGGGCGTCGAGGTCGTGACGTCCGACCGGTCGGCCTCCCAGCCGCCGTGGAACGCCGAGTTCTCCGGATCGGCCACCGCCACCTTGGTGTCGAAGCGGCGGTACCGGACGAACCGCCCGATCGTGGCCGACGTTCCACCGGTACCGGCACCCACCACGATCCACGTGGGACAGGGGTGCGGTTCGGCAGACATCTGCTCGAAGATCGACTCGGCGATGTTGTTGTTGCCGCGCCAGTCCGTCGCGCGCTCGGCATAGGTGAACTGGTCCATGTAGTGGCCGCCGGTCTCACCCTCGAGGCGCCGCGCCTCCGCGTAGACCGTGCCGGGATCGTCGACCAGGTGACAGGTGGCGCCGTAGAACTCGATGAGCGCGATCTTCTCGGGGCTCGTGGTGGCCGGCATCACCGCGATGAAGGGCACCCCGATCAGCCGGGCGAAGTAGGCCTCGCTGACCGCGGTCGACCCACTGGACGCTTCGATGATCGTGCTGTCGGGGCGTACCCACCCATTGCACAGCGCGTAGAGGAACAGGGAGCGCGCGAGTCGGTGCTTGAGGCTGCCGGTGGGGTGCACCGACTCGTCCTTGAGATAGATGTCGACGCCGTCGAGTGGTGTCTGCAGGACGTGCAGGTGGGTGTCGGCGCTGCGATTGGCATCGGCGTCGACCCTGCGGATCGCCTCGGCGATCCAGGCGCGGTCCTCAGTCGATGTCTTCGGCACGACGTGACTCCTCGAGTCGCTCGGTCATCCGCGTGGCGCGTTGCTCGATGTTGAGGGCGAGGTCGTTGCGCATGCCGGCGAGCAGGAAGGCCGACACGACCGCCGACACCAACATGGCGACGACGAGGATCAGCAGGTTGATCAGCGACGACATCTCGAAGATGAGCAGCCCGATGCCGTACAGCACCGCCCAGCACACGCCGAACACGGCGAATCGGGCCAACGTGTACTTGTAGAATGCCTTCACATCGGCCAGCCTAGTTGCCCGCCGGTACCGTGGACCCTATGGGCAAGTTCCTCCTCGCAGTACTGGCGATCGCGCTGCTGGTCTACGCGATCTTCGACTGCATCGCGCTTCCTCGCGAGCAGATGCGTGGCCGCCTGCCCAAGCCCGCATGGTTCGCGATCATCGTCATCGTTCCCGTGCTCGGCCCCCTGCTGTGGCTGACCGTGGGGCATCGACGTTCATGGAACCCCCCAGCCGGCGGCAACGGCGGTCGCCGGGCCCCCCGCCCCCCGTCGGGCCCCGACGACGACCCCGACTACCTCCGCGGCCTCTAGCCCCAACTTGTGGAGCCCCAACTTTTGTAGCGGTTGGCATGCATGAGAGGCCGCTGATCCTGCGTTTCGCGCCAAAAGTTGCACGACCTGGCGACTAATTCACAGGTATGTTCTTGTTTTTCGCTCGTCCACAGCGGCGGTGAGACCAGTCGCGCATCGCCTCAGGTCTCGGCACCTTCGACAGATGCCACGCATTCATGAGGTTCCGACCGCCTTGCGCGGCTCTCCTGTGACCACCCGCGAAGCTGCACTCCTGGGGATCGGGCGTGGAGCCCTCGCCGGTCCCAGCTGGCGCCAGCTGTTCCGCGGCGTCTTCGTGACGGCCGACACCGAGGTCGACGTGCTGATGTGGTTGCGGGCGGCGCTGCGGGTCCTGCCGGCGGGCTCGATCGTCAGCCACACGAGTGCCATGCGCCTGTACGGTCTCCACCCGAGAGCCGGTCGCCACACCCGGTGGGAGTTCTCCACCAACCGGTCCGTGCCCACCCGGCTCAAGAGCATCAGGCTGCACCGACGCGAGCGACTGCTGCACGCCGATCTGGTCGGGGGCCTCCCCATCACTGGGCCCGAACGCACGTTCGTCGACTGCGCGCTGCCCCTGTCCTTCGTCGAGCTCGTCCAGCTGGGCGACCACCTCGTGCACTGCGGGCTGACGACCGTGGACCGGTTGGTCGAGTTCGCGCACACCCAGCACCTTCACGGAGTGCTCCGAGCTCGCCGCACGGTCACGTTCGTACGGCGCGGTGTTGAATCGCCTCTCGAGACCACGGTGCGGCTCATGCTGGTGATCGCCCGGTTGCCCGAGCCGGAGTGCAACGGGGTGATCCTCGACCGCTTCGGTGCCTTTCTGGCCCGGGGCGATCTGGTCTACCGCAGCCACAAGATCCTGATCGAGTACGACGGCTGGCACCACGAGCGGGACGCGGACCAGCGCATCAAGGACATCGGGCGCCGAGAACGTCTGGAGGCCGAGGGATGGCGCCTCATCATCGTGACAGCAGGCGACCTCTCGAGTCCGCGGGAGATCGTCCGGCGCGTCCACGAAGCCTTGACATCCAGAGGATACGAGGGCCCGTCACCGGTGATGAGCACGATGTGGAACACCTGGTTCCCCACGCACAAGTGACCCAACTTCTGTAGCGGTAGGCATCCAAAACCTGTCACCACACCTGCGTACCGCTACAAAAGTCGGGGCACTTGGGCCGCCTCCGGCCGGAGGCCGCCGGCCGGCCGGAGGCCGCCCGCCGGCCGGCTTACTTGGCGTAGGAGTGGAGGCCGCCGACGAAGAGGTTGACGCCGATGTAGTTGAACAGGAAGGTGCTGAAGGCGGCCAGAGCCAGCAGGGCCGCGGCCTTGCCTCGCCAGCCGGCGGTGGCACGGGCGTGCAGGTAGGCGGCGTAGAAGACCCAGGTGATGAACGCCCAGACCTCCTTGGCGTCCCAGCCCCAGTAGCGTCCCCACGCCGCCTGGGCCCAGATGGGACCGGCGATCAGTGCGGCGAACGTCCAGATGGGGAAGGCGAAGGCGTGGACCCGGTACGCGACCTGGTCGATGGCTCCCGCGGACGGGATGCGCCACAGGAACCCGGTGCGCTCATCGATGGGGGTCAGGCGCTCGGCGCGCGCCTTGTACAGGTACAGCACGGAGGCGGCGGCGCCCACCAGGAAGGCGGCTCCGGCGATGATCGCCCCGATGACGTGGATGACGAGCCAGTACGAGTCCAGTGCAGGCACCAGCGGGCCGGGCGGCACGTAGACGAACAGCATGGTCGAGCCGAGGACCACGGTGGCGAACCCGGTGACGATCGGGCCGACCCAGTCGATCGACCAGACGCGCTCGAGCACGACGTAGGCCATCATCGCGACGAAGATCGCGACCACGCCGAACTCGTACATGTTGCCCCACGGGACCCGTTCGGCGGCGAGGCCACGGCTCACCACGGCGATGCCGAGCACCAGGGTGGCCAGTGCGGTCAGCGAGAAGCCGATGTTGCCCGACACGTCGCTGCGATCGGGCAGGTCGTCGGCACCGGCGTCCGCCGCGACGTCACGCTCGGCCTCGGAGCCGGCTCCGGCCGTGACCAGCACGCGTTCGGCCGGCACGTTGCGCGCGAAGCCCCACTGCGCCACGTAGGCCAGGAACGCCAGCGCGAGAATGCCGGTGGATGCGGCGACGCAATAGTTGGACAACTGGCCGAACTGTTCGAGCGTCATGTCGCCTTCTCATCATCGTGTGCGGGTGTGACATCGCCGAGTCGTGAGCGGAACCGTTCCATGAATCGATCGAGGTCCGCTGGTAGATCCACCCGGGGAACTCGGTCCAATACGGCGACGGTGACCACGGTACGCGACCCCTCTCGACGGATCCGGATCCAGGTGCGCCGGGGCTTGACCGCCAGCGAGGCGATCAGTCCGAGCACCCCGATGCTGATGCCGAACAACGGCACCTGCACGAACGGGGCGGACGCGATCTGGAAGCGGGCGAACTGCCGCAGGTCGACGAACTCGATGGTGTTGCCGTCGGGCAGGACCTGGCTCTGTCCCGGCTGCAGGCTGACCCGGTACCCCTTGTCCCCGGTCATGTACTGCTCCATGTTGGTCTTGTCGAGCACGTACACCGACTGGGGGACGCCCTCGTCGAGACCGAGGTCGCCGTGCCACACGAACAGCCCGAGGATCGGCTGCAGCGCGTCGGGGAAGGCCGAGCGGGTGGCGCCGGTGTCGCCGACCACGAAGGTCGGCAGGAAGAAGCCCTGCAGACCGAGCTGCTCGGGCTCTGCCTCGGAGACCTTGACGACACCGTTGGACGTGTAGGACGGGTCGGCGGGCAGGAACGGCACCGCTTCGTCGAACACGACGGTGCCGTCGGGGTCGGTGACCCGGATGACGGGTGCGTAGCCCTGCCCGACGAGGTACACCGAGGAGCCGTCGACGTTGAGCGGATGGTTCACCCGGATGCTGTACGGCTCGTCCGCGCCGTCCACTCCGCGACTGACCGATCCGGTCGCCTCGAACGAACGAGGTGCGCCGCGCTGCGGTCCGTCCACCTGGAACTTGGCGGCGAAGTCGTCCAGCTGAAGACTGAATGGCGGTAATTCCTCGCGGTCGAACAGGGCACCGGACGTGAACTCGTCGTACTGCGTCAGGACGTTGCTGAACCGGTCGCCCTCGGTGACGATCGCGGCGCCGCGATAGCCCAGCAGCGCACTGGCCGCCACTCCCACCAGCACCACCACGATGCTGATGTGGAACACGAGGTTGCCGGCCTCGCGCAGGTAGCCCTTCTCGGCCGACAGCTCGTGCGACCCGTCTCGCTCGACGACGTCGACCCGGGCCCGACCGAGGGCCTGCCTGGCGGCGGCGATCACGTCGTCGACGTCGGAGGACGTCTCGAAGGAGGACGAGGCCGGCAGGCGCTCGAGCCGGCGCGGCACCTTGGGAGGGCGGGCGCGCAGGGCCTTGGCGTACACCTGGGTGCGCGGCACGATGCAACCCACCAGGGAGACCATCAGCAGCAGGTAGATACCGCTGAACCACGGTGACGTGTAGACGCTGAACATGCCCAGCGAGTCCAGGATGGGACCGGACGTGGGGTGATCGGCCAGATAGGCCTCGACGGCGCGGGCGTCGACGCCGCGCTGCGGCACCAAGGAGCCCGGCACTGCGGCAATCGCCAGCAGGAGCAGCAGCGACAGCGCGGTCCGCATCGACGTCAGCTGACGCCAGATCCAGCGCGCGAAAGCGACCGTGTTCAACGGGGGTGCAGGTTCGCGGGCCGTGTCACGTTCGTTGGTCGTGGAGGACATCACTGCGCGGCTCCGCTCGTGGAGGACATCACAGCACCGTCTCGAATCCGCCGACCCAGTTCTGCAGGTCGATCACGATCGAGTCCCAGATGCCCGAGACCAGCAGAATGCCCACGAAGACCATCATGCCGCCACCGACCACGGAGACCGCGCGCCGATGCCGCTTGACCCAGTCCAGCGTGCGGGTCATGCGGTCAAATCCGAGGGCGGCGAGCACGAAGGGCACCCCGAGACCGATGCAGTAGACGAACGCCAGCAGGGCGCCACGGGCGGCGGAGGCGTCGTCGGTGGCCAGCGACAGCCCCAGGACGGCGCTGAGGGTGGGGCCGAGGCACGGCGACCACCCGACGCCGAAGAACACGCCCAGCACCGGTGCCGCGGCCAGGCCGACGGCCGGGACCGCATGGACGCGCACATCCTTCTGCAGGAACGGCACGAGTCCCATGAAGGCGAAGCCGAGCACGATGACCACCACACCCGTCACGATCGACAGGGTGCGTTGGTACTCGCGCAGCTCGAGTCCGATGGACCCGAACAGCGCACCGCTGAGCACGAACACGGCGGTGAAGCCGAGGACGAACAGCAGGGAACCGGCGAGCATCCGCCCGCGCCGGGCGCGGTCGAGGTCCTGCACGCCGATGCCGGTCATGTAGGACAGGTAGCCCGGCAGCAACGGAACCACGCAGGGTGAGAAGAACGAGACCAACCCGGCCGCGAGCGCCACGGGCAGGGCCAGCAGGAGCGCTCCGGAGGAGATGGTCTCGCTCAGCCAGTCGGTCACGCGCCGCTCAGGCGTCGGCTGGCTCGGCCAGCACGTCGTCGACGAGGTCAGCCAGAGTGGTCGCCGTGAGGCCGTCCACGGCGATGCGGGCGGCCACCTTGCCGTTGGGGTCGATGATCCACGTGGTGGGCACCGCGATGGTCGGCAGGCTGTCGTTGAACTTCAGCTCAAGACGGCCCCCCTGATCGGCGAAGGTCGGGTACGGCAGGCCGATCTTGTCGGTGTAGGCCAGCGCCGTGTCGGACTTGGACCGGTTGAGCACGCCGACGAACTCCACCCCCTTGTCCTTGTACTGCTGGGAGACCTCCTTGAGGGCGGGCATCTCCTCGCGGCACGGCGGGCACCACGGGCCCCACACGTTGACGATGATCATCTCGCCGGCCCAGTCGGCCGTGGTGAGCTCGTTGCCCTCGAGGTCCTCACCGGACAGCACGGGCGCGTCGACGCGCTCGTCGACCGGCACCACGGTGATCTCGCCAGCACCCGAGACGTACCCCGACGTGTCGCTGCTGCCACTGGCGCCCGAGCAGCCGGCCAGAAGGACACCGGCCACGGCCAGAGCCAGCAGAGGGCGGACCCGCCGCGCCATCACGCGCCACCTGCGAAGGCTTTGCCCTTGAACGGATCGGGCAGCAGGTCGCCTGCGGGCTCGCTGTAGGTGACGTCGACGAAGCGGTCGTCCTCGAAGGTCAACGAGGTGAGACTGGCCAGCGTGCACTGGCGGTTGCGTGGGTCGTGGGCGTAACGCTTCTGCTCGTACATGCGGCGGGCCGTCCACACGGGCAGCTGGTGCGAGACGATGACGGCCTCGCTGCCCCGGGCGGCGTCGCGGGCGTCGTCGATGGCTGAGCGCATGCGAGCTGCGATCTCGGTGTAGGGCTCGCCCCAGGAGGGCCGCGTCGGATTGCGCAGCAACCACCAGCGGTCGGGACGCAGGAACGCCTTGGGGCCCACGCCCACCGACTTGCCCTCGAACTTGTTGCCGGCCTCGATGACGCGCTCGTCGGTCTCGATCGGCAGCGACAGGATCTTCGACAGCGGGGTGGCGGTCTCCTGCGCACGCTCCAGCGGCGAGACCACCAGATGGGTGATGGGGTGGCTCTTCAGGACGCCGGCCACCGTCTCGGCCATCTCGTGACCGAGCTCGGACAGGTGATAACCGGCGATGCGGCCGTAAAGGACCCCGAGCGGGTTGTGCACCTCGCCGTGTCGCATCAGGTGGACGATCGTGCGCGTGGTCATCGCTTGGCCTCGGTCGTGTCGGGAAGGGCCGACGCCGCTGCAGAAGCGGCGGCCGGCAGTGCTTGGGCAAGTCTAGAGAGTGCATCCTCACCGTGCGCAGCCGAGACGAACCACGACTCGAACGCGCTCGGCGGCAGATACACGCCCGCATCGAGCATGGAGTGGAAGAACGCCGAGTAGCGCCACGTCTCCTGGGCCTGCGCCCCGGAGAAGTCGATGACCGGAGCGTCGACACCCCAGAACACGCTGAACATCGATCCGGTGTGCTGGATGCGGTGCGCGACGCCCGCAGTGGTCAGCGCCTCGCCGACCATAGTCTGCAGCTGGGCCGACGCACCGTCGAGTCGCTGATAGGCGGCGTCGTCGGCGGCCCGCAACGTGGCCAGCCCGGCGGTCGTGGCGATCGGGTTGCCGGCCAGCGTTCCGGCCTGGTAGACCGGCCCGGCAGGAGCCAGCTGGGCCATGATGTCGGCGCGTCCACCGAAGGCTGCGGCCGGGAATCCACCGCCCATGACCTTGCCGAAGGTCAGCAGATCGGGCGCCCATCCCTCGATCTTGCCGTCGAGGCCCCACTGTCCAGAGGGCGTGACGCGAAATCCCGTCATGACCTCGTCGCTGATCAGCAGGGCTCCGTGCCGCGACGTGATCTCGGACAGGAACTGGTTGAAGCCGGGCTCCGGAGGAACGAGTCCCATGTTGCCGGCGGCCGCCTCGGTGATGACGCAGGCGATGCTGTCGCCCAGCTGCTCGAAGGCCGCCTCGACGCCGGCCCGGTCGTTGTAGTCCAGCACCACGGTGTCGGCGGTGACGTGCGCCGGGACGCCGGGAGTACCCGGGATGCCGAGGGTGACGACGCCCGAGCCGGCTTCAGCCAGCAGTGAGTCGACGTGGCCGTGGTAGCAACCGGCGAACTTGACGACGGTGTCCCGGCCGGTGAATCCCCGCGCCAGGCGCACGGCGGACATGACTGCCTCGGTGCCGGAGGACACCATCCGCACGAGGTCGACCGGTGTGCGCGCGACGATCTCCTCGGCGAGCTCGACCTCCGGAGCGCTCGGGGTTCCGAAGGAGGTGCCGCGTCCGATCGCGGCCGACACGGCGTCGATCACGGCGGGGTGCGCGTGGCCGAGCAGCATGGGGCCCCACGAGCCCACCAGGTCGACATATCGATTGCCGTCGACGTCGGTCAGCCACGCTCCACTGCCCTCGGACATGAAGATGGGCGTCCCCCCGACCGCGCGAAAGGCGCGGACTGGGGAGTTGACGCCTCCGGGCGAGACGTCCTGCGCACGGGAGAAGAGGGCTGCTGATGCGTCGATGCTGCTCACTCCCCCAGTGTCTCCCGTGACGCTCGCGTGGACGTAACCCGGGGCCGTGGTTATCGTTGTTGAGTTACCGCCCACGTGACCTTGGTCATGTGGCGGGTCGCTCAGGGAGGAAACACCACTCATGGCTCGTCGTTCTCTGTCGCGCTGGCACAAGGCCGGCGCACTGGTCCCCATGGCCGTTCTCGTGGCCGCGTGGGGTGCTGCGCTGACCAACACGAGCCTGGCCACTGCCGCCGACACCACCGACGCCGTCGCGATCCCTGACGTCCCTACCAGCTCTTACGACCAGCCGGCGAGCGTCCAGAAGGCACCCTCCGGCATCGATCAGCAGGCTGGCACCGCCATGGCGGTCTCCAACCTGTCGACCAACGGCATCCCCTCTGCGGCCCTCTCGGCCTACCGCCGGGCGGCGGACCTGCTGGAGCGAGCCGACGAGTCCTGCCAGCTGCCGTGGCACCTGCTAGCCGGTATCGGTCGGGTCGAGTCCAACCACGGCCGCATCAACGGCAGCACGCTCGACGCCGACGGCGTGGCCACGCCCGACATCATCGGCATCCCACTCAACGGCGAGAACAACACGGCCGTGATCCGGGACACCGACGGCGGCGAGCTCGACGGCGACACGACCTTCGACCGCGCCGTCGGTCCCATGCAGTTCATCCCCGGCACGTGGGCCACGGTCGGCGTGGACGGCGACGGCGACGAGAAGAAGAACCCCCAGAACATCAACGACGCGGCGACCGCCGCCGGCGTGTACCTCTGCGCCGGCTCCGAGGACGTCTCGGACCTCGACGAGGCCGCCACGGCGGTGCGCCGGTACAACCAGTCAGATGAGTACGTCGACCTGGTGCTGCGCATCTCCGAGGCCTACAAGACCGGCGACTTCACCGAGTCCCCCGACGGCCTGCCGTCCACGTCGGTGCTGACCAACCGCGCCGCCGACATGACCCTCACCCCCGCGCAGCGCGCCGGTGCGGCACAGACTCAGCAGAAGGCCAAGCGTGCGGCGGCCGAGGAGAAGAAGGCCGACTCCAGGCCCAGCGGTTCCAGCGGAAGCGGCTCCGGTGCGGCGAGCGGCGGAGGCAGCGGCAGCGACTCCGGCTCGACCGGAGGCGGCTCGGGCTCGACCGGAGGCGGATCAGGCTCAATCGGCGGCGGTTCGAACATCGGCGGCGAGAGCGACGGCTCGGTCGGAGGCGATGTCCAAGATCTGGTCGAGGAATCCCCACTGAAGCCCTTGGCCCCGGTCACAGAGCCGGTGACGAATCTGCTCACCGAGGCCCAAGCGATTCTTCGCTGCGGCCTGCGGCCGTTGTCAGCCTTCTCCACTGCACTGACGAAGTGGAAGTCATGCATGACCAGCGCAACTGGCAAGCAGTACTGAGCCACCAGACAGACGCACATAGCAGGGGCCGGTCCACACGGACCGGCCCTTGCTGCGTCAGTGGCGCAGTCGGTCGGCGATCTCGGCGGCCCAGTACGTGAGCACGATGTCGGCTCCGGCTCGGCGGATCGACAGCACGATCTCGTCGATGGCTCGCTCGCGGTCGATCCAGCCGTGGGCTGCGGCCGCCTCGACCATCGCCATCTCCCCGGAGATGTTGTAGGCCGCGACCGGGACGTCGACGGCGTCGCTCACGTCGCGGATCACATCGAGGTAGCTCAGGGCCGGCTTGACCATGACGATGTCGGCGCCCTCGGCGATGTCGAGCTCGACCTCCCGGATCGCCTCGCGCGCGTTGGCGGGATCCTGCTGATAGGTCTTGCGGTCGCCCACCAACGAGGAGTCGACGGCCTCGCGGAACGGACCGTAGAAGGCCGACGAGTACTTGGCCGCGTACGCCAGGATCACGGTGTCGTCGTGGCCCGCGGTGTCGAGCGCAGCGCGGATCGCGCCGACCTGGCCGTCCATCATGCCGCTGGGACCCACCACGTGGGCCCCGGACTCGGCCTGCACGACACCCATGTCCGCATAGATCTCGAGCGTCGCGTCGTTGTCCACACGGCCCTGGTCGTCGAGCACGCCGCAGTGGCCGTGATCGGTGAACTCATCGAGACACAGATCGGCCATCACGAGGGTGTCGTCGCCGACCTCGGCCCGCGCGTCGCGCAGCGCGACGTTGAGGATGCCGTCGGGATCGAGTGCTCCCGATCCGGTGGCGTCCTTGTGCTCGGGCACGCCGAACAGCATGACGCCGCCCAGCCCCAGCGCAGCGGCCGAGGCATAGACCGCTCGGGCCGACTCGCGGGTGTGCTGCACGACGCCGGGCATCGAGGAGATGGGACGCGGCTCGTCCAGACCCTCCGCGATGAACATCGGCAGCACCAGCTGGCTGGGCTGCACGTGCGTCTCGGCCACGAACCGCCTCATCGCCGGCGACGAGCGCAGGCGACGCGGTCGGTGATCGGGGTACATGCTCAGGCCTATCGACTCGAGCTGGGACGCGAGGACGCTGAACGACGCGTCGTGGGCCGCTTCTGCGACGGACGCAGCACCGGCTCTCCGGCGTCGACGAACTCCAGGCGGCGCGCGGCACCGAACTCGGCCAGAGAGTCCGCCAGCAGCTCGACGGACGGCTGCTCAGCCACGACGTCGACCCGCAGGCCGTGCTCCTCGGCGGTCTTGGCCGTGGCCGGACCGATGCAGGCGATGATCGTCTGCGGGTGCGGCTTGCCGGCGATCCCGACCAGGTTGCGCACCGTGGACGAGGAGGTGAACATGACGGCGTCGAACTTGCCGGACTTGATCGCCTCGCGAACCGGCGCGGGCGGCGGAGCGGCCCGGACGGTGCGGTAGGCCGTGACGTCGTCGACCTCCCAGCCGAGATCGATCAGGCCGGCCACGAGGGTCTCGGTGGCGATGTCCGCACGCGGCATGAAGACCCGGTTGATCGGGTCGAGCAGGTCGTCGTAGGGCGGCCAGTCCTCCAGGAGTCCCTGCGCGGACTGCTCGCCGCTGGGCACCAGGTCGGGGCGGATGCCCCACGTGGCGATGGCCTCAGCGGTCTTGTCGCCGACCGCTGCGATCTTCAGACCCGAGAACGCACGAGCATCGAGCCCGTACTCCTCGAACTTCTCGCGCACGGCCTTGACGGCGTTGACGCTGGTGAAGGCGATCCACTCGTAGCGGCCCTCGACCAGACCGCGCACGGCCTTGTCCATCTGCTGCGGGTTGCGGGGCGGCTCGACCGAGATGGTGGGGACCTCCTCGGACAGCGCGCCGTAGCCACGCAGCCGGCGAGCCAGGCCGGCGGACTGCTCCTTGGTGCGGGGCACCAGGACGCGCCAGCCGTACAACGGCTTGGTCTCGAACCACGACAGCGCCTCGCGCATGTCGACCACGGCGCCGACGACCACGATGGCCGGCGACGTCATGCCTGCCTCGGCAACATCGGCGGCGATGTCGGCGAGGGTCGAGACGACCGTGGTCTGCTCGGTGGTCGTGCCGACACGGGTCATCGCGACCGGAGTCTCGCCGGGACGGCCGGCCTCGATCAGGCCATCGGCGACCTCGGCGATGCGGGCGACCGCGGACAGCAGCACCAGGGTGTCGTCGGAGGCGTGATCGGCCCAGGTGATCTTGTTCTCGCCCACGCTGACAACCGAGTACTCGCGGTGCGTGCGGTTGGTCAACGGCACACCGGCGTACGCCGGGACCGCCGAGACCGAAGAGATTCCCGGCACGATCTCGAAGCCGATGCCGGCCTTGGAGCAGGCCGCCGCCTCCTCGGGCGCCGTGGCGTACGTGAACGGGTCACCGGCGACCAGACGCACCACGTGGGCGCCGGTCTTGGCCTGCTTGACCACGATGCGGCCGCGAGCAGCGTGCGTCAGCACCTGTCCGTCCTCACCGGAGCCACCGTCGATCACGATCGCGTCGTTGGTCACGAGCGCGGCCTGTGCCGGGTCCTCGATGATCACGACGTCGGCCAGGGCCAACAGCTCGGCCGCACGCACGGTCAACAGGCTCTCGTCACCGGGTCCGGCCCCGACGAAGCTCACGTGCCCCATCGCCTTGGCTGGCTTGGGTGCGGGAATCTTCGCGGCGGGGCTCGTCGAGCCCGTTCGGTCGGAGACTGCGCCCTTGGAGATCGGGCTGGTCATTTCTGCGGTCACTGCGTGTCCTTTGTTCTCGTGCTGCCGGCGTTCATGAGGTCACCGAAGCCATGATGGCGTCGGCGCCTTCGGCGAGCATCTCGGCAGCGAGACGTTCACCGACCGCTGCGGCCTGCTCAGGCAGACCGGTCGCGGACAGTCGGATGGTGGGCGCGCCGGAGGAATCTCCGACCACGGCCCGCAGCCACAGCTCGTCCCCGTCATCGCCCATGGCGATTTCGGCGAGAGCCCCGACCGGGGCGCTGCAGCCTGCCTCCAGGGTGGCGAGGAGGCTGCGTTCGGCGGTGACGGCTGCGCGGGTGTCGCGGTCGTCGAGAACGCCGAGCAGGCGAGCGGTCGCGTCATCATCGGCGCGACACTCGCAAGCCAGCGCACCCTGCCCAGGGGCAGGGAGCATCTGGATGGGATCGATGGTCTCGGTGATGTCGTCGAGACGGCCCAACCGGGCGAGACCGGCCCGAGCCAGCACCACGGCATCGACATCGCCGGAGGCGATCTTGTCGACCCGGGTACCCACGTTGCCTCGGATGCCGACGATCTCGACGCCCAGGCCGAGCGCGTTGAGCTGGCACTCGCGTCGGGGTGATCCGGTGCCGATCCGCGAGCCGCTGGGCAGCTCGCCCAGGGTCAGGCCGTCGCGGGCCACGACGCAGTCGCGCGGGTCCTCACGCACCGGGATCGCTGCCAGCTGCAGGCGAGGATCCGCCGCCGTGGGCAGATCCTTGAGCGAGTGCACGCACGCGTCGATGCGGCCGTCGGCCAGCGCCTCGCGCAGCGCTGCGACGAACACACCCTGCCCGCCCATCGACGCCAGCGGCGCCAAGTTGCGATCGCCCTCGGTGGAGATCAGGACGATCTCGACCTCGATTCCGGTCTCGGCGATCAGTCGGTCGACGATCTGCTGGGTCTGGGTGGTGGCCAGCGCCGAGGCACGGGTACCGACCCGCAAGGTCTTCTGGACCTCTGGCTGACGCTCGTTCGCGGTGGTGGTCATGCGTCATCACCGGTGATTCGGGTGACGGCTCCAGGATCGAGCGCGAAGAGGTCGGCCAGGGCGTCGGCGTAGGTCAGGCCCTCGGGCGTGTCCGCGACGAGCTGCTGCACCCGAACTGTGGGCGCGTGGATCAGCTTGTCCGCGACCCGGTGCATGGCCTGGCGGACTGCGGCCTGCTGGTCGGTGGTGAGATCGCCGACCCGGGACTCCAGTCGTGCGATCTCGGCCGCGACGACATCGGTGGCCATGGTGCGCAGCGCCACGACGGTCGGGGTCACCCGCGACGCTGCCTTGGCAGCGAGGAAGGAACGCACTTCGTCCTCGACGATCGACCGCACCTGGGTGACGTCGGCGGACAGCGAGCTGCGCGCTCCCAGCTCGGCCAGCTGCGAGATGTCGACCAGCCGCACGCCCGGCAGGTCGGTGACATTCGGATCGACGTCACGAGGAAGGGCAAGATCGATGAGGGTCATCGGGCGTCCGCCTGCGGCGCGCTCGATGCGCTCGCGGTCGAACACGCTCCCGGCGGCACCGGTGCAGCTGACGACGACGTCGGCCGCGGCGAGCTCGACGTCCATGGCTTCCCAGCGGACCGCGCTGACCCCGTGCGTGGCGACCAGCGTGAAGGCGCTCTGGTAGGTCCGGTTCGCGACCATGATGCGACGCGGTGCGACTCCGCGATCGATCAACGTGCGCACCGTCAAATTGGCCATGGTGCCGGCCCCGGCGACCAGAAATCGCGTCTCCGGGGCGTCGATGACATCGCCCGCGACCGCCAGGCCGGCGGTGACGATCGACGGAGCGAGCCGGTCGATGCCGGTCTCACTGTGGCCACGCTTGCCGATCCGCAGGGCCTGCTGGAACAGCGCATTGAGCGTGGACCCGACGGTCGACTCGGCCTGCGCCCCGTGCAGCGCGTCGCGCACCTGTCCCAGGATCTGGCTCTCGCCCAGGATCATCGAGTCCAGACCCGACGTCACCCCGAAGAGGTGCGCCACGGCAGCGTCGTCGTAGTGCACGTACACGTGCTGCACGAGCTCGTCGCGTCCCAGTCCGGAGTGCTCGGCGAGCAGTCGAGAGACCTCCTCGACCGACCCGTGGAAGCGGTCCGCCTCCACGTAGATCTCGACCCGGTTGCAGGTCGAGACCACGACCGACTCGGTGACCGCCGGGGTGTCGAGCACCTGGTGGGAGAGCTTGACCGCCGAGTCGGTGTCGAGCGCGGCACGCTCGAGCACCTCGATCGGTGCGGACTTGTGGGACATGCCCACCATCAGGACACTCATCGGGTCACGTCTCCCTGATCCAGGTTGGCTGAGTTCGTCTTGCGCAGTTCGTGATAGGCGAGGATCTGGAGCTCGACCGACAGGTCGACCTTGCGCACGTCGACCCCCTCAGGCACCTGAACCAGGGCAGGAGCGAAGTTGAGGATGCTGGTGATGCCGGCCTGGACGAGGCGATCCGCGACCGCCTGGGCCGAGTCACCTGGCGTGGCGATGACGCCGATGGAGATGCTCTGCCGGGCCACGAGGTCCTCGAGGTCGTCAAGCGCCGTGACCGTGACGCCGGAGACGACCGATCCGATGCGATCGGGGTCGGTGTCGACCAGACCCGCCACGCAGATCCCCCGTGAGCTGAACCCCTGGTACGACGACAGCGCCGAACCGAGGTTGCCCACACCGACGATGACGACGTTCCACTCCTGGGCCTGACCCAGGGCACGGCCGATCTGATAGCTCAGGTACTCCACGTCGTACCCGACGCCGCGGGTACCGTACGAGCCGAGGTGCGACAGATCCTTGCGCAGCTTGGCCGGGCTCACGCCGGCCCGCTCGGCCAGATCATTGGACGAACAGGTCGATGTGCCGACCTCACCGAGCGCTGCCAGCGCACGCAGGTACACGGGCAGGCGAGCGACCGTGGCATCGGGGATGCCACGGACGAGCTCCTCGGAGGTGTCTCCAGGCAGGTCGTCAGCGATCGGGGTGGTGCGCAACATCGTCACAGGTCTCCATCGCTACGACACCGTGGATTTCCTGCATACCGGGAATTTTCACCCGCGAGGAGAGCGTCGTGCGCTCTGTTCACTTTACGAGTTTGTGAACGCGTTCTCAAAATCGAGCGCGTTGGTGCCGCTCATCTCACACCGAGCGCGGTCCTCAACCGGGTGGGGTCGACCCTCCAGAAGTCGTGCTGCGCGCCGTCGACGAACGTCACGGGGACCTGTTCGGTGAACCGGCGGACGAGATCGGGATCGGTGTCGATGTCGATGCGGTGCCACGCGATGTCCGCCGCGTCGCAGACCTCCGCCACGATCGCCTCTGCCTGGTCGCACAGGTGGCAGCCCGCCCGGGAGTACACGACGACACGGGCCGTCGCGGTACCAGGAGGAGTGGCGTCCGAAGGAGTCGTCATCGAGTGTCGAGCCCCAGCGCACCGGATCGGGCCTGCGCGCGCAGCCGACCCTTCTCGATCTTGCCGGTGGCCGAACGCGGCAGACCGCCGACAACCATGATCTGGGTGGGTTGCTTGAACCGGGCCAGGCGCGTGCGGCACCGAGCCTCGATGGCCTCGATCAGCTCGCTGGGTTCTGTCGGTGCCGTCGCGTCGGCCTCGACGAAGGCGACGACTGCTTCGCCGGTCTCCTCGTGCGGCAGGCCCACGACAGCCACCTGCTGGACCCCGCGCACCTCGGCGATCACGTCCTCGATCTCGGAGGGGTAGACGTTGAACCCCGACACGATGACCAGCTCGCGCACCCGGTCGACCAGCACCAGCTCACCGGCGGTGCCGATGATGCCGATGTCGCCCGTGGCGTACCAGCCGTCGGCGCCTGGTCCCTCGACGCCGTCGGGCCAGTAGCCGGAGAAGAGGTTGTCGCCGCGGACCCATATCTCGGACGGATCGCCCGACACGATCGACTCGGGGATCGTCAGCTGGTCCGCAGGCGTGCGCCCCGTGTCGAGCACCTTCACCTCCACGCCGGGGAGCGGATGTCCCACCGAGCCGGGCACGGGTGGCGTTCCGGGATCGCGCGGGGACGCGAGCGTCACCGAGATGACCGGGGCGGCCTCGGTCAGCCCGTATCCCTGCTCGACCACGTGGCCGCTGGAGGACGAGAACTCCTCGGCCAGGTCCGCATCGAGGCTCGACGCACCGGACAGCACCACCCGGATGGAGGCGAGCTTCTCGCGCAGGTCCGATCGACCCGCCCAGGCAGCGATGACAGGAGGGGCGAGCGGAAGGTTCGTGACGCCCTCGGCGACGATCAGGTCCAGCAGGCCCGAGGGGTCGAACCCGTCGACGAGCACGACGGCAGCTCCGTGCCGCACCGCTTGGCCGAGCACGGCGTTGAGACCGTAGACGTGGAACATCGGCAGCAGACCGAGCGCGACGTCGTCCGGCGCGATGGGGGCACGGCCGAGATTCGCAACCTGGTCGATGTTGGCCAGCAGGGCCCGATGGGTGAGCATCGCGCCGCGCGGCCGGCCGCTGCTGCCCGAGGTGTACAGGATGACCGCCAGCGCCTCGGGATCCCGAGGCGCGACCGGGGCAGTTCCGGTGGCGCCGGCCAGGAAGTCCTCGAAGGTGCTCTCGTTCGCACCCGCCTCGCACCCGTCCACGACCAGGTCGAACGGATGACCGATCTCGGTCGCGGCCTCACGGGTCTGCGCCACTGCGGTCTCGTCGACCAGGGCGACCCGGGCCGCCGAGTCCGCGATCATGCGGCTGACCTCTGCAGCCGTCGACCTCGGATTGATCGGCACCGCGACCATCCCGCCGCGCAGGATGCCGAAGTAGGCGATGGGAAGGTCGATGCGGTTGGCCATGACGAGCGCCACCCGATGTCCGGCGACCAGGCCACGCGCCGACAGACCGCGAGCCACCGCATCGGCCGCTTCGTCGAGGTCGCGCCAGGTGATCTCACGACGTACAGATCCGTCGGCGGCCGCTCGATTCTCGATCAGAGCCGTTCCGTCGGGGTCTCGCTCGGCCGTGGACCTCAGCAGGTCGCTGACGTTGACGATCACGCTGACCACTCAACCACACGACCTCTCGCGGTCGGACCGCTAATGTCAGGGCATGGCACCTGATCCGGTGGAGCCCACGCCGCGCACGACCACGCCACGCACGCTCAACTTGCAGTCCCGCTCCGTTCTCGCCGGACAGGCGGCGGCCGCCTCGGCCGAGGTCGAGCACGCCCTGGGAGTCGACCAGGATCCGCACACCGCAGCGTTCTTCGACGTCGACAACACGATCATGCAGGGCGCCTCGATCTTCCACTTCGCCCGCGGGCTGCACCGACGCGAGTTCTTCACGACGCGAGACCTCCTCGGCGCTGCCTGGCAGCAGGTGCTGTTCCGGGTGATCGGCAGCGAGGACCCCGAGCACATCGACAAGGCGCGGTCCTCGGCTCTGGCCTTCATCGCCGGGCATCGGGTCAGCGAGCTGGAGCAGATCGGTGAGGAGATCTTCGACGAGAACATGGCCGACAAGATCTGGCCGGGCACCCGTGCGATCGCCCAGTGGCACCTCGATCGCGGCCAGCGGGTCTGGCTGATCACGGCTGCTCCGGTGGAGATCGCCGCAGTCATCGCACGCCGCCTGGGCCTCACCGGGGCGCTTGGCACTGTCGCCCAGCACGTCGACGGTGTCTACACCGGACAGCTGGTCGGGGAGATGCTGCACGGCGAGGGCAAAGCGGTGGCGGTGCGCGAGATCGCGGAGCGGGAGGGGCTACACCTCGACTCCTGCTACGCGTACTCGGACTCCAGCAACGACCTGCCCATGCTGTCGCTGGTGGGACACCCGTGCGCCATCAATCCCGACGCCGGCCTGCGCGCCCACGCCCGATCCAACGGATGGCGCATCCGCGACTACCGCACGGGGCGCAAGATCGCCGTCGCGAGTGCACGAGCGGCGATCGCCGGAGCCGCCGCTGGTGGTACCTGGCGCGTGCTGCGCGGTCGTCGGAACCGCTGAGCCGTAGCACGTCCCCACCAGCCCGATCGTCCTGCAATTCGGGCTGACAACGTGCTCTCGCACCCTTAGAGTGGCGGGAATCAGGGAGGGCCTGTGAGTGTCGACCTTGCGGTGCTGCGCGCGTTCGTCGCGCTGTCACAGGCCTGCCCGACCGACGCCCGCCTCGCTGTCGCCATGGCTGGCACACCGTCGCGCGCACCATCGCACGAGGCCTTCACCCCCGGGTTCGGCAACAGTCCCAGCGAGCACGAGGCCGACCCCGAGGCATACCGCCTCAGAGCCCTGGTCGACCTCGCCAAGGAGGGTGACGGCGAGGCTTTCGGCCAGCTCTACGACCACTACAACGCCGGCATCTTCCGATTCATCTACTACCGCGTCGGGTCCAAGCAGCTGGCCGAGGACCTCACGAGCGAGACCTTCGTGCGTGGCCTCCGAGCCATCCAGCGCTTCACCTGGCAGGGCAAGGACTTCGGCGCCTGGCTGACCACCATCGCCCGCAACCTGATCACCGATCACTTCAAGTCGAGTCGGGCCCGCCTGGAGCTCACCACCGAGACGGTGCCCGAGACACGCGCCACGACCGCCAGTCCCGAGTCCGAGGTCCTGACCCTCATCTCGAACGAGATGCTCTTCGAGGCCGTCAACGGTCTGCCTCCCGAACAGCGGGACTGCATCCTGATGCGCTTCATCCAGGGTCTCTCGATCGCCCAGACAGCGGCCACGCTGGGGCGCAGCGAGGGCGCGATCAAGCAGCTGCAGCTGCGCGCCGTGCGCAGTCTCGCCGCATCGATGCCGGCGGACATCCGATGAGCAGACTCCACGTCACAGACAATCGCCTCACACCGCGTAACTCGCCGGTGGCACTCGTCGTTGTAGGCGATACAGCAACTCACCATCAGACGAGGACGACGCGATGATCGGCCGCAGCGAGATGAACGACGCCGAGTCGTTCGAACGGGCGTGGACCTCACGGTCCACCAGAGACATCCGCGCGCGCAGAGCCCCACAGGACGACGTCGATGCGCTCCTGCGGACTGCAGAGCTGCTGACGCGCTCCGCGGCGATCCAACCGACCGAGCAGTTCACCTCCGATCTTCGGGCCCGCCTGATGACCGAGGCGGCCGACGTGCTGGTTGCTGTTCCGGCCACCTCGGGCACCGACCGCCGAGTCGCGGGGAACGTCGCCCCGGCTCAGTCGCCGCGACGCCGCCGACTCGCCGGACTCGCCGCCGCGATCGTCGCGAGCACGGCCACGGTCGGTCTTGTCTCCTCCAGCGCCTCGGCCGTTCCGGGCGACGTGCTGTACCCCGTCAAGCGAGGCGTCGAGTCCGTCCAGCTTGCCGTGCACCGCGACGACGCCGGACGCGGTCAGACCCAGCTGGATCAGGCCAGCGAGCGACTTCTCGAAGCGTGGACGCTGGACTCCACCGGACACGACGACCGGGTCGCCGAGGCCCTCGATGCATTCTCCGAACAAGCCACGGACGGCTCGACGGCACTGTTCGAGGCCTACGACAGCGAGGGTGACGCAGGCCGGGTCGACGCGGTGACCACCTTCGCGACGGGCTCCAGCGACACGCTCGTGAACATGAGCGAAAACCTGCCCGCCGACGCGCAGGCCGCACTCGAATCGGCAACCGAGACAGTCCTCGGCCTGGCCGAACGCGCTGGCACGCTCTGCACCTCGTGCGCCGAGGCCGACCTCGGCGCACTGGCCGAGGCCGACGACGCGGTCGACGGCGGCCCAGCATCCCCTCGCGAGGAGTCGGGCGCCGATTCCTCGGTCGACAGGTCGTCGACCGGCGAGGCTCAGGCTCCGGCGTCGGGACGAACCCAGCAGCCGGAGGAGCCGGCGGCGCCTCGGCCGACCACCGCGCCCTCGCCGAGCCCGAAGCCCGCGCCGAGCCCCACCCCGTCCACCCCGGGTCTGCCTCCGATCATCGATCCGGTGGTCGGCGGGCTGCTCGGCAACGACCAGCAGCCGGGCCTCGTGCCGAGTCTGCTGGATGGGCTGCTGGGAAATTAGGCGCTCGTCTCGCTGCGCTCGCCGGTCCAGCGACTTCGTCGCTGGCGGGCTTCGCCCGGGCGCCTAGCCTCGCTTCGCTCGGCCCATGGTCACCACGTCGTCCCGAGCGATTCTCCTCCAGGGCGATCCTGAGTGCTGAGTCGGCTCAGAAGAAGGCGTTGCCTCGGTCGACCAGCAGGGAGTAGAGCGTCTGCTGGATCGTCTCGCGCACCTGGTCGGTGACGTTGAACAACAGCATCGGGTCGTCGGCGGACTCGGGGTCGTAGGCATCGGTGCGAATCGGTTCGCCGAACTCGATGATCCACTTGCTCGGCAGAGGGATCATTCCCAGCGGCCCGAGCAACGGGAAGAACGGTGTGATCGGCAGGTACGGCACCCCGAGCAGTCGTGCCAGCGACGGCACGTTGCCGATCAGCGGGTAGATCTCCTCAGCGCCGACGATCGAGACCGGCACGATCGGGACCTGCGCGCGCATGGCCGAGGACACGAACCCGCCGCGCCCGAACCGCTGCAGCTTGTACCGCTCGGCGAACGGCTTGCCGATGCCCTTGAATCCTTCGGGCCACACGCCGGCCAGCTCGCCGTTGCGCAGCAGTCGCTCGGCATCCTCCGTGCAGGCCAGCGTGGCACCGACCTTGCGCGCCACCTGACCGATGAAGGGCAAGGAGAACACCAGATCGGCTCCCAACGGGCGCAGGTTGCGGCCGCCGTACTTCTTGACCGCATAGCCGGTGATCACTCCGTCAAGCGGAACAGTGCCCGAGTGGTTGGCCACCAGGAGGGCCCCGCCGTCCTGGGGGATGTTCTCGATGCCCCGAACCTCGAGCCTGAACCACTTCTCGGCCAACGGCTCGACCGCGGCGATCAGCACCTCGGTGATCTGCGGATCGAAGCCGAAGTCGTCGACCTCGTAGTCCCCGCCGAGCCGCTGACGAATCGTGGCGAGCAGCGTGGCCATCCGGGTGTCCCAGTCGCTGCCGAGGACGCGCTGCGCCCCCTGGATGATGGCCGAGACGATGTCGTCGAGCGGCAGTCCGGCGGCCAGCGGCGCCGCGCCCGCCGTGCGGGTCTCGCGCTCGGCCTCCTCGGCGGCACGTGCCGCTGCAGCAGCAGCGTCCTCATCGGTGACGGCTCGCAGGCGAGGTCGAGCTCCGGACGGATCTGATCCCGCGGCACGCGAGGCCGACTTCTTCGCCGAGGCCCTCTTGGCAGCAGGCTTCGTGGGACCTGACGTGGTGGTCCCGGCCCGTGTGGGCTGCGTCTTCTTGGGTTCCGGGCCCGGGGATCCGGCCTTCTTCGACGCGCCCGTCGAGGACGGCGCCGACGTCGGCGACTTCTTGACCGGAGCCTTCCGAGCCGGGGCGCTTCCACCGGCCAGGCTTCGCGCCGCCGCGGACGGCGAGGTCTTGCCACCTCGACCCGGCCGACCGCCCGAGCCGATCGTGCTCTTGTCCTCTGTCATGAGCGGCCTCCCAGACCTGCGAGAATTCCGGGTCGCACGCGCATGCGGTACTGGTCGAACGTCTCGGCGCTGGTGAACGTGGGCTCGAATCCGAAGATGTCCTTCAGGGCCGACACGTCGAGGACGCGTCCGTAGGTCAGCAGGCGGTGCAGGTCCGGTGAGATCTCGGTACCGACCGCGCTCATCACACGGCGAGAGGCCGTGGCGAACCCGACGGGCGGCAGCGCGATGACGGGCCGGCCCAACCGACGAGCGGCTTGACTGAGCAGCACCACACCGTCCCCGGCCACGTTGAAGGTGCCTGGTCGGTCCTCGGTGACCGATTCGCCGATCACTGCGAGTGCGTCATCGAGGTGCAGGAAGGCCAGGCGCGGGTCGAATCCCATGACGGCCGGCAGGAGGGGGCTGGAGAAGTAGTCGCTCAGCGGCGATCCGATTCCCGGCTCGAGAACCTGCGCCTGGCGCAGCGTGGTGATCATGACCTCGGGACGGCGCCTGGCGAAACCGCGCACGTACGACTCGACCTCGACGATGTCCTTGGGGAATCCATGGCGGACGCCGCCACGCGCCGACATGCTCTCACTCCACATCGCCGGGTCGCGAGGCGATGTGCCGTAGACGGCAGCCGAGGATCCGAGCACGAACTTCTCGATCCTCGAAGCCCGCTGACAGGCAGCCAGCAGCTGCATCGTGCCGATGACGTTGAGCTCCTTGGCTCCACCCCCACCGGCACGATTCCGCGGTGGGTTGACGTCGAGGTGAACGACGGTGTCGACGTCCTCGACGGCCATGACCTTGCCGACCACCGGTGTGCGGATGTCGGCTCGCACGAACTTGGTGCCGCCCAGGTCACCGGACGGCACGACGGTGTCGATGCCGACGACACGTGCGATGCCGCCGGCCTCCCCGATCTCAGCGAGCCGTCGGGCCACCAAGGAAGCGAATCGATTCGCGACCCCCGTGACCAGGACGACCCGACTCATGGGCTTACTTGCCCAGACGGCGGCGCTGCACGCGGGTGCGCTTCAACATCTTGCGATGCTTCTTCTTCGACATGCGCTTGCGACGCTTCTTGATGACTGAACCCATGGAACACTCCCTTGTCGGTCTGACCGACGAACATTGCCGCCGACCGACCGCCGACGAAGAACCTGCCCCAGCCTACACGCAGACGCGCGGCCGCCGGAGGGGCGACCGCGGCACGCACGACGGTGCTCAGCCGGCTTCGAAGAAGGACTTGCCGAGGAACTCCTCGACGGCATCCTCGGGGACCCGGAACGACCGTCCGACGCGCACTGCTTCGAGTTCTCCGGAGTGGACCAGCCGGTAGACCGTCATCTTGGAGACGCGCATCTGCTCCGCCACTTCCGCGACGGTCAAGAACGTCTGTCCGGCTGCCATGTCATTACCTGCTTCCTGAGCGGCACGCGCGCTCTCTGGCTTCCCCACCAGAGATACTGCGCGCGTGCCTGGGGAGAGCCTAGTGCCTCACGATGCTCGAGGGACAGGGGTTGCGAGATTTCGGTCCCCGGGGCCACCTCAAAGCATCGGATCAAGCCCGTTGAGGGGGAATGCAGCCTCTCGGGTGGCCTGGATCGACCGGTCCAGCCAGCTCGCCGGGTCATAGCCCTGCTCCCACGCCCGGTAGCCGGGCACGCGCCCATCAGTCATCGAGGTGCGTGCCGACGCGCCACGCAGGTCGGCGATGCGCTCGCGCCACTGCTGGGGGGTTTCCCGGAAGGGGTCGATCGGGTGCCCCGACACGATCGCCATGAGATGTGCCCACGCCCGCGGCACGACGTCCAGCACTGCGTATCCCCCGCCGCCCGTGGCGACCCACTTGCCGTCGCAGACCTCCTCAGCCAGGTCGCGCACCGCCAGGTAGGAGGCTCGCTGCCCGTCGACGCTGAGCATCAAGTTGGTCAGGGGGTCGTCCATGTGGGAGTCACAGCCGTGCTGCGTGACCAGGATCTGCGGGTCGAACTCGCGCACCAGGGCGGGCACCACGGCGTGGAAGGCCCTCAGCCACCCCGCATCGGAGGTGCCTGGCGGCAACGGGATGTTGACCGCCGAACCCTCGGCTCCGTCGCCGCCGATCTCGGTCGAGAAGCCCGTGCCCGGGAACAGTGTCTGGGGGCCCTCGTGGATCGAGACGGTCATGACCCTGGGGTCGTTCCAGAACATCTTCTGGACTCCGTCGCCGTGGTGGGCGTCGACGTCGATGTAGGCGATTCGCTCGGCCCCGTGGTCCAGCAGCCAGCGAATCGCGAGTCCGAGGTCGTTGTAAATGCAGAAGCCACTGGCGTTGCCGGGCATGGCGTGGTGCAGGCCGCCCGAGACGTTGACCGCCCGCGACGCCTGACCGGTCCAGACTCGTCGCGCCGCCTCGACGCTGGCGCCGGCGATCAGGGCGCTGGCCTCGTGCATGCGGCCGAAGACGGGGTTGTCCTCGCTGCCGAGCCCCACGGAGAGGTCGCTCTGCTCGGGATGAGCGCTCAGGTGCTGCACGGCGTCGATGTACTGCTCGGCGTGGACTTTGGCCAGGTCCTCGTCGGAAGCAGGTGCGGCGCCGACGACGTCGAGATGGTCGAGCACACCGAGCTCGCGTGCCAGCGACATCGTCAGGTCGATGCGCACCGGCGCCATCGGGTGTGACGGACCGAAGTCGTAGGAGGTGAGCTGCTCGTCGAACACGACGCAGGCTCGCTCGCTGGACCCCGGTGCACCCGACATGGCATCAGACATGCAGTGAGCCTATGCCGGGCCGGAGAGCTCGGCGGATCGGGCCGCAGCCGACCCCACGGCGGCGACCACGGCCGCCGACACGCCGTGCTCGTCGAGCGTGGCGATGGCGGCATGGGTGGTGCCATGGGGCGACGTGACCCGCCGACGCAGCTCTTCTGCGGTGTCGGCGGACTCGGCCAGCAGCCGGGCGGCGCCCAGCACGGTCTGGGTGGCCAGCTCCCGCGCGACGTCGGGGTCCAGGCCCGCGTCCACGCCGCCGGCGATCATGGCCTCGGCCAGGTAGAACACGTAGGCCGGTCCGGAACCGGAGACACCCGTCACGGCGTTCTGCTGCGCCTCGTCGACGACCACGACACGACCGCCGGACTCCAGCATCGTGACGACGTCGGCCAGCTGCTCGTCGGTGACGGCGTTGCCCGGCGAGATGCCGAACATGCCTGCGCCGATCACTGCCGGGGTGTTGGGCATGGCACGCACGACGGCCACTCCCTCGGCCAACGCCTGCTCCATCGTGGCGATCCGAACTCCCGCAGCCAGGGAGACGACCGTGGCGCCCGGGCGAACTGCACCGGCGATCTCCTCCAGCAGCGCGGGGACGTCCTGCGGCTTGACCACCAGCAGCACGATGTCGGCGCCCGCTGCAGCTTCGGCGTTGCCGGTGACCTCGACGCCGTGTCGCTCGCGCAGCTCGGCGGCACGCTCCTCACGCTTCTCGCTGATGACGAGATGGTCAGTGCGGTGGCCCGAGGACAGGATTGCCGACAACAGGGTCTCCCCCATCACGCCGGCACCCAGAATCGCGATCCGGTGAGTCATGGCGCCCACACTAGTGTCGAGGCGTGCGCTGGCGTCCTGACCCACTGATCACCGCCCTGCTGGCGGCGGCACTCATCGGTTCCTTCCTGCCTGCCACCGGTCGCGCCCTGGAGGTGCTCGAGCAGGCCGGCGTCATCGCGATCGCCGGGCTGTTCTTCCTGTACGGCACTCGTCTATCGACGGCCGAGACCCTGGCCGGTCTCGGGAACTGGCGACTGCAGCTGGCGGTGCTGGCGACCACATTTCTCGTGCTTCCGGCGCTCGGCCTCGGCGCGCAGGTGTTCTCGGGCAACCTGCTGACCCCCGGTCTGGCCAGCGGCGTGCTGCTGCTGTGCCTGGTGCCCTCGACCGTGCAGGCGTGCGTCGTCTACACCCGTGTCGCCGGCGGCAACGTGGCTGGAGCCGTCGTCGCGGCGTCGCTGTCGAGCATGCTGGGTGTCTTCATCACCCCGGCACTGGTCGCCCTGCTGATGGCCGCAGATGCGCAGGTCGACACCGGCTCGGTGATCCGGATCGTGCTGCAGCTGCTGGTGCCGTTCGTGCTCGGCCAGCTGCTGAGACCTGCGCTCGGCCGCTTCGTGGTGCGCCACGACGAAGGACTGCGACTCTATGATCGCGGCAGCATCGTGCTGGTCGTGTTCGTCGCGTTCAGCGAGGGCGCCGAGGCCGACATCTGGTCGAACCAGAGCGTCTGGTCGGTGCTGGCCGTCACGGCCGTGTGCGCCGTGCTCCTGGCCCTGACGATCGGCTGGACCGCCCTGGTGGGGCGGGTGGCCAGGTTCTCGCGCGCCGACCGCCTGGCGATCGTGTTCTGCGGCTCGACCAAGAGCCTGGCCAGCGGCCTGCCGATCGCGACCGTGCTGTTCGCCGGTGACGACGTCGCCCTGATCGTCCTGCCGCTGATGCTCTACCACCAGATGCAGATCATCACGGGCGCCTTCCTCGCGCCACGCCTCGCCCGCTGACGAGTCACGTAGACCCGTCCGCGAGTCACGTACGCCGAGAACGATCTTGTCTGACTGACTCCTCGATGGGACTACGTGACTCGTCAGCGGGTCTCCGTGACTCCTCGGCGGGTCTCCGTGACTCCTCGGCGGGTCAGGCGAGGTGGCGGCGGGTGAAGTCGAGCGCCTCGACGAGATCCGCCTCGCGTTCGGTCTGGTCCTTGGCCTTGCGGGTGTTGATCTCCACGACGACGTCGCCGGCGTAGGAGGAGGCGCCGACGTGCTGCAAAAACTCCGCACAGGGCTGGGCGCCGCGACCCGGCACCAGATGCTCGTCCTTGACCGATCCGCTGCCATCGGCGATGTGCACGTGGGCCAGCCGATCACCGAGCGAGCGCACCAGCGCCATGACGTCCTGGCCGGCCGTTGCACTGTGCGAAAGATCGACCGTCACGTGGTGGTAGTCCTCCTCGTGGGGATCCCAGCCCGGCGCGTACGCCTGGAACTCACGCTTGCCGGTGCGCCACGGGTACATGTTCTCGACCGCGAAGGTCAGCGCGTGCTCGCGCTCGAGATCGCCGATCCCCTCGACGAAACCCTTGGCGTAGTCACGCTGCCAGCGAAAGGGCGGGTGCACCACCACCAGCGACGCCCCGACCTCATGGGCCATCTCGGCACTGCGGTGCAGCTTGCCCCACGGATCGCTGCCCCAGACGCGCTGGGTGACCAGCAGGCACGGCGCGTGCACCGACACCACCGGCAGCTCGTGGAAGGCACTCAACGCCTTGATCGCCGTGATGTCGGCACTGACGTCGTCGATACCGACCATCACCTCGACACCGTCGTAACCGAGCCGGGCAGCCATCTCAAAGCCGCTGGCGGTCGAGCCCGGGTACACCGAGGACGTCGAAAGACAGACGCGGGGCGATGCGGACACCACCCCAGCGTAGGACCCGGCCCCGAAACCCACCGAGATCCGTGATCGATCCCGCTCCTACAGCTGGTCCAGATGCTGCAGGAGGACGCCTTCACGCAGGGCCCACGGGCAGATCTCGAGCTCGTCGACCTCGAACAGGTCCATCGTGGCCTCGGCCACGACAGCACCAGCGCGCATCTGGTGGGCACGGTCCGATGACACACCGGGAAGATCGGCGATCTGTTCATCGCTGAGCGTGCTCAGCCGCTCGACCAGCGGAACGAGTTCGGCACGGGTCAACCAGCGCTTCACGAACTTGCCCTCGCTGGAGGGCGTCGCCCCCAGGATGCGCGCCAGCGACCGAAACGTCTTGCTCGTCGCGACGGCCTTGTCGAAGGCGCCGCCCCGCAAGATCGGCCCGGCCTGCTCGGCGATGGTGGCGCGGACGAACGAGCGCAGCTCGGCGGTCGACCGACCCTCGTCCAGCCACTCGCGAGTGAGGCGCCCGGCCCCCAAGGGCACGGAGGTCGCGACGTCGGGGGTCTCGTCCGAGCCGACTGCCAGCTCCAGGGAACCACCGCCGATGTCGAACACACCCAGTCGGCCAGCCGACCAACCGAACCAGCGTCGCACGGCCAGAAAAGTCAGTCGCGCCTCGTCTGCACCGGCCAGAACCTGCAGCTCGATGCCGCTCTCCGCGTCGACCCGAGCAATGACCTCGTCTGCGTTGACGGCATCGCGGACCGCGGAGGTCGCGAATGCCAGGACCGTCGAGCACCCCTTGTCCTCAGCGGCCAGACGCGCCGACGTGACGTAGTCGACCAACCGAGAGACGCCCTCATCGGTGACGGCCTGGTCGTCGTCGAGGTGCTCGGCCAGGCGCAGCGGCTCTTTCAACGAGAACGCCGGAACCGGCGGGGCGCCACGAAAGGCGTCGACCACCAGCAGGTGACCGGTGTTGGAGCCGATGTCGAGCACGCCCATGCGCATGGCCGTCAGTGTTCCACCCAGCGAGCCCGACCAGCAGGCCCGGGCCCGACAACGCGGCTACAGTGACGCCGTGCCCGAAGTCGATCTTGGTTTCCCCCGCACCCACGTCGAGTTCACCAACCCCGACGACGAGTCCGAGGTGTTCCGCTGCGACCTGACGTGGTTGACGTCGCGGTGGACCTGCATCTTCGGGCAGGGCTGCCCCGGCATCTACGAGTCGAGCCCCGAGGCGGGGTGCTGCACGTTGGGCGCGCACTTCGCCGACGACGAGGACCATCGCCGCGTCGCCGAGGTGGTCGAGCAGCTGTCTTCGAAGGAGTGGGAACGCCACGACCAGGGCCATGACGGCGGGTGGACCGAGACAGACGACGAGGGCGACCTGAAGACGCGTGCCGTAGACGGGGCCTGCATCTTCCACAACTCGCGTGGCTTCGAGGGCGGGTACGGGTGCGCCCTGCACGCCCACGCCCTGCGCACCGGCGTCAAGCCGCACACCACCAAGCCCGACGTCTGCTGGCAGCTGCCACTGCGCCGACAGTTCCGCGAAGTCGACCACGGAGACGGCAACACCCACACCGAGGTCTCGATCGGCGAGTACACCCGGGCGGGTTGGGGCCCCGGCGGCGCCGACCTGGACTGGTACTGCTCGGCCAACACCGAGGCCCACGTGGGCACCGAACCGGTGTACGTCAGCAACCGAGACGAGCTGACCGCCCTGATGGGCGAGGCCGGGTACGCGCAGCTGGCACGACACTGCGCGGCCTTCGAACGCGGCGGACCCCTTACTCCCCACCTCGCCGACCCGGCTCGCTGACCCCCCGCACTGCGGGCTCGGGCAGCCAGTAACAATGAAACATGCATCTCGATCATCTCTCGTTCGCCGCGGGCCCGGGGGGCCTCGCCGCAACGACCGAAGAGCTCAGCACCGCACTCGGAGCGCCGTTCCTCGACGGCGGGGCGCATCCTCGTTTCGGTACCCGCAACATGATCCTGCCGCTGGCCAACCGTCAGTACCTCGAAGTCGTCGAGGTGCTCGACCACCCCGCGTCGGACAAGGCCGCCTTCGGCCAGTTCGTGCGTGAACGGTCCGAGGCCGGTGGCGGCTGGATGGCGTGGTGCGTGAGCGTCGACGACATGACCGAGGTCGAGCACCGCATCGGACGGCACGCCGTGCCCGGCAACCGGCGCCGCCCCGACGGCTTCAACCTGCAGTGGCGCCAGATCGGCACCAGCAGCACCAAGTCCGACCCCCAGCTGCCCTACGTGACCTGCTGGGACATCGATCCCGTGGAGCACCCCTCGCAGATGGCGCCCTCGGACGTCACGCTGACCGCCCTCGACATCGCCGGTTCAAAGCAACGGCTGTCGGACTGGCTCGGCGAGCCCGCCATCGACGCCCTCGGCGACATCGACGTCAACTGGACGGCCCCGCACGGCCAGCCCGGCATCCTCGCCGCCACCTTCTCCACTCCCCACGGCGACGTCCGCCTCTGATCCACCCGGCCGGGGCTGTCGGACCCGAAGCCTAGGCTGATCCCATGGCCTCCCCCAAGACCGCTCGACCGGCCTACGTCTGCGCCGACTGCGGCTGGACCACACCCAAGTGGGTGGGTCGCTGCGGCGAGTGCCAGGCGTGGGGCACCGTCGACGTCGCCGCCACCGGCCGCAGCACCGGACGCACCCAGGCGGCCCCGGTCTCGAGCGTCGCCCGCCCCATCACCGAGGTGCAGGTCGAGTCAGCTCGCGCCACCGGATCGGGCATCACCGAGCTCGACCGGGTGCTCGGCGGAGGCGTCGTGCCCGGCGGCGTCCTGCTGCTCGCCGGCGAGCCCGGCGTCGGCAAGTCCACGCTGCTGCTGGAGGTTGCGGCCCGGTGGGCCCGGTCCGGCCGGCGCACGCTGTACGTGTCGGGTGAGGAGTCCGCCGCCCAAGTCCGTCTGCGCGCCGAGCGCACGGGGGCCATCGAGGAACAGCTGTACCTCGCGGCCGAGACCGACCTCGGAGGCGTGCTGACCCACGTCGACACGGTGCAGCCGAGCCTGCTGATCATCGACTCGGTGCAGACCATCAGCTCGGCTGACATCGACGGCGTGCCCGGCGGGGTCACCCAGGTGCGCGAGGTCGCGTCTGCCGTGATCCGACGCGCCAAGACCGACGCCATGGCCACGTTGCTGGTCGGCCACGTCACCAAGGATGGCACGGTCGCCGGTCCTCGCGTGCTGGAGCACCTCGTCGACGTCGTGCTGCAGTTCGAAGGGGACCGCGCCTCCCGCCTGCGGCTGCTGCGAGCGGTCAAGAACCGCTTCGGGCCGGTCGACGAGATCGGCTGCTTCGACCTAGTCGACGACGGCATCGTCGAGGTGCCCGATCCCACCGGGTTGTTCGTGTCGCGTCACGACTCCCCGGTCACGGGCACCTGCGTCACCGTCACGATGGAGGGCCGACGACCGTTGCTGGCCGAGGTCCAGGCACTCAGCGTCGAGACCAAGAACCCGTCGCCACGCCGCACCGCCAGCGGTCTCGACTCCTCGCGCATGGCCATGGTGCAGGCGGTGCTCACCAAGCACTGCCGCATGGACCTGTCCCATCACGACACCTACACGGCCACGGTCGGCGGGGCACGCCTGGTCGAGCCCTCGGTCGATCTCGCTGCCGCGATGGCGCTGGTCTCGGCCCACACCGATCGAGTCGTCCCCCACGACCTCATCGCGATCGGCGAGGTCGGCCTGGCCGGCGAGGTCAGGCCAGTCACCCACCTGTCGGCGCGGCTGCGCGAGGCCGAGCGCATCGGCTTCAGCCACGCCGTGGTGCCAGCCGGGTCCGAGGGCATCGACTCGTTCGCCGGCAGCATCACCGTCACGGCCGTGCGCAATGTTGCCGAGGCCATGCGTTCACTGGCCGAACCGGCGCAACCCGCCCCGTTCTAGACCCCTACACTGACCCAAACCTGCTCGAAGAGGACACCCTGATGCCCAGCACGGACCGCACGGGCGACGCAGACAAGGCTCTGCGCGCCGCCCTCGGATCGCTCGCGCCCGGCACCGAGCTGCGTGAAGGACTCGAGCGCATCCTGCGTGGGCGTACCGGCGCGCTGGTCGTGGTCGGCCTCGACGACGTCGTCGAGAAGATGTCCACCGGCGGTTTCGTGCTGGACGTGCCATTCACCGCGACCGCGCTGCGCGAGCTCGCCAAGATGGACGGCGCCATCATCCTCGATCGCGATGCGACCACCATCCGCCGCGCCGGGGTGCATCTGATGCCCGATCCCGCCATCGTCACCGCCGAGACAGGCACCCGCCACCGCACTGCCGACCGCGTGGCCCGCCAGAGCGGCCTCCCGGTCATCTCGGTCTCGGCGTCGATGCACATCATCGCGCTCTACCTCGGCCAGACGCGACACGTGCTGGAGGAGACCGCCGCTGTCCTGGGACGCGCCAACCAGGCTCTGCAGACCCTCGAGCGCTACCGCAGCCGACTCGACGAGGTCTCCGACGCTCTGTCGGCGCTCGAGATCGAGGATCTGGTCACCGTGCGCGACGTCGCTGCCGTGGCGCAGCGGCTCGAGATGGTGCGCCGTATCGCCACCGAGATCGAGGCCTACGTGCTCGAGCTCGGCACGGACGGACGTCTGCTGTCCCTGCAGCTCGACGAGCTGATCGGCGGCGTCGACACCGAGCGGCAGCTGATCGTGCGGGACTACATGCCGACAGGCCGACGCGCCCGCACCACCGAGGAGGTCCTCGCCGAGATGGGCGAGCTCGCTCCGGGCGCCCTCGTCGACATGGGCACGGTGGCTGCCGCCCTGCGCATCGGGTCCTCTGACGTCCTCGACACACCGCTCACGCCTCGCGGCTACCGCCTGCTCGCACGGGTGCCACGGCTGCCGGCCACGGTCGTCGATCGGCTGATCGAGCACTTCGGATCGCTGCAGAAGCTCTTGGCGGCCAGCATCGACGATCTGCAGACGGTTGACGGCGTCGGCGACCTCCGAGCGCGCGGTGTGCGCGAGGGCCTGTCCCGGCTGGCTGAGTCCAGCATCCTCGAGCGCTACGTCTGATCGTCCGACCGGTCGCGACTACTCCTCGTCGGGTGTGTCGGACGGCTCGGGCTCGGGCTCCGGCTCCGGCTCCGGCTCCGGCTCGGCTCTTGGAGCCAGCGAGAACGTCGTCTCGCCGGGCTCGCCGCCGAGCGTGCCGAGCTTGACGGTGTACGTACCGGCCGGCACCAAGGCCTCCTCCGATGAGCAACCAACGCCGGACCCGCGGCCGGACCAGGTGGTGGCCACGACGGTGGACCAGCCGCGCGCCAACGGCACGGGATCGGTCAACAGCGAGGTCGGGCAGAGGGTCGAGTCCCACACCGTCCCACCATTGGCGCTGATGACCGCGATGAGGTCGGCATCGTCCGGCTCCAGGGTGCAGGCCTCGGCTCCCGCGCTGCTGACGACCAGCTCGATGGTGACCTCCCCGGCAGCCGTCTGCTGGGCCGGGACGGTCGGCGTGATGCGGATCTGCTGGGGATCGCACGCCTTCGAGGTCGACGGCAGCGAGGCGTCGTACGTGCCGTCGGTGGGCACGACCGCGGGAACCACCTGCGGGGCCGCCTCCGGCTCGGACGGATCCGCAGTGTCATCGCCGCTCAGGAATCGCAGGCCCAGCCATCCGAGGGCGATCACGACGGCGAGGATCAGGAGTCGTCGACGCCAGTAGACCGCAGGGGGCAACGGTCGCTGACTCATGGCGCCACGCTAATCGTGCGGCCGCTCGTGCGAGGATCGACGCGCCATGTCCACCTCCGCGCAGTACGACGACATCGAGAGTCTGCACACTCGCGTGATCGACTGGTTCGACGCGCAGGCTCGCGATCTGCCGTGGCGGCGCGACCCACGACCCTGGCCCGTGATGGTCTCGGAGTTCATGCTGCAGCAGACGCCGGTGGTGCGGGTGGTGCCGGTCTTCGAGGCGTGGATGACCCGGTGGCCGACCCCCGCCGCGCTGGCTGCCGACTCCAGCGGCGAGGCGGTGCGCAGGTGGGGCCGGCTCGGCTACCCGCGTCGCGCGCTGCGCCTGCATGCCGCTGCGACGGCGATCGTCGAGCAGCACGGTGGCGAGGTTCCGCCGCGGAGGGCTGACCTTCTCGCACTTCCCGGGGTCGGCGACTACACGGCCAGTGCGATCGCATCCTTCGCGTTCGGAGACCGGCAGGTGGTGCTCGACACCAACGTGCGCCGCGTGTTCGCCCGCATCGTGGGTGGCAGGCAGTTCCCAGCCGATGCCGTGACCGCGGCGGAGCGCTCGCTGGCCCATGACCTGCTGCCCCCGCGCGACGCCGATCGGTGGGCCGCCGCGACGATGGAGCTGGGCGCCGTCGTCTGCTCGGCCAGGTCGCCCACGTGCGCGGTGTGCCCCGTGACGGACCTGTGCCGATGGCGAGCGGCCGGCTATCCCGCACATGAGGGGCCCGCCCGACGTGGCCAGGCGTGGGCCGGCACCGACCGTCAGTGCCGCGGGCGCCTGCTGGCCGTGCTGCGCGACGCCGATGGCCCGGTGCCCGCGCAGGAGTTCCGCGACGTCTGGGCCGACGACACCCAGCGGGAGCGCTGCCTGGACTCCCTGCTTGACGACGGCCTCGCCCATCTCGGTGCGAACGGCTCCCTGGTCCTGTGACGCGACGGCGAGATGTCGGCGGTCACGCTCCTGCGCCGCGCAGCGTCCATGTCACCTGCGTACGCATGTCGGCGGGATCGGCGTCTGGGGTCGGCTCAGTCAGGTAGGTCTCCCACACGACGTCGCCGGGCACGAGATCCTGATCGACGATCCACTGCTGAAGGTCGCGATAGGTGTTGCTGAGCGAGTCGTACCCACCCTCGTGCACGACCTCCGCTGCACGCGTCGCCGCCAGCTCGATCGGGGCGACGCGTCCGGTCGGCTCGACGGGGCCAGCGGTGGGAAGGGCGATCGCGAGGTCGGCGGAGTCGGTCGGGACTCCCCAGTAGACGGCGAGGCCGGGCCCGGTCGGGGTCACACCCTGCGCACCGAGGACGTCCATCAGGTCGCCGAAGCCGCGGTCGAAGAAGGTCCGGATGTCAGCCATCGCGATGGTCTCGCGGATCGCGGCAAGAACCTGTGGTTCGGTGGTGACGACGCGGGGCTCTGTCATGTCGTTCAATCTAGGCAGCGCCAGTCCCACTGTCCAGCAAGGGCGAAGCCCCCGCAGCCGAGCTGCGGGGGCTTCGATCGTGATCGCGCGCCGAGATCAGTCGGTGGAACCGCCGGCGCCGGCCTCGACGGCCGCCGTGGCGACCTCTTCGAGCTCGAGCGTGGCCTGATCCTGGCCTTCGAAGGTGAAGACCGCCTCGGGGCCCTCGCCCTCGACGCCGACCAGCACCAGCTGGCCCGGATGGATCTCGCTGTAGAGCAGCTTCTCGGCCATGACGTCCTCGATCTCGCGCTGCACGGTGCGCCGCAACGGGCGGGCGCCGAGCACCGGATCGAATCCACGAGCCGCCAGCAGCTCCTTGGCCGCCAGAGTGAGCTCGATCGTCATGTCCTTCTCGGCCAGACGACGCTCCAACGAGGAGATCATCATGTCGACCATCTGCAGGATCTCGTCCTGGGTCAGCGGCGGGAACACGATGATCTCGTCGACGCGGTTGAGGAACTCGGGCCGGAAGTGCTGCTTGAGCTCGGTCCCGACGCGCTCCTTCATCTTCTGGTACGAGCCCGAGACGTCACCGGACTTGCTGAAGCCGAGGTTGACGCCCTTGGCGATCTCGCTCGACCCGAGGTTGGTGGTCATGATGATGATCGCGTTCTTGAAGTTGATGACGCGACCCTGACCGTCGGTGAGGTGCCCCTCCTCCAGAATCTGCAGCAACGAGTTGAAGATGTCCGGGTGGGCCTTCTCGATCTCGTCGAACAGGACCACGCTGAACGGCTTGCGGCGCACCTTCTCGGTGAGCTGCCCGCCCTCTTCGTAGCCGACGTAGCCGGGAGGCGAGCCGAACAGGCGCGAGACGGTGTGCTTCTCGCTGTACTCACTCATGTCGAGCTGGATGAGGGCCTCGTCGTCACCGAACAGGAAGTTCGCCAACGCCTTGGACAGCCACGTCTTGCCGACACCCGAAGGCCCGGCGAAGATGAACGATCCACCCGGACGCTTGGGATCCTTGAGCCCGGCACGGCCACGTCGGATGGCCCGCGACAGGGCCTTGATGGCCTCGTCCTGACCGATGACGCGCTCGTGAAGCTCAGCCTCCATGTTGAGCAGACGGCTGGACTCGGCCTCGCTGAGCTGACCAACCGGGATTCCGGTGGCCTTCGCGAGGACCTCGGCGATCATGTGCTCATCGACGATGGCGACGGAGTCGAGATCGCCTGACTTCCAGGCCTTCTCGCGCTCACCCTTGGCGGTGATGAGCTTCTTCTCCTCATCACGCAGCGCGGCGGCCGCCTCGAAGTCCTGCGCGTCGATGGCACCCTCCTTGCGCATGCGCACGTCGGTGATCTTCTCGTCGAACTCCTTGAGCTCTGGCGGCGCGGCCATGCGACGGATGCGCAGACGCGCTCCCGCCTCGTCGATCAGGTCGATGGCCTTGTCGGGAAGGAAGCGGTCCGAGATGTACCGGTCGCCCATGGTCGCGGCGGCGACCAGCGCGTCGTCGGTGATCGAGACGCGGTGGTGCGCCTCGTACCGGTCGCGCAGGCCCTTGAGAATCTCGACGGTGTCGGAGACGGACGGCTCGTCGACGACGATGGGCTGGAAGCGACGGTTGAGGGCCGCGTCCTTCTCGAAGTGCTTGCGGTACTCGTCGAGGGTCGTGGCGCCGACGGTCTGCAGCTCGCCGCGGGCCAGCATCGGCTTGAGGATGCTGGCTGCGTCGATCGCGCCCTCGGCGGCACCTGCACCGACGAGCGTGTGGATCTCGTCGATGAACAAGATGATGTCGCCGCGGGTGCGAATTTCCTTGAGCACCTTCTTGAGGCGTTCCTCGAAGTCACCGCGGTAGCGGGAGCCGGCCACGAGCGCGCCCAGGTCGAGGGTGTAGATGTGCTTGTCCTTGAGCGTCTCGGGCACGTCGCCACGCACGATGTCCTGCGCGAGGCTCTCGACGACCGCGGTCTTGCCGACGCCGGGCTCGCCCACGAGCACGGGGTTGTTCTTGGTGCGGCGGCTGAGGGTCTGCATGACGCGCTCGGCCTCGTCGTCGCGACCGATGACCGGATCGAGCTTGCCCTCGCGGGCAGCCTGGGTCAGGTTGCGGCCGAACTGATCGAGCACCGCCGACGAACCGGTGGGGCCCTCGCTGGGGCCGGCGTTGGCTGCCTCGGCCTCCTTGCCCTGGAATCCGCTGACCAAGGTGATGACCTGCTGGCGGACCCGGTTGAGGTCGGCGCCGAGCTTGACGAGCACCTGGGCGGCGACGCCCTCACCCTCGCGGATCAGGCCGAGCAGGATGTGCTCGGTGCCGATGTAGTTGTGGCCGAGCTGCAGCGCTTCGCGCAGGCTCAGCTCGAGCACCTTCTTGGCACGCGGCGTGAACGGGATGTGCCCGCTGGGCGCCTGCTGGCCCTGGCCGATGATGTCCTCGACCTGGCCACGGACGGCCTCGAGCGAGATGTCGAGGCTCTCCAGGGCCTTGGCGGCAACGCCTTCGCCTTCGTGGATGAGACCGAGGAGGATGTGCTCGGTGCCGATGTAGTTGTGGCTGAGCATGCGCGCCTCTTCCTGGGCGAGCACGACAACGCGACGGGCGCGGTCAGTAAATCTTTCGAACATTCGTCCCCCTCAGCTGGGTTTGTTGAACCCAGTCTAGGCGTGTGCGGAAATCCGCGAGCCGGATGTCCGTATGTGTAATCCAACTGTCATCGAGGCCGTCGTGTTCCGGCGTTCGCTGTGGGCATAACCACGGGCACGGTCGGCGGTGGGAGGTTCACTCGCCGCGGCTGGTCGGGAAGAGAATCGCCTCGCGAATGCCGATGCCCTGCAGCAGCATGACGAGGCGGTCGACGCCGAGGCCCAGACCACCGGCAGGCGGCATGCCGAACTCGAGTGCCCGCAAGAAGTCCTCGTCGACGTCGTTGGCCTCGGGGTTGCCGGCAGCGGCCTGCCGCGCCTGCTCCTCCAGCCGCTCGCGCTGGACCACCGGATCGTTGAGCTCGGAGTAGGCAGGCGCCAGCTCGACACCATTGATGATCAGGTCCCAGGCCTCGACCAGGCCCGGCTTGGTGCGATGCTTCTTGGCCAACGGCCGCACCGACTCGGGGTAGTCGCGCACGAACGTGGGCTGGATCAGGGTGTGCTCGACCAGCTTCTCGTACAGCTCGAGGACGATCTCGCCAGCGTCCCAGTCCTCACGCAGCTCCACCTCGTAGCGGGCAGCCAGGGCCACGAGGTCCTCGACCGAGGTGTCGATGTCGACGGTCTGTCCCACGGCCTCGCTGACCAGGCCGTGCACGGTGGCGTGGCGCCAGTCGGCCTCGAGGTCGATCTCGGTGCCGTCACGACCGGTGACCACGGTCCTTGCGACCGCGCGGGCGGCGTCGAGCACCAGCTCACGGGTGAGGACGGCGATCGTGTCGTAGGAGCCGTACGCCTCGTAGACCTCGAGCATCAGGAACTCGACGTTGTGGGTGTTGTCGACGCCCTCGTTGCGGAACGTCTTGGCCATCTCGTAGACCTTGTCGATGCCGCCGACGAGGGCGCGCTTGAGGTGCAGCTCGAGGGCGATGCGCAGCAGGACCGGCTCGTCGAAGGCATTGAGATGGGTCCGGAACGGGCGCGCCGCGGCGCCGCCGTTGGTGTGCTGCAGCACCGGCGTCTCGACCTCGATGAATCCGATCCGGTCGAGCGTGGCTCGCAAGGACTGCATGACCTTGGCCTTGACCCGCACGTTCTCGCGCGCCTCGGGGCGCACGATCAGGTCGACGTACCGCATGCGCGAGCGTGCCTCGTCCGACAACGGGGTGTGCTCGTTGGGCAGCGGGCGCACCGTCTTGGCGGCCATGGCCCAGGACGTGGCCTGGACGCTGAGCTCGCCGCGGCGCGACGTGATGACCTCGCCGGTCACCTGCAGGTGGTCGCCGATGTCGACCAGTGCCTTGAACTCGGCGAGCCGCTCCTCACCGACCAGGTCGAGCGACAACATCGCCTGCAGCTCGGTGCCGTCGCCCTCGCGCAGCCGCGCGAAGCACAACTTGCCGGTGTTGCGCGAGAAGATCACACGGCCGGTGATCGAGACGACGTCGCCGGTCAGGGTGTCGGGGCCGAGCTCGTCGGCGTCGTACGACTCCACGATCTGTCGCAGCGTGTGCGTGCGGTCGACGACGACCGGGTAGGCCTGGGCGCCAGAGTCGAGCAGCTGCTGGCGCTTGTCGCGTCGCACCCGCATCTGCTCGGGCAGGTCGTCGTCGGTCGCAGCGTCGTCGGTCGCGGGGGCAGGCGTGGCGTCGTTCACGAGAGCCAAGCCTAGCCGTGGTGCCCGACGACCTCAGCCGTGGTTGCGCTCGTGCACCAGACGCAACCCCGTGAGGGTGAGCCGGGCATCGCGGGTCGTGATCAGGCCACAGTGGTCGATCACGGCGTCGGGGAACGCGCCCGTGGCGATGACGGTGACGTGGTCGGGGTCCTCGCCGAGGGAGTCGATGATGCGGGCGATCATGCCGTCCACCAGGCCGGCGAAGCCGAAGACCGCACCCGACTGGATGGCCTCGACCGTGTTCTTGCCGATCACGTCGCGCGGCGTGGCCAGCTCGACGCTGCGCAGCTGGGCGCCCCGACGAGCCAGCGCCTCGAGCGACAGCTCCACGCCCGGCGCGATGGCGCCACCGACATAGCGCCCCTGCTCGTCGATGACGTCGAAGATCGTGGCAGTTCCGTTGAGGTCGACCACGATCGCCGGCCCGCCGTACAGCTCGGCGGCTGCCAACGCGTTCACGATGCGGTCGGCGCCCACCTCGCGGGGATTGTCGGTGTGGATGGGCACACCCGTGCGCGTGCCCGGTCCCACGATGGAGACCGGCAGGTCGGCGAGGTGGCGCTCCTGCATGGCCCGCAGCTCGACCAGGACGCTCGGCACGGTGCAGCAGATCGCGGCCGCCTCGACGTGCGACAGACCAGAGTGGCGCACCAGCCCGGTCAGCATCAGCCACCACTCGTCGGACGTGCGGCGTCCGTCGGTCGAGACCTGCCAGTGATCGACCAGCTCCTGGCCCTCGAAGGCGCCGATCGTGGTGTGGCTGTTGCTGACGTCGAGGGCGAGCAGGACTCCGCTGGTCACGAGCCCGCGACGAGCGGGTTGTGCGTGACGTCGCCCCGGGTCAGACCCGTGCCGGGCAGCGCCTCGGCCGGGTCGTGGCCAGTGCCGATGACGTGGTTCTCCGAATCGACGAACACCACGTTCGGCTTGAGCTCGCGAGCCTCGGCGTCCTCGACCTGCCCGTAGGCGATCAGGATCACCAGGTCGCCAGGATGCACGAGACGTGCCGCGGCACCGTTGATGCCGATCACGCCCGACCCCCGCTCGCCGGCGATCGTGTAGGTCTGCAGGCGAGCCCCGTTGTCGATGTCGACGATGTGGACCAGCTCCCCGGACAACAGGTTGGCCGCGTCGAGCAGGTCCTCGTCGACGGTCACCGATCCGACGTAGTGCAGATCGGCCTGGGTCACGGTGGCGCGGTGGATCTTGGAGGTCATCATGGTGCGCAGCATGGTCAGGCTCCTTCGTGGATGTCTGGGGCGCCGAGGTGGACGGCGATGTTGTCGAGCAGCCGGGGCGTCCCGACCCGTGCGGCGATCAGCAGCCGAGCCTGCGAACCCGAGACCGGATCGCCCAGATCGACGTCGCGGAGGGCCACGTAGTCGGGACTGACTCCGGCGGCGCCCAGCGTGGAGTGCGCCGCTGCGAGCACCGCATCAGCGCCGCGCGGCCCTGCGTCGGCCCCCGCCCGCAGGGCTCGGTGCACGGCCGGAGCGCGCCGGCGGTCCTCGTCACCGAGGTAGACGTTGCGCGAGCTGCGGGCCAGCCCGTCGGACTCGCGCACGGTGGGGCAGCCCACGACCTCGATGCCGGTGGCGAGCTCGCTGGCCATCTGCCGGATGAGCACGAGCTGCTGATAGTCCTTCTCTCCAAACACCGCGACGTCAGGGCTCACCAGACCGAACAGCTTGGCCACCACGGTGAGGACACCGCGAAAGTGCGTGGGCCGGGACGCGCCCTCGAGCACCGAACCCAGCGGCCCCGGGTCGACCGAGATGGGCTGGTCCAGCCCATGGGGGTACATGGCACCGACCTCGGGGGCGAACACGACGTCGACCCCGGCGTCCTCGCACGTGGCGAGATCGGCGTCGAAGGTGCGCGGGTAGGCGTCGAAGTCCTCACCCGGCGCGAACTGCGTGGGATTGACGAAGATCGAAGCCACCAGCGCATCGCCGAGAGGTCGGGCGTGCTCGAGCAGCTGACGATGTCCCTCGTGCAGGGCACCCATGGTGGGCACCAGCGCGCGACGATCGGCGCCCTTGAGGACGTCGACCAGCTCGGCCCGCGTGCGGGCGATGACGGGCGCCACGTCAGATCCCGGCGGCGATGTCGGCCAGGGTGTCCCAGTCGGCCTCGTCGAGCACCTGCCGGATCGACCCGGCCGTGCGCGCATCGAGTCGCCCGTCGGCTCTGGCGCGTCCCGCCGTGGCACGTGCCATCTCGAGGTACGTGTCGATGGTCGCGTCCGGGACCCGCGCCTCGGCGAAGGCATCGATGTGCGCGCGCACCGTCGTGACATCGCCCCGCACGACCGGACCGGTCAGCGCGGCGTCGCCGTAGTCGAGCACGTTGTCCAGCGCGGCAGCCAGCAACGGACGGAGGACGGCTGCAGGATCTTGCGCGCCGGCGGCCCGCAGCAGGTCCATCGACTGGGCCACCAGGGTCACCAGGTGATTGGCCCCGTGGGCCAGACCGGCGTGGTAGAGCGCACGGTCGGACTCCGCGACCCACATGGGGCTTCCGCCCAGGGCGTCGACGAGCTCGGTCGCGAGCGGCCGCTCGGCCTCGGCCGCGGTGATGCCGAACACCGGCGTGCGGTCGACGTCGACCATGGTGCCGGTGAAGGTCATGGCCGGGTGCAGGGCGATGGGACGAGCGCCGAGCCGGGTCAGCGAGGCGAGCGCATCGAGTCCGTGCCGTCCGCTCGTGTGCAGCACGAACTGCCCGCGGCGGATGGCACCCGAGGCGGCGAGCTCCTCGGCCACCCGGATGAGGCTGTCGTCCGGCACGGCCAGGATCAACACGTCGCAGCGACGAGCGACGTCAGCAGGCTCGAGCACCGAAGTGCCCGGCAGCATCGTCTCGATGCGCAGGGCCGACGCGGCGGAAGCACCGCTGACTCCTGCGAGGCGGTAGCCGGCGGAGACCAGCTTGGCGCCGAGCACGGCGCCGACACGGCCCGCGCCGATGACGCCGATGGACGGCGCGACAGATCGATTCATCATGTGGATGCCTTTCGGTTCCAGTCCCGCAAGCGGGTACCAGACGTATGAGACGCCACCAGCCTAGCCCGTCCTCGGCACCGACACGTCGAGAGTGCGATGAATCACAGCGGCAGGTCCGCCGTAGGCTCGCCGTCATGGACAGCCCTTCACAGAGCCAAGACTCTGCGTCCCGCACTCCCACGCCGCTCGACGCCCTGGCCGAGCAGTGGCTCGACGAGATGGTCGAGCAGCAACCGGAGCTGCGCGTCCACCTGGGGCGCGACGGCGACCAGACCGCCTACGCCGATCACTCACCCGACGGCCACGCCGCAGCCGCCGATGCCGCCCGCGCGATGCTGCGCCGCGTCGAGGCTGTGGAACCAGCCGATGCCATCGACCGCGTGACCCGCAGCGAGCTGCTGCGCACGATCGGCGACGAGGTCCAGATGCACGACGCAGGCTTCTGGCAGCGCGACCTGAACGTCATCGCGTCCCCGGCCCAGGGCCTGCGCGACATCCTCGACCTGATGCCGACCAGCTCCGCAGACGACTGGGCCGACGTCGCTCGTCGCATGTCGGCCCTGCCCGACGCCATGGACGGATACATCGCCTCGCTGCGCGCGGGCGCAGCCGCCGGCGACGCACCGTCGCTGCGCCAGGTGCGCGAGGTCGGCGCCCAGGCGGCCAAGCTCGCGCGTCCCGATGGGTTCTTCGGCCACATGGGCGATCGCGCGTCGGGGCAGTCGGCCGGCGTCACGGTCGACCTCGATGCGGGCGCCCGCGCGGCGGGCAAGGCCTACGAGACCCTCGCACGGTTCCTGTCCGACGAGCTGGCCGACCAGGCCAGCACCACCGATGCGCTGGGTCGCGACCGGTACGCGGTCGCATCGCGGTCCTTCGTCGGCACTGAGATCGACCTCGACGAGACCTACGCGTGGGGCGTGGAGGAGCTGGCCCGCATGGTCGCCGAGCAGGAGTCGATCGCCGAGCAGATCCTGTCGAGCGCGGGAGCACGCGGATCGGGGGTGGCCGCCGCGATCGCCCACCTGGAGTCCGATCCGTCGCGTCGCCTGCACGGCACCGACGCGCTGCAGGCCTGGATGCAGGAGACCAGCGACCGGGCAGTGGAGGACCTGGGCCGCAGCCACTTCGACGTACCGGACATCATGCGCCGCCTGGAGTGCCGGATCGCACCGACGCAGGAGGGCGGCATCTACTACACGCCGCCGAGCGACGACTTCAGTCGACCGGGCCGCATGTGGTGGAGCGTGCCCGAGGACGTCACCGAGTTCGACACCTGGCGCGAGCTGACCACGGTCTACCACGAGGGCATCCCCGGCCATCACCTCCAGTGCGGCCTCGCGGTGCACAACGCGGCGGAGCTCAACGGCTGGCGACGGATGAGCTGGAACTCCGGCCATGGCGAGGGATGGGCCCTGTACGCCGAGCGCCTGATGGCCGATCTGGGCTACCTGGACGACCCGGCCGACCGCCTCGGCATGCTCGACGGTCAACGCATGCGGGCCGCCCGCGTGGTGCTCGACATCGGCGTGCACCTGGGGCTGCCCAAGCCCGACGACTCAGGACCGTGGACCGACGACGACGCCTACCCGTTCCTCGCCCAGCACGTGGCGATGAACGACCCGTTCATCCGCTTCGAGGCCAACCGCTACCTCGGGTGGGGCGGGCAGGCGCCCTCGTACAAAGTCGGTCAGCGGTTGTGGGAGCAGCTGCGCGACGACTGGGTCGCTGCGAACGGCAGCGACCTCAAGGCGTTCCACCGGCAGGCCCTCGCCGTCGGCAGCGTGGGCCTCGGCACCCTGCGCGACGCGCTGCTCCCCGTCCCCTGATTCCCAGGAGAACCCCGAAACCTGACACCTCACCCCTGTTGCAACAAGGGTGAAGCGCCAGGTTTCGGGGTTCTCCTGGGAAACTGCGCCACGGCCGGGACCCCGCGGTCGGGGGCTCAGGCCTGCAGCGAGCGGGGCTCGGAGCTGTTGGCGACCCGGTTCTCCGAGTCGATCATCCAGGCGAGCTGCTCGAGACGCTCGAGGATGGTGTGCAGCAGGTCCGCGGAGGTGGGGTCCTCGGCGTCGACGTCGTCGTGGATACGTCGAGCCGTGCCACTGGTCGCGTAGAGCGCGGAGGTGATGAGATCCACGGTGTCGGCGGTGTCGACCTCGTTGGCCGGGAACTCGCTCAGGCTCGTGCTGGCGGCGATCGTGGCAGCGCGCGCGTCGGGCGTCACGTACAGGGCGCGCATGCGCTCGGCGACGTCGTCAGAGAAGTTGCGTGCATCGTCGACGACCTCATCGAGCTGCAGGTGCAGGTCGCGGAAGTTCTTGCCAACGACGTTCCAGTGCGCCTGCTTGCCCTGGATGTGCAGGTCGGTGAGATCGACCAGCAGCTGCTGCAGGTGGGCGCCGAGGGTCTCGGAGGCCTTGAACGGGGGGTGGGCCACGTGGGTGGTGGCGCTGCGATCAGTCATGGTGTTCGACATCGAGTATCAGTCCTATCGTTGATGCGGTAGGACCACCGTGACACTTTTTCGACCGCCATTCCACGCAGGAAAGGCTGGCCTCAGAGCACGTGTCGACGTTCGCGGCGCACCGGCTCAGCCGGTTGCAGCGAGGCGAGGGCGTCAGCGAGATCGCTGACATCATGCAAGGGGCCGCAGGCGAAGTTCATCCTCAGGCGGCCCATTCCCTGCGGCCCGAGGACAGCCAGCTCGAGCCCGTGGCGATCCAGGGATCGAACGGTGACCGTCTCGGCATCGCCCTCGTGTGCTCGCGCCATGGCGAGCAGCTCACCGGCGTGAGCCGATTCGAGGTGGGTCAGCAGGCTGGGGGCGATCGTGCGCAGCACGTCGGGCTGCGCACGGCTGAACGCATCGACGTTGATGGTGACCTCGGTGGGGCCGGTGGCACGCATCGACAGCACGATCGGGGAGTAGGTGCGCAGACCGGAGTCATCGGGGCGCTCCATGCGGAACGACGCCACCGCCCGCAGCGACCACACCTCGCCGGGAGCATCCACCGTGAGCGTGCCCACCCGGCAGGCCCCCAGCCCGGAGACCGCCGCCGCGTCATCACTCATGCGGACCACCAGGGTGCCGTCCTCGACCACGACCTCGACCGGCGTGACGGCCGGAGCCGACCAGCGGCACCCGGTGTGCAGGTGACCGGGGCGAGCCACCGCGAGCAGGGTGCGCGCGCGCTCGGCCCACGTCGGCTCGGTCGACCTCGGCTCCTTCATGAAATAAGGCTAGCCTCACCTACGGAATGAGGCAAGCCGGTGCGACCGTCTCCGGGTTCGGGAGCGACGGCCAGTCCGCGGACCCGGGGTGTCAGCACGACATGTCCACACACACGTAACGCCCGCCCCGTCTCCGGGGCGGGCGTCACACGAGTGAGAGGACGCTCAGTTGAGCAGGTTGCCGAGCAGGCCGCCCTCGTTGTCGACGTCAACGTCGTTGTCGTCGTCCGACGAGCTGTTGTCGGTCTCGCTGTTGTCGGAGTCGTCCGTGGTGGACTCGTCGGTCTGGCTGCTGTCGGACTGCGAGCCGTCGACCTCGGTGCCGTTGCCGTTGTCCGAAGCGGTTCCGTTGCCGTTACCGCTTCCATTGCCGTTGTCCGAAACGGTTCCGTTGCCGTTGCCGCTGTCCGAAGCAGTTCCGTTGCCGTTGCCACTGTCCGAGGCGGTCCCGTTTCCGTTGCCGCTCTCGGAGACGTTGCCACTGTCGGCGACGGTTCCGTTGTCCGAGACGTTGCCGTTGTCCGAGACGTTCGGGTCGTTGTTGCTGCCGATCTGGTTGCCGTCCGCGCTCACGACGGGACCATCGAAGAGGTCAGCGAGGCCGAACAGCTCCGACAGTCCGATGTTGCCCGAGTCCGAGATGTCGGTGTCGGTGTCGTTGGTCTGGGTGCTCGAGGTGTCGCCACCGTCGTCGTTGGAGCTTGCCTGGGCGGCGCCTGCACCACCTGCGACGACGAGAGTCGCGCTGAGGGTGCTGGCGGCGAGTGTCCTGGTCAGATTCCTACGCATAGATCGTTCCTCCAGAGGGTTGGGTTCGGAGGTGCTGTGCGGCCTTGGTCGGCCACGGCCCCCACACTGACCAGCCGACAGCGGGTCGTTCAAGGGATCGTCGTGTGAGGACCCTCACGCCATCCGGGGCGAGGTCGGCCGCGAAGCCCGGGGGCTCACGCACACGCCGGCGACGACGCTCACCGCCGTCGCGACGCGCGCGGACGCAGCCCTCGTGGGCGACTTCTTCTCACTGGTTCCAGCGGTGCAGGTTCAGGCCGGGTCTGCGACGGTCTCCTCCTCGTCGTCACCGGGAGCGATGCAGGCCCGCTCCAGCAGCAACGACGTGATCAGCAGAACCACGCAGGCTGCGGCGGCCACGCCGGAGTGCAGCGCGCGCTCGCGAGCCAGCGCCACGTCGAGGGCATCGAGGTACGCGAGCGCGAAGCCGGCGTAGAAGCCTCCCACCAACGTGGCGACGGCCGCTCCTGACTTGGCCAGCGACACCATCGTGATGCCGTACTGGGAGGTCATGCGGCGACTCTTGCGATGCAGGCTCTGCCAGGTGTTCCACGCCAGCACGCCCATCACGACGGCCGCGAAGGCCAGGAGAGCGGCCGCGAGCCAGGACACCTGAGGAACTGCGCCACCGAGGCGCACGATCAACGGAGGCGTCAGACGACCGATGATGAGTCCGACCGCGGTCGCACCCACGACCCACAGCAGCGAGGTGCGGCGCATGCGGTTCATGGGCGTGCTCCGATCACGAGGCGATCGTCACAAGATGATCTCGAGGTCCTCGCGCTTGGTGACGTCGGTGATGTCGACCGAACCGATGATGTCGGCGACAAAGCCCTGACCCGGGATCTCGCCCTCGTCGTCGATCTCCAACCACGGAACGAGAACGAATCCGCGCAGGTGCGCACGCGGGTGCGGCAGCACCAGCTGGTCGTCGGCCGCCACGCGGTCGCCCACCACGATCAGGTCGACGTCGAGTGTGCGTGCTGCATTGGCCTCGGACCGGTCGCGACCGAACGCGTCCTCGATGGCCAGCGCGCGGTCCAGCAGCGTGTGGACCGTCAACGTGGTGTCGATGAGCACGACGGCGTTGAGGAAGTCGTCGGTGCCCTGCGCAGTGCCCTCGGCGGTCGTCTCATAGACCGACGAGATGCTCACGACCGTGACCTCGGGGGTGTCCTCGAGTGCGGACACCGCCCCTTGGAGCCGATCGAAGCGATCGCCCAGGTTGGAACCGATGGCGATCACCGCCTGCCGGATGGGTCGCATGCCACCGGTCATCGTGTCGGCGTCCAGCTCGTACGGGGTGGGCGCTTCGGTCACTGAGTGCTCCGCTCTATCGTGACGGCGACATCGTGGAATGTCACCGCGATGGGCGCTTGGGGTTTGTGCACGGTCACGCTAACCCATCGGACTGACGGCGCGGCCAAGCACAAGTCCACCATACGCAGCGCCACCGTCTCAATAAGGTCCACGGGCTCGCCCACGATGATGTCGTGGACACCCTGCGCGAGCGAGCCATAGTCGACCGAGAGCGTCAGATCGTGCTCGCGCGCCGCCGGCCCGAGGTCGAGGCCCAGGCTCACGTCAGCGACGAAGACCTGCCCGTCACGGCGCTCGCGCTCGAACAGCCCGTGGTGGCCGCGCGCCTCCACGCCACGTAGGTCGATGCGGTCCAGGCCGTCGGGAATGGTCATGTCAGTACTCCTCGATGTCCTCGGGTGGCACCACCGGTGAGGCGTGCCGCAACCAGAAGGTCCAGTCCCCCGCCGATCCAGCACTGGCCGACCCGGACTCGCCGTGCCGCACCAGGATGCTCGTGCTCTGCGCTGTCGCCGCCCCGAACGAGGTGGGATCGGACGGGCCGGGCTCGGCGTCCTCGTCGACCGACGGGGCATTGGTCAAGATGCTCTCGGTGCAGGTGACGACGGCGGTGTCGGGCTCGGCCGAGCCGAGCGGCAGCGTCGTGATCTCGATGTCGGTCAGGAAGAACTGGATGTATCCGATCTGCGCCATCAGCACCAGCCACGAGCGCACGATCTCGGACGTGCCGTGCAGGATCGGCGCACCGGGGTGCACGCACGACGTCTCGGGGTCGTCGCTCCACAGCGCCGTCATGAGATCGGCGTCGCCGGCCTCCACTGCGTCGTAGAGCGCGCGGTGCGCGGTCAGGACCGAGTCCGCGGCCCCGTCAGCCATCGTGCTCACCGGTCTCGCGCCGGATGCGGGCGGCCACGCGCACGGCATCCACGGAAGCAGCCGGGTCGTGCACCCGCACGCACCACACCCCCGCCTGCGCGCACAGGGCGCTGACGGCCGCGGTGGCGTGCTCACGCTCGCCGACCGGTCGCTGCACCCCGTCGCGCGCCAGCAGCTCACCGAGGAAGCGTTTGCGGCTCGCGGCCACCAGCAGCGGGCGACCCAGTGCTGCGAAGGCGTCGAGGTGGGCCAGCACGGTCCAGTTCTGGTCGCCGGTCTTGCTGAAGCCCAGACCGGGATCGACGACGATGCGGGCGGGGTCGACACCGGCGGCGACCGCGGCGTCCACCTGCTCGCCGAGCTCGCGCACGACGTCGCCGACCAGGTCGTCGTACGTGGTGCGCTGGTCCATCTGGGCCGAGTGCTCGCGCCAGTGCATCAGCACCACGGACGCATCAGCGGCAGCGACAGCCGCCAGCATCTGCGGGTCGGCGCGGCCGCCGGACACGTCGTTGACCAGGACCGCTCCTGCCTGCAGCGCGTCGCTCGCGAGGTCCGCTCTCATGGTGTCGACCGACACCGCGACCCCCTCGGACACGAGTCCGCGCACGACCGGCAGCACCCGACGCCGTTCCTCGTCAGCATCGACGCGCAACGCGCCGGGCCTGGTGGACTCTCCGCCCACGTCGACCAGGTCGGCGCCGGACTCGGCCAGGGAGACGCCGTGGCGGACCGCAGTGTCGGCATCGAACCAGCGGCCGCCGTCGGAGAAGGAATCGGGGGTCACGTTCACGACCCCCATGACCAGGGTGCGGTCCGCGGCGAGGAAATCCAGTCCGCGCACGACCACGTCACTCACGACCCACCACGCTCAGCGGGACGTGATGAGGCCCATGGCCTCGGCTCGGGTCGCCGGATCCCGCAGCTGCCCACGCACGGCGCTCGTGACGGTCTTGGCACCGCCCTTGCGGACGCCCCGCATGGCCATGCAGAGGTGCTCGGCCTCGAGCACCACGATCACGCCCCGCGGATGCAAGATGTCGACCAGCGCCTCGGCGATCTGCGTGGTGAGTCGTTCCTGCACCTGAGGTCGTCGGGCGTACACATCGACCAGACGGCCCAGCTTGGACAGGCCGGTGACCCGCCCGCCCTCGGCCGGGATGTACCCGACGTGCGCCACGCCGAAGAACGGCACCAGGTGGTGCTCGCACAGCGACCACAACTCGATGTCCTTGACCAGCACGAGCTCGGAATGGCCGACGTCGAACTCGGCGTTCAGCACGTCCGCGGGGCTCTGGTCCAGACCGGCCAGGAGCTCGTCGTAGGACTTCGCGACCCGCATGGGGGTGTCAAGCAGACCTTCGCGATCCGGGTCCTCCCCGACCGCGATCAGCAGCTCGCGGATCGCAGCCTCGGCACGTGGCAGGTCGACGCTCAAGGCTGGTCCCCCTCGGGGGTGCCAGTGCCGTGGACGTCGGGTCCGGCCGGAGGTGGTGCATCCGAGCCACTGTCGGGACCGATGACCATCGGCGTGCCGTTCTGGCCGTTGGAGCTGGAGTTGTTGCGGGCCGCGGCACCCACGACCGGAGGCACGGTCGACGGCATGCGGGTGTCCGAGCCAGTCCAGGCCGGTCGGATCTCGCGGCGACGCAGCGGTTCGAAGATGCGGGCGACCTCGGCCTTGTCGAGGGTCTCCTTGTCCATCAGCTCCAGCACCAGCGCGTCGAGCACATCGCGGTTGTCGGCCAGGATGTCGAAGGCCTCCTGGTGCGCGACGGTGATCAGCCGGTTGATCTCCTCGTCGACGATCGCGGCGACCGACTCGGAGTAGTTGCGCGTGTGTCCGAGGTCGCGGCCCAGGAAGGGCTGGCCCTCGGTCTCGCCCAGCTGGACGGCGCCGAGTCGTTCGGTCATGCCGTACTGCGTGACCATGGCGCGCGCGACGCTGGTGGCCTTTTCGATGTCGTTGCCCGCACCCGTGGTCGGGTCGTGGAACACCAGCTCCTCGGCTGCACGACCGCCGAGCATGTACGCCAGCTTGTCGAGCAGCTCGGCGCGGGTCTGGCTGTACTTGTCCTCGTCGGGCAGCACCATCGTGTAGCCCAAGGCGCGACCTCGCGGCATGATCGTGATCTTGTGCACCGGGTCGCTCTGGGGCAGCGCAGCCGCGACCAGCGCGTGGCCGCCCTCGTGGTACGCCGTGATGAGCCGTTCCTTCTCGTTCATCAGGCGGCTGCGGCGCTGCGGGCCGGACATGACCCGATCGATCGCCTCGTCCAGCGATGTATCGTCGATGACCTTCTCGCCGTTGCGCGCGGTCAGCAGCGCGGCCTCGTTCAGCACGTTGGCCAGGTCGGCGCCGCTGAATCCCGGGGTGCGACGACCGACGGCCTCCAGGTCGACGCCCGGCCCGATCGGCTTGCCGCGGGCGTGAACCTTGAGAATCTGGGTGCGGCCCGCCAGGTCGGGTGCGTCGACACCGATCTGGCGGTCGAAACGACCCGGGCGCAGCAGAGCGGGATCGAGGACGTCGGGGCGGTTGGTGGCGGCGATGAGGATGACGCCACCGCGGACGTCGAATCCGTCCATCTCGACCAGCAGCTGGTTGAGGGTCTGCTCGCGCTCGTCGTGGCCGCCTCCCATGCCGGTGCCGCGGTGCCGTCCGACGGCATCGATCTCGTCGATGAAGACAATGGCCGGCGCGTTTTCCTTGGCCTGTTCGAACAGGTCCCTCACCCGGCTGGCGCCGACGCCGACGAACATCTCGACGAAGTCAGAGCCCGAGATCGAGTAGAACGGCACGCCGGCCTCGCCAGCCACGGCGCGGGCCAGCAGCGTCTTGCCCGTACCGGGAGGGCCGTACAGCAGGACGCCCTTGGGGATCTTGGCGCCGACGGCCTGGAACTTGGCGGGCTCGGCGAGGAACTCCTTGATCTCGCCGAGCTCCTCGATGGCCTCGTCGCAGCCCGCGACATCGGCGAACGACGTCTGCGGAGTGTCCTTGGTCATCAGCTTCGCCTTGGACTTGGCGAACTTCATGACGCCGGCTCCTCCGCCCTGCATGCGGCTGAGGATGAACAAGAAGATGGCGATGAACAAGATGAACGGGATGATCGACAGCAGCACCCCGCCGAGCGTGGTGCCGGAGGCGACCTCGACGTTGAAGGACTTGATCTTCTTGTCCGCGAGGAGCGCCTCGGCGTCGTCGATCAGCGCCTCACCCTGACCCAGCAGGAATCGTGACTTCACCTCGGTGCCGTCCGCGAGCGTGGCGCGAATCTCCTGGTCACCGTCGACGAAGGTGACCTCGTCGACCTTGCCCTGATCGAGGTACCCGACCATGGTCGCGGTCTTGACCTCCTTGAAGCCATCAGCACCGGAGGACAGGTTGATGACGGTCAGCACCACGATGGCGATGACCACGATCCAGAGCCAGGGGCCCTTCACAAGACGTTTCATGTTCATGGGCGGGCGTGGATGAGGTCCACTCCTCCTTGTGCTGGTGGGGTTTCCGACGGTACAGGGTGGTTCATCACCCTGTGGGGGTCAGGAATAGACGTGCGGAGCGAGCGTGCCGATGCAGCGCAGGTTGCGATACTTCTCGGAGAAGTCGAGACCATAGCCGACGACGAACGCGTTGGGGATGTCGAAGCCGACGTACTTGACGTCGATCTCGGTCTGCACGGCATCGGGCTTGCGCAGCAGCGTGGCGATCTCGACCGAGGCCGGGCCGCGCGATCGCAGGTTGGTGATCAGCCACGACAGGGTCAGGCCGGTGTCGATGATGTCCTCGACGATCAGCACGTCGCGACCCGAGACGTCGGTGTCGAGATCCTTCAGGATGCGGACCACCCCGGACGACTTGGTGCCCGAGCCGTACGAGGACACCGCCATCCAGTCCATCTCGACGTGACGGTCCAAGCTGCGGGCCAGATCGGCCATCACCATCACCGCGCCGCGCAGCACACCGACCAGCAGAATGTCGCGGCCGGCGTAGTCGCGCTCGATCTCGGCGGCCAGCTCCTTGAGCCGCGCCAGGATCTCTTCCTCGGTGAAGAGGGTTTCATCCAGCACGAGGTCACCCTCGACGTGTCGTTGATCCACGCACTCAGCCTGCCACACGGGTCCGCGCCCGCATCCCTCGCAGGCGAGCCGAACTCGACGCGCCCGATCTCTCGCCTGCTCCCGTCACGGGCGAGCAGGCGTGGGGGTGAACTCGAGGCGGCCATCGACGCGGCGACAGCTGACGGCGCCGGGGAGCTCGACACGGGCCTGGCCGTGCCAGGCGGTGACCAGACGGTCGAGCTCGGCCACGTGGTGGGCGGAGAGCTCGTCAGGCCGGGCACCGGCGTCGAGTGCGGCCCGACGCAGCACCCGGGTGCGCAACGCAGGCGGCAGGTCGGCCAGGTCGGCGGCCACATCGGTGCGGATCGCAGCAGCGAGGTCGTCGAGGTGGTCGTTGTCGGCGCGCACCTGGTCCGCCGTGCGCGCCAGGGCTGCGGCTGCTCCACCGCCGAGCACGTCCTCGAGCAGTGGAAGCACCTCGGTGCGCAGTCGCGAGCGGCGGAAGGCCGGATCGGCGTTGTGCGGGTCGGTCCACCACCGCAGGTCGTGAGCCGTGCAGATGTGTTCTGTGTCTGCCCGCGACAACCGCAGGAAGGGCCGACGCAGCACTCCGCTGCGTGGTCGCATGCCGGCGATCGACCGGGGCCCCGATCCCCGCCCCAGTCCCAGCAGCACGGTCTCGGCCTGGTCGTCGCGGGTGTGCGCCAGCAGCACGGCGTCGGGACCTTCATGGGTCAATGCCTCCAGCCGGGCCGAGCGGGCCGCGGCCTCCGGCCCTCCCACCGTCCCGACGGCGACCGTCTCGATCCGCGCGCCCAGGCCGAGATCCTCGAGCTGCGCCACGGCACGAAGAGCGACACCGCGGGATCCGGGCTGCAACCCGTGATCGACGACGATGCCAGTGGCCTGGAGCCCAGCGGATCGGGCGACGAACTCGACGACGGCCGCGAGGGCCAACGAGTCAGCACCGCCGGAGACTCCGACGACCACGTGGCTGCCCGGAGCGAGATCGGCCAGCTCGGCACGAACCACCGAGCGTGCCGCGGCGACGACCGGATCGAGAGCACCGCCCATCGCTGGACCTACGACCTCAGGCGTGCACCCGGGAGACCCAGGTGGACGGCTCGAGGATCTCCGAGCGGGTGGGCAGATTCGCCGGCTCGGACCACACGGCGCTGAAGCCGTCCATGCCGACGGTGTCGATCGCGTGCCGCACGAAGATCGCACCGTCGCGGTACTGACGCATCTTGGCCTCGAGGCCGAGCAGGCGCCGGATCAGTCGATCGACACCACCCGATCCCTGGCGGCGCTGCGTGAACTTGCGCCGGATGTTCGCCACGGTGGGGATGACCTCGGGGCCGACATCGTCCATCACCACGTCCGCGTGGCCCTCCAGCAACGACATGACGCCGGTCATCTGGTCGACGATCTGCTGCTGCCGCTCGTTCTGGAACATCGAGGCCAGCGACGCCTCCGGATCGCCCTTGGCGACCTTGACGGCCTCGGACAGGGCGTGCTGCAGCATCTGCGACATGGCCTGGGAGTCGAGGTCGGTGGCGTCGACGAACTCATCGAGCAGGCTCCGCAGGTGTTCGCGCAGCCACGGCACGCCCGTGAACTGCACCCGGTGGGTCTCCTCGTGGAGGCAGACCCAGAGGCGGAAGTCGTGCGGGTCGACGTCCAGCTGACGCTCGACCGTGACGATGTTGGGGGCGACCAGCAACAGACGTCCGCCCTCACCGTGCGGACCGGTCCAGAACGGGTCGAACTGCCCCAGCACCTTGCTCGACATGAACGACATCAGGGCACCGAGCTCGGCGCCGCTGACCTTCTCGCCGATCGAGCGAGACAGGCCCGTCGGAGCCCGACCGGCCTCCACCAGCTTGGCGTTGACCGGATCCATCATCACCTGGAAGGTGGAGAGGTTGGCCTCGACCCAGCGCGGGCGGTCGACGACCACCACCGGCGAGGGAGCGCCCAGCGCGTGGGTCGCGTGCAGCCCGGTGAACTCGCGCACCGGCGCCTCGGAACGTTCGGCGCCGGCGCGCAGCTCGGCGACGGCCTCGGCGATCTCGGCGCCGGACAGGTCCGGTCCGGGTCGCGCGAGCCGGGTCGCGGTGGCCTGCGCCAGCTTCCAGTCGATCATGCGCCCACGGTACGGCGTACCGGCCCGACGACGTTCGGCACGATCACGTGCCGCACGAGCAGGAGGCGATCACGGCTGCCACGTCCTCGATCGCCTCCCGGGTCGCGGCGAAGCCGTCGCGAGGGGCGCGATCGGCCATGATCGCGAACGCCACAGGACGCCCGTCGGCGTCCAACGCATAGCCGGCGAGCGAGTGGATGCCGGTCAGCGTGCCGGTCTTGGCCCGCACCAGGCCCGCATCGTCGTCGTCGAAGCGGTCGTCGAGCGTGCCGCTGACTCCACTGAGCGGCAGATTGTCGACCGCCGCCGCGAGCCCGGGCGTGTCCAGCGCACTGCGCACTGCACCCACGAGCGTGGCGGGGCTGACCTGATTGCTGCGCGACAACCCGCTGCCATCGAATAGCTGCAGGCCCTCGGTGTCGACGCCCAGACGACTCAGCGACGTGGCGACCGCCTCGGCGCCGCCGGCGAACGTGGCGGGGTTGCCGGCCGCGATCGCGGTGTGACGCAGCATGACCTCGGCGGCCTCGTTGTCACTGCGCGCGATCAGCGTCTCGACGATCTGCGCGACCGTGGCGCTGCGCACCGCGCCGAGGGTCGTGGCACCGTCGGGCGCCTCGACCCGATCCACACCGTCGGCGACGTCGATGTCGCGGGACCTCAGCAGGTCGGCGAACTGCTCGGCTGCTGCCTCGGCAGGAGCACTGGTGCGCACGCCCCGGGAGATGCCGGTGTCGACCCACAGCGCGCTGATCGGCGTGACGATCTGGCCGGACACGTAGTCGGACTCCCACCCGGGGCTGGCCGACGGTCCGGTGAACAGGCCGTCATCGAACTCGACCGTCACCGCGTCGCGCCCGGCACGCTGCAGCGAGGCGGCCGTTCGATCTGCCAGCGTCACGAGGTCGGCGCGCTGGACCACCGAGGAGCTGCCGTCGCGCCGCGCGGTCAGGTAGGGATCTCCCCCACCGACCAGGACCACCCGGTCGTCGCCCCCGTCGACCACCGTCGTGGTGAAACGCGACTGTGGGGGCATCAGGTCCAGAGCAGCCACGGCGGTCAGCACCTTGGTGGTCGAGGCGGGCACGAGGATGCCGTCGCCGGCGCTGGCGATCCGATCACCAGGTTGCGTGCCCCCGGCCGCAAATCCGACCTGCCGGCCGAGCGCGTCGTCATCGAGCGCCGGTGCGACCGCCTCGAGCACGGCATCGGGGTCGACCGGTGTGAGGTCAGGCGCCGAGGAGACGGCGCGTGCGGCCGGAGTGGACTGCACGAGGCCGTCGGGAGCGGCAATGAACTCCGGCCCGCAGGGCCCGTCGCAGATGACGGAGTTGAGGCGGCCGTCCAGCCAGGCGAGTCGACCCACCACGGCGACGCCACCGAGGACCGCGACGGCGACGACCAGCACGAGGAGTCGACGAGCGGCCCTGCGCACCCTGCTCCCGCGCTGTCGCTTCATGTGCGCCAGACTATAGATCCCTTCACTGACATCTGTGTCCGTCGTCAGCTGGAGCACCAACCGGCCTCAGGAGGCAGACGTGATCTTCGACGTCACCGTGGAGATTCCCAAGGGTGAGCGGAACAAGTACGAGGTCGACCATTCCTCGCACCGCATCCGACTCGACCGCACCTTGTTCACCGCGACCCAGTACCCCGCGGACTACGGGTTCATCGACAACAGTCTCGGGATGGACAGCGATCCGCTCGACGCTCTCGTGCTCCTGCCGTCGCCCACGTTCCCCGGCTGCGTCATCACCTGCCGCACCATCGGCATGTTCCGCATGACCGACGAGGCCGGCGGCGACGACAAGGTCTTGTGCGTGCCCGCCACGGACCCGCGCCAGGAGCACCTGCGCGACATCCACCACGTGCCCGAGTTCGATCGTCTCGAGATCGAGCACTTCTTCACCGTCTACAAGGACCTGGAGCCCGGCAAGTCGGTCGAGGGATCCTCGTGGACCGGTCGGGTCGAGGCCGAGGCCGAGATCCAGGCGAGCTTCGACCGCTTCAAGGACAACGGCGGCTACTGACCACCTCCGGGGCCGTCCCCACGCGGGACTGGCCCCGGATCAGCACGTCCCAGGATCAGTTGCCCTGCGATCAGATGTCCTGCGGCTCCCGCAGGAGCGCACGCATGGCCTCGGCGAACACGGTGACGTCGACGTCGTGATCGATCGAGCGCAGGGCGCCGAGCCCGATGCCCATGCTGAGCAGTGCCGTGGCGGCGCGATCGGCCGGCATGGGAAGGCGCAGATCCTCGGCTGCGGAGACCTCGCGGATCAGGTGCTCGATGGCCGCTCGGATCTCGCGGTGCCGGGTGCGCAACGAGTCCGCCACCCAGGTGCTGTGGCGGGCGATCGCACCGAACTCGGTCTCCAGGGCGGTCCAGCGTGGCTGGCTCAAGCCGTCGCGTGCCCACAGGGCGAAGGCCTCGATGTGGTCCGAGAGTCCCCCCGGCCCTGAGAACACCTCGACCACGCCATTGATCTGATCGCCGTGGATCGCGTCGAGCACCGCCATGCACAACTCTTCCTTGCCGGCGAAGTTCGAGTACACGGCCCCCTTGGAGAACCCTGCGCGTACCGCCACCTTGTCCAGAGAGGTCGCGGCGTAACCGTCGTCGAGGAACATCGAGCGCGCGACGTCGATCAGCCTGCCCCGGGTCTGGGCCTGCCGCTGCGCTCGGGTCACTCGCTCGGGGACCACTGTTTCGTTCGTCATGTCTGGTTGCCTCCCCTTCGGATACCGATAGTATCTGAACGTGATCACCAAGGACATCATCATCATCGGCACCGGCTTCGCCGGCATGGGCATGGCCATGAAGCTGCGCGACTCCGGACGCGAGGACTTCGTCATCCTGGAGAAGGCCTCCGACGTCGGCGGCACGTGGCGCGACAACACGTATCCCGGGTGCGAGTGCGACATCCCCAGCCACATGTACTCCTTCTCCTACGAGCTGAAGACCGACTGGTCCAAGAGCTTCTCGGGCCAGGAGGAGATCTGGTCGTACATGCGCGAGGTGGCCGACGAGCAGGGAATCCGTCCGTACATCAGCTTCGGGGTCGAGGTCACCGGCGCGAGCTGGGACGACGACCGCCAGCGGTGGACGATCGAGACCGTCGGCGGCGAGACCTACGAGGCTCGCGTGGTCGTGGCCGGCGTGGGTGGCCTGCACATCCCCAACGTTCCCGAGATCGACGGCGCCGACAGCTTCGCCGGACCGGTGTTCCACTCCTCGCGGTGGGACCACTCGGTCGACCTGACCGGCAAGAAGGTCGTCGTGATCGGCACCGGCGCCAGCGCCATCCAGTTCGTGCCGATCATCGCCGAGCGGACCGGACATCTGACCTTGTTCCAGCGCACACCCCCGTGGGTCCTGCCCAAGAACGACAAGCCCGCCCCGCAGTGGCGCACGAACCTGTTCGAGAAGGTCCCGGTCGCACAGCGCGCGTACCGCAACGCGTTGTACTGGACCCTCGAGGCGCGCGCCATCGCCTTCAACGGCCACCTCAACGTGCTGCCGCTCGCCGAGAAGGTGGTCAAGCACCAGCTGGCCAAGCAGGTGCCCGACGCAGACCTGCGCGCCAAGCTGACCCCCGACTACCGCCTGGGGTGCAAGCGGGTGCTGCAGTCCAACACCTACTACCCCACGTTCATGCGCGACGACGTCACGCTGACCACCGAGGGCGTCTCTGAGATCGTCAGCGATGGCGTGATCGACAAGAACGGCGAGAAGGTCGAGGCCGATGTGATCATCTACGGTACCGGTTTCCACGTCATCGACGCGTTCGACTACCTCGACATCCGGGGGCGCGACGGCCTCGGTCTCGCCGAACAGTTCCGCGAGCACGGCACAGAGACCTACATGGGCATGATGATCAACCAGTTCCCCAACCTGGCCTTCATGCTCGGTCCCAACACCGCACTGGGTCACAACTCGGTGGTGTTCATGATTGAGCAGCAGACCAAGTTCATCATCAAGCTGATCGAGGAGATGGACGCTCGCGGCGCGGTCTCGGCCGAGCCCACGCTCCAGGCCCAGACCGACTTCAACACCGAGATCCAGCGCCTCGTCGAGAAGGGCATCTGGACCCAGGGCGGCTGCACCAGCTGGTATCTGGACAGCCACGGCAAGAACCGCACCATCTGGCCCAAGTTCACGTTCCAGTACTGGTGGGAGACCCGCAAGGTCAACGTCCCCGACTTCACCTGGACCGCGAAGGCCCGACAGAAGGTCGCGTAGTCCCCACGTGCCTCACTCGAGGCCGCGCACCAACCACGGACGAAACATCGCGGTGACGGTAGGCAGGACGTAGGCGACCATGACCGGCGTGAGCAGCAGACTCGTGACCAGCAGACGCAGCACCAGCTGGAGGTCGCCATAGCCCGGCACGAGGCCGAGCAGCACCGTCACCACGACGTTGACCGGGAAGAAGCCCAGCCACACCACGACCGCCTGCTTCCACCGAGGAGGGACCGGTTCGGCCGCTCGCACCTCCACGCGGTCGCCGTCGATCGCCTCACCGCTCGCTGAGCCGAACCAGCCCTCGATCCCCGTGCGCCGCTCGATGTTCGCCTCGCGAGCGAAGTCTGCTCCCGCATCGACCCACAGACGTCGCTCGTCACTGGACTCCCAGGCATGCAGGTTCGCCGCGGTGTCGAAGCGATAGAGCATGTGCCACGTGCGACTCCCGGGCTCGACCTGCACCCAGCCTGAACCCAGAAACCCTGCGTACGTCGTGGCCAGGTCGATGCCCTGACGGACCCAGCTCAGTGCATAGCGCCGCATCTCGGGGTCGACCCGGCGCTCGATGGCGACGGTGATGGGACCGGCCATGGCTTGATCGCCGTGCGTCACAGCGGGCCGACCGACAGCACCGTCACGACTGCCTCGCCCACCTCGTCGCTGGCAGCGAGGTCGACCGAGGCGCTGATGCCCCAGTCGCGGTCGCCCTCGGGATCCTCGAAGACCTGACGCACCGACCACGTCTCAGGACCCTCGGTGACCATGAACAACGACGGGCCACGGGCGCTCGGACCCGACCCGAGCACCTCGCGATCAGACGCTGGGTACTCCTCGCGGTAGACCGCCATCGCGTCCATCCACGCCTGGGCATCCCATCCGTCGTCCCCGTCCAGATCGCCCAACGCCGACCAGCGCCCGAAGGCGGCCAGCTCGACCCGGCGGAACATCGCATTGCGCACCAGCACTCGAAAGGCGCGCGGGTTGCCGGTGAGAGGTCGCGGCGGCGCACCGGACTCGGCTTTCGCGCGCACCTCGGCCGGGTCGGTGCCGGGTGTGATCAGCTTCTCCCACTCATCGAGCAGGCTGGAATCGGTTTGCCGGACCAGCTCCCCGAGCCACTCGGTGATGTCCTCGAGCTCTTCGTTGCGGGCGTCCTGCGGCACGGTTCGCAGCAAGGTCTTGTAGACGTCGGACAGGTAGCGCAGCACCATGCCTTCGGACCGCGCCAGCTGGTACTCCGAGATCACCTCGCTGAACGTCATGGCGCGCTCCCACATCTCGCGCACCACCGACTTGGGTCGCAGCTCGTGATCGGCGACCCAGGGATGACCGCCGCGATAGGTCTCGTACGCGGCCTCGAGCATGTCGCGCAGCGGCTGTGGATGCTCGACCTCCTCGAGCAGCTCCATGCGCTCCTCGTACTCGATGCCCTCGGCCTTCATCTCGCCGATCGCCTCGCCACGGGCGCGGTGCTGCTGCGCGCGGATGATGGGGCGCGGGTCGTCGAGGGTGGCCTCCACGATCGAGACGAGGTCGAGCGCGTAGGTCTCGGAGTCGAGATCGAGCAGGTCGAAGGCGGCGACCGCGAAGGGGGACAACGGTTGGTTGAGGGCGAAGTTGGCCTGCAGGTCGACCGTCAGACGCAGTGTGCGGCCGTCGGGGCCCGGTGGATCGACGGCCTCGACGACCTCGCCGGCCAGCAGGGCCTCGATGATGGCGTCGACCTCGGCGAGCAGGCGGTCCTGGCTCTCCTCGGTCTCGCCGCTCTCGCGGATCAGTCGGGTCAGAGCGGCCCGCGCGTCCCCGGACCGCTGCAGGACGTCGAGCACCATGGCGTGACTGACGCGCATGCGCGAGACCAGCGCCTCGGGTGTGCCGGTGGAGAGCTTGTCGAAGGTGCCCTGACCCCACGACACATATCCCTCGGGCGGCTTCTTGCGCTGGATCTTCTTGATCTTCTTGGGGTCGTCGCCTGCCTTGCGCACCAGGCGCGCGTTCTCGATCTCGTGCTCCGGCGCCTCGACGACCACGTGACCGATGGTGTCGAATCCGGCGCGTCCGGCCCTCCCCGCGATCTGCTGGAACTCGCGCACCTGCAGCTGACGCTGCCGGACGCCGTCGTACTTGGACAGCCCGCTGAACAAGACGGTGCGGATGGGCACGTTGATGCCGACGCCGAGGGTGTCGGTGCCGCACACGACCTTGAGCAGACCCTGCTGGGCCAGCTGCTCGACCAGACGGCGGTATCGCGGCAGCATGCCGGCGTGGTGCACGCCGACACCGGCTCGGACCAGGCGCGACAGCGTCTTGCCGAACGCCGAGGAGAACCGGAAGTCACCGATGTGGTCGGCGATGATGTCGCGCTCGGCGCGGGTGGCGATCTTGATGCTGGTCAGGGCCTGAGCGCGCTCGAGGGCCGACGCCTGGGTGAAGTGCACGACGTAGACGGGCGTCTGGCCGGTCTCGATCAGCTCCTCGAGGGTCTCGTGCACCGGCGTGGAGACGTACTCGTTGACCAGCGGAACGGGTCGCTCGGTGGTGCTGACCACCGTGGTGTCGCGCCCGGTGCGCCGCTCGAGATCGGCGACGAGCCGAGAGGTGTCACCGAGCGTGGCCGACATCAGCAGGAACTGGGCGTGCGGCAGCTCGATCAACGGCACCTGCCACGCCCACCCACGCTGGGGATCGGCGTAGTAGTGGAACTCGTCCATGATCACGAGGCCGACGTCGGCCGCATCGCCCTCGCGCAACGACAGATTGGCGAGGATCTCGGCCGTGGCCGCGATGATCGGCGCGTCAGCGTTGACCGCGGCGTCGCCGGTGACCATGCCGACGTTGTCGGCGCCGAAGATCTCGCAGAGGTCGAAGAACTTCTCGCTGACCAGCGCCTTGATCGGCGCGGTGTAGATGGTGCACTCACCGCGCGCCAGCGCCGCGGCCATCGCTGCGGTCGCCACCAGGCTCTTGCCCGATCCGGTCGGCGTGGCCAGCACGACGTTGGAGCCGGCGACGCACTCGAGGATCGCCTCGTCCTGGGCAGGGTAGAGCGTCAGACCGCGGTCCTCGACCCACGTGGCGATGGCCTCGTAGACGGTGTCCTCATCGACATCGGCACCTTCGGGGGGCAGCAGATCGACGAGTCTCACACCTCAGTGTCTCGCGTCGGTCCGACACCGTTCACATCGACTGCAGCAGGGCTATCGTCGCGGTCACGATCTGCCCCTGCACGTCCATGCGACTGGTGGTGGGCGCACCGTCACCGGCCTGCACGCCGTAGTCGCCGAAGTAGCGGTGCACACCTCCGTCGATCGCGACGTAGACGGTCGATTCGGGCAGATCAGGGCGACTCTTCTCGATGTCGTCGGGCGTGGCGAGCCCGTCCTGGGTTCCCGAGATGGACGTGACGGCGAGCGAGGTGTCGGCCAGCGAGTCCAGCGGGTACGACGCCCAGAGCACGAGACCGTCGATCTGGTCGAGGTGGTCGCCAGCGTAGGACGATGCTGCCACCCCGCCGAGGCTGTGCCCGCCCACGGCCCACGACGTCACGTCGGGGTGCGCATCCATGATGTCCGCCGGGGCGCCGATCGCGGTGAACCCGATCTCGAGCGGCTGCTTGATGATCGCGACCAGGACACCCGTGCGACTGACCTGCGTCAGCATCGGCACGTAGGCCCGCGGATCGACGCGGGCGCCGGGCTGGAAGACCAGCCCGCGTTCGGGTTCACGCTCGGTGGGCGTGAGGACGATCTGGGTCGTCGAGTCGTCGACCTGCACCGCTGGCGTGCCCGCCATCGCGTCGACGGCCTCGGGGGCAGCACCGAACGGCCTGAGATAGACCAACGCGCAGACGACCACCAACGTCGCGACCACGGCCAGTGATCGACCGAGCACGCGCACCTTCTGGCCGTGGCGCGGCCCGGCGGTGCGCCGCTTGATCCGCGCGTACCGCACCAGCAGCAACACTCCCACCAGAGCGACCACCCCGAGCGCGATGGCGTGCGCAGGGTGAAGAGCCAGCAGCACCAACCGACTGAGCACCGCGAGCAGGACGGCCGCGGCGAGCCAGCAGATGGCCAGCACCAGGGTCCACCGAGCGGCCGACTCGTTGGCACGTCTCGCCTTGGCCGAGATCCGCTTCGCCATCACGCCTGGACCTGCCACCGAGATGTGGCCAGCACCTGGCCAGTCGCCGCGTGCGTCACGCGCTGACGTGGCCGACCCATGGGCACATGGGATCACACCACCCGGTCAGCGCGTCACCGTCGTGCCCACCGGGTCAGGGGATTGCTCAGCGTGCCGGCGAACATCAGCGACTCGGACTGGTCGGCCAGGTCCACCATCGTCCGTGTGTTGCGCAGCTGCAGGCGGTTCAGGCAGGAGTGGGCGAAGGTCGGCGCGAACAGGTCGATGCGCTCGAAGGCCTCGGCCAGGTCCGGATGGTCGACCTGGTACTCGGTGATCGTGTCCGCGACCGCTCGCCAGAAGTCGCCGGACCCGAGCACGCCATCCTCGGCCAGGATCGCGGCGAGGAACCGCAGGAATCCGTCGACGACGTCGGTCAGGACGGGCAGCGACGCGGTGTGCGCCGGAACGCTGGCCCGCACCCGCTCGATCTCCTCGGGCAGCGACCGGTCGCCGATCACGGCGACCTCCTCCCCGATGTCCTTCATCAGCATCCGCACCGGCACGCCACCGTCGAGCACCATGATCAGGTTCTCGCCGTGCGGCATGAAGACGAGCTCATGGCGGTACAGGCAGTGCACGATCGGGCGCAGGTAGGACCGCAGGTACCGCCGGACCCAGTCGTCGGGATCGAGCCCGGAGTCAGCGATGTACCCACCGGTCAACGAGGCACCGTGCTGGTCGCGATGCAGCAGCGACGCCATGGTGGCGAGGTGCTCGCCGCCCTCCAGCCGTGGCAGCGGACTCTCGCGCCACAGTGCAGCCAGCATCTTGGTGTACGGCGAGGATCGGCCGATCCGGTGGTACGCGTCACCGGTGTAGCCGACCGCGGCGCGTTCGCGCAGCACCTCGAATCCTGACGACGTCAGCTCGGGATCGGCGTCGATCAGGTCGGCCACCCAGTCGTTGATCGCCGGCGTCGCCTCCATGTAGACCGGTGAGAGGCCGCGCATGAAGCCCATGTTCTGGATCGACAGCGACGTCTTGACGTAGTGCCGATCAGGATGGTCGAGGTTGAAGAAGGTGCGGATCGACTGCTGCGGCTGGTACCGGTCATCACTGCGTCCGAGGTACACCAGGTCGCGGCGGCCGAGATCGGCCGCGAAGGTGATGGCGATCTTGTGCTCCCACTGCCACGGGTGCACCGGGATCAGCAGATAGTCCGCCGGGTCGAGCGTCATCGATGCCAAGGTGCGGTCGAAGCGCTGTCGCGTGGCGGCGTCGATCTCGCCGGCGTAGAGGGCCGCCTCGTCGAGTCCCGCGCCAACGGCCAGATGACTCAGCGCACGGCGCGCCGCGACCCACACCACATGAAACGATGCACCCGCTTCTGGCGCGTACGTCACGTGGTCGGTGACCGAGAAGCCGATGCGGCCGTTGTTGGCCACGAACGCCGGGTGACCTTCGGTCATCGCGGCCTCGATGGTCTGGAAGTCGGCACGCACGAGGTCGGCGACGGTCGCCGAGTGGTGGGTGTGCTTCCAGGCCGATCCGGCGAGGGTGCTGCTGATCTCCTCCAGATAGGTGGGGAGCAGGTCGTCGGGGATGCCGAGGGGCTCCGCGTGCTCGACGATGAAGTCGAGCGCGTCGACCTCGACCTCCCGTCCGCCGACCTCGCGCGCGATCGACCACGGCTCGACGACCCAGTGCTCGAGCTCGTGCCGGTGAGCGTGGAAGCGGTACGTGACCCGACCGTCCGGTGACGTGATCTCGTGGTCGGCGCCCACCGGCTCCGGTCGCAGCAGGCGCTCGTGGGCGAACTCACCGATCGCCTTGGCCACCAGAAAGCGATGCGCGCGCAGCATCGGATCGGGCGCGAGATGTCGCACCGTCTCCGGGCCGTCGCGCTCGCTTCGCCCCAGCCGACTGGCCGCGAAGCCGGCGCGGGTGCACAGGCTGACGGCGGCGACCTTGTCGCTCAGCTGCGCGCGGCCGACCACGCGGAAGCCCGCCGACTCGTTCAGCGCCGAGATGCGCGCATTGCGCACATCGGGCTCGACCACGACGCGGTGACGCTCGGGGTCCTCCAGGCACAGCTCCATGACGGCACGGAAGACCACCGACGTGAAACCGGACCGCGGGTGGTCGGTCGGGGCCACCAGCACGTGCATGCCGATGTCGCCCGGACACCACGCGTAGGCACCGGCCAGCTCGCTGTGCTCCGGCTCGTAGGTCTCGACGAGGAACGCCGCCTCCCCGTCGACGCGTCCCAGATGGGCCTCGTGGTGGGGATCGGCCCCGATGTCGGCATAGGCCCGTCGGACCTCGTCGACGTCGGCGTCCTGCATGCCCCAGAACACCGAGCGGGGGTGGGTGATCCAGGCGTGCAGCACCGCACCATCTCGATCGATGTCGATCGGCTCGATGGTGATCCGCCCCATCGTGGAGTTGCGAGAGAACGGGGCTGGGGATGTCATGACCGCACCTCCGTCGTGGTGAGTGCACGGGCGAGATCGCTCGGGATGCCGAACTCCTGGAACGCGATGCGCTGCTCGACCGGATACACCTCGCGGCCCGCCAGCTGGTTGATGATGATCGAGTTGCGGTGCGCCCCCATCCCCAGGTCCGGCGCGGCCAGGCCGTGGGTGTGCTCCTCGGCGTTCTGCACGAAGATCTCGCAGTTCTCGTGATCGATCGTGTACGACGAGGCGACGTCATAGCGCCCCCGGTCGTCCCAGCGGATCCGGTCGGCCAGAGGTGCCAGGAAGGCAGGCACGTCGGCGCGGTAGCCCGTCGCCAGCACGAGCCCCTCCGTGCTCAGGGGCATCGACTCATCGAGCTCGGTGTGGCGCAGGTCGAGCGTGTACTGCCCGCCGAGCCCCCACCGTCCTCCGACCAGCTCGGTGCAGGTGAGCAGCCGCGTCGGCACCGGGCCGGCCACCTGCTTGCGGTACAGCGCGTCGTAGATGGCGTCGATCAGGTCCCCGCTGATCCCCTTGTAGAGAGACCGCTGCTCACGCAGCAGACGGTCGCGCTGCGCCGACGGAAGAGCGTGGAAGTGCCGCACGTACTCCGGTGACGTCATCTCCAACGTCAGCTTGGTGTACTCCATCGGGAAGAACCGCGGCGAGCGCGTCACCCAGTTCAGCCGGTAGCCGAAGGTGTCGATCTCCTCGAGCAGGTCGAGATAGACCTCTGCAGCGCTCTGACCACTGCCGATGATCGTGATCGACTCCTTCGTCTGCAGCGCGGCCTTGGCAGGCAGGTAGTCGGCGGTGTGCACCAGCGGTCCGCCGACGCCGTCCAGCACCGACGGAACGAACGGCTGGGTACCGGTGCCGAGCACCAGACGGCGGGCCCGATACGTCTCACTGACGCCAGACGGCCCGCTCGCAGTGATCACATAGGTGTGCTCATCGTGCTCGATCCGCTCGACGTGGCGCCCGAACTTCACGCCGCTCACCCTCGAGGCCGCCCACCGGCAGTAGGCGTCGTACTCGGCGCGCAACGGGTAGAAGTTCTCGCGGATGTAGAACGAGTACAACCGTCCGGTCTCCTTGAGGTGAGTCAGGAAGGAGAAGCGCGAGGCCGGATCGGCCATGGTCACCAGGTCGGCCATGAACGGCACCTGGAGCGTGGCGTCGGGAAGCATCATGCCGGGGTGCCAGCTGAAGTCCGCCTGGCTCTCGAGAAACACTCCGTCGAGGTCGTCGACGTCCTCGGTCAGGCAGGCCAGACCCAGGTTGAACGGCCCCAGGCCGATGGCGGCGAAGTCGTGGATCTTCATCAGCGCACCTGCTCGGTCGCGGGGATCTCCTCGAGCGCCTCGCGCCCGATGAGCCCGACGAGATCGAGCACGGCCGCCAGGTCGTCGGTCGTCGTCGCAGGATTGAGCATCGTGAGCTTCAGCCAGCTGCGTCCGCCGACCTTGGTGCCGGCGATCACGGCCGAACCGCTGCCGGCCACGATGCGCCTGATGGCGGGATTGATCTCGTCGGCCACGTCCTCACTCACCCCGTCCGGCCGGAACCGGAAGACCAGGGTGCTCAGGGTGGGTTCGGTGACGACCTCCAGGTCGGGGTCGCGCACCATCAGGTCGTACCCCAGGCGAGCCAGGTCGATCACCGCGTCGACGTAGGCGCCGATCGTCTCGGGCCCCATCGTCCGCAGCGTCACCCACAGCTTGAGTGCGTCGAACCGGCGCGTGGTCTGCAGGCTCTTGTCGACCTGGTTGGGATGAGCCGAGGATCGCGGATTGAGATAGTCGGCGTGATACGTCACGTGGCCGAGAGACTCGCCATCGCTGAAGAGGACGGCGCTGGAGCTGACCGGCTGGAAGAACGTTTTGTGGAAGTCGATGGTCACCGAGTCGGCGCGGTCGACACCGGCCAGCAGGTGACGTCGGCTGGACACGATCAGTCCGCCCCCATAGGCGGCATCGACATGCATCCACACCGCGTGGTCTGCGCAGACCCCGGCGATCGCCTCGAGCGGATCGATGCTGCCGAAGTCCGTGGTGCCTGCCGTGGCGACCACTGCCATCGGGAGGAGTCCCTCGAGACGGGCCTCGTGCAGGGCGAGGTCGAGCGCCCCGACGTTCATGCGGCGCCGGCCGTCAGTGGCGACGGTCACGACCGCGTCCGTGCCGAGCCCGAGGATGTTGGCCGACTTCTGCACGCTGAAGTGGCTGTCCGTGGAGGCGAAGATCCGCATCCTGGAGACGGTGGAGGCCAGGGGTTCGCCGGGATCGGCACCTCCTGACACGCACGCCCGACCACGCGCCACCAGCAGGGCCTGCAGATTCGACTGGGTGCCGCCACTGGTGAAGACACCGTCGGCGCCGGCCCCGAATCCGAGACGACCGGCGGTCCAGTCGATCAGCCGCCGCTCGATCTGCGTACCGCCCGCACTCTGGTCCCAGGTGTCAAGCGAGGAGTTCACCGAGGAGACCAGCACCTCGGCGACGAGCGCAGGGATGACCACCGGACAGTTCAGATGGGCCAGGTAGCGCGGCTCGTGGAACCACACCGCGTCATCGAGGTACAGCCGGCCCACTTCGTCCAGGGCCGCGTCGAGATCGCCGACCGGATGATCGAGGTCGACCTCGTCGACCCGCGCGACGACCTCGCTGACCGCCGGAGCCGTCCACGGACCCGCGATCGTGGGCAGATGATTGGCGATCGCCGAGACGCCGCGTGCCATGTGGTCGCGATAGCGGTCCGCGGTGGCCGCGCTGAACAGGTGCTCGTGCATGATGAATCCTTCCCCGATGACTTAGGACAGCCTTACCTTATGCGCTGGAGTGGACGATGCAACTCACAGAGAGATGGGTCACAGACGCACTAAGCAAGCGCTTAGGCCTGCGGTAGGGTCCTGCTCATGAAGGCCATCCAGATCACGTCCCTCGACGGTCCCGAAGCAGTCGAGCTCCTCGACGTCAGCGAGCCCACGCCCTCGGACAACCAGGTGCTCATTGCCGTCAAGGCCGCAGGCGTCGCATTCCCCGAGGTGCTGCAGAGCCGCGGGGAGTACCAGATGAAGCCGGACCTGCCGTTCACCCCCGGTGCCGAGATCGCCGGAGAGGTCATCAGCGCACCCGACGGGTCGGGGTTCGCACCCGGCGACCGCGTGGCCGCCCTGTGCCTGCTGGGTGGGTTCGCCGAGCAGGCCGTCGCGCCACTGGACACCACGTTCGCTCTGCCCGACGCCGTCTCCTACGAGCAGGGCGCATCGATCATCTTCAACTACGGCACCGCCTACTTCGCACTGGTCGAGCGCGGACACCTGCAGCCGGGTGAGTCCGTGCTGGTGCACGGCGCGGCGGGCGGCATCGGCACTGCATCCATCCAGGTGGCCAAGGCCTTCGGCGCCGGCCGGGTCGTCGCCGTCACCTCCTCGGACGAGAAGGGCCGGATCGCCCTCGATGCCGGTGCGGACGAGTACGTGCTCGCCGAAGGCTTCAAGGACGGCGTGACGGCGAACGGCAAAGTCGACCTCGTCGTGGACCCCGTCGGCGGCGACCGTTTCACCGACTCACTACGCTGCCTGGCCGAGGACGGCCGCCTGCTGGTCATCGGCTTCACCGCCGGCGACATCCCCACCGTCAAGGTCAACCGCCTGCTGCTCAACAACGTGTCGGTCGTCGGGGTCGGCTGGGGCGCGTACGTGCTCAGCAAGCCCGGTCACATCGCCACCGAGTGGGCGGCGATGGAGCCACACCTGGCCAGCGGAGCCCTCGCTCCGGTCGTGGGTCCGACCTTCGGTCTCGACCAGGCCGCAGAAGCGTTGCTGACGCTGGACCAGCGGCGCGCGACCGGCAAGGTCCTGCTGGTTCCGTAGTCCAGCTTCGGAGGCATGTCAGAGGGGGCTGATTGCATCGGTGCTCCACTGACCTCCGAGGAGCATTATGAGTCAATCGACCTTCCAGCGGGCCGTAGGAGCTGCCGCACCAGGCATCGTCTTCTCGAACGATCGGCGACCCATTCCCCCACCCGCCGGACACACAACCGTCCAGTTTCATCTCTCACCCCGAGAGGGCGGTGTTCGACTGAGCATCACGCTGGGTGATGAGCCACCACTCCTGCTCGACCTGGCGAGCGAGGAACAGGCAGCAACAGCCGTGGGCAGGCTCTTCGCCCTGGCCGCCGAGATCGAGGACGAGGACGTCACATGACGTGGGAGCGAACCCACGCGACCGAGCACCGCATCCTTGTTCGGCCGCCTGACATGCGACGACATCACTCCCGCGCCCGTAGTCTCAGGCTGTGACTTTCGAAGGCTTTCCCGAGGCCGCTCTCGACTTCTACGACGATCTCGAGGTCGACAACACCAAGGCGTTCTGGGAGGAGCACCGCGAGGTGCACGCCACGGCGGTCAAGGCTCCCATGACCGCGCTCACCGCGGCGCTCGCCGACGAGTTCGGCGAGGCGAAGATCTACCGGCCTTACCGCGACGTGCGGTTCAGCAAGGACAAGACGCCGCTCAAGACGCACCAGGGCGCGCTCGTGGCCACCGGCCCGGCGCTCGGGTACTACGTGCAGGTCGGCGCACCCGGCGTGAGCGTCGGGGTCGGTTTCTACCACGCAGAGCCCGGTCGACTGGCGGCCTTCCGCGATGCGATCGTGCACGACCGACACGGTCCCGAGCTCGAGCACCTGGTCAGCGACCTGGAGTCCGCCGGCTGGGAGCGCGGGGGCGAGCGCCTCAAGACGTCGCCGCGCGGCTACGACGCCGACCACCCGCGCATCGACCTGCTGCGGCACAAGTCGCTGAGCCTCACCCGCTCGTACGGCTTCGAGCCGTTCATCCACACCCCCGAACTGCTCGACCGGGTTCGGGGCGACTGGCGAGCCGGCACACCCCTCCTCGACTGGCTCGCGGTCCACACCCATCAGTCGTGAGCCGGGGACGCGGGAACCGCGAGCCCCGCGTGCTTCAGTGGAGGCATGGATGGCCAGGCGAAGATGTTCGTGATCAGCCTCGCGGGGCTGGCCGTGTCGGGGGCACTGCTCATTCTGCTCATCCCGTCGCTGCTCGAGTCGCCCGGCAGCCGATAGCGGCCTGCTCGCTACGGTGAGCGCATGTCGACTCCGGAGTTCTGGCGCGCGGTCGAGGCGGTGCACTCACCGGTGTACTTCGACTCCGACGTCACCCAGCGCCTGACCGATCTGGGCCTCAGAGGCTTCTGGATGAGCTACTTCGCCTCGCGCGCGGCGGCTCTCGGCACACCGGGTCCCGAGCTCGTCACGGCCACGTTCCACGGATTCGCGCCCGATCGCGTCGCCCGCGCCCTGCCCGAGGCCTGGGCCCTCGCCTCTCGGGAGGACGTCCTCGCTGCCCGTCTCGATGGTGCGCGCGCGGCACTCACCCCGGCTGTCGACGACCTCGACCTGACCTCCGTCAACGGCCACCTGACCGAGATCGTGCGGCGCGCGACCCTCGCTGGTCGCCCCCTCGCGGCGGCCCATGCCGCACTGCCCGCGCCCGACGACCCGGTCGGTCGCCTGTGGCACTTCGCCACGGTGCTGCGCGAGTATCACGGCGACGCCCACGTGGCGGTGCTCACCGCCTCCGGCATCGATGGCGCGACAGCCAACGCGCTCGCCGTCGCAGCCGGACTCGTGCCGGCCGACCAGCAGGAGGCCCGCGGCTGGGACGACCGGGCGTGGGACGACGCCTACGAGCAGCTGCACATGCGCGGCTGGGTCGACGAGTCGCGACAGATCACGCCGGATGGCACGTCGGCTCGCGCTCGTATCGAGGAGACCACCCACCGGGTGGCCAACTCCGGCATCGGTGATCGTGAGGCGACGGCTCGCGCGATCAGCGCGACGCCCACGCTGGTGACGATCGCCCGCGCGATCGAGGCGTCCGGGGCGATCCCGTACCCGAATCCGACCGCTGTGCCTCAGCCGTAGGTGGCGGCCCTGCGGCCTGCAGTGATGCCACACTGGTTCTCATGAGCGTTCTGCGTCGATCCTTCTGGCGGTCCGTCGAGACCATCCACCACGTCGTGTACTTCGAGTCCGGCGGCAAGGAGCGCTACGAGGCGATCGGCCTCAAGGGACAGTGGATGGGCTACTTCGCCTCGCGCGCGATCCCGCTGGGTCGCCCCGGCCCCGAGGTCGTCATCGCCACCTTCCACGGATTCGCCCCCGGCCGGGTGCATCGCGCGATCCCGGCCGCCTGGGAGCTCGCCGACCGCGACGCCATCATGGCTGCCCGCTTCGACCAGGGTCGCGACGTGATCCGTCCCGGGGTCGAGGCCTCGGGCGTCGACATCGCACCCGTCGCGCAGGTCCTGCTCGAGGCGTTGCCGACACTCGACCTCGCGGCCCGACCGCTCGCGGCCGGCAACGTCGGACTTTCGGTACCCGATGACGACCTCGGTCGCCTGTGGCACGGCGCGACCGCGCTGCGCGAGTACCGCGGCGACTCACACCTGGCCGTGCTCGCCACCGAGGGCCTCGGGGGCGTCGAGGCCAATGTGCTGATGGTCGCGGCCGGCCTGACGTTCACGCACCAGCAGGCGATACGCGGCTGGACCGACGAGGAGTGGGCCGACGGTAGAGACCGCCTGCGCGAGCGCGGCTGGCTCGACGCCGACGGCGCCATCACCGAGGCTGGCGGCGCTGCCCGCGCCGCCATCGAGGACGCCACCGATCGCGCCACCCTTGCCGGAATCCCCGGCTCCACCCAGCAGTCACTCGCCGAGGTCGCCGACGACCTGATGGCCATCTCCAAGGCCATCGTGGCCAGCGGCGCAGAGCCGACGCACGGCTGAGACACATGGTCCCCGCCCCCCACTTCTGTAGCGGTAGGCAGGTATCCGGGGTCCGTTTGCCTGCCTACCGCTACAAAAGTTGGGGGTGACGTCTCATGGCGACCGACCACGGCACGCCCGTCGAGATCGAGGTCGACGACAAGGTCGTGCGCGTCAGCAGCCCCGAACGGGTCTACTTCCCCGCGCACGGGTGGACCAAGCTCGACCTCGTCGAGTACTACCTGGCCGTCGGGCCCGGCATCGTCACTGCACTGCATGAGCGACCGTGCATGCTGCACCGCTTCCCGAAGGGTGTCGACGGGTCCAAGGTGCACCAGAAGAAGGTGCCCGCGGGCGCACCGCCGTGGCTCGAGACGGTGCCGATCCACTTCCCGAAGTACGACCGCATGGTCGACGAGGTCTGTGTGACCGAGCTGGCGAGCGTGGTCTGGGCGGTGCAGATGTCCACCGTCGAGTTCCATCCGTGGAACAGCCGTCGAGCCGACGTCGAGAAGCCCGACGAGTGGCGCATCGATCTCGACCCGGGCGACGACTGCGACTTCGCCACCGTCCAGCGGGTCGCCGCCGTGGCCCACGAGGTGCTCGACGAGCTGGGGGCGATCGGCTTCCCCAAGACGTCGGGCGGCTCAGGACTGCACGTCTACGTGCGCGTCGCCCCTGATCACGAGTTCGCCGACGTCCGGCGAGCCGCGCTCGCGTTCGCTCGCGAGGTCGAACGCCGCACCGATGACGTCACGACCGCGTGGTGGCGCAAGGATCGCGATCCCAGCCAGGTGTTCATCGACTACAACCAGAACGCCCGCGACCACACCATCGCCGCCGCCTACTCGGTGCGCGGCACCGCCGATGGCCTGGTCTCGACACCCCTCACCTGGGACGAGGTGCCCGACGTCGATCCGCACGACTTCACCCTCGCCACCGTCCCGCCGCGCTTCGCCGCGCTCGGCGATCTCCACGCGGGCCTGGACGACACCTGCTTCGACCTCGCGCCGCTGCTGGAGTGGGCCGGCCGCGACGGAGACGCCTGACCTCACCCAGGACGCGCACAGGGGCCAGCACGGCCGGCAGATCGTCGGCCTGCCGTCTGGGACAACCGATCAGGCGTCGTCGCGAGCCTCCTCGACACGCTCCGGCACCCGCAGCAGCCGAAGCCCGGTCACCAGGCCCACCCCACCCACGAGATTGCCCAGCATCGACCAGCCGACCGCCCCGGCGATCGATGCGATCGACAGCTCGGCCCCAGCGAACAGCGCACCCATCATGAACAGCGCGTCAAGCACGCAGTGAAACAGCTCCCCGCCGGCCAGCAGCGACCCGAACAGGAGGGCCGGAACGAGCTGCACGCCGAGGTTCTCGGTGGAGTGCTGCATGCGGGTCATCAACGTGATGACGGCACCGGCGAGGACAGCGAGCGCGAAGCTGCGGCCGTTGACTCCCAGCTCGGCGAAGTGGGTGCCGACCTCGATCACCGTGCTGTCCAGATCGGGCAGGGCCGTGACCACGATCCACATGATCAACGCACCACCGAGAATGTTGGTCACGAAGGTGACACCCCACAGCCGGCCGAGCTGGACGATCGTCCCCTTGCGCGCGACGACCGCGACGACCGGCACCATGAAGTTCTCGGTGAACAGCTCGCTGCGCGCCAGCAGCAGCGCCACGAAGCCGATGGAGAACGCCATGCCCGCGAGCACCGTGTCACCGGTGTTCTCCTTGACGATCAGGTAGGCCAGCACGCCGAAACCGACGTCGACACCACCCAGCAGTCCGGTCGACAGCAGGGCCGAGATGGGTCGTTCGAGGCGCTCGTTGCCCTCGCTGACCAGGCGGTCGAACGCCTCCTCGACCTCCGGCTCAGGGCGATCAGGGTTGGTCTGCATGCTCGCGATGCTAGGCGGGTTCTCGACCTCGCACCGACAGCCGACTGGATGCCACGACGGTCGTCATGTATTTTGATGTCCAAATAGTTTTCTGATCCACCCACAGCAGACGGAGCCACCATGACGACCGAGCTCAGCCACTTCATCGCCGGCCAGCACACCAGCGGCACGTCGGGACGTTTCGCCGACGTCTTCGACCCCAACACCGGTGGGGTGCAGGCTCTCGTTCCTCTCGCCAGCACCGCCGAGGTCACCGCCGCGATCGATGACGCCGAGCAGGCGCAGCGCGAGTGGGCGACGTGGAACCCGCAGCGTCGGGCCCGCGTGCTGATGAAGTTCCTGCGCCTCGTCGAGCGCGACATGGACGTCCTCGCCGAGAAGCTCTCCCGCGAGCACGGCAAGACCCTGCCCGATGCCCGCGGCGACGTGCAGCGCGGCGTCGAGGTCGTCGAGTTCTCCCTCGGCGCGCCCCATCTGCTCAAGGGCGAGTACACGACCGGCGCCGGCACTGGCATCGACGTGTACTCCATGCGTCAGCCGCTCGGCGTCGTTGCCGGAATCACGCCGTTCAACTTCCCGGCCATGATTCCCCTGTGGAAGGCCGGACCGGCCCTGGCAGCAGGCAACGCCTTCATCCTCAAGCCGTCCGAGCGCGATCCGTCGGTGCCCCTGCACCTCGCCGAGCTGTTCCTCGAGGCCGGCATGCCCCCAGGCGTGTTCAACGTCGTCAACGGTGACAAGGAGGCGGTCGATGCGCTCCTGACCGACGATCGGGTCAAGGCGGTCGGCTTCGTCGGATCCACCCCCATCGCGCAGTACATCTACGAGACCGCAGCCGCCCAGGGCAAGCGCGCCCAGTGCTTCGGTGGAGCCAAGAACCACATGATCGTGATGCCCGACGCCGACCTCGACGACGTCGCCGACGCCCTGATCGGTGCCGGCTACGGCTCAGCGGGCGAGCGCTGCATGGCGATTTCGGTGGCCGTGCCCGTGGGCCAGGAGACCGCCGATGCACTCGTCGCCAAGCTGACCGAGCGCATTGCCGATCTGACCGTCGGCCCGAGCCTCGAGGCCACCTCGGACTACGGCCCCCTGGTGACCGCCGAGGCCAAGCAACGGGTCATCGACTACATCGGCATCGGCGTCGACGAGGGCGCCGACTTGGTCGTCGACGGGCGCGACTTCGTGCTCGAGGGTCACGAGGAGGGCTTCTTCACGGGTCCGACGCTGTTCGACCACGTCACCACCGACATGCGCATCTACCAGGAAGAGGTCTTCGGCCCGGTGCTGGTGATCGCTCGCGCCGAGGACTACGAAGCGGCGCTGCGCCTGCCCAGCGAGCACGAGTACGGCAACGGCGTCGCGATCTTCACTCGTGACGGCGACACCGCCCGTGACTTCACCGCCCGCGTCGAGGTCGGCATGGTCGGTGTCAACGTCCCCATCCCCGTGCCGATCGCGTACCACACGTTCGGCGGCTGGAAGCGTTCTGGATTCGGCGACCTCAACCAGCACGGGCCCGACGCGTTCCGGTTCTACACCAAGACCAAGACCGTCACCTCCCGCTGGCCGTCGGGCGCCAAGGAGGGCGCAAGCTTCGTCATCCCGACGATGGACTGATTCATGGACACCTCAGAACGTCACGCCCTGACCGAGGCCGTGCGGACCTTCGCCGAGAAGGAGCTCGAACCGCATGCGGTCGAGTGGGACGAGACCAAGCACTTCCCGATCGACGTCCTGCACGGCGCGGGCGAGATGGGCCTGGGCGGGGTCTGCATCGCCGAGGACGTCGGTGGATCGGCCTTCGGTCGCGCCGAGAGCGTGCGCATCTTCGAGCAGCTTGCTCGCGGTGACACCTCGATCGCGGCGTACGTCTCGATCCACAACATGGTCTGCGGCATGATCGACCGCCACGGGACCGACGAGCAGCGGCAGCGCTGGCTCCCGACCATGACCTCGATGCAGGACCTCGGCAGCTACTGCCTGACCGAGCCCGGAGCTGGTTCGGATGCTGCGGCCCTGAGCACGAGCGCGAAGCCGGATGGCGACGGCTGGGTGCTGGGCGGCGTCAAGCAGTTCATCTCCGGCGCCGGCTCCTCCGACGTCTACGTGATCATGGCGCGCACCGGCGACGCTGGCCCCCAAGGCATCACCGCGTTCATCGTGCCCAGCGACGCCGAAGGCCTGTCGTTCGGCGCCAACGAGCGCAAGATGGGCTGGAACGCCCAGCCCACCCGTCAGGTGATCCTCGAGGACCTGCACGTCAGCGCCGACCAGGTGCTCGGCGGCGAGGGCGGCGGTTTTCGCGTCGCGATGAGCGCCCTCAACGGCGGACGCCTCAACATCGCGGCCTGCTCGCTCGGCGGCGCCCAGTGGGCGGTCGAGCGTGCGGTCGAGCACCTGCGCACCCGCGAAGCGTTCGGCGGACCGCTGCTGGATCGACAGGGTCTGCAGTTCCGGCTCGCCGACGCCCAGACCCAGCTCGAGGCGGGGCGGTGCCTGCTGCATCGCGCCGCCGACGCCGTCGACGCGGGCGATGACGATGCCGTCGTCCTGTGCGCGATGGCCAAGAAGTTCGTGACCGACGCCGGCTTCGAGGCGGCCAACACCGCCCTGCAGATGCACGGTGGGTACGGCTATCTGTCCGAGTACGGCATCGAGAAGGTCGTGCGCGACCTGCGTGTGCACCAGATCCTCGAGGGCACCAACGAGATCATGCAGCTGATCATCGCGCGATCTTTCAGCACGACATCCGGAGGGAAATCTTCATGACTGACGAATCACCGGTTCTGGTCTCGACCGAGGGCCACCTCGGCCGACTCGTGCTCAACCGTCCGCGGGCCATCAACGCGCTGACCCACGAGATGGTCGGCCTGCTGACCGAGGCCCTCGAGAGGTGGCGCGACGACGACTCGATCCAGACCGTGCTGCTGACCGGTGCGGGCGACCGCGGCCTGTGCGCAGGCGGCGACATCGTCTCGCTGTACCACGATGCACGCGCCGATCGCACGCAAGGACCTGCCTTCTGGCGCGACGAGTACCTGCTGGACATCGCGATCGCGGAGTTCCCCAAACCCGTGGTCGCTGTCATGGACGGCATCGTGCTGGGTGGAGGCATCGGCATCTCGGCACACGCCTCGCACCGGGTCGTCACCGAGCGTTCCTTGATCGGCATGCCCGAGGTCGGCATCGGCTTCGTCCCCGACGTCGGTGGCGCGATGCTGCTGGCCAGGGCTCCCGGCGAGCTGGGCACCCATCTGGCCCTGACGGCCGGATCGGTCGACGCCGGCAACACACTCGCGATCGGCATGGCCGATCACTACGTCGCCAGCGATCGCATCGACGACCTCGCCTCGGCCCTGATGTCGGCTCAGAGCATCGCCGACGTCGACTCGGCGATCGCGCAGGTGGCTTCGGCTGCCCCCGAGGCCTCGTTGCTGGCCGAGCGCGCCTGGATCGACACCGCCTACGCCGGGAACGACCTCGGCGAGATCGTGACCCGTCTCGACGCCGGCCTCGCCAACACCGCCCAGGCCAAGGCCGCACAGCGGGTGCGGCGCAACTGCCCCACGTCGTGCGCCGTGGCCCTGCGCGCCCTGCGCAACGCCGCCGACCTCGACCTGCGCCAGACCTTCGACCAGGACCTGCGCCTCGCGATCCGCCTGCAGGCCCGACCCGACTTCGTCGAGGGCGTGCGCGCGCAGGTGATCGACAAGGATCGCAACCCTCAGTGGGATCCGCCCACCATCGAGACGCTCGACCTCACCGCGGTCGACGGCTGCTTCGCCTCCCTGGGCGACGCTGAACTCGGACTGCACCACGACGAACGGGAGCCAGCATGACCACGATCGCCTTCATCGGACTGGGCAACATGGGTGCGCCCATGGCCGCCAACCTCGTTGCTGCCGGGCACACCGTCGCCGGCTTCGACCTCGCACCGCAGGCTGCGCTGGATCTCGGCGTCCCCGTGGCGGAGTCAGCGGCCGCAGCCGTCGACGGCGCCGACGTCGTCATCACCATGCTGCCCAGCGGCGCGCTGGTGCACGCGGTCTACGACGAGATCCTCGAGCACGTCGCCGCAGGCTCACTGATCATCGACTCCTCGACGATCGCGGTCGACGAGGCCCGCACCGCTGCTGAGCGCGCGGTGGCCGCTGGCCTGCGTCCGGTCGATGCCCCCGTCTCCGGTGGGGTGGTCGGCGCCGAGGCCGGCACGCTGGCGTTCATGGTCGGCGCTGCGGAGGCCGACATCGCCGAGATCACCACGACGCTCGAGCCGATGGCCGGCAAGGTCGTGCACTGCGGCGACTCCGGCGCTGGCCAGGCCGCCAAGGTCTGCAACAACCTCATGCTCGCGATCTCGATGATCGGCGTGAGCGAGGCGTTCGTGCTGGGCGAGAAGCTGGGTCTGACCGATCAGACGATCTTCGACGTCACGTCCAACGCGACCGGCCAGTGCTGGGCCTTGACCACCAACTGCCCCGTGCCCGGCCCGGTGCCCACCAGCCCGGCCAACCGCGACTTCAAGCCTGGCTTCGCCTCACCGCTGATGGCCAAAGATCTGGGTCTCGCAATGCAGGCCGCCGAGCTGACCGGCACCGACACCGAGGTCGGCCGACTGGTCCAGTCCATCTACCGCGAGTTCGCCGACGGCGACGGCGCCGCCCAGGACTTCTCCGGCATCATCAACCGCGTCCGCGCCGCGTCCGAGTAGGTCGCGGTTTACCAGGTTACGTAGGTTTCCCATCACTCATGTTGGCAAATTTGCCTTGAGCAGTGAGAAGGAACCTACGTAACCTGGTAAACCATCAGAGGCTCGCGGGAGGGGTGAAGTCGCCGGCGCGTTCGCGGACGGCGGCGAACATGCGGGTGACCTCGGTGATCTCCTCGGGAGCCAGGCCCGGGTCGACGAAGACCTCGCGGTTGAGGTCGAGCGTCGCGCGCTCGACCAGGTCGACTCCGGCGGGGGTGATGACCAGGAGCACGGAGCGACCGTCGTCGGGGTGGGCCTCGCGGCGCACCAACCCGTCGGTCTCCAGCCGGTCGACGACGTTGGTGACACTCGCCGGATGCACCTGCAGGACCGATCGCGCGCGGCTCATGGGTAGCCGTCCACCGTGCGCGAACGCCAGCAGCCGCAGCATCTCGAACCGTGCGAAGGAGACGCCGTGCGGCTTGAGCGACGCGTCGATGCGCGCCATCAGCAGCTGGTGGACCCGCGTGATCGAGGTGATGGCTGCCATCCCGTCGGCTGCGTCCTGCCACCCGTGCTCGCGCCAGTTCTGCCGCGCCTCCGCGATGGGGTCGAACGGCAGCTGGCTCATCTCGCAAGCCTAGGGCGCGCGGAGCAGGTAGACGTCCATGACCCACCCGGCCGACGCCTTGGTGGCCGCCCGCGCGCGCTCGACGTCACCCAGCACGTCACCGACCCGTCCTGCCACGAGCGACTCGTGTGCGGTGCCGAGATTGGCGCCCCACCAGATGTGCCAGTCCTCGAGCCCGTCGAGATCGAACCGAGCACTCAGCATGACCAGCACGTTGTCGGCACCGCCGTCGACGGCCTCACGGAGGCGGCGACCGGTGGTGACCAGCAGAGCCTGACCGACGTCGTGCAGCACGATGCGGTGTCGCGCAGCCAGCACCTGCAGGGCCGAGATGCCGGGGATGACGTCCCACACGAAGTCCGCCCGGCCCGCCGCCAGCACCTTCTCGACCACCCGGATCGTCGAGTCGTAGAAGGCTGGATCGCCCCAGACCAGGAACACGACGTCGCCATCGGGACGATCCAGCAGCACCTGCTCGTAGAGCGCTGCGCGGGCATCGTGCCAGTCGACGACCACGCCCGCATAACCCGACGTGGTCGATGTGGCGGCAGCGCTGCGGTCACGCTCGGGATCAGGCACCGCCACGACCTGCAGGCCCGGGGCGTGGCGATCGATGACCGCCTGACGTGCCGCCACGAGCGGGTCGTCGTCACGCTTCTGCGCCACGATGGCGAAGTCCGCCGCACGCAAGGTCTCGGCGGCCTCGACCGTGATCTGGTCGGGGTCGCCCGCACCGATGCCGACGACCGTGAGTCGGCGCACCGGCCGCGCCGGACTCACTGGTGCCGGTCCTCCAGGTCACCCTCGAGGTCCAGGTACACCTGACGCATCTCATCGAGCACCTGCTGATCGGGTTCGGCCCACAGGTCGCGGTCGACGGCCTCGTTGAGACGCTCGATGATGCCGCGCAGCGCCCAGGGATTCGACTTCTTCATGAACGCCTGGTTGGTCTCGTCGAGCACGTACTCGTTGGCGAGCGTCTCGTACATCCAGTCGTGCACGACACCGGTCGTGGCGTCGAAGCCGAACAGGTAGTCGACGGTGGCCGCGAGCTCGAAGGCGCCCTTGTAGCCGTGCCGCTGCATGGCTCCGATCCAGCGCGGGTTCACCACGCGGGCGCGGAAGACTCGGTTGGTCTCCTCCTGCAACGTGCGGGTGCGCACCGCGTCGGGCGAGGTGGAGTCGCCCACGTACGCCTTGGGCTCCGAGCCGGTCAGCGCGCGCACCGTGGCGACCATGCCGCCGTGGTACTGGAAGTAGTCGTCCGAATCGGCGATGTCGTGCTCGCGGGTGTCGATGTTCTTGGCCGCGACCGCGATACGCCGGTAGTTGGCGCGCATGTCGTCGGCCGCTGGAGCACCGTCGAGATCGCGACCGTAGGCGAAGCCGCCCCACGCCGTGTAGACCTCGGCGAGGTCGTCGTCGTTCTTCCAGTTGCCGGCCTCGATGACCTGCAGGATGCCCGCGCCGTACGACCCGGGCTTGGAGCCGTAGATCCGCGTGGTGGAACGACGTTCGTCGCCGTGCTCGGCGAGATCGGCCTGCGCGTGGGCCCGCACGAAGTTCTTGTCGTGGGGCTCGTCGAGCTCGGCCACCTGGCGGATCGCGTCGTCGAGGATCGAGATGACGTGCGGGAACGCATCGCGGAAGAAGCCCGAGATCCGCACCGTGACGTCGATGCGAGGTCGACCAAGTTCTTCCAGGGGGACCACTCGCATCCCGTTGACCCTCCGGGATGCTGGATCCCATTCGGGCTCGCAGCCGATGAGGGCCAGCACCTCGGCGATGTCGTCGCCCGACGTGCGCATGGCCGACGTGCCCCACACCGACAGGCCCACCGAGCGCGGGTACTCGCCGGTGTCGCTCAGGTGCCGCTCGACGAGCGACTCGGCCATGGCGCGACCGGTGTCCCAGGCCAGCCGGGACGGCACGGCCTTGGGGTCGACGGTGTAGAAGTTGCGACCCGTGGGCAGCACGTTGACCAGGCCGCGCAGCGGCGATCCGGACGGTCCGGCGGGGATGAAGCCGCCGTCGAGCGCGTGCAGCACGTGGTCGAGCTCGTCGGTGGTCCGCGCCAGACGCGGCACGACCTGCGTGGCCGCGAACTCCAGCACCTGCTGCACCCCCGGATCGTCATGGAGTGTCCGGACCACCGAAGGTTCCCATTGATGTTTTTCCATCGACTGGATGAGGGCGTGGGCCTGTGCCTCGATCTCGTCGATCGCGCCGAGCGCTGCGTCACCCTCCTTGAGACCGAGGGCCGCCCGCAGGCCGGGCACGGCGCCCGTCTCGCCACCCCAGATCTGGTTGGCCCGCAGGATCGACAGCACGAGGTTGACCCGTGCCTCGCCCTGGGGCGCCTGGCCGAGCACGTGGAGGCCGTCGCGGATCTGGGCGTCCTTGATCTCGCACAGCCAGCCGTCGACGTTGAAGATGAAGTCGTCGAACTCCTCGTCGTCGGGGATGTCGTCGAGGCCGAGGTCGCGGTGCATCTCCGCGGCGCGCATGTGGGTCCAGATCTGACCGCGGATGGCCGGCAGCTTGGCCGGGTCCATCGCCGCGATGTTGGCGTACTCGTCGAGCAGCTGCTCGAGCTTGGCGATGTCGCCGTAGCTCTCGGCCCGGGCCATCGGCGGGATCAGGTGGTCGACGATCGTGGCGTGCGCACGACGCTTGGCCTGCGCGCCCTCGCCCGGATCGTTGACCAGGAACGGATAGATGAGTGGCATGTTGCCGATCGCGGCGTCGGTGCCGCACGACGCGGACAGCGCCGCGTTCTTGCCCGGCAGCCACTCCATCGAGCCGTGCTTGCCCAGGTGCACCACGGCGTGCGCCCCGAACTCCTCTTCCACCCAGCGATACGCGGCCAGGTAGTGATGCGACGGCGCCATGTCGGGATCGTGATAGATCGCGACCGGGTTCTCGCCGAATCCGCGGGGCGGCTGGATCATCAGGATCACGTTGCCGGCACGGATCGTGGCCAGCACGATCTCCCCCCCAGAGTCCGAATCAGCACCGTTGACGAACAGCTGGCCGGGGGCGGGTCCCCAGGCCTCGGTCATGGCCTCGCGCAGGTCGGGGTGGAAGCCGTCGAACCAGCCGCGGTACTGCTCGGCGCCGATCCGCACGTGGCTCTCGGTCAGCTGTACCTGCGTCAGCCACTCCTCGTCCTGACCACCGGCGGCGATCAGGGCGTGGATCAGCGTGTCGCCGGCCTCGGTCAGGTCCTCGAGGTCGAGGCCGGGGATGGCCCCGGGCTCACCGAGGTCGTAGCCCGCCTCGCGCATCGCGCGCATCAGCTGGATCGTGGAGACCGGGGTGTCGAGGCCGACCGCGTTGCCGACCCGGCTGTGCTTGGTGGGGTAGGCCGACAGCATCAGCACGACCTTGCGGTCGGCCGGCGGTGTGTGGCGCAGACGGGCGTGGGCGGCGGCGATGCCGGCCACGCGGGCGCAGCGCTCGGCGTCGGCGACGTAGCGCGGCAGGCCGTCCTCGTCGACCTCCTTGAACGAGAACGGGGCAGTGATGATGCGACCGTCGAACTCGGGGATGGCGATCTGGTTGGCCGAGTCGAGCGGGGTCACGCCGTCGTCGGAGGCTTCCCACTCCTCACGGCTGGACGTCAGGCTGAGGCCCTGCAGGATCGGGATGTCGAGGGCCTTGAGACGGGCGACGTCCCACGCCTCGTCATCCCCGCCGGCACTGACGGTGCCGGGCTTGGTGCCGCCGGCGGCCAGCACCGTGACGATCAGCGCGTCGAGGGTGGCCATCTCCTCGAACAGTGCGTCGGGCGAGGCGCGCAGCGACGAGCTGAAGATGGGGATGCCGATGGCGTCGCCGGTGTCGTCGATGGCAGCGGCCAGCGCGTGCGCGAAGCCGGAGTTTCCGCTGGCCTCGTGGGCGCGGTAGTACAGCACTCCAATGCGAGTCTTGGACGAAGGTGACCCAGGTTCTTTCGACTCGACCCCGGCTGCCTCCACGTGGTCAGCTCGGTCTGAAACTCCCCAATCGGGCAGGACCTCGGGGGCGTCGAATCCCTCACCGGTCAGCAGCACGGTGTCGGACAGGAAGGCGTGCAGCTGGGCGAGGTTGGACGGGCCGCCCTCGGCGAGGTAGACGTGGGCGTCGGCGCAGACGCCGATCGGCACCGTCGACTGCTCCATCAGCTCGGCACTCGGCGCCTGCTCACCGCCCAGCACGACCATGGGCTTGCCGGTGGCGCGGATGCGCTCGAAGCCCGAGCAGAGGTCGCCCGGTGACCCGAGAATGCGGGCCACCACGAGGTCGGCGGCCTCGATCGCGTCGGCCATCGAGGTGTGCAACGGTCCGTCGGCACCGGGCTTGGCCGGGTTGACGTAGATGTAGTCGGCTCCCGACGCACGAGCGGACAACAGGTCGGTGTCCGACGTGGACAACAGGGCGATCCGAATGGTCGACGCTTCGGTCGAGGTACGAGTCATGGCTGCTCCTCGGGGTTCTCGCCCCGGTTGGAAGTGATGGGTCAGTCCGTGCCCAGTGTCTGGCTTGGCCTGTCGGCCTTCACAGTGGCGGAACCGCTCCGGAGTGTCACCGGATTCCTGCGACGCGGAAGTCGTGGGAAGCCTACCGACCGGGACGGCAGCCCTCATCGGTGCCACACCACGTGCAGACGGTCGGCATCGCGATGACGCTCGATCGTCGTGCGGACGCCGTACACCTCGTGCACCAGCTGCGCCGACAGGACGTCCTCGACCGCACCGGCGGCCACGACGTGCCCTCCGTCGAGCACCACGAGCCGGTCGCAGAAGGCGGCCGCGAGATCGAGATCGTGCAGGGCGGCGACCGTGGTGAGGCCGAGGCTTCGAACCGTCTCGAGGAAGTCGATCTGATGTCCGAGGTCGAGGTGGTTGGTGGGCTCGTCGAGCATCAGCAACGAGGGCTCCTGCGCCAGGGCGCGGGCCAGCTGCACCCGCTGACGCTCGCCACCGGACAGCGTCTGCCACCGGCGATCGGCGAGGTCCAGCACGCGTCCGAGTCGCAGCGCCTCGTCGATCTGCTCCCGGCCCTCGTCGAGTCGACCGGGCCACCGTCCTCGGTGCGGGATCCGACCCAGCTCGACGACCTGTCGGACCGTGAGGTCGAGCGTGGTCGAGGCGTGCTGCTCCAGCAGCGCGATCCGCTTCGCCCGCATGCTCGTCGACCAGGCGTGCAGGTCCGCTCCCCCGACGTCGACCCGTCCGCGCATCGGCCGCCGCAGTCCGGCGAGCAGGTGCAGCAAGGAGGTCTTGCCCGAGCCGTTCGGTCCGATCAGACCGGTGACCGTGCCGTCGGGGAACTCCGCCGACACGTCGTGCAGGATCGTCAGGCCCTTGACGCCCCAGTCCACCGAGTCGACCGAGATCCTCATGAGTCCCTCCCCGCGCGGCGCAGCAGCCAGGCGAAGACCGGAGCACCCACCACAGCGGTGACCACGCCGATGGGGATCTCCTGACCAGACACCAACGACCGGGCCAGGGTGTCGGCGACGACCAGCAGCACCGCGCCGGCCAGTGCGCTCAGCGGCAGGAGTCGTCGGTGCGACGGCCCCCACACCAGTCGGATGAGGTGGGGGACCACGAGTCCCACGAAGCCGATGGCCCCGGTGAACGCGACGAGCGAAGCCGTCAGCAGCGCAGTGCCGACCAGCAGGGTCCAGCGGGTCGCGGTGATCGAGACTCCCAGCGAGCCGGCGGACGACTCGCCGAAGGCGAAGGCGTCGAGATCGGAGGCGAAGGCCATGATGACGGCCACCGCGACCAGGACGGCTGCGCACAGGAAGGCCGCCGACTCCCAGCGCACCCCGGCGAGGGATCCCAGCGTCCAGCTGAGCACCCGTCGGGCGGCATCGCGGTCACCGCTCGTGATGACGACGAAGGACGTGTACGCAGCACAGATCTGGCCCACGGCGACTCCGGCCAGCACCGTTCGTGACGGCGGCAGAGCACCGGAGCGTCCTGTGGCGAGCACCAGCACGAGCACCAGCGCCACCAGTGCACCGACGAAGGCTCCGAGGGTGATCATTGTGGCCGAGATGAGCCCCACGACGCTGGCGCCGAGGACGATGACGCTGACGGCGCCCACCGCCGCTCCCCCGGAGATGCCCAGCAGATAGGGATCGGCCAGGTCGTTGCGGGTCAGCGACTGCAGGACCGCACCGCAGATCGCGAGGCCCGCGCCCGTGGCAGCAGCCCCGAGCACCCGGGGCATCCGCAGCTGCCAGACGATCTGGTCGTCGAGCAGGGCCACGTCGATGTCCAGGCCGAAGCGCTGTCCGAGGACGTCGATCACGGTGCCGGACGGTATCGCGACCGCCCCGATGCCCAGCGCGAGGATCATCGTCGCGACGAGGACACCGGCCAGGGTCAGGCCCGGCACCACCGCCGTCCGGGGTGGGGCGGGCAGCGTGCTGGGGCGCTGCTGGTGCACGTCAGCCGCGGCCGAGATCGGCGAGACTGTCGGCGACGGCCTGGGCTCCATCGGCCAGCCGGACGCCGGGCGTGGTCTCCGAGTACGGCAGGATCACGAGCTGCGCGTCGCGAACGGCCGAGAGCCTGCTCAGCGCCGGGTCCTTCTCGAGCAGGTCGATCTTGTCCTGCGCCGACGACCACGAGGCATCGCCGAGCACGATGACCTCCGGATCTGCTGCGATGACCCGCTCCCAGCTGACGTCGGCCCAGCCACCGTCGAGATCGGCGAACACGTTGGTGGCGCCGACCGCATCCATGATCAGCTGCGGGCCGCCCTCACCGGCTCCGGCCAGCGCGACCTTGTCGCCGGAGTCGAACCAGAAGATGTCGGTGTCCTCGCCGGCCCCGGACTCCGCGAGCGAGGCCAGTGCCTCCTCCTGGTCGGCCCTGATCGCCTCGGCGCGGTCCGGCACGCCGAACACCTCGGCGACGGTGTCGATCTCGTCCCACACGGTCTCGAACGAGACCTCTGCGCCTGCGGACTCGTCGCCGCACCCGAGCGGTGAGGTGAACGAGCCGATACCCAGCTCGGCCAGGTCGGCGGCGGGGCCAGCGGCCTGCGCATCGAAGGCACTGACGTACGACGCATAGACGAAGTCGGGCCGGACGGCGAGAAGCGCCTCATGAGCCGGGTACTCCGTCGAGAGCACCTCGACCGAGTCGTAGGCGGCCCTCCACTTCGGCGGGACCGAGTCGTCGAGGTAGGCGGTGCCGGCCAGCTGGTCCTGCAGACCCAGCGCGAGCATCACCTCGGTCGCGCCCTGATTCATCGTGATGGCCCGCTCGGGCAGCGCGTCGACGGTGGTGGTGAAGCCGCAGTTCTCGATCGTGACGGGATGGCTGGCCGAAGAGGCGGCCGCCGCGGCATCGATCTCAGGAGCTCCTCCGCAGGCGGCGGCGAGCGCTGCCAACGGAACGAGAGCGGCGAGGGGTCGGGTGGGTCGCATGGACGTCGGGTGTCGCCTTCGGGTCCGAAGGCCTTTTCGCGAGGCCTTCTGGGCGGTGTACGTGGAACGGGTGTTCCACGGCCAGCAGGTCTTCGGACTCGGGATCGACCGGGCGGCGCGCCTTCCCAGACCGTCACGGTCCAGTGGCATGGTGCTCCACCCGTCACCCTCACCGCTGCGCGACAGTCCCGGACTCGCACCGGGTTCCCTGCTCGTGATGAGTTGACTGGCCCGTCGAACGTAACAGACCTGCCCGGCCCGATCCGCGGCTCCGGCCCTGGACGCATCGACGCAGCTGGCATCGTCGGTGAAACTGGATCCATGACAGAACTCATCGAGGTCGAGCGCTTCATTCCCGCCCCGGCTGCCGACGTCTTTGCCGTGCTGTCCCCGGCTACGGCACCTACGACGTCGAGGTCACGGTCGAGGGCTTCGAGCAGGACCGACTGATCACCTGGTCGATCCTCGGCCGGGTGCGGCCCGGCATGGGCCACCGCTACGGATACCGCCTGACACCGAGCGACGGCGGGACGCTGGTGACCTCGATCTACGACTGGTCACACGCATCTCAGGACTGGAAGGACGCGGGAGTGTTCCCCGTCGTGTCCGAGACCAATCTGCGCGGGACCCTCGGCATCCTCGACCGCACCGTGCGCCGGGGGTACGTTCGCGCCTAGGTGTCAGGACTCGATGAATGGCCCCCGGCGCCATCGCCGCGCCCGGGGCGACCTCCCTACGATGAGACGGTGACCCGCACCCACGCTGACCGCTGCCCCGGCGTGCTGCGCCCGTGGATCGCCGAGGACGGCGCGATCGTGCGGCTGCGGCTGATCGGCGGCGCCCTGTCGACCGCGGCGCTCGATGCGATCGTCGACATCGCCGACGACTTCGGCGACGGCGAGGTGCTGCTGACCAAGCGCACCAACCTGCAGCTGCGGGGCATCGCCCACGAGGACGGGGCGGTCTCCCCCGACCTCGTCGAGGCCATCACGGCTGCCGGGCTGCTGCCCAGCCCGACGCACGAGCTGATCCGCAACATCATGGTCTCGCCCCTGACAGGACTGTCCGGCGGTCAGATCGACCTGCGGCCCGTGGCGCACGAGCTCGACCGCCTGCTGTGTGCAGAGCCGGCCTTCACCGATCTCGCCGGCCGATTCCTGTTCGTGCTCGACGACGGTCGCGGCGATGTCGCGGATCGCTCGTTCGACCTCGGGCTGATGGCGGTCGACGACGCCCACGTCCAGCTGCGGGTGGGAACCGCCTGGGGTCTGGTCGTCGAGCTGGGCGCGGCCGCCGAGACGCTGGTCGTGCACGCCAAGCGATTCCTGGACGCCGCTGCCGAGGCGACACCCGACGGTGGCGTCGCGCCCTGGCACGTCGACGAGCTGCCGGGCGGAGGTCAGTCGCTGCTCGGCATCCACTTCGCCCGCGACGGCCGCACCCACGTCTCTTCGCTGCCCGTGCCACACGGCATCATCAGTGCGGGCGACGGGCGGCGCATCGAGCACTTCGCCGTCATGGACGGCATCCTCCACCGCGATCTCGTCGATGACGTGCTGACCCGCGCCGGCACCGAGGTGGTCGTCACCCCGTGGCGCAGCCTGCTCATCCCCGACCCGGAGACCTCCGCATGACGTTGCAACGACCCACCCGCCACTACGACTACGTCGACAGTGGTTCGGACATCTATGACGACTCGTTCGCGACGATCCGCGCCGAGGCCGATCTGTCGCGCCTCCCGGCCGACGCCGAGAAGGTCGCGGTCCGCATGGTGCACGCGTGCGGCCAGACCGACCTGACCACCGACCTGTCGATCCACGATCACCTCGTCACGTCGGCCCGCGGCGCCCTGCAGGCCGGGGCGCCGATCATCACCGACGCCACCATGGTCGCCAGCGGTGTCACGCGGGCCCGTCTGCCCGCTGACAACGAGGTGATGTGCTTCCTGCGCGACGAGCGGGTGCCGGGTCTCGCCGCGGCGTGGAGCACCACCCGGTCGGCTGCCGCCGTGTCGTTGTGGGCCGATCATCTCGAGGGCGCCGTCGTGGCCTTCGGCAATGCTCCGACGGCCCTGTTCCACCTGCTGGAGATGCTGCTGGACGGAGGTCCGCGCCCGGCCGCGATCATCGGCACCCCGGTGGGCTTCATCGGTGCCTCGGAGTCCAAGCAGGCGCTCGAGAACTTCAGTCTCGACATTCCGTTCCTGACGGTGCATGGCCGTCGCGGCGGCTCTGCGATGGCCGCGTCGGCGATCAACGCGCTGGCGCAGGAGAAGGAGTGACCCCCGGTCGCCTGTACGGCGTGGGCGTCGGCCCGGGCGACCCCGAGCTGATCACGCTCAAGGCAGCCCGACTGATCGGCTCGGCCGACGTCATCGCCTTCCACCAAGGTGCCGGCAAGCAGTCGAACGCCCGTCGCATCGCAGCCGGCCTGTTCCCCGACGATGTCGTCGAGGAGGTGCTGGAGTACCCGGTGACCACCGGCAGCACCGACCATCCCGGCGGCTATGCCGGGGCGATGGCCGACTTCTACGTCGAGTGCGCCGCGCGCCTGGCCTCCCACCTCGAGGCGGGCCGCACCGTGGTGGTGCTCGCTGAGGGCGATCCGCTGTTCTACGGCTCCTACATGTACGTGCACGAGATGCTGTCTCCGCGCTTTGCCACCGAGGTCGTCCCCGGCATCCCCGCGTTCGCCGCGGCCACCGCCGGTGCGGCGCTGCCTCTGGTCAAGCAGACCGGCGTGCTGACCGTGCTGCCCGGGACCCTGCCCGTTCCCGAGCTCGCCCGACGCCTCGCGGACACCGACGCCGCCATCATCATGAAGCTCGGCCGCACCTTCCGTGGTGTCCTCGACGCACTGCGCCAGGCCGGTCGCCTCGACGACGCGATCTACGTAGAGCGTGCCTCGATGACCGAGGAGCGCCGCATGCCGGTGGCCGACGTCGACCCCGATTCGGTGCCGTACTTCTCCCTGATCGTGGTACCCGGAGACGATCCTCGTGAACGCCCCGTCCCGGCCGAGCCCGTCACGGCGGACGCCGCCGAGGTCCTGGTCATCGGACTCGGCCCCGGCCCCGATCGATGGCTGACGCCCGAGGTGACCGAAGCGCTTGCGACGGTCGAGCACGTGATCGGTTACGCACCCTACGTCGATCGGGTGCCCCAGCGCGTGGGCCTGACCCGACACTCATCGGGCAACACGGTGGAGGTCGATCGTGCCGCTCTGGCGCTCCAGCTGGCCCGATCAGGTCAGCGGGTGGCCGTGGTCTCGGGCGGCGACGCCGGCATCTTCGGCATGGCGTCGGCGATCTTCGAGGCCGCCGAGCGACCCGAGTTCGCCGACGTGCCGGTTCGAGTCCTGCCCGGCGTCTCGGCCGTCCAGGCCGTGGCCGCCGCTGCCGGTGCGCCGATCGGCGCCGACTTCGCCGTGATGAGCCTGTCGGACCGGCTCAAGCCGTGGGACCTGATCGAGCGCCGTCTGCGCGCCGTCGCCGAGGCCGACCTGGTGCTCGCGATCTACAACCCCCGCTCGCGCAGCCGCACCACCCAGGTCGCCGATGCCCAGCGCCTCCTGCTCGAGCACCGCTCCCCCGACACCGTGGTCGTCGTCGGGCGCGACGTCGGCCGCGACGAGGAGTCGCTCACCGTCACGACGCTCGCCGACCTCGATCCCGAGACCGTCGACATGAAGTGCCTGCTGATCATCGGCGCGTCCTCGACCCGGGTGACAGCGGCCGGTCAGGTGTGGACGCCTCGATTCGTCGAGTAGCTCTCGTTGCTGCTGGGTCGGGGCCGGCTTCGCCGGGGCTGGGGATGACAGCGTGGGCCGGGTCTGGATCGGACGCTCGAGGTGATCCCGCGGTGACTCCCCAGCCACTCAAGCCTCACTGATCACTTCAGTCCTACCAGTCACAGGGGGCGGTGGGTTGGCGTCCTTTCAACCCCTCTGATGGGACGCCAGATCACCGCTCGCGGGCCCAAGCGAGCGCCGCCACCCACCGCTCCCGTCCTCAGCGGTTCTTCGCCGTTCGGTCCCGAGCCGGGTCGTAAAGGTAGGACTCCGCGCCACGGACATCCGGCGCCAGCGCAGGTCCCACCAGGATGACGGCGGCCTGGCGCAGGCCAGCGGCCTCGACCTGATCGGCGATGTCGGCCAGTATCCCGCGCAGGACGACCTCGGTCGGCTGGGTCGCGTGGGCGACCACCGCGACCGGGCAGTCCGGACCGTAGTGGTCGATCAGCTCGGCGGCCAGCTCGCGGGTGCGGGTGATGGCGAGATGCAGCGCGAGCGTCGAGCCGGTCGCGGCGAACGCGGCCAGCTTCTCACCGGACGGCATCACGGTGGACCGGGCCTGCGCCCGCGTGATGACGACGGACTGCGCGACCTCGGGCACCGTCAGCTCGGCGCGGAGCAGGGCTGCGGCGGCCGCATACGCCGGGACGCCGGGGGTGACGTCCCACGGCACGCCGTGTGCGTCGAGGCGACGGGCCTGCTCGTGCAGGGCCGAGTACACCGACGGGTCCCCGGAGCAGAGACGAACCACCGACAGGCCAGCGGTGTGGGCATCGACGAGTCGGGCGGTGATCTGGTCGAGATCGAGATCCTGCGTGTCGACCAGGTCGACGCCGTCACGGCAGTGGCTGAGCACCTCGGCATCGAGGTACGTGCCCGCGTAGACACAGACATCGGCCGCAGCCAGCAGCGCGACCGCCCGCAGGGTCAGCAGGTCGGCGGCGCCCGGGCCGGCGCCCACGAAATGCACGCCGGACTCGGGCGAAGATGGCACGCCGGACTCGGGCGCGGTGGAATCAGTCACGACTTCGTCACCGACCACTGGGTGATGGCGCGCGACGGTGTCCAGCCGGTGAATGATCCGATGGGTGCCGCGTGCTCGACGTGCAGGCGGGTCAGCTCGCCGCCGCGCTCGGCGAACTGGTGCGCCAGCAGCGCCTCGGTCTGCAGCGTCACCCCGTGCACGACGAGCCGGCCGCCGGGCGCAAGGACCTGCCAGCAGGCGTCGAGCAGACCCGGTTCGGTGGCGCCGCCGCCGACGAAGATGGCGTCGGGAGCGGGCAGGTCGGCGAGGGCGTCGGGCGCGTGCCCGATCGCGATCTCGAGGCCCGGCACACCGTGCATCGCCGCGTTGCGGCCGATCCGGTCGGCCCGTTCGGCGCGCTGCTCGACGGCGACCGCACGACAGGCCGGGTGCGCCCGCATCCACTCGACCGCGACCGATCCGGCGCCGGCGCCGACGTCCCACAGCAGCTGGCCGGGTGTCGGTGCGAGCCGGGCCAGCGCCGAGGCGCGCACGTCGCGCTTGGTGATCTGTCCGTCGTGGTCGAAGGCATCGTCAGGCAGGCCGGACGCGAGCCCGAGGATGCGGGCGCCGGAGCTGACCTGCTCGATCGCGATCACGTTCAGGCCCGGGGACGGCTCGGTGCCCCACGACGCGGCGACGCCGTCGCGCCGGGACTCCTCGTCGGCGCCGAGGTCGGCGAGGACAACCATGACGCTGGCCCCGTACCCGGCCTCGGTCAGCAGGAGTGCGACCTCGGCGGGCGTCGAGCCGTCGGAGGAGAGCACCAGCAGTCGTCGCCCGGGGGCCGGGATGCGCACGACGGTGCGGACGTCGCGGCCGACCAGGGTGATCACCTCGGTGGACTCATCCGACCAGCGCATGCGCGCCCGGGCCAGGGCGACCGACGACAGCGACGGCAGCACCTCCACCGCCTGAGCTCCCAGCACCTCGACCAGCGTGGTCGCGATGCCCGAGACAAGGGGATCGCCGGAGGCGAGCGCCACGACGGTGCGGCCCTGGTGAGCGGCCAGCAGATCGGGGAGCCCGGCCCGCAGTGGTGCCGGCCACGCCTGATGGATCTGGTCGTGATCGGTGTCCGGCAGCAGGGCGAGGTGACGCTCGCCGCCGAGGACCACGTCGGCCGCGGCGACGACGTCGCGGGCGGTCTGGGTCAGTCCCGTCCAGCCGTCCGCGCCGATGCCGACGACCGTGACCTGAGCACTCATGGGGCACGACGATATCCCTCGCCCCGCGGCGGTCCCACCGCCCTACAGTGGACCGGTGCTCCGATCGACCGACCCGCTGCCCGCGCGACCGCATCGAATCGTCATCGCCGGCACGAGCGGCACCGGCAAGACGACGCTCGCGCAGCACCTGGCGGCACGTCTCGACCTGCCCCACATCGAGATCGACGCCTTGTTCCACGGACCCGACTGGCAGCCCCGCGCCGAGTTCCTCGACGACGTGGTGGCCTTCACGCAGACCGATCGGTGGATCACGGAGTGGCAGTACGCGCCGGCCCGGCCCGTGGTGGCGGCGCGGGCCGATCTGCTGGTGTGGCTCGATCTGCCGTTCCGCACGACGCTGCGCCGGGTTGTCGCCCGAACGGTGCGGCGGCGACTGCGGCGCGAGCAGCTGTGGAACGGAAACGTCGAGCCGCCCCTGTGGACGTTCATGACCGACCGCGACCACATCGTGCGGTGGTCGATCAAGACCCGCCACCGCCTCGCTGCCGACGTGCCGGCGGTGCAGCAGGTGCACCCGCTCCTGCCCGTCGTCAGGTTGCGCACGCCGAGCGAGGTCGAGCACTGGATCGCGCGGCTCTGATGCGCGCTACCCTTGCGGCGACAGGCTCGAGGTGCCTCGCGTGCGAGGAGAATCGGGAAGCCGGTGAGAATCCGGCACAGGGCCCGCTGCGGTGACCAGTTCCGACTGGAAGTCCGAAGACCGGCCTCGCGCCTGAACCGGTGGACGCGATCTGCCCCATCGGACGTCGGCAGACGAGCGGGAGCCCCACATGCCACAGCACTACCCGCTGACCGCAGTGGTCGGCGCCGAGCCCCACCAGATGGGCGACATGGCGCTCGCCCTCACCCTGTCGACCATCTCACCGTCCATCGGCGGCGTCCTGATCCGCGGCGAGAAGGGCACGGCCAAGTCGACAGTCGTCCGCGCTCTGGCCTCGGTGCTGCCGCACATCGACGTCGTCGCGGGCGACCGGTTCTCGACCGACCCCCACGACGCGGGCGCCACGTCGCCCGACGGTCCGTTCGGCGCCGATCACGACGTCGAGACTCGTCCTGTCCGGCTCGTCGAGCTGCCCGTCGGTGCCACCGAGGACCGCGTGCTCGGCTCGCTGCACCTGGAGAAGGCGCTGTCCGACGGCGTCACCGAGTACGAACCCGGCCTGCTGGCCCGCGCGCACCGCGGCATCCTCTACGTCGACGAGGTCAATCTGCTGCACGACCACCTGGTCGACCTGCTGCTCGACGCGGCGGCGATGGGGCGCTCCACGGTCGAGCGCGACGGCATCTCGGTCGAGCACGCCGCCCGGTTCGTGCTGGTCGGCACCATGAATCCCGAGGAGGGCGAGCTGCGACCGCAGCTGCTCGACCGCTTCGGCCTGACCGTCGAGGTCGCCGCCTCACGCGATCCTGCGTCCCGGGTCGAGGTCGTGCGCCGCCGCATCGCGTACGAGACCGACCCCGAAGGATTCGCCGCCCGGTTCGCCGACTCCGAGGCCCAGCTCACCGATCGCATCGCTGCCGCGCAGAAGCTCGTCGAGCAGGTCGAGCTCAGCGACTGGGCACTGCTCAAGATCGCCGAGGTCTGCGCCGCGTTCGAGGTCGACGGCATGCGTGCCGACATCGTCACCGCGCGCACCGCCGCGGCCCACGCGGCATGGAACGGACGCACCGACGTGCTGCGCGAGGACGTGCGCGCCGCCGCACTGCTGGCCCTGCCCCACCGCCGCCGTCGCAACCCGTTCGACGCTCCGGGCATCGACGAGGACCTGCTCGACGCGATCCTCGGCGACGACGAACCACCGCCCCCCACGCCCGACGACCCGACCGACGACGACGACGACGACGACGGCGACGACCAGGCCGACGCGCCCAGCCAGGGAGCCGAGGGCGATGAAGCTCAGGACGCTTCCCCTCCTGATGACGGCGAGACCACCCCCGGTGACTCCTCAGCCGACCAGCGTGACTCGTCAGCCGACCAGCGTGACTCGTCGGCGGACCAGGGTGGCTCGTCGGCGGGCGGCGAGACGACCGTCGCGGCTCCGCAGCAGCCGTACCGGCCCAAGATGTTCACCGTGTCGGGTCTGGGAGCGGGCGAGTCCGGTCGTCGGTCGCGCGCCATCACCGAGACCGGCCGCCGCATCGGCGCCGCACGGCGCGTCGACCAGGGCGGATCCATCCACCTGACCGAGACGATCCGTGCCGCCGCACCCCACCAGGCCGGACGCCAGCGGCGGGGCAAGGGGCTCGCCTTCGACGCCTCCGACCTGCGGATCGCGATCAAGGAGGGCCACGAGTCCAACCTGATCCTGTTCTGCGTCGACGCCTCCGGATCGATGGCCGCACGCCGCCGCATGGAGCAGGTCAAGACCGCGATCCTGTCGCTGCTGATGGACGCGTACCAGCGTCGCGACAAGGTCGGGCTGATCACGTTCCGGGGCGACTCGGCCGATCTGGCGCTACCACCCACGGGCTCCATCGACATCGCCGCAGCCCGTCTGTCCGAGCTTCCTGCCGGCGGCCGCACCCCGTTGGCCGAGGGCCTGCTGAAGACCGCCGACGTCCTGCGTCTCGAGCGGGTGCGCGATCCGCGCCGGCGTCCGCTGCTCGTGGTCATCACCGACGGCCGCGCGACCCACGGCGAGCGTGCCGTGCAGCGCGCCCACCAGGTCGCCGCGCACCTCGGAGCCAGCGGTCTGGCCAGCCTGGTGATCGACTGCGAGACCGGAAAGTTCCGCATGGGCCTGGCCCAGGAGCTGGCCCACCACCTGCTCGCGGAGTACGTGCCGCTGGGCGAGGTCAGCGCCGACGCCATCACCGACGTCGTGCGGGGCAGCACCTCTGGACTGGTCGGCGATGGCGTCAGGGGTGCCGCCTGATGCCCCAGGGTCAGCCGCTGACCGTCGCCGATGACGGCCTCACCACCAAGCAGCGCCGGCATCAGCCGCTCGTCATGGTGCACACCGGACCGGGCAAGGGAAAGTCGACCGCCGCCTTCGGCCTGGCGATGCGCGCCTGGAACCAGGGCTGGGACATCGGCGTCTTCCAGTTCGTGAAGTCCGCCAAGTGGCGCATCGGCGAGCAGACCGTGCTCGAACGTCTCGCCGACCTGCACACCGAGACCGGCGTGGGCGGGCCCGTCGAGTGGCACAAGATGGGCTCGGGCTGGTCGTGGTCGCGCAAGGAGGGGTCCGACGAGGACCATGCCGCCGATGCCGCCGAGGGGTGGGCCGAGGTCAAGCGCCGCATCGCCGCCGAGCGCCACGACCTCTACGTGCTCGACGAGTTCACCTACCCGATGAAGTGGGGCTGGGTCGACGTCGACGACGTCGTCCAGACCCTCGCGCAGCGCCCCGGTCGCCAGTACGTCGTGATCACCGGACGCGACGCCGATCCCCGTCTGATCGAGATCGCCGACCTGGTCACCGAGATGCAGCATGTCAAGCATCCGTTCGACCGCGGCCAGAAGGGCCAGAGGGGGATCGAGTGGTAAGCCTTTCGGGGTCCCAGCCCCATCGACTGCCTCGGCTCGTGATTGCCGCCCCTGCTTCGGGCCACGGCAAGACGACGATCGCCACCGGCCTGATGGCGGCACTGCGGCGATCGGGCCTCGATGTCTCGTGCCACAAGGTGGGTCCGGACTACATCGATCCGGGCTATCACGCGCTCGCCACCGGCAAGCCCGGTCGCAACCTCGACCCGCACATGGTGGGCGAGGAACGCCTCGTGCCGCTGCTGCTGCACGGGTCGCAGGACGCCGATGTCGCCATCATCGAGGGTGTCATGGGCCTGTACGACGGTCAGATGGGCGGCAACGGCTTCGCCTCGACGGCCCACGTCGCCACCGTCACCCGCACCCCCGTGGTGCTGGTCGTGGACATCTCGCACGCGTCGCGGTCGATCGCCGCCGTCGTGCAGGGCATGGTCGCGTTCGACCCGTCCGTGCGCATCGTCGGCGTCATCGTCAACAAGGCAGGCTCGGTGCGTCACTCGACGGAGGTCGTCGCCGCCCTGGAGTCCACCGGCGTACCGGTGCTCGGAGTGCTGCAGCGCGACGACGGCATCGTCGCGCCGTCGCGTCACCTGGGCCTCGTGCCCGCCGACGAGCGCGATGACGCCGCCCACACCCTCGACCGTCTGGCCGACCAGATCGCCGAGAAGATCGACCTGGAACAGCTGCTGGCCCTCGCGAGCACGGCGCCGGACCTCCACGACGAGCCGTGGGACCCGGCCGCCGAGGTGACCGCTGCCAGCACCCGCCGACCCGTCGTCGCGATGGCTGGCGGACGAGCCTTCACCTTCCGCTACGCCGAGACCGAGGAGCTGCTGCGTGCGGCCGGTTGCGAGGTCGTGACGTTCGACCCGCTCCACGACTCCGCGCTGCCCGACGACACCGCCGGCCTGTACCTGGGTGGCGGATTCCCCGAGGTGCACGCCACCGGGCTGGCGGCCAATGCGGCTCTGCGCGAATCGCTGCGCACGGCGATCGCCGACGGTCTGCCGACGGTCGCCGAGTGCGCCGGTCTGTTGTACCTGTGCCGCACCGTCGACGGCGTCCCCATGGTCGGGGCGCTGGAGGCCGACGCCGTGATGGCGCCGCGCCTGACACTGAGCTATCGCAGCGCCGTCGTGCCGCACGACCAGCTGTCCGGGCCAGCCGGCACCCGCGTGACCGGCCATGAGTTCCACCGCACCACGATCGCGCCCGCTGCCGGCGACCCGGCGTGGCTCGTCGATGGCGCCGGCCACGGCTTCGGCACCGACACCCTCTCCGCGTCGTACCTGCACACCCACTGGGCCGGCCACCCCCAGCTGGCCCAACGCTTCGCCGACGCCGCCCACGCGTACGTGGCACCAGCCACGGTGCCCGAAGCAACCCCCGAGGTGACCACAAGCCGAGCGAAGCGAGGCAACACGCCTGCGCGAAGCGCAGCCGGGGCGGAGCCCCGGACCGGGCCGAAGGCCCGGGCGTGGCATGGGGATCGAGAACTGGCTCCCGGCTTGGTCGACTTCGCGGTCAACGTCAACGACGAGCCGCGACCCGGATGGCTCGACGACGCGCTGCGGGCGAGCCTGTCCGAGATCGGCTCGTATCCCGATGCCACCGAGGCCGAGTCCGCCCTCGCCCGCCGCCACAGCCGCCGCCCCGAGGAGGTGCTGGCAACCGCCGGCGCTGCCGAGGTCTTCAGCCTGGTCGCGCGAATCCGCCCCTGGCGCCGGCCCGTGGTGGTGCACCCGCAGTTCACCGAGCCGGATGCTGCCCTGCGCGCCGCCGGCCATCACCCCGAGCACGTGCTGTGCGACCCCGCCACGCACTTCGCCCTCGACCCGGCCCTGGTGCCGACCGACGCCGATCTGGTGATGATCGGCAATCCGACCAATCCCACGGGCACCCTGCACCCAGCCCGCACGATCCGCGACCTCCTCGCGCCGGGACGCCTGGTCGTCGTCGACGAGGCCTTCCTCGACGCAGTGCCCGGTGAGCAGAACTCGCTCGCCTCGCATGCGCTGCCGGGCCTGCTGGTCGTGCGCAGCCTCACGAAGCTCTGGAGCATCCCGGGCGTCCGCGCGGGATACGCCCTGGGCAACGCCGACCTGGTCGCCGACCTGCGGACCCACCAGCCGCAGTGGTCCGTGTCGTCCAGTGCGGCCGCCGCGATGATCGCCTGCGCCGGTGACCAGGCGCTCGCCGAGCAGGCGCGACGCGCCACCCGCACCGCCCAGCATCGTGCCGTCCTCACCGACGGACTGCGCGAGCTCGGCATCGAGACGACCCCTTCCGCGGCACCCTTCGTGCTCGCCCGCATCGGGCGCGGGGCACACGCCCAGCTGCGCGACGCGGGCTACGCGCTGCGCCGGGCCGACACGTTCCCCGGCCTCGACGACAGCTGGGTGCGCATCGCCGTGAGGCGCCCCGACACGACCCGCAAGCTGCTCGCCGTGCTGCGGGCCGAAGGCCTGGCCTCCAAGGAGATGCGCCGATGACCACGTTCGACCGTCTCGTCGGCCGCGCCGGCCTGGTGGTCGGTGGCGATGCGCGCGCTGCCGTCCAGGTCCAGTCCCTGCTCGACGCGGGCGCCGACGTCACCGTCGTGGCACCCGACGTGACGGCCTCGATCGAGGATCTCGCCGATCGCGGACTGCTGACGTGGCTCGCGCGCGACCTCACCCTGGACGACGTGCGGACCTCGGCCATCGTGCTCACCGGCCACGACGACGGCGAGCCCGCCGGACGGACCCCGACCACCGGCTCGGTCATCCTGGTCGGCGGAGGACCGGGTGATCCGCAGCTGGTCACGCTGGCCGGCCGCACAGCGATCGAGGAGGCCGACGTCATCGTCACCGACCGGCTCGCTCCGCTGGCGGCCCTGCAGTGGGCACGTCCCGACGCGGAGATCATCGACGTGGCCAAGATCCCCGGCGGCCGGTCGACCTCGCAGGACACCATCAACGCGCTGCTGGTCGAGCACGCCCGGGCCGGTCGCACCGTGGTGCGGTTCAAGGGCGGCGACAACTTCGTGTTCGGCCGCGGCGGCGAGGAGCTGATGGCGTGCCAGGAAGCAGGCATCGCCACCCGCCTGGTGCCGGGCGTCAGCGCGTCCATCGCGGGTCCCGCCCTGGCGGGCATCCCGGTCACCCATCGCGGACTCACCCAGGGATTCACCGTGATCTCGGGGCACGTTCCACCGGGCCACGCCGACAGCACGCTCGACTTCACTGCCCTGGCCCGATCCGGCGCCACGCTCGTCGTGATGATGGGCGTGCGCACGCTCGGCGCGATCTGCGACGCGCTCATCGAGGGCGGACTCGACCCCACGACCCCGGCTGCCGTGATCGCCGATGCCGCGATGCCCAGCCAGCGGATGGTCCGCGGCACGGTCAGCGACATCGACGAGGTCGCGCGCACCTCGGGCATCGGCGCCCCCGCCGTGGCGGTCGTCGGTCAGGTCGCCGACATCCCCGGGCTGTGCCGGTGACGTACTGGGTGCGGCACGGCCAGTCGACGTGGAACGTCGTGGATCGTATGCAGGGTCAGGAGCTGGGGCCACCCCTCACCGACCTCGGCCGCACGCAGGCCGCCGCCGCCGCTGAGGAGCTGGCAACGCTTCACATCACGCGGGTGCTCAGCTCTCCGGCGGTGCGCGCCCAGCAGACGGCCGAGATCATCGCCGACCGGCTCGGCCTCACCGTCGAGACCGAGGACCTGCTGCTGGAGAAGGGGCTCGACGAGTCGTTGCCAGCGGTCCTGACGCGCGTGCGCATCCTGCTCGATCTCGATCTTCCGGCCAGCACGGTCATGGTCAGCCACGGCGACACGATCGGGCTCGCGGTCGGCCTGCTGAGCGCGAGCACGCCCACCCTGGCGGCCAACGCCTCGATCACGTCAGTTGATCGAGATGGGACCGTCACGGTCATCGATCCCGGCTCCTGAGAACATGTGCGAGACTTCTGCTATCCAGGCATCGGTGCAAGGAACCCGGCGAAAATCCGGGACGGTCGCGCCACTGTGACCGGACCAGCACGTGGTCCGGAAGTCAGAGACTTCTCCGATGCTTCGCCTCGAGTGGACGCGTCATCCAAGGAGAGTCATGCACATCGCTGAAGGTTTTCTGCCGCCGGTCCAGGCCGCGGCATGGACGGCGGTCGCAGCCCCGTTCGTCATCCACGGAGCTCGCGCCGTGGTGCGCCAGGTCCGCGACGATCCCGACAGCCGCCTGCTGCTCGGCGCCGCAGGAGCGTTCACGTTCCTGCTGTCGGCAATCAAGCTGCCCTCGGTGACCGGCAGCTCCAGCCACCCCACCGGCACCGGCCTGGGCGCAGTGCTGTTCCGACCACCGGTCATGGCCTTTCTCGCCACGGTCGTGCTGGCGTTCCAGGCCCTGCTGCTGGCGCACGGCGGCATCACGACGCTCGGCGCCAACGCGTTCTCGATGGCGATCGTGGGTCCGTGGGTGGGCTACGGCGCCTACCGGCTCGTCGGCAGGCTCGGCGGCGGCCTGTCGCTCGCGGTGTTCTTCGCGATGGCGCTGGCCGACCTCGCGACCTACAGCACGACCTCGATGCAGCTGGCCCTGGCCTTTCCCGATCCCGAGAGCGGATTCCTCGGCGCAGCGGCCAAGTTCCTCTCGATCTTCTCGGTGACCCAGATTCCCCTCGCGATCGCCGAAGGCCTCGTGGGCGTGCTGATGATCCGCATCCTGCGCGATGTCGCGATGCCCGAGCTGGTGCGTCTCGGCGTCCTGAAGGACCCTGCAGCCGCCGAACCCGTTCCTGCTGACCGGACGGAGGCCTGACATGCGTCGCAGCACCATGATCACGCTGGCCCTGGTCGCCGGCATCGTCGCCATCGTCGGTTTCGCCCTGGTGCTGGACTCCTCCCGCAGCGGGGACGGCGAGCGCTTCATCGGCTCCGACACCGCGGCCACCGCCCAGATCGAGGACGACAATCCTGACTACGAGCCGTGGTTCCAGCCGTTCTTCGCTCCGTCGTCCGGGGAGATCGAGTCGGGGCTGTTCGCTGTGCAGGCGGCCCTCGGCGGCATCGCTCTGGGCTACACCGTCGGCGCCCTGCGCGGCCGACGCCGCGGTGAGCGGACCGCGACCGAGCAGGCCGCCGACCAGCAGTGACCACCATCGCCAGGAACGGTCTCGCCATCGACGACGCCGCGTGGTCGAGTCGATGGCGTGACCGGTCCGTGCTCGACAAGACCGTCCTGAGCCTGGGACTGATCCTGGCCGCGGCCGCTCTGCCGGCCTGGCCCACGGCTCCCGTGGTCGCTGCACTCGCGCTGGGCCTGCTGATCTACCGTGGCGGCGCCCCGGTGTCCCTGGTGCTGCGGGCCCTGCGCGGACCGGCGGTGTTCATCGTCATCGGATGCCTCTCGGTGGCGCTGGTGGTCAGCACCGAGGGCGGTCTGTCGATCAGCATGACCGCTGCGAGCGTGCAGCGCGCCGCCGATGTCGCAGCGCACGCGCTGGCGGGCACGTCGGCGCTGCTGCTGCTCGCGATGACCACGCCCATGGTCGACCTCCTGACCGGGCTGCGCCGCCTGCGGGTCCCCGAGGCGTGTGTCGAGATCGCCGGGCTGATCTACCGGTTGCTGTTCGTGCTGCTGGAGTCGCTGGGCACGATTCGGGAGTCACAGACCGCCCGGCTCGGTTACTCCACCCCGCGACGAGCCCTGAGATCGTCCGCATCACTGACTGCTGCCGTCCTGACCCGGTCGTGGTCGCGGGCCAGGCGGCTCGAACAGGGCCTGGCCGGTCGTGAGCTGGGCGGATCGATGCGCACCCTCGACGACCCGATCGCCAGCTCGACGGGCTTCCTGCTCGCCAGCGCGGCCACCCTGGCCGCGCTGGTGACGCTCGCGGCGACGACCACTGGACTCGTGCGATGAGCCACCGCAGTCTGTGCGCCGACGCCATCTCGGTGTCGTACATCGGCACGGGAACGGCCCTCGACCACGCCTCCTTGGACGTGCTGCCAGCGCAGCGGCTCGCGCTGCTCGGTGCCAACGGATCGGGCAAGACGACGCTGCTGCGCTGTCTGGCCGGCAGCCTCAAGCCCGACGCGGGCCACGTGCGACTCGACGACGTCGCCCTCTCATACTCCCGTTCGGGTCTGCGACGGCACCGCCAGGAGGTCCAGCTGGTGCTGCAGGATCCCGACGACCAGCTGTTCTCCGCCGACGTGTTCCAGGACGTGTCGTTCGGCCCCATCAACCTGGGTCTCGATGACGCCGAGGTCCGTATCCGGGTCGACGAGGCTCTGGATCTGCTCGGCATCGAGCACCTGCGACGGCGTCCCATCCACCAGCTGTCCTACGGCGAGCGCAAGCGCGCCGCCACGGCCGGCGCGGTCGCGATGCGTCCCTGCGTCCTGCTGCTCGACGAACCGACGGCGGGACTCGATCCGGCCGCCGTCGAAGAGCTGCAGTCGGCCCTGCAGCGCCTCGAGAAGCACGACACGACCGTCGTCCTGGCCACGCACGACGTCTCGTTCGCGCTCGCCTGGGCCGACAGCGTCGCAGTCGTGGTCGACCACGCCGTCGTCCAGGGCGATCCCGTCGACGTGTTGAGCGACGCCACGCTGCTGCGGGCCGCCCGCCTGCGGATGCCGTGGTCGCTGGAGCTGAGCGGTCGACTCGCGGCCGATGGCCTGGTGGGCCCCGAGACACGTGCCCGCACCCTCGACGAGCTCCACGCTGCACTCCGTGAGCGAGCAGACTCGCTACTTTCCATCCACGACCAGGAGACTCCGTGACCGATCATCTCGCCATCGCCCCACCCTCGGCCGAGGTCCGCGACGCTGCCACCGACCGCCTCGCCGGGTTGGCCACTCCAGCCGGTGCCCTCGGTCGCCTGGGCGACCTCGGAGTCTGGATCGCCGCGACCCAGGGCGTCTGCCCGCCCGAGCCCGTCGACCACGTGCGCGCGGTGATCTTCGCCGGCGACCACGGCGTCGCCGACCACGGCGTCTCGGCCTATCCCAAGGCCATCACCGGCGCGATGGTGCACACCTTCGCGATGGGTCGGGCGGGCGTGTCGGTGCTCGCGGCCCAGCACGGCGTGACGGTGCGCGTGCTGGACCTCGGGGTCGACGATGATCTCGGCGGACCGCCTGAGCTGACCGCGTTCAAGGTGCGTCGTGGCAGTGGTGCCATCCATCTCGAGGACGCGCTGACGCCCGAGGAGACGCAGCAGGCGCTCGCGGCCGGCGAGACCGTGGCGGCCGAGGAGATGGCGGCGGGTGCCCAGATGCTGATCAGCGGCGACATGGGCATCGGCAACACGACGCCTGCGTCCGCACTGATCGCGGCCTCGCTCGGGTTGCCGGCTTCTGAGGTCACCGGTCGCGGCACGGGCATCGACGAGGAGACGCTCACGGCCAAGATCGCACTCGTGCAGCAGGCGCTGGATCGCGCCGGCGATCGCGTGCTCGATCCCGTCGACACCCTCACGGCACTGGGCAGCGCAGATCTCGCTGCGTCGGCGGGTTACATGGTCGCTGCTGCCCGCGCGGGAGTTCCGGTGCTCCTCGATGGTCTGATCGCCGTGGCGGCGGCCGTCATCGCCGATCGAATCGCTCCGGGTGCGGCCGCGTGGTTCGCAGCGGGACACCGCTCCACCGAGCCGGCCCAGTCGCTGGCGTTGTCCAAGCTCGGCATCGAACCGATCCTCGACCTCGGCCTGCGCCTCGGTGAGGGCAGCGGGGCCGTCGCTGCCGTCCCGGTGGTGCGATCGGCCGCGCTGCTCCTGCGCGACGTCGCGCTGCTGGCCGACCTCATGCCCGATGCCTGAGGCCTCTCCCCTGCGCGGTGGCTCGATCCGCGACGGCTGGCGGCTCGCAGCGGGCATGATCACGGTCGTCCCGTCACGCCCGCCGACGAAGGTCGACCGGCAGGTCGCGATCGCCGCGATGCTGCTGGCGCCGCTGGTCGTCATCCCGTTGGCCCTGGCGGTCGGCCTGGCCGGCTGGGGCGGCCGCGAGGTCGGGATCTCGCCGCTCGTGCTGGGCTTCGTGGCGGTCGGCCTGCTGGCCCTGGGCAACCGGTCGTTCCACATCGATGGGCTGGCCGACGTCGCCGACGCGCTCACCGCGTCGTACGACCGCAAGCGATCGCTCGCGGTCATGGTCGACCCGACCTCGGGCCCTGCGGCGATCGCCATGCTGATCGTCACCCTGGGCATCCAGGCAGCCGCCTTCGCCAGTCTCTTCACGCTCGATCGCGGACCGGTCGTGGCCGCTGTGCTGGTGTGTACGTCCCGTGCCGTGCTGGCGCTCACCTGCTCGGTCGGGGTGCCGCCGGCCGACGAGCCCGGGCTGGCAGCCGACTACGCCGGTATCGTCACGCGCCCGTGGGCGGTGCTCACCTGGGTGGTCGTCACGGCGGTCCTGGTCGCCGTGCTGGCCTGGGCCGGAGCTCCGTGGTGGCACGGGCTCATCACCGCCGCTGTCGCCCTCGGCGTCGTCGCTGTCGTGCTGCACCGTGCCGTCACCCGGTTCGGCGGTGTGACCGGCGACGTCTTCGGCGCCACGATCGAGCTCACGTTGGCCGCCACCCTGATCGCTGCGTCTGCGATCTGAGTTCAGGTGCCCTGGGGTTCTCCGAAGGTTCCGTGGGTGTCGGCCGATTCGTTGGCATCGGAAGCACGGATGTTGAACTCGAGCTTGAAGCCATCAGAGGTCGTCGACGACAGCTCCGGACTAGTGAACGACGCAGTAATCTCGCGAGCCTGCGCGATCGTCACGCGATTGACGTAGACCTCTGGGGCCCGGCCACTCGACTCGATGGCGAAGTCGGCGTCCGGGTGGGCTGCACTCACCTCGAAGAAGGCGCGGGCCTGATCGGCGGTGATGCGATCGGGCACGTCGGCCATCCGGACCCGACCGGTCTCGGTCTGCACAGATCCCCCGTCCGTCCACACGGGCAGCACCCGGAGCTGCCCGAGGACGGGCCACAGATCGTCGGCTCCGGGGACCTGCACCGAGATCACCCGGTTGGTGATCGCGACGCTGCCGACCCGGTCGATGGTCCTGATCGACATGGCATCGCGGACATCTGCGGCGGCCGATGTCCGCACCTCCGGGTAGACGTCGACCTGGACAGGACTCAACCCCGAGCGGTCCTCGTCAGGCACAGCCGTGCTGGCACCGACCCTGAGATGAGCCACCCAGCCTGCCGAGCCCACGTGCTCCGTGGTGAAGTCGCGGATGGCTGATGCGGCCGCCGCGACCTGATCGGCAGTGACGTCGAGAGTCATCGCGACGTCGATGTCCAAGGCCCAGGCATCCGGATCGGACCGGTCCGATGTGTCGGCGGTGACCGCCGTCTGGTGGGCCGCTACCGATTCCACCCCGTCCAACGTCGAGAGCGACTGCTGGCTGAGTTCCTCGAGCGACGGCTTCGATGAATCCGATGACATGCAGGCAGACAACATCAGGACCAGACATGCTGCGCCGAGCATGAGTGAGCGAGAGTGTGTCACGCCGACAGGCTAACGCGTCCAGGCAGCTCAGGCGGGGCGCCTGTGAGGCTGGTGGGTCTGTTGACGAGCCCCGCGGACTCTCCGGCCGCGAACGGCCTCCTGGCCGAACAGTCAGAGGCGCAGGACGCGGCCGGCGACGACGAGCAGGACGTCGTCGCACTCGGCGGCGACCCGTTGGTTCACGATGCCGAGCAGGTCACGGAAGACGCGGCCTGACCGGTGCTCGGGGACGACCCCCAGGCCGACCTCGTTGGTGACGGCCACGACCAGGCTGTCGTGCGCGCTGATCGCGGCACACATGTCGTCGAGTCGACGCATCAGCTCGGGCTGCCAGTCATCCATGGTCTTGTCCCACCCGTCGAGTTCGTCGATGGCAGCGGTCAGCCAGGTGCCCAGGCAGTCGACCAGCACGGCGCCGTCGGCCGCTGCGATCGCTCCGGCGACATCATGGGTCTCGACCGTGGTCCAGTGATCGGGGCGGCGCGCCTGATGGGTCGCGACCCGGGCGGCCCACTCCGGGTCGAGATCGGGGTCGGCCGGGCGTCCGGGCGCCACATAGGTGACCTGCGGTTCGCCGACCAGCAACGACTCGGCGTGGAACGACTTGCCGGACCGCACACCACCGGTGACCAGGACCTTCATCGCACCTCGCTGACGATCGGGCTAGCTGGAACTGGACTGGGGAGTCCGGGACAATAGGGTCACACCCTAGTCTTCCCGAGGCAGCCGAAGGACCACGATGTACGCACGCGCGACCGGCCTGGTCCTGGGATTCGCCGCTGATCGCCTCTGGGGCGACCCGGCTCGACATCACCCGGTCGCCGGATTCGGCCAGCTGGCGTCCGCTCTCGAGCAGCGCATCTACCTCGACGACCGAGCTCGCGGCGCGGCATTCACCGGCGCCCTGGTGGGCGGCTCAGCCGCGATTGCCGCGATCGTGCAGCAGCGTGCCCATCATCCCCTCGCTCGCACCCTGCTCACCGCGGTCACCGCCTGGGCCGTGCTCGGTGGCCGCTCGCTCGGCCGTGAAGCGAGCGCGGTGCACGCACTGCTGGCCACCGAGGACCTGCCCGCAGCGCGGCAACGACTCACGCACCTGGTGGGTCGGCGCACCAGCGATCTCGACGTCGCCGAGGTCTCGCGGGCCACGGTCGAGTCGGTGGCCGAGAACACCTCGGACGCCGTCGTGGCGCCACTGCTCGCCGGCACCGTGGCCGGTGTCCCGGGGCTCGTCGTCTACCGCGCCGCCAACACCCTCGACGCGATGGTCGGGCACCGGTCGGCTCGCTACGAGCAGTTCGGCTGGGCCTCGGCACGCCTCGACGATCTTCTCAACCTCGCGCCGTCACGCCTGTCGGCCACCCTGGCCGCGATGACCGCTCCCCGCGTGGGCGGGAGCCCGAGCGATGCGCTGCGGATCTGGCGCCGTGACGCGGCTCGCCATCCCAGCCCCAACGCCGGGCCGGTCGAGGCGTCGTTCGCCGGCGCCCTGGGGGTGCGTCTCGGCGGCACCAACATCTACGGCAACCAGGTCGAGAACCGGGCCGAGATGGGCGACGGCGACGTCACGCCGCACGACATCGCCCGCGCGGTCCAGCTCGGCGATGCCGTCTCCTGGGGCTCGCTGGCGGTCAGCGTCGCGTGGTGCCTGCGACCCAGGCCGCGGCTGCGGCGACGTCGCTGACCGACTCGACACCCTCGGCCGGCGCGCTGCGCCGCACGACCACGACCGGGATCTGTCGCTCGTCGGCGGCGGCCAGCTTCGGCCACGTGTGTGAACCGCCCGAGTCCTTGGTGACGAGCACGTCGAGCCGGTGCTCATCGAGCAGGGTCAGCTCCGATCCGAGCTCGTAGGGGCCGCGGCTCGCCAGCACGGTCCAGCCGGGCGGCAGGTCGAGGTCGGGCGGATCGACGACGCGCGCCACCACCCCGTGATGACGCAGCGGCCCCACGAAGTGCTCCAGGGACTGCCGCCCGATGGTCAGGAACGGCCGTTCACCGAGGTCCGCTGCCGTGCTGGCCGCCTGGGGGTGGTCGTCGACCCAGTGCCAGCGATCGGCTCCAGGAGCGGTGGACCAACCCGGCCGTTCCAGCCGCAGCAACGGCACCGCGTCAGCAGCACACGCGGCAGCGGCGTTGCGCGACATGCCCGCCGCGAAGGGGTGGGTGGCGTCGACGACAGCGTCCACCCGGTGCTCGGCGAGGTAGGACCGCAGCCCCGACACCCCCCCGAATCCACCGGTCTGCACCGCGCCGACCGGCAGGCGTGGCCGTTCGACCCGCCCGGCCAGGGACGTCACGAATCGGACGCCGGCAGCATCCAGGAGCACCGCCAGCTCGCGCGCCTCGGAGGTTCCACCGAGCAGCAGCACGGTCATGACGGCACCCCGATCACCGGGACGTCCGGCGCACCGTGGGTGGCGAGGTGCAGCAGCGCGTCGACGTCGAGATGACGCTCCACCAGGTCACCCAGCAGGTCGAGGCGGCGTTCGCGGGCTGTCGCGAACGAGACCTCGGATTCCAGGAGCTTCCGGCCGACCGCTGCGGCGACCTCGCGCAGGAGGGCGCGGCGCAGGTCGTCGGACTCCAGGCTGCCGTGCCACATCGTGCCGAACACCGCGCCGTCGCGGGCACCGCCGAGAAAAGGCTCGACTCCGCGAGCGACCGTGACCCGGCCGTGATGGATCTCGTACCCACTCGCGGCGGCTCCGAGCGCGTCCCCCTCGGGCAGCGCGAGCACCTTGTCGGCGTCGAAGCGGGTGGAGACGTCGAGCAGACCCAGCCCGTCGGCCGCCGCCCCCACGGTTCCCTCGACACCGTCCGGATCCTCGACCCGACGACCCAGCATCTGAAAGCCCCCACAGATGCCCAGCACCGCACGGCCCGACCTGACATGGCGCTCGATCGCCCGATCGAGTCCGCGGGCTCGCAGCCAGGCCAGGTCCGACAAGGTGGCTCGGGTTCCGGGCAGCACCACCAGGTCAGCACCCGAGACACCGGCCGCGTCGCTGACGAACTCCACATCGACCCCCGGCTCGAGCCCCAGGGCGTCGATGTCGGTGAAGTTGCTGATCCGCGGCAACCGGACGACCGCGACCCGCAGCGCCTCGGCCGACCCCGTGGCCCGGCGTCCGTCGAGGTCGAGCGCGTCCTCCGAGTCCAGCCAGAGTTCCGGGTTCCACGGCAGCACGCCGAAGACGCGCCGGCCGGTCCGCTCCTCGAGCGCAGCGAGACCGGGCGCCAACAGCGACTCGTCGCCGCGGAACTTGTTGACGACGAAACCGGCGATCAGGCGCTGGTCTGCCTCGTCGAGCAGGGCGACGGTGCCGTACATCGCAGCGAACACACCCCCGCGATCGATGTCGCCCACCACGATCGTGGGCATCTGCGCGTGCTGCGCCAGCCCCATGTTGACGTAGTCGTCAGCGCGCAGGTTGATCTCGGTCGGGCTGCCCGCGCCCTCGCAGACGACGAGGTCGAAACGACCGGCCAGGTCGTCGAACGCGTCGTGGGCTGCCTGTGCGAGGTGCGTGCGTCCACCGATGAACTCGGTCGAGCTGATCTCTCCTGCCGGCTGCCCCATCACCACGACGTGGCTGCGGCGGTCCCCACCAGGCTTGAGCAGCACCGGGTTCATCGCGGCCTCCGGGGCGACCTGCGCCGCGGCGGCCTGGATCCACTGGGCGCGCCCGATCTCGGAGGCACCGTGCGGGCCGGCGCACACCATCGAGTTGTTCGACATGTTCTGCGCCTTGTACGGGGCCACGGAGAGGCCGCGACGGGCGAGTGCACGGCACAACCCGGTCGTGACGATGCTCTTGCCCGCATCGGAGGTGGTCCCGGCAACGAGAATCCGACCGGAAGACATGGGTGTGATGCTATCGGCGATCACGCGCCACCGGCACATCACACGAGTAGCGTGGAGCCATGACGCTCAGCGACGAACTCCGCATCTCGATCGACGGCAAGTGGCGCCACGTGCGCGAGCAGTCCCGCAAGGAGCTGGCCGAGATGGACCTGCTCTACGACCACGACCTGACGCTGAAGGAAGCGCGCGCCCGGGTCCTCGAGCAGATGAAGGGCCTGGTGGCCACCGGCATGCCCGCCGCTGGCTTCAGCGTCGAGGCAGGCGGCACCGGCGATCCCGGCATGGCGGTCACCGGCATCGAGATGCTGGCGCAGTTCGACCTGTCGCTGATGGTCAAGGCCGGGGTGCAGTGGGGCCTGTTCGGCGGTGCGATCGAGAATCTCGGCACGCAGTCGCACCACGACCGCTACATCAAGGACCTCATCAATCTCGACATCCTGGGCTGCTTCGCGATGAGCGAGACCGGCCACGGCAGCAACGTGCAGAACCTGGAGACGACGGCCACCTACGATCCGTCGACCCAGGAGTTCGTGATCGACTCACCCACCTTCAGCTCCCGCAAGGACTACATCGGCGGAGCGGCTGAGCACGCCACCGTCGCGGCCGTGTTCGCGCAGCTGATCACCAAGGGCGAGGGCCACGGCGTGCACTGCTTCGTGGTGCCCCTGCGCGACGACGAGGGCAACGACCTGCCCGGCGTCACGACGATGGACGACGGCCACAAGGGTGGCCTCGGCGCGGTCGACAACGGCCGCCTGTCGTTCGACCACGTGCGCATCCCCCGGGAGAACCTGCTCAACCGGTACGGCCACGTCGACGAGGGCGGCACCTACTCCTCGCCGATCGACAACGTGAACCGGCGCTTCTTCACGATGCTCGGGACCCTGATCCGCGGGCGCGTGTCCGTGGGAGGGTCGGCCAGCGCGGCTTGCGAGGTCGCCCTGAGCATCGCAGGTCGCTACGCGCTCAAGCGTCGACAGTTCGGGCCCGACGACGACAACGAGATCGTGCTGATGGACTACCGCATGCACCAGCGCCGGCTTCTTCCGCTGATCGCACGGTCCTACGCCTACCGCTTCGCGCAGAACCAGCTGGTGGCACGCATGGACAGTCTGCAGCGCTCGGAGCATCCCGATCCGCAGAAGGCCCGCGAGCTCGAGGGCCGCGCCGCCGGACTCAAGGCCGCGCAGACCTGGCACGCCACCGACGCGATCCAGGAGGCCCGCGAGGCGTGCGGCGGCGCCGGCTACCTCGCCGAGAACCGGCTCACCACGCTCAAGGGCGACTCGGACGTGTTCACCACGTTCGAGGGCGACAACCACGTGATGTTCCAGCTGTTGTCCAAGGAGCTGCTCACCTCCTACGCCACGGAGGTCGGCGGGCTCGACGCGGTCGGACTGGTCAAGTTCGCGGCGGCGACCGCCACCGACGTGGTCAAGGAGCGCACGGCGGCCTCGAACCTGATCCAGAGGCTCATCGACGCCCGCCCCGGCAAGGGCGACGACCACGACCTGATGGACCGCGGTACCCAGCTGAGCCTGTTCGAGGACCGCGAGGAGCACGTCCTCGAGACCGCGGCCCGTCGGCTGCGCCGCGCGGCCGGCAAGGACGACCAGGCCGCGTTCGAGATCTTCAACGCCGCGCAGGATCACGTGATCCGGTGCGCACGCGTGCACGTCCAGCGCATCGTGCTCGAGGCCTTCACCGCCGGCATCGCCCGCTGCGAGGACCCCGAGGCCCAAGAACTCCTGCGCACGCTGTGCTCGCTGTACGCGCTCACCGAGATCGAGAGCGACCTGGCCTGGTTCATGGGCCACAACCGCATCTCGGATGCCCGCGCCAAGACGGTCACGAACCTGATCAACGACCTGCTCGACCAGCTGCGTCCGCACACCCTGACGCTGGTCGAGGGATTCGGCGTGCCCGAGCAGTCGCTCGGTGCCGCGATGCTGCTGACCGAGGGCCAGTAGCATCGCGCAGGTGATCGAGCTACCCACGTACGACCAGGTGTCAGAACTCCCCCTCGCGCACGCAGGCGAGGTCGAGACGTCGTTCATCGACGAGAACGGGCACATGAACATCGGCGACTACTTCCGCCTGACGTCACACGCCCTGTGGGACGACACCCGCACCGCAGGCATCAGCGATTCCTACATCGCCGAGCGCGACCTGAGCATGTTCACCGTGGAGCAGCACGTGCGCTATCTCGGCGAGATGCGCCTTGGCGACCGGTTCACGGTGCACAACCGGTTCATCGCGCGCTCCGGCAAGGTCGTGCACGCCATGGCCTTCCTGCTCGACCTGGAGAAGCAGCGCCTCGCCTGCACGATGGAGGTCAGCTGGGTGCACGTGAACATGACGACGCGCAGCGCGTCGGACCTCCCCGACGACATCGCAGCAGGCTTCGATGCGCTCGTCCAGCAGTCCACCAACCTGCCCTGGCCCGCGCCAGTGAGCGGCGTCATGGGCGTCCGCAGCTAAAGGCCCCAACTTTTGTAGCGGTAGGCAGGCAAAACCTGTCGGGATGCCTGCCTACCGCTACAAAAGTTGGGGACCGGGTCAGCTGGACTCGGTGAGGCGGGAGTCGCCGGTCGAGGTGCCGCCGGCTCGCGGGTCGGTGCCGAGCTCGGCGGTCCGGCCGTCGGGCGAGATGCCGATGACCGATCCGGTGCCGAACGGGCCGCGGCCAGACAGCTGTTCGAGGTTCTGGCCCCGCGACCGCAGGCTCGACAACACGTCGGCGGGAGTGCCGTCCTCGATGCGCACCGTGTTGGGCACCCGATGGGGCGCGACGCTGTTGGGCTGCGTCTGGCTGACGAACCGCGGTGCCGCCACCGCCTCGGCCGGGGTCATGCCGAACTCGACGATGTTGAGGAAGTGCTGCGTCTGCACCTGTGCCTGGGTGTCGCCACCGATGTTGCCGCCGAGCAGGCTCAGGCCGTCATCGTTCGTGGCCATCCACGGGTTTCCGGTGTAGCGGACCTTGGCCCCGGGTCGGATGAAGTTGGGGCTGCCCTCGTCATTGGCCTCCATGTAGCGCATCCTCGAGCCCAGCATGATGCCCGTGTCGGCGGCAGCGGTGAGCTGGAACCCGGTGCTGGTGGTGACGGCGGCGGCGTTCCCGTCGCCGTCGACGACCTGGAAGGTGGTGGTGTTGTTGAGACCGTCCGCGATCGGCCACTGCATCGAGGAGTCGAGGTCGATGCGCGCGAGCTGCGACTCGCCGTACTCGGGGGCCAGCAGCTCGTCGACGGGCACGTCGGTGAACTCGGGATCTCCCACGAACTCCTCACGGTCGGCCAGCGCCAGCTTGAGCGCCTCGATCGTCAGCTGCCAGACGTCGGGATCGGCGCGGCCGCCGGACAGATCTGCGTTGCTCAGCGTGTTCAGGGCCGTCAGCATGGTCAGGCCCTGGGTGTTCGGCGGGGTCTGGTGGACGGTCATGTCGTCGTACTGGACGGTGATCGGGTCGACGAACTCGGCCTCGAACCCGGCCATGTCGTCGGTCGTCACGTACCCGCCGTCGGCCTGGATTGCGTCGACCAGCGCCTCACCGATGACCCCGTCGTAGACCAGGTCGCGCGCGGCCTGCAGACCACTTTCGCGATCGTCAGCGCTCTCGAAGGTGTCGGCGATGGTCTGGAGGGTCGCCGCGAAGTCCTCCTGCACCACGGTCTGGCCAGCCTGCACCGGCTGGCCTCCGGGCGCGTAGACACTCGCGGCCGCAGCGTTGAGGCTGGGGGTACCGGCGTACCCGGCCAGCTGGTTGGCGAGATCGGCCGAGGCCTCGAAGCCTCCCGACGCCAGGTCGATGGCCGGCTGCAGAAGACGGTCCAGTCCAAGAGTGCCCTCCTCTGCGAGCAGCACCATGTAGCCGTCCCAGGCCCCGGGCACCAGTGACTGATAGAGACCGGCCGAGGCGGCGCCGCGCGCCACGTAGTCACCGCGGTCGTACTCCGAGCCGACCGTGCCGACGGCGTCGAGGCTGCGCACCTGGTCGTCCTCCGCGTCGAACCACAGCGCCGACGTCTCGGCGCCGATCAGATTCGAGTAGTGCGGTTCGACGACGCTGAGCACGGCGGCCGCAGCCACGACGGCATCTGCGGCGGTGCCGCCCTCGGCCAGCACGTCCATCGCGGCCTCGGTGGCCGCCGGATCCACCGTGATGGCGGCCTCGACGTGCGGCTCGGGCGGTTCGGGCGGGGCCGTCGTCTCCGGCGAGGCTGCCGACCGAGGCGCGGTCTCCTCCTCGCCCCCGAAGACGAGGACCCCGGCCGTCACGGCAACCGCGACACCGGCGGCTCCTGCTGCAATCCATCGCCTCTGCATGCAAGGTCAACGACCCGCAAAGGTAGATCGTTCCAGGCAGCCGGGGGCCATCTGAGTTCCAACTTTTGTAGCGGTAGGCAGCCCAAACCGGTCCGGGAACCTGCGTAGCGCTACAAAAGTTGGCTCACTTGAGCCGTTGGCTCACTTGAGCCGTTGGCTCACTTGGCCGATTTCTTGGCGGCTTTCTTGGCGGGCTTGCGGGGGGTCGTCGACTTCATGACTTGGGGTTGGGTCGCGGCGATCGGCGGGGTCTCGCCGACGATCGCGTTGTGGCTGCCCACCGACAGGTACTTGGCCGACAGGTTGATCAGCGTCGCGAGGCGGTTGCGGTTGCCCAGCAGCGTCGCGATGTGCAGGCCGACCCAGATGATCCAGGCCAGGAAGCCCTTGAGTCGAGGCAGGTACTTGATCTCCGCCACGGCCGAGGCCCGGCCGATCGTGGCCATGGTGCCCTTGTCGAAGTACGTGAACGGCTTGACCTTGTCGCGCTTGCCCCGGACATCGGCCTTGATCAGCTTGGCCACGTGCTTGCCGCCCTGGAGTGCGGGCTGGGCGAGCTGCGGCAGCGGGTTGTCCGGATCGATCGCGACGTCCCCGATGGCGAACACGTTGCTGCGACCACGAACCTGGCAGTGGGCGTCGGTCTCGATGCGACCGCCGCGGCCCTGCGGGACGTCCCAGTCACCGACGACGGAGTGGGCGGTGATGCCCGAGGCCCACACGACGATGCCGGCGGCGATGAACTCCTCCGTGCCGTCGGTCTCGACCATCACGCCGTCCTCGCGGACTTCCTTGACTGCCGTACCGAGGCGCAGGTCGACATCGCGCTTCTCCAGTGACTTCCTGGCATAGTCGCGCAGCTTGGGGTGGAACGGCCCGAGCACGTGGGGCATCATCTCCACCAGCGTGATGTGGACGCGATCGACGTCCAGCTCGGGATAGGTGACCGGCATGTCGTTGTTGCGCAGCTCGGCGAAGGCACCGGCGGTCTCGACGCCGGTGGCACCGCCGCCGACCACGACGATGCGCAGGTCACGGTCCTGACCATTGACCGCCGCGTACTCGAGATTGGCGAACATCTTGTCGCGCACCGCGAGGGCCTGCGAGCGGCGGTACAGCGGCATCGAGAACTCAGGGGCTCCGGGGATGCCAAAGAAGTTGGCCGTGACACCCACGCCGATGACGAGGTAGTCGTACTTGACCGAGTGGCCGCCGTCGAGGTTGATGACCTGGGCGTCGTGATCCATCGACGTCACGGTGCCCTTGAGGAACCGGACGTTGTCCTGCTTGGCGCGGATCGCGCGCAGGAACCAGGTGACGTCGCCGGGGTTCAGGCTGGCGGTCGCGACCTGGTAGAGCAACGGGTTGAACGTGTTGTAGGTGTGCCGATCGATCAAGGTGATGTCGACGTCGGCACGGGCGAGCTTGCGCACGGTCGCGATGCCGCCGAAACCGCCGCCAACCACCACGACGTGAGGGCGAACGAGGGCTGCTGGGACAGTGTCAGACATGTCTTCAGACTAGCCTCGTGACGGCGTTCACACCGTCATCGGACCCATGCGCGGGACTCGGGACGGCGCAGCAGCACCAGCACCCACACGGCCATCCCCGCCCACGGCAGCCCGACGAGCGTGAACAGGCCGAGCCCGATGGTGCCGGCGCTCGCCACGGTGAGTGCCACGTGCCCGTCGCGGTGTCCGCGAGCCAGTCGGATGCTCGCCACCAGCGCCACGAGGCCCAGCGCGAGCGCGATGGCGCACATCACGGCCACCGTCCGAAGACCCGCGGTGATGTCGGTGGCGGAGCTCTCCATCATCGAGGAGAACGGCGAATCGGCCTGGGCCTCGAGCATCGCATCGGCGAGACTGTCACCGGCGACGGCGTACACCGCCAGGAACGCTGCGCTCAGCACAGCGGCCAGTCCGGTGGACAGCATCGTAATGAGCGTGGCGGTGCGCACCGGCGACGGCGGACCGGACTGAGCAGTGCCAGTTGGGGCAGTGTCCGTTGGGGCAGTGCCCGTTGGGACAGCACCCGGCGCGAACGGATCAGGACGCGCGGCGGAGGTCGAGGCGCCACCGGCGGGAGCAGCGGCAGAGCGCACCAGCTCGGGCGGGACCTCCCGGCCGTTGACCTCGGCGTACCAGCGACGCGCGTCGGGGCTGCGCAGCTGCACGATGGCCGCCACCGCAAAGGCGGCCGGGATCAGGCCGATGATCCCACCGGTGGCCACGAAGACCACCGCGTTCAACACCGCCACGACCGACAGCAGCGTGCGCGACTGTTCGTGGCCCCGCGCCGCGTACACCGCGAACACCGCGCCGGCGACCAGCGGCACCGTCGCCACCATCAGCGCGGTACGCAGTCCGTCGATGGTGCCCTGGACGCTCAGACCGGCTGCGCCGAGGTCGAGGTCGGCCAGCGCCTCGGTCAGGCCTTCCTGGATCGCCAGCGAGTTCCAGGAGCTGAGCCAGCCGATGACGAAGAACAGCAGCAGAGCGCTGCTCAGACCCAGGAACAGGCAGGCCGACGTCACCTGCTGCGGTCGGGCGGGCTTACTCACACCGACCATCCCACCATGCCCGCCCAACCACGCGGTCAGACAGGCTCGACCGTGAGGCCCTCCCGGTCGGTCGATCGGTCGATCCGCACCGCCTGACCGTCGCGGACCTCCCCGGCCAGCAGCGCCTTGGCGAGTCGGTCGCCGATGGCCTGCTGCACCAGTCGGCGCAGGGGCCGCGCTCCGTACTGCGGATCGAAGCCCGTCAGCGCCAACCACTCCTTGGCCGCGTCCGTGACCTCCAGACCGATGCGTCGCACGGCGAGCCGCTGCTCCAGGAGGGCCAGCTGCAGGTCCACGATGTGGGTGAGCGCGTCGGTGTCGAGCGGGTCGAACATGACGATCTCGTCGAGCCGGTTGAGGAACTCGGGCTTGAACGACGCACGGACGACCTCCATGACGGCATCGCGCTCCAGGCCGGAGCCGAGGTTCGAGGTCAGCACGATGATGGTGTTGCGAAAATCGACCGTGCGGCCCTGGCCGTCGGTGAGGCGACCGTCGTCGAGCACCTGCAGCAGCACGTTGAAGACCTCGGGGTGTGCCTTCTCCACCTCGTCGAGCAGGACGACCGAGTAGGGACGCCTCCGCACGGCCTCGGTCAGCTGACCGCCCTCTTCGTACCCGACGTATCCCGGAGGCGCACCGACCAGCCGGCTGACGCTGTGCTTCTCGCCGTACTCGCTCATGTCGATGCGGATGATGGCCCGTTCGTCGTCGAACAGGAACTCCGCCAGCGTCTTGGCCAGCTCGGTCTTGCCGACACCGGTGGGCCCGAGGAACAGGAACGAACCGGTCGGACGATCGGGGTCTGAGATACCGGCCCGGGAGCGGCGCACCGCGTCAGAAACCGCCTGCACGGCCGCCTTCTGGCCGATCAGGCGGCGGCCGAGCTCGTCCTCCATGCGCAGCAGCTTGCCGGTCTCGCCCTCGAGCAGACGGCCCGTGGGGATGCCGGTCCAGGCGGCCACGACCTCGGCGATGTCGTCGGCGGTGACCTGTTCGTGCAACATCTGCGGCTCGTCCGAACGCGCCGCCTCGGCGGCCTGAGCTTCGGCCAGCTGCCGTTCCAACGTCGGGATCTCCCCGTAGTTCAGCCGCGATGCGGTGGCGAGATCACCCTCGCGATGGGCACGCTCCGCATCGCTTCGGACCTCGTCGATGCGCTCCTTGATGTCCCCGACGGCGTTGAGGCTCTGCTTCTCGGCCTCCCACCGCTGCTCCAGCGCGCGCAGGGTCTCCTGCTGGTCGGCCAGCTCGCCGCGCAGGGCCGCGAGCCGCTCGCGGCTGGCGTCGTCGTCCTCGCGCTCGAGGTGCATCTCCTCCATCCGCGCCCGGTCGACCGAGCGGCGCAGCTCGTCGATCTCGATCGGACTGGAGTCGATCTCCATGCGCAACCGGCTGCCGGCCTCATCGATCAGGTCGATGGCCTTGTCGGGCAGACGACGACCCGTGATGTAGCGATCGGACAGGGTCGCGGCCGCGACGAGTGCGGCATCGGAGATGGCGACCTTGTGGTGCGCCTCGTAGCGCTCCTTGAGCCCCCGCAGGATCGCGATGGTGTCGGTGGGGCTGGGCTCGCCGACCAGGACCTGCTGGAAGCGACGCTCCAGGGCCGGATCGGACTCGATGCGTTGGCGGTACTCATCGAGCGTGGTGGCGCCGATCAGTCGCAGCTCGCCGCGCGCGAGCATCGGCTTGAGCATGTTGCCGGCATCCATCGAGCTGTCGCCGCCCGCTCCGGCGCCGACGACGGTGTGCAGCTCGTCGATGAACGTGATGACCTGACCGTCGGAGTCCTTGATCTCGGCCAGCACCGCCTTGAGGCGCTCCTCGAACTCGCCGCGGTACTTGGCTCCGGCGACCATCGCCGACAGGTCCAGCGAGATGAGCCGGCGGCCCTTCAACGTCTCGGGCACGTCGCCATCGACGATGCGCTGGGCGAGGCCCTCGACCACCGCGGTCTTGCCGACTCCCGGCTCGCCGATCAGGACCGGGTTGTTCTTGGTGCGGCGGCTCAGCACCTGCACGACGCGGCGGATCTCGCTGTCGCGACCGATCACCGGGTCGAGCTTGCCGGCGCGAGCCACGGCCGTCAGGTCGACGCCGTACTTCTCCAGCGACTGGTAGGTGTCCTCGGCGTCCTGGCTGGTGACACGGGCGCTGCCGCGCACCGAGGCGAACGCGGCCTGCAACGTGTCAGGCGTAGCGCCCCGGTCGCGCAGGATCTGCGCAGCGGGCGAGTCGACGGTGGACAGCGCGACGACGAGGTGCTCGGTCGACACGAACTCATCGCCGAGCTGGTTGGCCTGGTCCTGGGCACGCTGCAGCACCTGGGCCGACGGTCCGGACAGCCCCGGGTTCTTCACGCTCGACCCCGTGGCCGAGGGCAGTGCGTCCAGCAGGGACTTCGCCTCGGCGGCAACGGTGGCCGGATCGATGCCAGCCGCCTGCAGCAGCGGCGCAGCCGTCCCACCGGTCTGGTCGAGGAGAGCGGCGAGCAGGTGAGCGGGCTCGACGGCCGGGTTTCCCGCGGCGACGGCGGCCGACGCTGCAGCCGTGATGGCCTGCTGGCTGCGCGTGGTGAACGATGAGAGGTCCATGACTGCTCCTGACGGGATGTCGCCGCGGACACGACCGCGACAAAGTTGAGTCTACTTCTATCAACCTTGTCGTGCCCCGTCTATTCCCTCAGCCGGCGGCGATGACATCCTCCGCGAGCGCGATGAGCACGTCTCGGTCGAGCGACACCTCGCCGCCACGCGCCACGCTCGCCGCCTCGACCGACCACGTCACATCGCCCACCAGTGCGCTCACACTGACCCTCGAGCTGTCTTCGCGAATGCTCGCCCGATCGGCGCCGTCGATCTCCACGGGATTATCTGCATCGACGGTGTCCTCGGGCGTGGTCACCTGGTAGCGCGACACGAGCAGCCGGACGGTGTCACCGGACAGGTAGGCGCAATCAAGGTCATCGGGGAGCGGCTGGGCTCGCGCCACCTCCACGTCGCCGATGACCTCTGCCGCGGCCTCCACGGAGGGACACGGATCGGCCACTCGGACCTTCTCGATCGCGGCGACGTCATCAACGCTCTGCGTCAGCAGGAGAGCCATCACCTCGCGCGTGTCCTCAGGCGTCGCCCGCTCGGGTCCGTCCTGCAGCAGCTCGTTGCGCACGATGGCCACGACGTCGCCGCGGCGCGCGATGATCGTCTCGCCCATCACCTCACCCTCGAACTCGGTGGCGACCCGGAAGGCCTCGTCACCGACATCCTCGACGGCCTCAGCCTCACCGGCGAGGTACTCCTCGAGAGGCCGACCGTCGTCCACCACCCGCAGCCCGAACTCGAAGCTGGACAAGCCGTCGGCGTCGCAGCCGATGAAGGCCTCCTTGCCCAGCAACAGATCCTCGCGTGGCTCGTAGTCTCCGCTGAAACGAGCTACATCGTCAGCCGGGATCAGGTCGCACAGGCTCGCGCCGGCCGGAACCGCATTGCTCGGCGCAGGCGTGGACGTGGACGCCGCCGGCTCCTCGTCCTGATCCGATGCGGAGGTGCACCCGGCCATCAACACCACCGTCACCGCCGCCACCGCTGCTCGATGCCACGACACCACTGACCCCACCGTCCCCTCGATGCGCTGCGTTCGAGTCAGGGTAACGCTCAGTAACCGGTGAAGGCGTCGGTGCGGATGGTGGCACAGGAACCGCGGAGACCAGCCGCGACCGGAGTGACCATGGCTGGCGGGCCGGAGACGTACGCCCGGCGGTCAGCGAGGTCGGGGACGGCCCTGCGCACGATGTCGGCGGTGACACCGGCCCCCTCGACCCAGGTCCAGGATCCAGGCATCGAGGTGGGACGCGTCGCAGAGACCAGCACGACGCGTGCCTGCTCCAGCTCGTCGACGAACGGCACGTCGTCGCCGGAGGGCACCCCGTAGACCAGCACGGCATCACGTTCCCGCACGGCCCGCAGCTGGCTCAGGAAGGGCGTGACGCCGATGCCACCCGCCACCAGCACCACCGGGACCGAGGCATCGCGCGGCAGCAGGAAGTCACCGATGACTCCGGTGGACTGCACCGTCGCCCCCACCGGCAGGTCGAGCAGCGCCCGCTTGAAGCTCGAGGCGGGCTCGGGCACGCGCAGCGCGAACGTCAGGGTGTTTCCGTCACCGGGTGGTGAGCTGACACTGAACATGCGACGCGTCCCCCGACCATCCGTGCCGGCGTGCGGCAGGTGCAGCTCGGCATACTGCCCGGGCTCGAACCGGTGCCGGCGACGCGATCGGAACACCAGCTCGTGCACTCCCGCTGCGCGTTCGCGTCGCTCGACGAGCTCGAGGCGCATCCCCGACCGCCGCGCGAAGGCGAAGGCCACGAGGTTGCCGACCAGCAGCGCGGCGACCTGCCACTGGTCGCCGACGCCGAACAGCGGCGGATCCTCCACCACGGCAAGGATTGCCAGCGGATAGGCGTAGACGACCGCCGCCACCACCGCCACGACCAGCTGCTGGTGCCGGCGCGGCGGCAGCGTCAGCGGTTCGCTGAGCATGAAGCCGGCGAGGAAGATCAGCGGGGACGTCTGCACGGCGGTCAGCGCGGCATCGCCGATGCTCTGCCCGAATGACTGCAACCCCAGCACCACGAGCACGCCCGCGACGACGAAGAAGACGATGCCGAGAATCAGGCGGTGCGTGCGGTACAGGACGACCAGCGCGGCCACGGCCACCCAGGGCAGGAGGTCCGCCGACGCGATCCACCACGACGCGCCCACCCGGTTCAGCGGGTCGACGTCGAGCACCGACTGCACCACGTAGACACCGAACGCACCCGCAGCAGTCGGGTTGAACACGTGCCGTCCGCGCCAGGCGAGGGCGAACTTCGAGGCCGACGCGAGGATCGCGGCCAGCACCAACCAGCCAAGCTTGGCCGGATCGGTCTGCGGCAGGAACAGGAAGTACAGCAGCAGAGCCGTGATCACCGAGGACTCGAGGTGGGGCTGGACCCGCCATGCCCGGGCGAGACCCCAGCTGCTCGCCACCGTGGCCACCAGCAGCACCGCCAGCGAGATCACCTGTCCCCCGAGGGTGAACAGCCCCTCCCCGAGGCCGCCGATGCCGGCGTAGAGCATCGAGACGACGACGAGCGCGACGAGGGCGATGGTGACGAGCCGGTACATCGTGACGCGGCCCAGCTGGCGGTCGAGCGCGCGGCGTCCGGGCAGGTCGGCGGCAGCCATCATGTGAACATCTCTCCAGGTAGGTCGGGCGACCAGTCGACGCGACCGTCGGCGTGAACGCGCACGTAGTGATGGCTCCAGCGGTCGAGCAGGACGTCGGGGTCGGCAAAGAAGTGGGCGGTCGCCAGCCCGTCGGCCAGCATGCAGGAGTGGGGAGCGAGGACCCACGTGGCCACCACTGCGGTGGTCGGTCGACCGGTCCGTCCGTCGAGCACGTGATGCAGGCCCTCACCCCACGCCCGCCGGTTGACCGCGGATCCGCACAGGGCGTGGTCGGGGTCGAGGTCGATCACGCCGAGCGCGCGGGTGGGGTCTCCCGGGTGCTCAAGCCCGACACGGATCGGCGAGGGACCGGCGTGGTGGATGTCGCCGCCTGCATCGACCGTGGCCGCGTCGTGACCGGCGCCCGCCAGCAGGTCCGACACACGATCGACCAGGCGCCCCTTGCCGGCCGCGCCGACGTCGAGGACGACCGGCTCGGTGGTGGTGATCGTCGACCCGCGACGCTGGAGGGTCGACCACTCCGGCACTGCAGCCGGGGCAGCCGATCTGGTCAGCGAGTACGTGGCGTCGTAACCGAGATCGGACAGCGTGCGACCGACCAGGGGGTTGACGGCGCCCCCCGTCACCTCGTGCAGCTCGTCGTACAAGTCCAGCAGGGCGGCGTCGTCGCCGATGTCCCACTCACCCGCACTGCGTGCCATCTCGGCCACCACTGAGTCGTCGCGGAAGCGCGACCACCGCTGATCGAAGGTCTCGACGCAGCGCAGCACGGCCGCGCTGACGTCGTCGGCCAGCGGTGCACGCGTGTCGATCTGCCACGTGGTGCCGATGGCGTCGAACGTCCACGCGTGCACGATCGTCAGGCCGCGGCTTCGGACTTGATCTGCGTGAGCGCCTCGTTGAACCCGCCGCTGGTCAGCGACGACCCGGACACCTTGGTGACCTCGATGTCGTTGAGCGACTTGCCCACGACCTCGGCGTCGACGCCGGCGATGAACTGCTGCTGGTAGGACAGCGACGTGCCCGAGGCCCCGGGCGCCACCTCGACCTCGGTGACGGCGTTGTCGGCCACGGTCAGCGTGACGTCGACCGACGACTCGCCGCCGGGGTTCGCGTACGAGCCCTGCGCCTCGTAGGTGCCGTCGGAATAGGTGTCGGCGTCGGTTCCGGTGTCGGCACCCGAGGAGTCCGACGACGAGGTGTCGCTGCCGGTGGCCCCCTCCGTGGTGTCGCCGCCGCAGGCGGCAGTCAGCAGCAGGACGGTCGAGGCGGCCGACACGGCGAACGCGGTACGGGCGGTGGGGAGTCGCATGGGGGCTCCTGGTGAGGTAATTGAACGTTCAACGCGCTGGTGCGTCACTGGCACAACGTGTGCACAGGGGGTACGAGTTCCCCGATCGTGTCGTTCACAGCCGATCGACAGCGAGTGAAGCGGCGTGGAAGCCCGACATGCCGTGCACTCCGGCTCCCGGAGGCGTCGAGGCCGAGCACAGGTACAGACCGTCGCCGATCAGATAGGGGTGGGGGGACAGACGCGGACGCATCAGCAGCTGCCACGGGTCGTTGGCGCCGCCGCCGATGTCGCCGCCGACGTAGTTGGGGTTGTAGGCCTCCCACTGCGCCGGCGACGTGGTCGCCGTGGCGACGATGCGGTCCCGCACGCCCGGGGCGAACCGCTCGATCTGGGCGATCACGGCCTCCGTGGCGTCTCCCGCGTAGTTGGCCGGCACGTGGGCGTAGGCCCACACCGGGTGCACGTCGCCCGCCGAGCGGCTCGGATCGGCGAGGTACTGCTGCGCCACCAGGCAGAACGGGCGCTCGGGCATGCGGCCCCGGGACACGTCCTTCTCTGCAGCCGCGATCTCCTCGATCGTTCCACCGACATGGACGGTGCCGGCCCTGCGGCACCACTCGTTGGCCCACGGGATGCCGCCCTCGACCGCCAGATCCACCTTGAAGGCGCCAGGCCCGGTGCGCCAGCGGCGCAGCGCCCGCCTGATGAGCGGCGGCACACGGTCACCGGCGATGTCGGCAGCGGCGCCCGGGCCGGTGTCGAACATGACCACGTCCGCCTGCGGGAGGTCGGTGACCAGCTGACCGGTCTCGATGCGTCCGCCGTGCTCGAGCAGCTCTGCGGCCATCGCTCGGGTGATCGCGGCTGAGCCGCCGACTGCAGCCGGCCAGCCATAGGCGTGCGCCGTCACCGCGAAGGTGAGTCCCAGTCCGGCCGTGGTCGGACTGCTCAGGGGCCGCATGGCGTGCGCGGCGAGCCCGGCGAACAGGCCGCGGGCCTCGTCGGTCTTCCAGCGACGGGCCAGCACGGTGGCCGGCAGCAGGGCTGGCAGTCCGAAGCGAGCCAGCGTGAGCGGGTGCCGTGGCACGTGAATGATCGGCCCCAGCAGCTCTGACATCAGGTCATCGGCGCCGGCGACCAGAGGTTCGAGCAGGCCGCGCCACGCTGCGCCGTCGGGACCCAGGTGCCGGGCGGTGCGGTCCAGGTCGCGGAACAGCACGCCCGCGCGACCGCCGTCGAGCGGATGGGCGGCGTCGACCTCGGGGAAGGCCCACTGCAGGCCGTGCCGCTCCAGATCGAGCGAGCGCATGAACGGCGACGCGACGCCCATCGGGTGGATCGCCGAACAGACGTCGTGCGCCAGGCCCGGCAGCGTCAGCTCGGCCGTTCGGGTGCCGCCGCCGATCTCGTCTGCAGCCTCGAGCACCGTGACGTCGAGCCCGGCCTTGGCCAGCACGATCGCGGCCGACAGCCCGTTGGGTCCAGATCCGACGACGACTGCAGTTCCCATGTCATCGAGACTAGCCGTCCTTGAGGCTTTCGTATCGGCAAGCCCGGGGCGCTCCGACGCTGCACGGCGCGACCAGCAGGTGCCCGTCCGCTGCTGCAGGATCGGGCAGGCCGTGAGCCGCGGTGGAAACCACGACGTGGCCTTCGTGCAGGGAAACGGACGTCGGTTGACTGGCTGGGAGGTCGAGAACGTCGAGCACGGCGCCAGTGGGGTCCACCCGCCACACCTGGCCCGCTCCCCACACGGCGAACCACAGACATCCCGCCTCGTCGACGATCATCCCGTCGGGGGAACCGTCAGGGACCTGCACGAACACCGTTGCCGAGCCCAGCTCACCGTCCGCACCGATCAGGATGCGGTAGATCGTGCCGGCTGCACTGTCTGCGAGATACATGATCGAGCCGTCGCTCACGAAGGCTGGCCCGTTCGGGACGGTGACGTCCTCCAGCATCGTTCGCACGTCTCCGTGAGGACCCAATCGGTGCAGCGCACCCGCTCCCGGTGCGTTGTCGTAGGCCATCGTGCCGAACCAGAACCGGCCCGCGGGATCACACACGGCGTCGTTGACTCGTCGAGGGAGACCACCCTCCACCGGTCGTCCCAACCAGGAGATCTCGTCGCCCGACACCAACGCCACCCCGGTTCCGATCGCCGCGATCCAGTCATGATCGCCGCTGGCGGCGGCCACTGCACCGAGCACGTCGTCGACCTGAAGGATCTGGTGGACCGCACGGGCTGCCAGATCGACGCGATACAGACGTCCGGCCAGCAGGTCGACCGCCACAAGACCGGCCTCGGTCGACCGTAGACCTTCGCCCAGGTCCCAGCCGGAGTCCCCGACACTGAGCACCTCCCAGGGGCCGTCGAGCACGCTCACCGCAGCACCGTGCCGTCACCGCTGTCGAGCAGACCGAGCTCTGCGCGGGTCGGAAGGCCTTCCCAGTCGCCCTCGACGCCCACCGCGAACGCACCCAACGTGTGGGCCCGGACCAGCCGGTCGGCGATGCCGATACCGTCCAGCAGCCCCGAGAGATAGCCGGCGACGAAGGCGTCCCCGGCGCCGATCGCGTCGACGGACTCGACCCGAAACGCTGGCGCGCTGATCGTCTCCTCGGCTGTGACGACGTACGCCTCGCCCGACCCGTCCTTGACCACCACCTCGCGCACCCCGTCTGCGACGAGCTGGTGGGCGCCGTCTCGCGTGGACTCGGCGTCAGGGATCAGGAGCGAGAGCTCATCGGGCGAGGCGACGACGACATCGACCAGGGACCGCAGCCTCGCGAAGAACTCGCTGGCCCGCTCTCGCGGCCACAACCGCGGGCGGTGGTTGACGTCCAGACACACCAGCACGCCTTGCTCCCGCGCGCGGGAGCAGGCGGCAACGACAGCGTCCGCCGCACCGCTGGACAGCGCCGGAGTTATCCCGGTGACGTGCAGGACTCGAGTGTCGAGCAGCGGCGGCAGGTCGTCCGCGACGAGGCGTGAGCCGGCCGACCCCGCCCGCGCGTAGGCGACCTTCTGCACACCGGGCATGCGACGCTCGAAGATGATGATCCCCGTGTGATGGGGGTCGCGAACGACACCAGAGACGTCGACGGCCTCGCCACGAAGGGTCCGCACGATGAGGTCGCCGGGCGAGTCTTCACCGACGCGGCCCACCCAGGCGCTGACGTGTCCCAGTCGGCTCAGCGCGATGGCGACGTTGGACTCAGCACCCGCGATGCTGGTCAACATCGGCGCTGCCAGCTGTACCGGTCCCTGAGCGCGCAGCGCCATCATGGTCTCCCCGATCGTCACCACGTCCCTCATCGCTGCGCCCTTTGATGCACAGCCGAGACGTAGGTGCGGGCGCGCTCCCGCAGCGATCGCAGATCACCGCCGGACGGTGCGTCGCCGCACAAGGGCGAGCCGACTCCCACCGCGATCGCACCGCGCTCCAGATAGGGGGCGACGTCATCCAGTCTCACCCCACCCACCGGCAGCAAGGAGATGTCAGGGAACGGCCCTTCCAGGGCGTCGAGGTAGGCCGGTCCGAACAGGTTCGCCGGAAAGACCTTGACGGCCGCGGCCCCGCCCTCGTGAGCGGCCAGCACCTCGCTTGGTGTCAGTGCGCCCGGAATCACCGGCAGTCCGATCCGCCGCGCTTCAGCGAGGCCCTCGGACAGGGCCGGGGTGAGGATGAACTGGGCACCGGCATCAGCAGCGCTCTGAGCGTCCTGCGCAGTCAGCACCGTCCCGGCCCCGAGTCGAACCTCATCGCCGAGCTCGGCGGACAGGCGCGACAGCACGCCGATCGCGCCGGCGGTGGTCAGTGAGACCTCGAGCAGCCGCACGCCCTCCTCTGCCAGGGCCACCGCAGTGCGGACGCACGCGTCGGGTACGTCGCCACGGATGATGGCCACCAAACGATGTTCGGTCAGCCGCTCACGAAGCTCACAATTGACGTCGGAGGTCATGCAATCACCTTTCGTTCAGGACGGGGAAACGTTCGTGGTCACCATTCGGCGAAGCTGCCGTCGTCGTGTCGCCACACCGGAGATCGCCAGCGATGACCCTGTTCGGCGGCCGCACGCACGGCGGTCTCGTCGATGCTGACCCCGAGGCCAGGGGTGTCCCACCGTTCGATCAATCCGTTCGTGAACTGCAAGGGGGCCGTGTCGAGCAGGTAGTCGAACATGTCGGCGCCGACGTTGTAGTGGATGCCGATGCTCTGCTCCTGGATGAGGAAGTTCGGCGTGGCGAAGGCCACCTGGAGGCTCGCGGCCAGCGACAGCGGGCCGAGGGGACAGTGAGGTGCGAGGCTGGCGCCGAAGGTCTCGGCCAGGCTGGCGATGCGGCGCACCTCGGAGATCCCGCCGGCGTGGGAGAGGTCGGGCTGGACGACAGCGACCCCGGCCTGGAGCACCGGCAGGAACTCTGCGCGCGAGTAGAGCCGCTCACCGCACGCCAGCGGCACGGTGCTCGCGGCGACGACCTCCCCGAGGCGGTGGGTGTGCTCGGGCAACACCGCTTCCTCCACGAAGAAGGGGCGCAACGGGGCGACCTGTTGCACGAGCTGACGTGCGGTGGCCACACCCACCCGGCCGTGGAAGTCGATCGCGATGTCGTTGTCGTCGCCGACGGCCTCGCGCACCGACGCGACCCGGTGCACCACCTCGTCCATCTCCCGGACGGTCGGCATGGGCGACATCCGCCCCGAGGCGTTCATCTTCAGGGCCGTCAGACCGTTCTCGATCTGTTCGCGCGCCGCGTCGGCCACCGCCTGCGGGTCATCGCCACCGATCCATCCGTACACCCGCACCCGGTCCCGGACTGCGCCGCCGAGCAGCTGGTGCACCGGAACCCCGAGCGACCGTCCGAGGATGTCCCACAGGGCTTGATCGATTCCGGCCACGGCACTGGACAGCACCGGTCCACCCCGGTAGAAGGTCGCCTTCGTCATGATCTGCCACAGGTCTTCGATCCGACGTGGGTCCTGACCGATCAGCAGGTCTGTGAGCTCCTCGACGGCAGCCTGCACCGTGGCAGCGCGTCCCTCGACGACCGGCTCACCCCAGCCCACGAGGCCGTCGTCGGTCTCGACCCGGCAGAACACCCACCGAGGAGCGATGGCGAATGTCTCGACGCGTGTGATCTTCACGAGGTCTCCCCTGTCGTCAGGCCAAGCACCGCAGACAGGTCGTCGGCGGCCTTCTCCAGCAGGGCCGAAGCCGCGCGCGCCGCACCCTCGGGATCCTGCGCAGCGATCGCCATCGTCACCGCATCGTGCGCGGGGACGGGGTCGTCGGCGCCGTGATCGTGCACGAGGGAGTCCCGCAGCAGCAGACCCGGCTCGATGAAGACATCCATGCGTGCCAGCAGATCGTTGTGGGTGGCTCGCAGCAAGGTCCGATGCCAGCGCAGATCCGCGGCAGTCGCCTCCTCTGGGCGGCCACCGTGCGCAGCACGCATCGCTTCTTGAGCCTCCCGAAGCTGCTCGATCTCGACATCATCCCTGCGCGCAGCGGCGAGCGCCGCCGCCGCGGGCTCGATGATCGCTCGCACCTCGGCAAGGTCAGCAAGGATCTGCGCGGCCCCATGCCCCGGCGTGTGCCACCGGATGACGTCGCTGTCGAGCATGTCCCAGCTGTCCCGCTGCCGCACGAAGGTGCCCTTGCGCTGCCGAGCGTCGACAAGTCCCTTGGAGGTGAGGACCCGCAGAGCCTCACGCAACGCCGTCTTGCTGACATCGAGCTCCTCACCCAGAGCGGGCAGGTCGAGCACCTCGCCCTGGGGCACGCCCCCAGACACGATGCGCGCACCTAGCGTCTCCACGGTCGCACCGTGGACACCTCGTCCTACGTAGCCGGCCATCGTCGCCTCTCGTGAGTGATGCTGTGGGAAGTGCTCGGATCAGGAGGAGTTCTTCGACACGGTCCAGCCGCCGTCGACCGGCACCGTCGCGCCAGTGACAAATGATGCCCGTGGAGATGCCAGGAACGCGATGACCTCCGCGACCTCGCTCGGGTGACCGAGACGGCCAATGGCTGTCTCGGCCGCGCTGGCGCGGCGCCCTTCCTCGTCGATGTCGTCCCACGCCGCGGTGAGCACGGGCCCAGGGAGAACGGTGTTGACGCGCAGGTCAGATCCATACTCGACGGCAAGCTGGCGCCCGAGGCCGGTCAGACCGGCCTTCGCTGCTGCGTACGCGGGCCGGCCGGGCAGCCCGAACCAGGCGTGCACCGAGGACACCAGAACCACGGAGCCATTCGCGCTCGCGACCAGGTCGGGAAGCAGTGCACGCACCCCGAGGAAGGCGCCCGTGAGCGCGACGTCGAGCTGGCGGTGCCAGTCGACCTCGGCCAGTTCGTCTGCTGGCGCCGCAGTGAAGGTCACGGCGTTGGCGACGAGCACGTCGACCGGTCCGAATCGCTCGCGCACCGTCTCGACGGCGTACTGCCAGCTCTGGCTGTCGGTGACGTCGCACCACAGCCCGACAGCGTCCTCGGGTCCTGCCAGGCCGGCGGCGGCGCGCTCGACGTCCGGGTTGACGTCGAACAGCGCCACGGCGTAGCCGTCCTGGTGCAGCCGGGCTCCGGTGGCGAGGCCAATCCCCTGCGCACCGCCGGTCACGACCGCCACGGGTCGCCCGGGGCTCACGAGGCCTCTCCGTCTCGTACGCGCAGCGTCAGCTCGAGCGACATCGATGCACCCGGCGCGAGCTCACGCAGCGGCCCCAGCACCTCGCACTCCACGATCCGAGCCGGCGGACGTAGACCGCCCAGGTGGTCCAGTGGCGCGTCGAGGGGGTGTTCCATCCAGACCTCGGCACGCGATCCCTGGTCGGGGTAGGTGGCGTCCTCCTCGACGGCGAATGTCCACTCGACAACGAGGCCACCGTGGTCGTAGCGCATGACACCCGTCGCAGTCGGGAAGCCCAGCTTGCCCACGACCTCCTGGGCCGGGACACGAATACCGTCCACAACCGATTCCCAGGCCGGGACCCCGGTGCCGGAGACGAGGGCGACCGGGGCGGTACCCGGAGTCGTCGTGACGTCGAGCACGCCTCCGCCGGGGAGCTGGACCACGTCCCACAGCGCCCACTGGGTGGCGCGATCCGCAGTGTTCTGTCCCTGCAGACTGACCTCGACTCGATCCCCGGCAGCCGGCACGTGGATCACCCGGGTCAAGCGCAGACCGGTGCGCGGCTCGGGGTCGCTGGCCAGCGTCACCGTGACCCCGTCACCACTGGTACAGATCGTGTGACGGTAGCTGCCTGAGTCGAGCACCGGGTCGGGCGGGCCGGCCCACTCACGATCAGATGACCAGCCTTGCGGCGCCGGCCAGGTCTTGGACCCGCCGTAGTTGTTCCAGACCGACATCGGCCCGTCGACCGGGCCGATGAGGTGGCCGTCGACCGGTTGCAGGGTCTCGTCGAGCAAGGCCGGGTTGCGCCACAGGATCTGGCGACCATCGTGGGTCAGGCTCAGCAGTCGTCCGCCGAGCGCAGGAGTGATGCCAAGACGCAGCGGACCAGCCTCGACCCAGACGACCGGATGATCGACGCAGCTCTCGTCGACGTCGACCGTGGCAGCCACGCTCACACCGCCCCCTCAGGCACCAGGCAGACCTTGCCCTGGCTTGCACCGGCCGCCAGGGCATAAGCCTCATCGGCCTGGTCGAGACCGAAGACGTCACTCACGACCTTCTCGGGGCGCAGGCCCCATCGCACCAAGTTCTGCGCGAGCTCGGACATGGCCGGCAGCGACGTGACCCACGAGGTGTGAATCGTCAGCTGCTTGTGCAGCAAGGTGTCGGAGACCTCCGTGTGCAGATCTCCGCCCTCACCGACGAGCGAGACGTTGCCCCACTCTGCGGCCCCTTCCAGAGCCAGAAGACGACCTGGCTGACTGCCCGAACAGTCGATCGTGACGCCCGCCCCAGCGCCGGAGGTCAGCTCCAGCACTTCGGCGAGGGCAGAGTCCGCAGCCACGACGTGGTCGAAGACCCCGGTCTGCGCAGCCCAGGCTCGACGGTCCTCAGAACGCTCGACGCCGATGATGCGGCCTGCGCCCATGCCACGGCCGATCATCCCTGCAGCCAGTCCGACCGGTCCGAGGCCGACCACCAGCAGGTCCTGGTCGCCACTGAGACGAGCACGACGCAAGCCTTCGTAGGCAGTACCGAATCCGCAGGCGATCAGGGCACCGTCGACGAACGACAGCTCGTCGGGCAGCGGGACGCACGTGCGCTCCTCGGCCAGCACATAGGGCGCGTGTCCTCCGTCGCGTTGCCAGCCGTAGGACGCGCGGTCACCCGTGCAGCTGATGTAGTAGCCGCGCCGACAGTTGTCGCACAGGCCACACCCCACGATGTGATAGAGAATCACGCGGTCTCCCACGCCGAAGCGGTGTACGTCCGAGCCCACCGCGACGATTCGGCCCGAGGGCTCGTGCCCCGCAACGACACCGCGGTAGGCCGGTCCGTCGACGCCCCGGTAGCCCTTGTACCCGTGATAGATGAAACCGATGTCGCTGCCGCAGATGCCGGAGGCTCCGACCTGCACCAGGACCTGGCCGGGGCCGGGCGTGGGGACGTCGAGCGTGCGCAGCTCCGTGCTGGAGTTGCCGGGCAGGTAGACGCCGGACATCGTGGCGGGGATGGTGGACATACCGGTGATCCTCTTCTGGTGATCGAGCTGGTTGGTTCAGGTGGTTCGCGTGGCGTTGCCGCGGCGACTGATGGCCACGTTCACGAGCACGGCGCCCACGATGATCACGCCGCGCACGACGTTCTGCAGGAACGAGTCGACACCCAGCAGCACGAGTCCATTGGCGATCACGGTGATGAACACGACGCCGAGCAGCGTGCCCACCATCGAACCACGGCCGCCGGACAGCAAGGTGCCACCGATGACGACGGCCGCGATGACATCGAACTCCAGGCCGGATGCCGCGCCACCGTTGCCAGATCCCAGACGTGCTGCCACCAGGACTCCGGTGATGGCCGACAGCAGGCCGGTCGTGGCGAACAAAATGACCCGGGTGCGGGTCAGGTTGATGCCGGAGAGCATGGCCGCCCCGGCGTTGCCGCCGATGGCGAAGACACTGCGCCCGTAGGCGGTGTACTTCGAGATGAACAAGAACACGGCGAACAGGACGAGCATGACGATCGCCGAGGTCGGGATGCCGAGGATCGAGCCACCGAGCACGTCCATCAGGCTGCTGTCGGGCAGAACCACAGGCAACGCATCGGTCATGTAGAGCGCCAGACCGCCGAGGATGCTCCACACTCCGAGCGTGGCGATGAAGGACGGCACGTCGAACCGCGCCCGCAGGTAGCCGGCAAGCGCACCCCACAGGGCGCCCATCACCATCGTCATGACGATGGCTCCCACGATGCCCAGGCCCCATTCAGCACTTCCCTTGGCAACCAGCACCGAGGCGAAGGCGACCGCTGGGCCGATGCTGATGTCGATCTCTCCGGCGATGATCACCAGCGTCACGCCCCAGGCGGCGATGCCGATCGTGGCGGCATCGCGCAGGATGCCGAGCTGGTTGTCGACGGTCAGGAATCCCGCAGCCGAGCTCGTGAGCGCGACGTAGAGGACGATGATGGCGACGATCAGCCCGATCTCGTTGAGCTGATGCACCCGGTGGGAGATGAAGCTCCGCCGGGGCGTCTTGGTGCTGGTGATGCTGGACATGTGTTCCTCTTCCTCGGGTCAGGCCGCCATGGCCGACGACAGGACCGCATCGACGGTGACGTCGGCCCCAGTGAGCTCGGCGGCCACGCGGCCACCCTGGATGCAGATGACGCGATCGCACACCAGCGGCAGCTCTTCGAGCTCGCCGGAGACGAAGATGATGGAGCGACCGGCGTCGGCCAGCTCGCGCGCAAGGGCGTAGATGCTGGCCTTGGCCTCGACATCGACGCCGCGGGTGGGCTCGTCGAGCAGCAGGATGCGCGCATCGGCGTGCAGCCATCGGCCGATCACGGCCTTCTGCTGGTTGCCGCCGCTCAGGTTGACGATCGGGGTGGACGGCGACGCGGTCGAGATGCCCAGCCGGTCGATCAGCACGGACGCGACGTCGGTCATGCGTTGGCGGGACAGGATCCGACCGGAGCGGACGCGATCGTAGTCGGCCAGCACGAGGTTCTCGTCGACCCCGAGCAGCGGCACGATCGCGTCGTGCTTGCGGTCCTCGGGGGTCAGGCCCACACCGAGACGCTTCATCGCTGCTGGAGTTGGTCGGCCCAGATCGCGGCCGTCGACGACGACGCTACCGCCAGTGGCGGGCATGAAACCTGCGATGGCTCGCAGGATCTCGGTGCGCCCCGAGCCCATGAGGCCTGCAATGCCGAGCACCTCGCCGGGATGCAGGTCGAACGAGACGTCCTCGATCTTGGGATGCACGGCGAGTTGCCGCACGCTGAGGACCGGCTGGCCTGTGCGATCGACGGCTCGTTCGGCCGGTCGTTCCTGCGCGCTGTAGACCGATCCGAGCATCATCGAGACCAAGGCGTCCGTACCGGTCTCTGCAACATCGACGGTGTCGACCACCACGCCGTCACGCAGCACGGTCGCGGAGGATGCGACCTGGCGGATCTCGTCGAGGCGGTGGCTCACGTAGACCACCGCGACTCCGCTCTGGCTGATCCGGCGCACGGCGTCCAGGACGATCGCGACCTCGGCTGCGGCCAGGGCGCTGGTCGGCTCGTCGAGGATGAGTAGTCGGGGGTTGCGGCGCACGGCGCGGCAGATCTCCACCAGCTGCTGGGAGGCCAGGGAGAGACGTTCGACCGTCTCGTCCGGCGAGATGTCCAGACCGAGCCGATCCATGACCGCAGCTGCCTCAGCACGCATGCGGGCGTGGTCGATCCGACCGCCAGAGGTCGGCCACGAACCGACGAACAGATTCTCGGCCACTGTCATCTGTGGGACGAGGCTGAGCTCTTGATGCACCGTCTCGATGCCCATGGCCGTCGAGACGCGCACCCCACCATCGCCGAGCTCGCGGCCGTCGATCAGCACGGTGCCCGCATCAGCGGTCTCGACGCCGGACAGGATGCGGATCAGCGTCGACTTGCCGGCTCCGTTGCGACCGAGCAGGGCGCGGATCTCGCCAGCATCGATGCGCAGGGTGGCGTCGGTGAGCGCCTTCACGCCGGTGTAGTGCTTAGTGACACCGTCGACGTGCAGCAGAGACTGACTGGTGGTCATGACGCGCCTTTCACAGGAGGAACTGAGCGGGGTGGAGGTGGATCACGGGACGCCGTCCGGATGTTCAGCGAGCCAGCGGGACCCGTCGTCGGGACCGAGGTAGGCGTCGACCGGGGCGGGCACGATCAGTTCAGATGGTCCGTCCCCGGCCAGTAGCTGCTGGGCGGTGCGGGCGGCCATCTCGCCGACGGCAATACCTGAGATGTCGGCGACACCCTTCAAGATGCTTCCGTCCTCGAGCATCCGGGCCACCTGGGTCGACATGTCGCCCCCGAAGACGACGACCTCGCCTGCTTGCCCTCGAGACTGGACCGCCCGGACTGCACCGACCGTTGCAGACCCGGCCTCGGCATAGAACGCGTCCAGGTCCGGTTGGGAGGTGAGGATGCGATCGGCCTTCCTGACCGACTCATCGACCGTCAGGCCCTGCTGGTTCGCCACGATCTCCGCGTCGGGAACGGCCTCCAGCAGCGCGGCTTCGAAGCCCTCACGACGTTCGATGCAGACCTCGAACTGCTCGCAGTTCAAGACTCCCACCTGAGGCTGATCGATGCCCTCGGAGACGAAGTACTCGCCCATTTGCTCGCCACTGATGCGGCCGAACTCCGCAGGCGATCCGAGTACCCAGGCGTCGACATACTCTTCGGTGGCCCGGTCAGTCAGACAGGTGTTGTAGCAGACGATCGGGATCCCGCTCTCGTGCGCGAGTCGCAACGCCGGGATCGAGGCTTCGGCAGAGGTCGGGGCAACGATCAGCGCATCGACCTTGGCCGAGCTCACCGTGTCGATGAAGCTGCTCTCCTGCGACGGGTCGGAACGCACGTTGGTCTGAAGCAGCTGGGGAGCCGGACCGGACTCGTCGAAGGCGACCTCGATCCCTTGCTTGACCCCGGCGTAGAAGCCTTCTGCGTTCAGGTACACGACGCCGATGCGGCCTTCCTCGCCGACACGTTGGCCACATCCGGCGAGCATCAGCAAGGCCACCATGACAGCCGTCAGGCCACGCAGGCTCCGTTTCGGATTCGCTTTCACGAGTCCACCTCTTTCGCGGTCGTCGCCGCGTCGATCGAATGCGGCACTGCATCGAAGGTAAGCGAGGTCACATCGCATGTCAACATTAATTACTAATTAATGTCCAGCAGGTGTCCAAGCGTGATTCACCCGCCCCGACCGTCGGCTTCGGGGGATCGGGGCTGACTACGCGGGCGAGCCTGCGCCGGCGGCGCGTTCGTGCACCCGGAACGGCAGGTCCAGCTCCCACGGTTGCCGACTGGTCATCTCCTCGACGTCGACCTCGCCACGCTCGACCAGGCCCGTGGCTGCATCGACGATGCGGTACTGCTGCACGGGGATCATCAGCGGCTGGGACTCCATCATGATGACGCGCAGCTGGCCTGGTTCGAACGCGCAGTGCGCCTGGATCGCGGCCAGCAGTCGCTCGTCGTGGAGGTGGCCGTCGGCGAAGTTCCAGCCGATCGCCGAGCCGCAGAGCAGCTCGCCGTCGATGACGAAGCGGTCCTCGTGGTCAGCGGCGGCCCGCGGATAGAGCCCGGCCATCGCCCGTCCATGAGGATGCAGGCTGCGCCAGGCGAACATCTTGCCGAACATCAGGTCGACGGCATCGGCGTCGTAGAGCTTCGCGAGCTGACGGTGCGGCAGCTGTGCGGCCTTCGGCACCAGGTCGGCGTACCGCTGCTCGGCGCCCTCCTCGAACAGCCAGACCGACGTCGGCCAGTTGCCGGCGTAGTAGCGCATGGCCGGCAGGAACGAGACGTGCTTGGGACGCAGGTTGCCGTAGACGACCACCGCCGCGACGGCGACGAACACCAGCGCGACCAGCCACGGGTACTGCGTGTCGCCCAGTCCCACGGCGGCGTACTCCCCGAACAGATAGACCGTGGCGAACATCATCACGATGTTCCACTCCAGCGGAACACCCAGCGGGATGGCGCTGAGGATGTGCAGGTGGAACAGCACCATGAAGACCACGAGCACCTGGGTCAGGAGCCCGCCGCTGGACAGCAGCAGGACCAGCGGTACCGAGTACTCCACGACGGTGCCGCCGTGCGCCATCGTCGTGGCCAGCCGCGAGGGCCTCAGGTCGTCGTCCAGGTTGCGCCACAGGTGCTGCTTGAACGCCTTCGGGTACAGCGGGGCGTTGCTGAGCATCGTGGCGACGACGTAGGGAAAGTGCTGATTGAGCTTGGAGGTGGCCGCGCCCCACCACAGGGCGATCATGATCAGCTTCGCGGCGAAGATCATGTCCACGAACGGGAACAGCAGCACGAATCCGGTCACCCAGTAGTGCTCGGCTCGGGCCGCCAGGAAGATCGTCTTGTCGCGCAGGCCGAGGGTCGGCAGGATCGCCAGGATCGGGATGAACCGGCTCGGTTCGATCATGGCCATGCCGCCGCTGATCCGGTCGGTCGGCGAGGTCAGCACCCACACCGCGGCGGCCAGCACCGCGACGTAGAGCAGCACGTCGAGCAGGGTGCGCGTGTGGCCGCGGGTGCCCGGCACGCGGTCGGGCCAGGGCGGGAGCCGGATGGTGCCCGGACGCAGCCAGTACAGGAACGAGCCGATCGGCGGCAGGAAGCGGAAGGTCAGCGGGCCGAATCCGCACCCGAAGCCCAGCACCTCGAACAGCAGGGTCCAGATGACCAGCTTCTGGAACACCACCGGCTCGGTCCACCACTCGCGCCAGTCGCCCAGGCCCCCGATGCCGGGTGTCGCGACGATGAACAGCATCGCGCCGAGCACGAACAGCACCATCTTGACCGCGTAGAGCAGGTAGATGCCCTGCGGAGTGCCGAATCCGAAGATGGTCCAGTGGTGGGCGAGATCTCGGGTGCGATCGACGCGCGGCTTGGCGCGCCACTCATCGACGTCGAGATGAGGCAGGGTCGGGGAGATCAGTCCCATGGTGCTCCTTCGGCGCGGGCTGGGCTGCAGGCTGACAGTAGCGTCCCGGTGTGACTCACACCACACCAAAATTCTGACAGTGATCCCTGCCACTTTCCCGTGAGACGCGGTTCGCAGCGCTCGCCGAGCGCACTATCCTTGTCTGCACCAGTCGACGTTCGAGGAGATTTCATGACCAGGCAGTTGCGAGTCGCCGTCGTGGGCGCAGGCCCCGCCGGCATCTACGCGTCCGACATCCTCACCAAGGCGGAGCTGCCGGAGCCCTTCGACTCGGTCTCGATCGACATCATCGACCGCGACCCCACCCCCTTCGGCCTGATTCGCTACGGCGTCGCCCCCGATCATCCGCGCATCAAGGAGATCATCAAGGCGCTGCACCGCGTGATGGGTCACGAGGACATCAACTTCCTGGGCAACATCGAGTACGGGGCTGATCTCAAGCTCGAGGATCTCCAGCAGTTCTACGATGCGGTCGTCTTCGCGACCGGCGCCCGCCGCGACCGTGCGCTCACGATTCCCGGCATCGACCTCGAGGGGTCGTTCGGCGGCGCCGACTTCGTCGCGTGGTACGACGGCCACCCGGACGTCTCGCGCGAGTGGGACTTCGCCCCGCACGCCGAGAGCGTCGCCGTGCTCGGTGTCGGCAACGTCGGCCTCGACGTGGCCCGCGTCCTGGCCAAGACCGCCGACGAGCTCCTGGTCACCGAGATCCCTGACAACGTCCACGCCGGCCTCTCGCGCAACGTCACGAAGGACGTGCACGTGTTCGCCCGTCGCGGGCCCGCCCAGGTCAAGTTCACCCCCATGGAGCTGCGCGAGCTCAGCCACTCGCCCACCATCGACGTCATCGTCCATCCCGAGGGCTTCGAGCTCGACGAGGGCTCGATGGACGCCATCCGCGCCTCCAAGAGCCAAAAGCTCGTGGTCGACGTGCTGCAGAACTACCTCGCGAAGGAGCCCACGGGGGCGCCGCACCGCATCCACATCCACTTCTGCCAGAACCCCGTCGAGGTGCTCGGCGAGGACGGCAAGGTCGTGGGCCTGCGCACCGAGGTGACCGAGCTCGACGGCACGGGCAACGCGCGCGGCACCGGCGAGCACATCGACTGGCCGGTGCAGGCGGTCTACCGGGCGATCGGCTACTACTCCGACACGCTCTCGGGTCTGCCGTTCGACCAGGTGCACGGCGTCGTGCCCAATGACGGCGGGCGCGTCCTCGAGGTCGACGGCTCACCACTGCCCGGGGCCTACGTCACCGGCTGGATCAAGCGCGGCCCCGTCGGCCTGATCGGACACACCAAGTCCGACGCGGCCGAGACGATCCGCCTGCTGATGGAGGACGTCGACCAGCTGGTCGCTCCATCCGAGCCCACGCACCAGGCGTTCCTCGACCATCTGGACAGCCTGGGCGTCGAGTACACGACCTGGGCCGGCTGGGAACAGCTCAACGAGCACGAACGGTCGCTCGGCGAGGCCCACGATCTTGAGCGGGAGCGCGTCAAGGTCGTCGCCCGCGAAGACATGGTCTCCATCTCCCGTTCTCGCTGAGACTAGGGGGTGCGGAGGACCTGGACGTGGCAGGTGTCGCCGCCCGCGGGGACGTCGTCGAGGTCGAACCGGTCTGACTCGCCCGGATTGATCGGGTCGATGCGCAGGGTGCGGACCTCGCGGGTGTCGCCGTCGAGCGGCCCCACGTAGACCGACACCTGATAGGTCGCCGCGTCCTTGCCGCTGTTGGACAACAGACCTGAGGCCGTCCAGGGGCTGCCGTCCTCGCCCGCCGAGCAACGGAACTCCGACAGGGCCTGCGGCTCGGGCGCGCCCGTCGGGGACGCCGCCTCCGGAGTCACCGCAGGGGTGGGCGAGGCACTGGCCGAAGGGCTGGCCGGGGCCTCGGGTTCAGCAGACTCGCTGGACCCGCATCCGACGAGCGCGAACAGCGCCACCGCCGACAGGATCCATCGCATGCGGCCATGACACCACGGCCGGTCGGTCGGTCCCACCCAACACGCTGGACCCCGCCCTCATCGATGGTTCAGCGCAGGGCGTCGCGGATCCGATCAACCACGACCTCCGGGCTCCGCGAGGTCTGCACGACCACGACGGACGTGGTCTCCTCAACGCCCCGGCTCGCCTGGTCGATCACGAGGGACAACGCTCGATCCAATTCGGCCTCGGGGTCGGAGGACTCTCCACGCAACCACGCCCGCAGCACGTAGTTGTGCGCACTGACCACCGCCGAGGCCATCAGCTCGGCCCGCAGATCGCCATCGGGCTGGTCGGGCCAGCGGCCGGCGAGCGCCTGGGCGAACAGTCGCTGGTACTGCCGCAGTCCGGCCATCTCGCGGTCCCGTAGCGTCGCGACGGCCGTGATGAGGCGGTAGCGACGGACCGCCCGATCACCCTCGGCTACGTAGTGACGCAGCACGATCCGAGCAGCCTCGATGACCGCGCGATCGCGACTCGACGGGTCCGATGCCGCGAGCCGGTCGCCGATGCGGGCCAGCAGGTCGTCGTGGGCGGGAAAGATCACCGCCTCCTTGGACCGGTAGTGGCGAAAGAAGGTGGTGCGGCCCACTCCGGCGCGGGCCGCGATGTCGTCGACCGTCGTGGCGTCGAATCCCTGCTCGTCGAACAGCTCGAACGCGGCCTCGACGAGACGCTCGGCCGGGCGCTCGGAGGGTCGTTCGATGGCTGCCATGCGATCGAAGTTACTTGGGCGTACCGTGTACCGCAAGTACGGTACTGAGTACCAGTTTTCAGTAAGACCAGTCTACGAACGAGGTTCAGACATGAGCGGCATCGAACGCGTCGGCGTCATCGGCGGAGGGCTGATGGGCTCGGGCATCATCGAGGTCTCGGCGCGTGCCGGCCTCGACGTCATCGGCATCGAGATCAGCGATGAGGCCGCTCAGGCCGCCTCCCAGCGCGTCGAAGGATCGCTGCGCCGGGCCGAGTCGCGCGGCAAGATCGAGACCACCGAGGTCGAGGCCGTGCTCGAGCGCATCCGCTTCGAGAGCGATCTGGAAGCGCTCGCCGACCGCGACCTGGTGATCGAGGCCGCCAGCGAGGACGAGACGATCAAGCTCGACCTGTTCCGCCGAGTCGGCGAGATCCTGACCTCCGACGAGGCGATCCTCGCCTCCAACACCTCGTCGATCCCGATCGTGAAGCTCGGCGCCGTCAGCGGTCGCGCCGACCGGGTGATGGGCGTGCACTTCTTCAACCCCGCGCCCGTGATGGCGCTGGTCGAGCTCATCCCGTCACTGACCACCTCGCCAGAGACCCTCGACCGCATGCGCGGCTGGGTCGGCGATTCGCTGGGCAAGCAGCCCATTGACGCCACCGACCGGGCTGGGTTCGTCGTCAACTCCCTGCTCGTGCCGTACCTGCTGAGCGCGATCCGCATGTACGAGGCGGGCTACGCCTCGGCGACCGACATCGACCAGGGCATGGTGCTCGGTTGCGGCCACCCCATGGGCCCACTCGCGTTGAGCGATCTGATCGGGCTCGACACCATCAAGGCCATCGGTGAGTCGATGTACGCCGAGTTCAAGGAGCCGCTGTACTCCCCGCCGCCGTTGCTCGGCCGCATGGTCGACGCCGGTCTGATGGGCAAGAAGAGCGGCCACGGTTTCTACCCCTACGAAGGAAGGTAGACATGAGCACTCTTTCCGGTACCGACATGTTCGTCCTGTCCGAGGAGCACCAGGCCATCCGCGAGGCGGCCCGCGCCGTCGCCGAGGACAAGGTGGCGCCCCATGCCGCAGCGGTCGATGCGGAGGCCCGCTTCCCGACCGAGGCCGCCGCCGCTCTGCTCGCCTCAGACTTCCACGCCCCGCACGTGCCCGAGGAGTACGGCGGAGCCGGCGCCGACGCGCTCGCCACCGTGCTGGTCATCGAGGAGATCGCGCGCGTGTGCGTCTCGTCTTCGCTGATCCCGGCGGTCAACAAGCTGGGATCGCTGCCGATCATGATCGGCGGCGGGGAGCAGCTCAAGAAGAACTACCTGAGCAAGCTCGCCAGCGGCGAGGGCGGCTTCTCGTACTGCCTGTCCGAGCCCGATGCCGGCAGCGACGCGGCCAACCAGAAGACCAGGGCCGTGCGCGACGGTGACGACTGGGTGCTGAACGGCGTCAAGCGGTGGATCAGCAACGCCGGCGTCTCGGAGTACTACACCGTGCTCGCACAGACCGATCCGTCCAAGCGCACCAAGGGCATCACGGCGTTCGTGGTGGAGAAGGACGACGAGGGCGTGAGCTTCGGCGCCCCCGAGAAGAAGCTGGGCATCAAGGGCTCGCCCACCCGCGAGGTCTACCTCGACGACGTGCGCATCCCCGGCGACCGCATCATCGGCGAGGTCGGGGAGGGCTTCTCGATCGCGATGAAGACCCTCGACCACACCCGTGTGACGATCGCGGCGCAGGCCGTGGGCGTCGCGCAGGGCGCCCTGGACTACGCGCTCGGCTACATCCAGGAGCGTCAGCAGTTCGGGCATCCCGTCAGCGACTTCCAGGGCCTGCAGTTCATGGTGGCCGACATGGGCATGAAGGTCGAGGCCGCCCGCCAGCTCACCTACGCCGCCGCCGGACGCTCCGAGCGCGGCGACTCCGGTCTCACGTTCTTCGGCGCAGCCGCCAAGGCCTTCGCCTCGGACACCGCGATGCAGGTGACCACCGACGCCGTCCAGCTGCTCGGCGGCTACGGCTTCACGTCGGACTACCCGCTCGAGCGCATGATGCGCGACGCCAAGATCACCCAGATCTACGAGGGCACCAACCAGGTGCAGCGGGTCGTGATGTCCAAGCAGTTGCTCGCCGGGGTTCAAAGCACGCTCTGATCGGGTACACCTGTGCCATGGACGCACTCGGACACTACCTCCGCATTCACCTGACCGGTTCGGCCGGCGGCATCGAGCTGTTCGGCCGCGGCGAGCGCATGAGCAACGCGCACGCGCGAACGATCCTGCACGACATCTGCAGTGAGCTGGTCGTCGAACGCCGGCAGCAGCTGCAGATGGCCCGCCGGGTCGGCATACGGCCCGCACCGCTGTTCGCGCTGGCCGCCAAGGTCGGGGAGCGGGTGAGTCGGCTGAAGCCGAACGGCGACCCGGTGCGTCGCACCGCCCTGTCCGATCTGGTCGACCTGGAGGCGATGCGCACGGCGCTCGCCGGCAAGGTGGCGGGTTGGGACGCACTCCTGTGCGTCGCCGACCAGCACGAGGGACTCGACTCCGACGAGCTCGCTGCACTCGCTCGACAGGGCGAGCGGCAGCTCGAGCAGGTGCGCGAGCTGCACGCCGAGGCCGCCACGCGGGCGCTGTCCTCCGCGCGCTGAGCGATCAGCTCTTCTCGGGCCTCGCATTGGTGTTGCGCTGCACCGTGATCGCCTCGGCGAGTGCGTTGATACGCACGTTCTCGTGCTGGGAGATTCGCTTGAGGAAGTCGAACGCCGTGTCGGCGTCCACGCCGAAGGTCTGCATCACGATGCCCTGGGCCTGCCCGATCACCGATCGGGTCTCCAACGCCGTGGTCAGACCCTCCTCGCGCTTCGCCACGGCCAGCGCCACCGTGATGTGAGCCGCGAGCAGCTCTGCCAGGTGGACGTGCTCAGCGGTGAAGGCACTGGGTCGGTTGGCGTACACGTTCAGGGATCCGAAGCCCTGGGCCCCGGTCGCGAGGCGCACGCCGACGGCGCTGCGAATGCCGATCTCGGCGGCCGCCGGACCCCACGACGGCCACCGCAGGTCGTGCGCGGTGTCGTCGGTGACGTAGGTGGCGCGACCCTTGATGGCATCGAGGCAGGGTCCTTCGTCGAAGTCGACCTGCAGCTGGTGCGCCTGATGGACCACCGGGCTCGTCCCGCACTGGGTGGTGAGCTCGCGCCGCGACTCGACCAGCAGGACACCGGCGTCGTCAGCGTCGAGCAGGGTTCGCGCATATCGGGACACGGCCTCTGCCGTCTCGTCGAACGCCCTCAGTCCGTCGAGCTCGACCGCCATGGCGGCGAGCGTGCGCTGCAGATCCATCCATCGCCTCCTCTTTCCCCGCCATCATCTCACTGGCGAGGTGGCCAGACCCGCTGACCGGGCGATGTCGGCCGCGACTCCGTCCGGAGCTCGGCCGGTTCGACGGGCCGATGTCGTGACCGGCAGGTCAGCAGACCAGGACACGACCGCGCCGCACGCGGCCAACCGGCCGACCAGGTCGGCGTCCTCACCCACGGCCAGCGGCCGGAATCCGCCGACGAGGTGATAGGCCAGCGCGCTGATGCCCAGGTTCGCGCCGTGCACGTGCCCGTGCACGGCGTCCTGACGAGCTCGCAGGTCATAGGCATCGGCCCACACGGACGCGTCACGGCGATCGCACTCGGTCAGGGCGATCGTGCCGAGGTGGGCGTCCGCGCCGGAGGCCGCTGCCGCCCGGTGGGCACCGAACCACCCCGCGGGGACGCGGCTGTCGGCATCGGTGGTCGCGAACCAGACCTCACTCAGGTGCCCGCTGTGCCGAGCAAGCGCGTGGTCGAAGCCGGCTGCGCGCGCCGCCCCCACGTTCGCCACGTCCACCTCGATCACGTGCACGCCGAGATCGCGAGCCACCTCGGCCGTCAGGTCGTGGCACCCGTTCGCCACGACGGTGAGCTCGACGACGGTCCCCGCCACCGCGCACGCCACGTCGAGGGCCCGCAGGGCCTCGGGCAGGAGCCGCTGCTCGTCGTGAGCCGGAACCACGACGCAGATCACGCGGACCTCAGGTCGCGTCACAGCCGAACACCTCCAGCCGGAAGTCGGTCTCCACGTGGTGGACGAGCCGGGACCAACCGACCTCGGTCGCAAACTCGGTGACCTCTGCGTGCACGACGTCGCCATCGCACTCCGCCTCCTCGAACGAGTGTCGCCAGTGCACGACGAGCAGGTGCCCGCTCCTGAGCAGGGAGTCACGCGCCCGTTCGAGAACGTGCCGCCGGTCGGCGGCGGTCAGGTAGTACATGACCTCCGACAGCACGATGAGGTCGAACGAGCCGGCCGGCCAGTCCGCCGGGATCGTGCCCACACCGACCTCCGCGGACGGAGCCCTGCCTGCCACCTCCTGCAGCGGTGCCGCGACGCCGTCGGTCGCGATGATCCGCTCGCACCGTTGCGCGAGGAGCCCGGTGAGCACACCGATCGAGCATCCGGGCTCGAACGCGGAGGCGTACGACTGCCGCGGAAGGCTGGCGAGCGTGAGGGTGTACTTGCGCTGCTCGTACTCCGACACGAGGTTCCACGGGTCCGCCGATTCGGAGTAGGCATTCTCGAAGTACGACAGTCCGGTCATGCGACGACCACCTCCGGGGCCGTCTTCGCGTGCGCGAGCAGGGAGGACGTCACCACTGGCTCGGCGCCGGGGGCGGCCGGCTCGACCTGCGTCACGAACGCCTCGAGAGCGTGCACCTTGAGACGACGCGCCTCGACGGTGGTGTCGAGTCGACGCAGGTCCGACAACCACTCCTGGGCCTGCGGGACGTCCCACTCCCACGTCCAGATCGGATAGCGCCACAGCACCTGGGTCGTGCACAGTGCACGGCACGCCTGACCCACCGCGTCGTGGTCCGGATGACCATCGATCTCGAAGGGCGCCACGACCAGATCGGCCCGTTCGACCCAGGGCTCGAGCAACGACAGCAGCGCCGACGTGCTCGTGGCCAGACCGCCGTCGCGCAGCCGCAGACGCTCGACCGCTGGATTCTCGATCCCCAGTCGCCGCAACGCCTCGACCAGCTCGAGGGGACGTCGTCCGACCAGGACGTCCGGCGTCAGGTGCGGATCGCCCGGATGGGACGCCTCGCCGTCGGTGGCCGTCACGAACAGCAGGTCTCGCCCGGACTGCTGCGACAACCAGCTGCCCAGCGCGACCACCTCGTCATCGGGGTGGGCGGACACGATCAGGGCCGTGCCACCCGGATCCAGCGGTGGTCGGTCATCCAGAGCCGCGAGCACGTCGCTCCATGCCTCACTCACGTCGGCCATCACACATGTCGGGCCAGCCGTCCCAGTCGCTCGAGATCCCGCTCGCCGTGGTGCTGACGGACGAACACCTGCAGATCGTGGACCCGTGCCGCGTGGGCGGCGTCGAATGCCAGCGGCCCGGGGCCCAGAGCCCGCCCGACTCGGGCGATGACGTCCTCAACCGTGTCGGCGACCACGGACCGGACTGCCTGCGCGAGGTGCTCGGCCGACTCAGGGTCCTCGACCTGACCTTCGTCGACCATCTCTGCCGCCAGGTGCAGAGAAGCGCGACTGGCCAGCAGCGAAGCTCGCACGGCACCCAGGTGCGCCGCGGCATGGGCGTCCAGACGGTCGGCTGAGCGCTCGAGCGTGTCGGCAACGCCCAGCGCGCCCCCGAACCAGCAGGCGGCGACCCCGATCGCGCCGTGCCAGAAGCCGGCACGCGCCGTGTAGTCGCCGACCCCGCCCACGGCACTGGCCTCGACCCCGTCGAAGCTCAGCGCCTCGGTGGCCGCACGACGCATCCCAGACCCCACCCAGGTGGGAGCTTCGTCGTCGACGCGAAGCCCCGGGTCCGCCAAGTCGACCGAGAACAGGCGCGAACCGCCCTCGACACGCGCGGTCACCAGGGCATGGCTGACCAGATGTGCTCCCGAGCAGAACGCCTTGCGCCCCGACAACCGCCACGTCTCCGCCTCCCGATCAGCGGTCAGCACGGCGAACGGGGGCTCTGCCGCCCAGACGGCCCACACCGAACCGGCTTCCGGCGCCGGCTGCGTCAGGTCGCCCAGGATGGCGGCTGCGTCCAGGTGCGGCTCGAGCACCTTGGCCAGGGCCAGGTCCTCGCGTCCCCACGCGGCGAGCCGAGCCCATCGATCGGCGGTGCGGCCACCGCTCACGATGGCCCCCGCGTCGGCCAGGCGGGCGCGCACCAGCCCTCCGCTCAGCGGCTCGGGCGACGCGTCGGACAGGATCGGGTTCATGGAGCCAGTCTCCTTCAGGGGTTGTCGTGGAGATACCCCATCGGGTCGCCCACGAAACATCGAACGTGAGGTCGCCCCTCCGCGAGGGGCTCGATCGCCTTCTCACCTGAGCTGTTGTCCACCCGTGGTGTCAGAAGTGCCCAAACGGGTACGCATGCAGCGCGACACCGTTGAGCACACAGCGATGGCCGCGGCACGAAGCGGGTGGGCCGGCGCTGCTAGCGCGCAGTGGCCCACCCGTGCCACCTTCGCCGGCGTTTAGGCGATTCTCAGGTGGGTACATCTGTGGTGTTCGTCGCCCGCTCACGCAGCGGGCGCGAACGCCACAGACAACCGAATGGGAGAATTCGCATGGCACTACTTCTGTGGATCGCAGCCGTGATCCTCGTGATTTCCGGAATCGTCAGCCTCATCTCGGGCCAGATCCTGTGGGGAGTTGTGCTCATTGTCGTCGGCCTGGCCGTCGGCCCCGGTGGCTGGAGCATCTTCAACCGAGGGCGCACCAAGGCCTGACCCAGCACCACCCGGCCCCGGTCGTCTCCTGCCTTCGTGCTCGAGGTGATCGGGGCCTGCTGCTGTCCTCACTCGGCGCGCTTGCCCAGCCCCTGCTCGGGGGTCAGCTGGAGAAATAGGGCCTCTGCCTCGGCGCACCTGACGTCGCCGCGTCGGATCTCGCCCTTGACGAAGATCTTGCGGCCCTCGACACGGTCGATCCAGGCCGACACGGTCAGCTCCACGTCGATCGGTGTCAGCGCCCGGTAGTCGGTATGCAGGTAGGCGGTGCGCGTGATGGTCCGGGCTTCCGCCGACGCAAGGATGCCGAGGACCTCATCGAAGATCAGTGTCACCGCGCCTCCGTGCACGGCCATGCCGCCGCCCATGAAGTACCGGCCGAACGTGACCGTGCCGTCGACCCGCCCGCCGCCAGTCGATCTGACCACGAACTCCGGCAGCATCGCGTGGCCGCGCATCGGCAGCTGCTGGACCCGGCCATTGGCCTGCTCCAGCTCCTCGCCCGCCTTCGGCTCCAGCTTCTCGCGCCATCCACGTAGATCCGCGGCCAGCTCGTCGACCACCGCGCGATCAAACGGCAGGGCCGCGATCGCGTCGTGGAGACCGCGCAGGTCCGAGACCATCTGGCCCCATGCGTCGGCATCGTCACGGTCCAGACCAGCACTGAAGTACGACTCCCAGCTCATCGCTGCACCGTACGACGCCGCGACCACGGGTGGGTCGACGGTCTCGGCTCCGCCTCAGATCCCCGGGTCGACCTCGTACCAGGTGAGCACCGGCGCGGAGGCCAGCAGCGCAGGAAGGCCAGCGATCTTGCCCGGGCCGGCGCGGAACTCGCGATAGGCCGCATCGTGCTCCATCGACTCCCAGGTCTCGTGCGCCACCCAGTGGCACTCGTCGTTGATGTCGATGAGGACGTCCACGCCCAGGCAGCCGTCGAACTCGCGTGTCTTCACCAGCTCGGCCGCGAAGAGATCCCGGGCCGTGGCCACGGACTCCGGAGTGAAGCGCATCTCGAGCGTTGCTATCACCGTCATGCCGTGGACCCTACTCCGCGCTCAGCCACCTGTTTGATCGCGGCGAGCGTCGGCGGGATGCCGGTGTGTGCGGCACGGGCGCGATCGGCGATCTGGGCGTCGGCCTCGTCTCCATACGTCTCAGCGAAGAACGCGAGCCCTGCATCGAGGAACTTCCACGACTCGGTCAAGGTCGTGCCGTCGCCGTCGGGCGCCATGCGGTAGCCCCAGAACACGAACCCGGCTCCGACCTCCCAGGCGAACTCGACCCCGGGATCCGCGGCGACCACGGTCGACCGGGTCGTCCAGGTGCGACCGGGCACCTCGTTGGTGCCGGTGAAGGTCGCCCCCACGGCAGGACCGCCGTCGTCGTCCCACGAGCACTCCACGCACTGCTGGCTCCACTCGGCCGTGCGAGTGACGTCGCTGACGAGGGCGTAGACCTCCTCCGGCGTGCGGTCGACGTGGATGGAGTCGGAATGCGCGAGCGGCAGATCAGTCATGGCCTCGACGCTATCGCCCCAGAGATGACAGGGGGGCCACGATGTCGACTATCGTGCACCTCGACCACGTGCTCCCGCCCCGAGGACCCTGATGACTTCGCGAAGTCGACAGCTCGCCACGACTCTTGCAGTGACCACCTTCGTGGCGCTGGGTGCATGCTCGGGCTCGTCCGAACCCCAGCCGCCGGCCGAGTCGACCGCAAGCGTCGACCCCGACGGTTTCACCGCCGAGGAGCGCGAGGTCGTCGACGCCGTCGATGCGTACCAGGCCGCCCTCATCGACTACCAGAAGGGCGATCGCGAGATCGACCTCACCGAGGTCGCCACGGACGAGGTCGCCGACGGCATCGTCGGCGGGGTCAAGCAGGCCCTGGACGATGAGGGACTCGTGATGCTCGGCGACTACACGCTCACCCCGGACTCCGTCACGGTCTCCGGCGGCACTGCCGAGTACTCCGGCTGCCTCGACAACAGTCGGCTGCTCCTCGTTCCGGAGGAGGACCGTGACAGCCCGGGCGTCGGTTCGCGGCCGGTCGGCGAGTCCACCGTGATCACCTATCAGCTCACCCGAACCGACGACACCTGGCTCGTCTCACAGCCCAGCGCAGCGGACACTCCGTGCTGACCGCCCAGCCGCGACCTCCTGGTTCTGGTGCGACGTCGACGTCCGCTGCGCGTCGATGAGATCCGGTCGCGCGTCACCGGCCTGCGCTGATCGGTAGTGACGACCCGGTAGTTTCTACGCATGGGAGCATCGCGAGCCGTCGCCCGCCGCGTCGCGATCGAGGTCGTCGGGTGGACCCTCGTCGTGGCTGGCATCGCCGCGCTCATCCTCCCCGGCCCGGGCCTGCTGGGCCTGTTCGCCGGACTTCTGGTGCTGTCACAGCAGTACGAGTGGGCAGAACGTCGACTCCAGCCGGTCAAGACGGCTGCCTACAAGTCCGCCGCCGACAGCGTGCAGACCTGGCCGCGCATCCTGGCCAGCGTGACGGGAGCCGCGATGATCGCGGCCTTCGGCGTGCTGTGGATCGTCAGCCCTGCCGCCCCCGGCTGGTGGCCGGTTCGCGACTCGTGGTGGCTCATCGGCGGTCTCGGCACCGGCATCACCCTGATCGTCTCGAGCCTGATCGCGGTGGCCATCATCGTCTACAGCTTTCGCACGTTCCGCGGCCTCGCGAATCCTGAGGCCGCTGCCACGGCCGCTTCGATCGACCACGACTGAACAGCCGCACGCACGCACGGCCGCTCAGTGGTTGGCGAGCAGGTGGGCGAGTCGGTGTTCCATCGCTGATGGTGGTGGTGCGGGTGGTTGTCGGTGTGTGGGTTCGGCGTCGACGGTCTGGCCGGAGGGCAGGATCCACTGGATGATGCGGTGTCCTTTGAGGATGTGGTGGCGTCGACAGAGGGGCCACATGTTCTCGCCCGAGGTTGGTCCGTCGGGCCAGGGTTGTCGATGGTCGCCATCGCACCGATCGGCCGGAACCAGACACCCCGGTGCCTGGCACACGCCGTCGCGGAAAAGCAACGCGAGCTTGAGTGTTTCTGGGGCCAGTCGGCCGAGGTACTGGTGGGCGAGGACGTCGTCGGTGACTGGATCGACGATCAACCGGTGCCACACGGGGTTCGCGACCAGGTCGGGGTTCAAGATCCAGGAGGCGGGACAGGACCAGGAGCCGTCGGCGGATTCGGCGAACCCGTCCTTGGCTCCGGTGAACGTCTCGGCTGACAGCTTGACCGCGATGTGGGCGTGGATCGAGGTCTCGCCGTCCTCGTTGTTGGTCAGCCAGGAGGCGAGGAGATCGGCCTGACGCTGCGCCAAGGTGCGGGGGTCGTCGGCGCCCAGGGCCTTGGCCTCGACGGTCAGTCGCTTCATCGCGGCCGCGGCCTGCGGGGAAGTCAGTCCGGCCAGCAGGGTCGCCATCCCGTCATCGCCATGACGCACATCGACCCGACGACGCTCCCGGGCTTGTTCGGCACGTTCGAGGGCGAGGTCGGTCTCGACCCGGTCAACGAACCGCCGCAACCACCGACGAAGTTCAGAAACGGTGTGGGACTCGGCGTAGGCAACGGCGCTCTGATCCAGACGAATGTAGGAGTCGTTGCGCTGCAACACATCGACCGTGGAGGAGATCTCCCGCATCCGCGCCTCGTTGATCATGCCGTCACGGAAGGCGAGCCACACCCGTGGGGTGTGCTCGCGGACCCGGTCAGCCGAGGCGAGCCGGCCGTGCACCTGGGTCTCGGAAAGCCCCATGGCCTGGCCGATCTCCAGCACCACCACAGCCCGTTCGACCTGACGCATCAACGGCCGATCCAACCCAGCAATCCGCTGATACTCAGCATCGCGGTAGCCGATCATCGCCTCTATCGCCCGAGCCTCCGCGCGAGCCTGCACCCGAGCGAGCTCGGTCAACCGACCGGTCTTCAGCTCCTCGTTGATGCTCTCGTGGTTGCTCATACATCCAACCTAGACGGACCCTCCGACAGTCCGTTTCAGACTGGAAGCACAGTGTGGACAAGAACTAACCCAGGCCGCGATCCGAGAGTCTGGAGGCTGCGATCCGCAGCGCCTGCAAGGATCCGAGCATGGATGAGAACGCCGGCCGCATGGCACGAGGCGAGTGGTATCTGGACGACGAGGAGCTCCAGCAGCGCCGCCGAGCGTGCTGGCTCCAACTCGACGACTTCAACACCGCTCGTGCTGACGACGACGCCACCCGGGCCCGGGTGATCGGCGCGCTCCTGGGGTCCGTCGGCGACGGCACCTCGGTAATGCCGCGGTTCCAGTGCAGCTACGGGTCCAACATCTCGCTGGGGCGGGACGTCTTCGTGAACTCCAACGCCTTCTTCATGGACGACGCGCCCATCACGATCGGCGCCTACGCACGCATCGGCCCCGGTGCCCACCTGATGACCGCCCTGCACCCCGTCGAGGATCATCAGCGCCGACGCGAGGGCTGGGAACGGTGCGCGCCCATCACGATCGGCGAGAACGTGTGGGTCGGCGCTTCCGTCACGGTGGGCCCGGGAGTCTCCATCGGCCGCAACAGCGTGATCGGTGCAGGCAGCGTCGTCCTCGACGACGTCCCCGATCACGTAGTAGCCGCGGGCTCGCCCGCGACGATCAGGCGCACCACGATGATCGAGGACGGACCTGCCTAGGGCTGTCCTCCCGTCGCCGGCGAGGTCGCCAACCGGTCGATGCGACCCAGTGCCAGCGCACACACCACCAGATAGCCCGGGGCCCACCACGGCACCGTGAAGGTGACCGCGCAGCCGTCAGCGGTCGCCTCGACGCGGTGCCCTGTGGCCGGCACGCCAGCCACCGCCCAAGCCCAGCGCTGACCGTCGACGAACTCAGTGACCTCAAACGGCAAGGACACCCCCACCACCGTCCTCACTGTTCCGCGGGCGCCGAGACACAGATCGCCAGACGAGCTGGTCCCCTGATCGATGCTGGCGCCGACGATGCTGGGGCCCCAGGCGGGCCAGGCATCCAGATCGGTCAGCAGCCGCCACGCCACCTCGGGGGCAACGGCAATTCGGCACGAGATGGAGGGCACAGAACGAATCTACCTATGCTCAGGCCCCGCCGCCGGTGCAAGATGGTGGCGGACGTGACTCACACCACCATCGGAGGAAGCTGTGTTCTACCCGCTGACCGTCAACGACTTCCTCGACCGCGCGGTCACCGTGTACCCGGATCGTGTCGCTGTCGTCGATGAGCCGAACCAGCCCGCCGACTCCTGGGACGAGATCACGTATGCCGAGCTGCAGCGCCGCGCCCGCCGCCAGGCGGCGACCCTCGACGACCTCGGCGTGCCGGTGGGCGGTCGCGTCGCGATCGTGTCGCACAACTCGGCCCGCATGCTCTGCTCGTTCTTCGGCGTCTCCGGGTGGGGTCGGGTGTTAGTGCCGGTCAACTTTCGCCTCAGCGTCGCCGAGATCCGTTACATCATCGGGCACTCGGGAGCCGAGGTCCTGATGGTCGATCCCGACCTCGCGCACCTCATCGACGAGGTCGACTGCAAGCACGCGTTCGTGCTGGGCCGCGACGACCACCTGATCTGGGGAGAGTCGACCGAGCCCGCACCGTGGGAGGGCGAGCCGGTCGAGAAGGAGAGTGCCACCGCCACCATCAACTACACGTCCGGCACCACCGCGCGGCCCAAAGGTGTGCAGATGACGCACCGCAACATGTGGATCAACGCGTCGATGTTCGGCTGGCACGTCGGCGTCAACGACCGCGACGTCTACCTCCACACACTGCCGATGTTCCACGTCAACGGCTGGGGGCACCCGTTCACCACCACCGGCATGGGCGTCAAGCAGGTGGTGATCCGGCAGATCGACGGGGCCGAGATCCTGCGCCGCATCGAGCAGCACGGCGTCACCTACCTGTGTGCGGCACCTGCGGTCGTGAGCTCGGTCCTCGACGCCGCCAAGGACTGGAGTGGCGAGATCCCGGGTCGCGACCAGGTACGCATCATCGTGGCCGGCGCTCCGCCGCCCACCCGAACCATCGAGCGGGTGCGTGAAGAGCTCGGCTGGGAGTTCATCCAGATCTACGGCCTCACCGAGACCGCTCCCCTGCTGACCATGAGCCGCATGCGCTCGGAGTGGGACGACCTCGACGCCACCACGCAGGCCCGTAACCTCGGCCGCGCCGGAGCGCCTGTGGTGGGTGTGCGGCTGCGCATCGAGGACGGTGCCGGAGAGAACGGGGGCGAGGTGCTGGCCCAGAGCAATCACAATCTCGAGTCGTACTGGGAGAATCCCGAGGCGACCGAGACCGCGCAGGCCGGCAACTGGTTCCACACCGGCGACGGCGGCACCCTCGAGGACGGCTATCTCACGATCGCCGACCGCAAGAAGGACGTCATCATCACCGGCGGGGAGAACGTCTCGTCGATCGAGGTCGAGGACGCACTGTCCTCGCACCCGGCCGTTCGCGAGGTCGCCGTCATCGGCATCCCCGACGAGAAGTGGGGCGAGCTGATCACTGCTCTCATCGTGCTCGACGAGGGTCAGAAGGCCTCGGCCGAGGATCTCATCGCGCACTGCCGCGAATATCTCGCCGGTTACAAGTGCCCCAAGCGCATCGAGTTCCGCAACGAGCTGACCCGCACCGCCACCGGCAAGCTGCAGAAGTTCAAGCTGCGCGAGGAGTTCTGGGCTGGCCACGACCGCCAGGTGAACTGAGAGCCGAGGTGCGCACTGACGACGGCAAGGCGGTCATCACCCGCGTCGTCGAGATCCTCGAGACGTTCAACCACAACGACCACCTGACGGCGAGCCGCATCGCTCGACTCAGCGGTATTCCACTGTCGACCTGTCACCGCATCCTGCAGTCGCTCACGGCGTGCGGAATGCTCGAGCGCCACGGTCCGGAGTACCGCGTGGGCCTCCGCCTGTGGGAGATCGCCTCTCACGCGCCCCGCTCCGTCGGTATCCAGCGCTTGGCGCTCCCCTTCATGCACGACCTCCTCGAGATCACTCAGTACCCCGTCCACCTCGCAGTGCGCGACGAGCTCGAGGCGCTCTTCATCGAGCGCCTCACACCCTCGGACGACCAACAGCTCCGGCCCGCCGTCGGAAGTCGCTACCCCTTGCACGTCACTGCGGTCGGCCTCGTTCTGCTTGCCGACTCCAGCCCAGCCATCCAGGAGGAGTATCTGGCGCAGCCGTTGCACCGGTTCACTCCCCACACCGAGATCGACCCGCACTCCCTGCGGCGTACCCTCGCGAAGATTCGAAATCAACGCTTTGCGGTCGCTGACCGCCAGGTGAACCCTGACGCCGCATCGGTTGCCGCTCCCATCACCGACCGTGAGGGCACTGTGGTGGCAGCACTCTCGGTCAACGTTCCGGGCGCAATGCTCCGTGAGCGAAGCCTCGCCCAAGCCGTCCAGACTGCCGCTTGGAGCATCTCCCGAGTTCGGTGAATTGCAGAATTCCTCTCATTCAGTGGAAATTCTGTTGGCTTCTCGGTCGCCTCCGTGGAGAGTCCGGTGTGACCCACCACACAGGAGGAACCATGACCGCCATCTCCGGCCCCCTCGGCCCCGATGTCTCTCGCCGCAGTCTGATGAAAGGAGCGTTCGGCCTCGCCGTGACCGTCTCCGCGCTGGGCAGCGTCGGCGCCTGCGCCAGTGGCAGCAGCGGCTCGGGTTCTGGCTTCACCTTCCTGAGCTACCTCCCGATCGAGTCGTTGTCGATGTCGCCCGAGCTCATGGCCGATGCTGGCGGATTCTTCGCCGACCAGGGCTTGGACGTCAAGATCCAGACCACCAAGGGATCCCCCCAGGCCATCCAGCTGCTGGTGGCCGGCAGAGCGCCGCTGACGCGAATCGGGGGCATCGACGTCATGTCCGCGGCCTCCGATGGCCAGCCTCTCCTCAACGTGGCCACCCTGGTGCGGGGATCCTCCATCCGCATCCTCTACTCCCAGGACCAGCCCCTGACCTCACCGGCCGACTTCCGCGGGGTCAAGATGGGCATTCCCTCCGAGGGCGGCACCAGCGACAAGACCCTCTCGTTGATGATGGACACGGCCGGACTCGCCCCGACCGACGTCGAGCGTCAGGTCGTCGGGCTCGGGCCGGGAACCTTCGAGCTGGTCAAACGCGGAGACATCGCCGGCTACATGGTCAGCATCGATCAGTCCCTGACGGCGATGCAGCAGTATCCCGGCGAGGCCGGGGTGTTCGATCCCGGCTTCAGCATCGTCGCCGACTCCCAGGTGTACGCCACGACGCCGAAGGCCATGGACGAGAACGGCGACATGATCACGCAATATCTGTCGGCCATCGACAACGCCTGTCAGAGCATCGTGGACGACACCGACCTGCAGGCTTCGATCTCGACCATGCGCAAGAAGTACTCCTTCGCCGCCCTCGACGACGACACGATCGCGACCGAGGCACTCGAGCAGGCCCGCACGCTGTGGACACGCGGTGGCGAGTCCGAGCTGATGACCACCGACTCGGCCTACTGGGCCGAGGCCTACGACCAGCTCGTCGGGGCCGACATGCTGGCGGGCGGCAGCGACCCGTCGTCCTGGATGACCAACGAGCTCCTCACCTGATGGCCCACCCCCCGAAACCAGACGCAGGAGACCACACCATGACCCTCGACGTGCAGGAACCCACTTCGTCCGCCGCCTCGAGCCACGCTGCCGCGGAGATCTCGATCACCGGACTGGACAAGCAGTACAAGACCGATCACGGAGTCACCCACGCCCTGTCGGGGATCAACCTGGAGATCGCGAAGGAGGAGTTCGTCTCGCTGATCGGTCGTTCCGGTTGCGGCAAGACGACCTTGCTTCGCATCATGGCTGGCCTGGTTCCGCCCAGCTCGGGCGAGGTGCAGATCGCCGGTCGCTCCTTGTGGAAAGGCTCCACGGCTGACAACAGCGTCATCCGGAACCTGGGCGTCGTCTTCCAAGAAGCCAATCTGTTCCCTTGGTACAACATCGCGGACAACATCGCCCTCCCGCTCAAGCTCCGAGGCATGGGCAAGCGCGAGCGACGCAAGCGCGCCCGAGAGCTCGCTGACCTCGTCGGGCTCGGATCCTTTCTCGAGAACTATCCTCGCGAGCTCTCTGGGGGCATGCGCCAGCGCGCCGCGATCGCTCGAGCGCTGAGCGACGGCCCCGATCTCCTGCTGATGGACGAGCCCTTCGGGGCCCTGGACGCGATGACGCGGGACAAGATGAACCTGGAGATCCAGCGCATCGCCCTGGCCACCCGAGCCACTGTCGTGTTCGTCACCCACGACATCGAGGAAGCGGCATTCCTGGGCGACCGCGTGGTCCACCTGACGCCGCGCCCCGGCCGCATCGAGCAGATCGTCCCGGTGGGGGCTGCGCGACCGCGCACCTACGAGGTGCAGACCACACCCACGTTCACGAACATCGTCGCCGGGCTGCGTTCCGCGCTGATGAAGGAAGAGGAGGAGCAGTCATGACCCGTCAACGCCTGATCAAGATCCTGCCGTGGGTCAGCACCCCCACGGTCCTGCTCGTGTTCTTCGCCATCTGGGAAGCCGTGGTGCGGATCCGCGACATCTCACCCTTGCTGCTCCCGCCACCGACCACGATCGCCGGAAGCCTGCGCGAGGTCGTCCTGGACGCCAGCACCTGGGTCAACGTTCGGATCACGCTCACCGAGATCCTGCTGGGCTTCTCCATCGGCGTCTTCGTGGGGATCGTCGTGGGTGTCCTGCTGGGCAAGATTCCGCTGCTGGAGATCAGCCTGCGTCCTCTCATCATCGCGATGGAGGTCGTGCCCAAGGTCGCCCTCATCCCCCTGTTCGTCATCTGGTTCGGATTCGGGATGAGTACCAAGGTCCTCATCGCCGCGCTGCTGGCGTTCTTCCCGGTCATGCTCAACGTCCAGCTGGGAGTCAGATCCGTCGATCGAGGGCACCGCGACGTCATGCAGAGCATCAGCGCGAGCAAGTGGCAGACGTTCACCCACCTCGAGGGCAAGTCCATGATGCCGTTCGTGTTCGCCGGCATGGAGACGGCCATCGTGCTCGCCATCATCGGCACCATCGTGGGCGAGTATCTCGGCGGCAACGAGGGACTCGGCTACATGATCGTTCGCAGTCTGAACGAGCTGGACGCGCCGGCCCTCTTCGCCGTCATCATGCTTCTCGCAGCCATCGGACTGACGTTGTTCTTCATCGTCAGCTCGTGCAAGCGGCTCGTGATCCCGTGGCACGAATCGGTCTACGCACGAAAGGAAGCAGCGTGAGGGAGTACCGAAGCAATTTTCCTGTCGGCAGCCCTCGCTGGGCGACGAGACGGACCCAGTGGAAGGCACTCGGCCTGACCGACGAGCAGATCAGCGGCCCCAAGATCGCCGTCGTGAACTCCTCGTCCAAGCTCGCGCCATGCTTCAGCCACCTGGACGAGATAGCCACGGCGACCTGCGAGCGACTCGCTGAGCTCGGCGCCGTCGGTTTCGAGATCAGGACCGTCGCGCCGACCGACTTCATCATGGCGGCCGGAGCAGGCGGAGGCTACGTCCTGTCGAGCCGTGACCTCGTCACGGCCGACATCGAGGCCGCCGTCGAAGGCGGTCAGCTCGACGCCATGATCTGCCTCGCCTCGTGTGACAAGACCGCACCGGGACAGCTGATGGCAGCCGCACGGCTGGACGTACCCACCGTGATCGTTCCGTGCGGATATCAGTCGTGCGGACGCATGGCCGACGGCTCACCGGTCGACATCGAAGAAGTGTTCCTGAAGGCCGGCCACGTGGCATCGGGGAGGATCTCCGTGGAGGACCTCTGCTCGATGACTGACCGAGCGATCACCGGGCCCGGGGTCTGCACAGGCATGGGAACGGCCAACACCATGCACGTCGTGGCCGAAGCCCTGGGCATGACCGTGCCGGGTGCCGCGCCGGTGGCAGCAAACAGTCCCCGCATGTGGCAGACCGTCCGCGAATCGGCCTCAGCCGTGCTCGACGCCCTCGAGGCTGACCGCACACCGCGCCGGATCATGACCGAGGGCGCCGTGCGGAACGCGGTCGCCGCGGTCCTGGCCGTGAGCGGATCGATCAATGCAGTCAAGCACCTGCAGGCAGTCGTCGCCGAGCTCGGGCTCGGGCTCGACGTCGGCACGATGTTCGAGGAGGCCGGCGAGACGGTGCGCCCGCTCTCGGCCGTCCGACCCAACGGCCCTGACTCGATCGAGGCGTTCGAGGCCGCCGGCGGGGCGTGGGGCGTGCTGCACCAGCTCGGAGCCGCCGTCGACCGCACCGTCACGACCGTGACCGGAGAGTCGGTGGGCTCGATCGTGGACCGTCTGGAGCATCTCGACGACGCGGTGATCCGCCCCCTCTCCGATCCTCGGGGCCCCCAGGCCACCATCCGCATCCTGCGGGGGTCGCTCGCACCCGACGGGGCCATCGTCAAGCTCTCCGTCACCGACCCCCGCGGCGACCGCGCCGAGGGCCCGGCCGTGGTCCACGACGATCCCATCGCCGCGATCGCCGCGATCAACGCCGGTGAAGTGCCGGCCGGGTCGATGCTGGTCGTGCGCGGTGTCGGTCCGGTCGGAACTCCCGGCATGGGCATGGCCTCCAACGTGGTGTTCGCACTCGACGGGGCCGGACTCACCGGCAAGGTCGCGGTCATCACCGACGGCCAGCTCTCCGGGCTCGTGAACGCCGGCATCGTGGTCGGCGAGGTCAAGCCGGAGGCCGCCGAAGGTGGGCCACTGGCACAGGTCCGCAACGGCGACACCATCACGGTCGACCTCGTCTCGAACCGGGTCGACGTGGACCTTCAGGACGACACGGCCACGGGAGGGCCGATCGGCCGCGCCGCCGCCACTCCCTGGCTCGGCGCCTACGCCGCGACCGTCAGCTCCTTGTCCCACGGCGCTGTCCTGGGGCGTTCGGACTCCACCACCGACGAGAGGAAGTCCTCGCATGCCACACGCACTCAGTGATCTGACCGTCAACACCGTACGTCGCTCCACCGAGCCACCCGTCGAGGAGCTCCGGACCGACGTCTGCGTCGTGGGGGCCGGCATCGCCGGCATGTCCGCAGCGTTGGCGTCGGCGCGCCTTGGACGCAGCGTCGCGCTGGTGGACGCGCTACCCGTCCTCGGCGGCCAGTGCGCAAATTCGCTCATCGGCCTGTTCTGCGGCGTCTACGGCAACGGGCCGGACTACCAGCAGCTCACCCACGGGATCTTCACCGACATGTTCTCCGATCTGGAGTCCAGCGGCGACATCTCCTACAACCGCCGTCACACCATGACCGTCAACTATGACGAGGTGGCAGTGGGCCGCTGGATGGAGGAACAGGTCGTGGACCATCGCATCCACGCCATCACGAGCGCATCGGTCCTGTCGGTGGAGAACGACGGAGGACATATCGGAGCCGTCAACTTCGCCACCCGGTACGGCCTGCTGCGCGTGGTCGCTGACGCCTTCGTCGATGCCACGGGCGATGCAGCACTCACCTGGGAGGCTGGCTTGGACTGTCGCGTGCCCGAGCGCACCATCTGGGGCTCGCAGCAGGTCCGACTGGAGAATCTCGATCCCGAGCACGCGCCGTCCCCCGAAGAGCTCGCCCAGCGCGTCCGCGACAAGGCCGAGAACTACGGCCTGGTGCGCAAGGACGGCCTGGCCTTCTTCTTCCCCGGACGCAACACCGCTGTCATGAACATGACGCACGTCGAGGCTCCGCTCGAGCCAGTGGCCGCCTCCCGCGCGCAGCTCGAGGGCCGAGCACAGGCCGATCTCGTCGTCGATTTCCTCAAGGCTGAGTTCCCCGAGGCATTCGGCCGCGCCACGGTGCGGCTCTACGGCTTTCCGGGGCGACGCCAGACGCGGTGGATCGCCGGCGAGTACCAGCTGAGCGTCGACGACGTCGTGAACGGCACGAGGTTCGAAGACACGGTGGCGCGAACGGCATGGCCCATCGAGCTGCACGACCGTCCCGACGGATACGTGTGGGAAGTCTTCGAGCCCGATCACGTGCACGAGGTCCCCTTGCGCAGCATCACCCCGAAGGGCGCCGTCAACCTGCTTGCGGCCGGACGGTGCGTCGACGGTGACGCCGCCGCCTTGTCCAGCGTCCGTGTCATGGGGCCGTGCGCGGCGATGGGCGAGGCGGCTGCGCACGCCCTGGATCTTGCGGACGGCGGAGGGGTCGCCGACATCTCCTGGTCCGACCTGCGGACTCGAGTCGCTCACAACGTGACGTCCTGAGGAGGACAGATGCATCTGACAGATCACGATCGAGCGATGCGCGACGGGGCCGAGGGCGACGCGATCGCGGCGGCCATGGACCTTCTGATTCGCTACGGCGAGGGACTCGGGGCAGAGGTGCTGTGCGACGTCCGCAACGTCGCCGGGACGTCGACCCAACCCACCCCTGCGAAGACCATCATCGCCAAGGAGCACGGCTGGGACAAGGCGTTCTCGGTCATCAACCTCGACAGCGATGCAGACATCGCGATCCCGCCGATGCGGGTCCCGACCTGTCAGCTCCAACAGGGCTTCAACGATGAGGTGCTGTCGATCTCACCGTATCGATCCGAGCTCGTGGAGCTGCAGGACGGCGCCGAGTCCTTCGCCTCCGAGAAGGGCATCAACATCCTCGCCACGTGCACGCCCTACCAGGTGGGCAACCTGCCCACCCGTGGCGAGCACGTGGCGTGGATGGAGTCCTCGGCCGTGATCTATGCAAACTCGGTGCTGGGCGCCCGCACCAACTGCGAGGGCACGGCGTCAACGGGATCGGCTGGCCTGACCGGGCGGATACCCTGCTGGGGCAATCACCGCGAAGAGACCAGACGCGGCACGCACCTCATCGAGTCCGACGTGAGGGTCGAGTCCTTCCTCGACTGGGGGATGCTCGGCTACTTCGCCGGTGACGTGGTCGGCGAGCAGCGCCCTGTCCTGAGCGGGCAGCTCGCCAGGCCCACGCTCACTGACCTGAAGCACCTGGGAGCGGCCATGGCCACCAGCGGCGGTGTGGAGATGTTCCACCTGCCCGGCGTGACGCCGGAGGCCCGAACGATCGAGGAGGCCTTCGGCGACACCGTTCCCGCCACCACGGTTCACTACACCGCGGCGGACCGTGCACACGTCTACGAGACGCTCAACGACCAGGGCAGCAGCACCGACGTGGACTTCGTGCTGCTCGGCTGCCCGCACGCCTCGGTCGAGCAGATGGCCGAGATCGCACGCCTGCTCGACGGCCGGAAGCTGCACCCAGACACACGGTTGTGGGTGATGGCTCCACGCGCCCTCCGCGATGTCGCGGACCGCAACGGGGTCACGGCCGCGATCCGCGCCGCGGGTGGACAGGTGCTCACCGACTCGTGTCCGGCCATGTCGCGCACCGCTCCGGAGGGAACTCGAGTGTTTGCGACCGACAGCGCCAAGCAGGCGCACTACCTGCCGGCGATCCTCGACATCGAAGCGTGGTTCGGCACGACTCGCGACTGCATCGAGGCAGCCCTGACCGGCCGCTGGAAGGGAGAGCTGCGATGAGCGCCGACGTGCGCGAGCTCCGCGGACGATCCATCGTTCCCGGCACGGTGACCGCTCGAGCGCTGGTGTCTCCCGAGACCATCTCGGGCTGGGGCGGCATCGACCCGACGCTGGGCACCATCATCGAGCGACGACACGCACTGAGCGGCGTCTGCTTCACCGACCAGGTGCTCGTGTTCCCAGGAGCCAAGGGATCGTCGGGGTGGTCCGGCTTCTTCCAGAGCACTCGGCTGCTCGGGACCGCGCCCGCGGCGATGCTCTTCACCACCGTCACAACCAAGGCCGTCCTCGGTGCGGTGGTCACCCGGGTCCCGACCATCAGCGAGCTGGACCACGATCCTGTCGCCGTGATCCGCACCGGTGACCTCGTCGAGGTCGATGCGGATCACGGCATCGTGCGCATCCTCGAACGCGCCTAACCGGACACGACGACGCGCCCACCCGATCGTCGGGTGGGCGCGTGGCGTGAACGGTCCTACGGCAGCAGACCGTCGATGTCTGCGGGGCCGTCGATCCAACCCTCGTCGGTCATCAGCTCGCCCAGACGCTTCAGCTGCGGCTCCCGGAGGTCCGTGCCGAACGCCTCGAGGCCAGCCATCTCGACCAGCTCCGGCGGGATCCCGGTGAGCTCCTGGGCCGCGGCACGCACCTCGTCGGGGTTCTCCTCGGCGTAGGTCAGCGTCTGCTCCAGCGCAGCGGTCATCGACGCGACGAGCTCTGGATCAGAGGCGATCAGCTCCTCGCTGGTGAAGGTGTACTGCATCGCCATTCCGGGCACCGACAGCTGGCTGGTGTAGCCGACCAGCTGGCCGGGTCCCTCCTGCAGGCTGGTCAGGAAGGGCTCGGGCACCCACACCGCGTCGACGTTGCCCGCTTCCAGTGCCGCAGGCATGTCGGGAAACCCGAGCTCGACGAAGTCGATGGAGTCGGGGTCGCCGCCCGCCTCGCGCAGCGTCTCGCGGATCGTCAGGTCGCCGATCGACTTCAGGGTGTTGATCGCGATGGACTTGCCCTCGAGATCGGCAGGCTCATCGATCCCGGAGTCCTTCAACGAGATGATCCCGTTGATGCCGTCCTCCGGGGGCATCAGATCCGACGACCAGTGCGTCAGCACCTTCAGCGGCAATCCCTTGTCACGCGCTGTCAACAATGAGACCGGGTTGCTCGTGCCGAACTGCGGCTTGCCCGATACCACGCCGGGGATGATCGCAGCGCCACCCTGGGCCATCTCGACGGTCAGGTCGATCCCCTCGTCCTCGAAGAACCCCTGCTCCTGGCCCACGACGATCGCCCCGGTCGGCAGGATCGGCAGCGCGGAGAAGGAGACCTCCCGCAGCCCCTGCTCGTTCTCACTGGCTCCTCCGCCCGAACCGCACGCGGCGAGCCCGAGCGCGGCGGCGGCCGCGACGGCGATGAGTGCTGACTTCTTCATGGTGACCTCTCTCACATTGCTGATACTCAAGAATCCTGTCGATCACGTCGCGCGTCAAGCGATTTAGACAGGTTTCCTGATTATTTTGCGACGAGGCCCAGAAGACGGGCTGCGTTGTCCTTCACGATCAGCGGCCGGACCTCGGGCTTGAGGTCGAGCTCGTCGAAGTCGGCCATCCAGCGGTCGGGCGTGATGACTGGGAAGTCCGAGCCGAAAAGCGCCTTGTGCCGCAGCAACGTGTTGACCTGGCGCACCAGTTGCGGCGGGAAGTACTTGGGCCGCCATCCCGACAGGTCCACGAAGACGTTGGCCTTGTGGGTCGCGATCGAGATGCTGCTGTCGACCCAGGGCACCGACGGATGGGCGAGGATGATGTCCAGCTGCGGGAAGTCGGCCGCGACGTCGTCGACGAGCATGGGGTCGGAGTAGCGCAGCTTGATGCCCCGGCCGCCGGGCAGTCCGGCCCCGATGCCCGTCTGACCGGTGTGGAACAGTGCCACCACGCCGGCGTCCTGCAGCACCTCGTAGAGCGGGTACCAGCGTTCGTCGTCGGGCCGGAAGCCCTGCAGGCTGGGGTGGAACTTGAACCCGCGCACCCCGTGATCGCCGATCAGACGGCGCGCTCGCTCGACGGCCTCGTCGCCGCGCCTCGGGTCGACCGAACCGAACGGGATCAGGACGTCATTGTTGCGCGCGGCGCCCTCGGCGATCTCCTCACTGGACAGTGGCGGGTGCCCCATCTCGCGCTCGGCGTCGACGGTGAACACGACCGCCGCCATCTGGCGCTCGCGGTAGTGCTCGGCGATCTGGTCGATCGTCGGCGTCCGGATCGCGTCGGCCTTGAAGTACTTCGCCGACGCATCCATCAGCTCGTCATCGAGCGAGTAGTGGCCGTGGCCGTCCGCCTCGACGTGGGTGTGGACGTCGATGGCCACGAGGGCCTCGACGTCGATGGCCGATTCGTACATGGGACCTCCGAAGGGGATCAGGGCAGGTTCTGGGCGTTGGTCTTGGCAGCGAGCAACATCAGCAGCAGTGCGTCGCGGTCCGCACTCATGGCGTGTTGATCGATGCCGTCGAGCTCGTCATCGACTCCGGCGACCAGTGCCGCGACGAGCTCGGGCGTCAGCGGCGCCTCGCCGAGATCGTCCATGAGTCGTTCGGTCGGCGGGCCCAGGTGCGCCAGCACGTGGCCCAGGCCGCCTTCTCCACCAGACAGGTGCTGGTTGACGACCGGTCCGAGCAGGGCCCATCGCAGACCGGGGCCGTGCGCGATGGCGGCATCCACGTCGGCGACCGTGGCGACACCGCGCTGCACCAGTGAGTACGCCTCGCGCCACAACGCCGCCTGCAGCCGGTTGGCCAGGTGACCTGGCACCTCACGCCGCACGTGGATCGGCCGCTTGCCGATGTCGCGGTAGAACTCCAGCGCCCTCTGCACGATCTGTGGCGAGGTCACCTCGGCGCCCACCACCTCCACGAGCGGGATCAGGTGCACCGGGTTGAACGGGTGACCCACGACAAAACGCTCAGGATGCAGGGGCGCCAGCGCGGCCAGAGTGCTGGGCATCATGGTCGAGGTGCTGCTCGCCACCGGCACGTCCGGATCGGCGACCGCATCGATCTCGCGGTAGAGCGCACCGCGGACGGCCTCGTCCTCGGGTCCGTTCTCCTGCACGAACCGGGCACCGTCGACCGCCTCGGACGGCGAATCGGCCCACGTCACCAGATCCCGCCAGCCTCCGACGTCGTGACCGAGAGTCGCCAGGGCAGGGCCAGCCAGCTCGATGTCGTGCGCCAGCAGGTCGGGAGCGGCCGGAGACGGGTCGCTGATGCGAACTGTCACCCCGCGCGAGACGAGCTGGCAGACCCAGGCGCGTCCGATCACACCCGCACCGACGATGGCGACATGGCTCATGCGCGGGCTCCGGCCAGCTCGAGGAACGGGTCCCACACGGCCGGATCCACCACGGTGTCCTGCGCCACGACACGCTCGATCGGGGCACCCTGGAGCAGCCGTTTGACCGGAACCTCCAGCTTCTTGCCGGTCCGGTTCGTCGGAACGGCCGGCACCTCGATGACACGGTCGGGCACGTGCCTGGGCGACAGCGAACTACGCAGGGTCCGCCCGATGGTGCCGATGAGCTCGTCATCCAGGCGCGAGCCGCCTGCGGTCACGACGAACACGATCAGCTCACCGTTGCCGCCGTCGGTGTCCTCGAGATGGACCACGAGGGAGTCGTCGATCTGCGCCATCGATCCGAGCACGTCGTAGAACTCCGACGTGCCCAGTCGCACCCCTCCGCGATTGAGGGTGGCATCGGACCGGCCGGCGATCACGCAGCTGCCGGACTCGGCGAATCGCACCCAGTCACCGTGGCGCCACACACCGGGATACGTCTCGAAGTAGGTCTCGCGGTAGCGCGAGCCGTCCTCATCGCCCCACAGACCCACCGGCATCGAGGGCATCGGCCGGGTGATGACGAGCTCGCCGAGCTCACCGACCACGCGTTCGCCGGCTTCGTCGAAGGCGTAGGCAGCGACCCCGAGGCAGGCCCCGGAGATCTCGCCGGCGATCACCGGCTGCAACGGACTGCCCTGCACGATGCCGCCGCACACGTCGGTTCCACCACTGCCGACGTTCAGCAGGATCTCCTCGCCGAGCTGCTCTCGAATCCACGCGTATCCCTCGGCCGGCAGGGGGCTGCCCGCAGCTCCCACCTGACGCAGCGCCGACAGGTCGTGCACCTGAGCCGGTTCGGCGCCGGAGCGTCGCGCCGCCATGATGAATGCCGGGCTCAGCCCCACCATCGTCGCTCGCGTCTGCGCAGCAAGACGCCACTGCAGATCAGCGTCCGGGTACATCGGGTTGCCGTCGATCAGCACGATCGACGACTCGACCAGCAGGGCCGAGACGAGCGAGTTCCACACCATCCAGGTGGTCGTGGAGAACCACATCAGGCGATCGCCGGGACCCAGGTCCCAGCTCAGTGCGTGATTCTTCAGATGCTCTATGAGCAGCCCGCCGTGACTGTGCACGATCGCCTTGGGCTTGCCCGTGGTGCCCGAGGAGAACAACACGCACAACGGGTGGTCGAAGGGCACCGAGTCGTATGCAGGCTCGGCCGGTTCAGCCAGCAGCTCGTCCCAGCTGACCGTGTCCTCGAGGCCTTGCCCGCCGTACGGGACGTGGACGACATCGCGCAGCGACGGCATGGCTGCGCGCACCTCGGCGACCTCGGCCACGCGGTCGACCGCCTTGTCGCCGTACCGATAACCGTCGACGGCCAGCAGCACCACCGGTTCGATCTGGCCAAGACGGTCCACGACGCTGCGCGGCCCCAGCTCGGGAGCGCACGAGGCCCAGATCGCTCCCAGGCTTGCCGTGGCCAGATAGGCCACCACGGTCTCAGGGATGTTGGGCAGGTAGGCGGCCACGCGGTCGCCGCGCCCCACTCCGAGGCGCTGCAGGCCGGCGCGCGCCCGCGCGACCTGGTCGCGCAGGTCGGCCCAGGTGAGCTCGACCGTCTCCCGCGTCTGCGAGTGGCCCACGATCGCGATCGCCTGCGGATCCACGTCGCGCGCGGCCAGGGCGTGCCGCGCGAAGTTGATGCTGGCGCCGGGAAACCACACGGCACCTGGCATCGAGTCGTCGGCCAGCGCCGGGCCGACCTCGGTGTCGGACTCGACGCCGAAGAACTGCCAGATCGCCGACCAGAACCCGTCGAGGTCCTCGACCGACCAACGCCAGAGGTCGTCGTAGTCGTCGACGGTCACGCCGCGGTGCTCACCGACCCACTGCACGAAGGCACCGATGCGGGTCGTGGTGCGCCAGTCGGAGGCGGGGCGCCAGACGACGTGCTGGTCGGTCATCGCGGACCTTCGCCGTTGATCCGCGCGCCCCGCCCGTCGAGGAACTCACGCATCAGAGACTTCGCCTCGTCGCTGCCGCCGGCCACGGCCGCCATCAGCGACTCGATGAAGTAGCCCTGGTCCGGATCGGCCTCGCCGATGCGCGGCAGCGCCTGGATGACCGCATAGGTGGTGACGGGCGAGACCCCGGCCATCTTGTGAGCCAGCTCGAGCGCCGTGTCATGGCCGGCGCCGTCCTCGACGAGGTACTGGCTGAAGCCCACCCGGTGCCCCTCCTCCGCGCCGTAGACGCGGCCGGTCAGCATCATGTCCGCCATCCGGTGGACGCCGACGAGTCGCGGCACACGCACCGAGGCGCCGCCGCCGACGAACAGGCCGCGCTGCCCCTCCGGCAGGGCGAAGTAGGCCGACGGCTCGGCCACCCGCACGTGACATGCGCTGGCCAGCTCGAGTCCTCCGCCGATCACGGCTCCCCGCAGCACTGCGACGACTGGGATGCGGCCGCGTTCGATGCGCTCGAACGCGCGGTGCCACATGCGTGAGTGGTGCAGGCCGCCCACGGTGCTGCGCTCGGACAGCTCAGCCAGGTCGAGCCCGGCGCAGAAGTGGTCGCCGTCGGCGTCGAGGACCGCGGCGCGCGCCCACTCCGGCGGATCGGCGAACAACCGCTCGAAGCCGAGCACGGTGGCGTCGTCCAGGGCGTTGCGCTTGTGCGCGCGGGACAGCCGCACGATCAGCACGTCGCCGTGCCGCTCGGTCGTGATCGACTCCGGCAGGGCGAGCGCGGACAGGTCGAGCTGGGTCATGCGGTTCCTCCAGGGGTGACGCGTCCACGCAGGTCGGTGCGGAGCACCTTGCCGGAGGCATTGCGGGGCAGCTCGTCGACGAAGATGAACTGGGCGGGGGTCTTGTAACGGGCCAGGCGGCCGTCGAGGTGCGCCCGGATGTCGGCCTCGGTGAGGGACGCATCGGGCAGGCGCTCGACGAAGGCGACTCCGACCTCTCCCCAACGGTCGTCGGCCCGCGCCACGACAGCGACCGACCGCACACCCGGCAGCGAGTGCATCGCGGCCTCGACCTCGGCGGGGTAGATGTTCTCGCCACCGGAGATGATGACGTCCTTGAGGCGGTCGACGACGTGGGCCCAGCCATCGTCCTCGACCTGCACGATGTCGCCGGATCGGAACCAGCTGCCGTCGACGACGGTCTCCTCGCTGGCCTCGGGCCTCCCCCAGTAGCCGTCGTACAGGTGAGGTCCGCGCACCAGCAGCTCGCGCGGCTCGGGTCCGACCGGCAGGACCGTGCCGTCATCGCCGAGCATCGCCACGTCGGTGAAGAAGTGCGGCACACCGATCGAGACCGGGCGCTGCTCACTGCCCTGCACCGGCGCCATGTAGACACCCGGCGCGGCCTCGGTCATGCCGTAGCCCTGCTGCAGGGTCACCCCGCGCTGCTGCCAGGCACGGCTGATGTGCTCGGTCGCCGGGGAGCCGCCGTAGTTGACGTAGCGCAAGGACGAGAGGTCGGCCGTGTCCCAGTCGGGATGCTCGACCATCATCTGCAGCATGGTGGGCACCACGGCCATTCCCGTGACGCGGTGCTCGGCGATGGTCCGCAGCACGATGCCGGGGTCGAAGCCGTCGAGCATCTCGACCGTCCCACCCTTGAACAGGGTCGCCAGCGTGGACTGCCCGAATCCCACCGCGTGGAACAAGGGCGCGAAGCACAAGATGTGATCGGTGCTGACGAAGTCGATGTGCCCGAGCTGGTTGAAGGTGTTCCAGGTGAGACTGCCGTGGGTGAGCACGGCCGCCTTGGGGCGACCGGTGGTGCCGGACGTGAACAGCAGCAGCGCCGGATCCTCCAGCGTGACGTCGGCGACGTCGGCGAGCGGCGTGGTTCGTGTCGTCAGGAGCTCGTAGTCCTCGGCGTCGTCGCGAGCCGTCCCGAACGACAGGACGTGGTCGACCGGCGTGTTCTTGGCGAGGGTCTTCGTCACGAGGTCGTCGACACCGCGGCCGACCACGAGCACCCGGCTGCCGCTGTCCTCGAGCATGTAGGCGACCTCGCTGGGTGACAGCCGAAAGTTCAGGGGCGCGAACACCGCACCCAGCAGCCCGGTGGCGAAGAACGTCTCGAAGGTCCTCAGGTCGTTGACGCCGAGGTAGGCGACGCAGTCACCCGGGCCGACGCCGCGCTCACGGAGAGCGGCGGCCAGGCGGGCCGAACGATCGGCGAGGTCGGCATAGGTCAGGCTGCGATCAGCCTGCAACAGTGCCGTGGCGTCCGGGCTGATGCGAGCCCGACGTGCCGGCCACGTACCGACTCCGAAGTTCCCCTGCCGCGCGAACAGCGCCATGCCCAGTCCTCTCGTCGGCCCATCGCCTCCGTGGCCAACAGATTGACAGGTTTCCTGTTTAATCGCAAGAGGCTAGGATCCTGCCCATGCCCCACCGCGACGACGACTCCGGCCCCCTCGCGGCACCTTCACTGCTCTATGCGGTCAAACAGGTCGAGCTCGCGGTCCGGTCCCACCTCGACGCCGTCCTGCGGCCCGCCGGCATCACGACGGCCCAGTACACCGCGTTGACGGTCCTGCAGCGCGGACACGACGTCACGGCTGCGCAGCTTGCCCGCAACTCGTTCGTGACCACGCAGTCGATGGCCGACCTGGTCGGTGCGCTGGAGCGACAGGGACTGATCTCTCGCGAGCGCGACAGCGCGGACCGCCGCCGAGTGACCTTGTCCCTGACCCCGCAGGGGCAGCGCCTGCTGGACGAACACGCCACACCGGTGGCAGCACTGGAAGCGACGATGGTCGCTCACCTGACCCCCGCGCAGGCGAGCGACCTCGGTACTGCTCTCAACTCCTGCCGCGCTGCACTCGCGGAGGCGTCGAGCACCAG